>NZ_RWKW01000011.1 GCF_003970795.1 Aquibium carbonis | reverse complement strand
CCAGCGCCACCACCGCCACGCCGATGGCGCGGGTGTCCACGCCGATCACATGGCCGGTCGCCGGCGCCGGCACGGCGCGGATCACCGGCGCCTCGGGCAGGTGCCGACGGCAGTTCGCGACGAAGTCTGTCGGCCCGCCCAGTGCGGCGACCATGCGGTCGAAGGTCTCGGCGGCCTGTCCGCTCTCCAGCGCGCGGCGCGCCATCGCCTCGCCCTCGACCGGGGAAGCGGATAGCCGGGCGGCGACGAGCATTTCGGCGGCGAGCGCCAGCGTCACCTCTGCGAGCCGCGGATCGCGCATCCGCCCGGTCAGGAAGTCGACAGCGTTGACCACCTCGAGCGCGTTTCCGGCCGCCGAGGCCAGCGGTTCGCTCATGTCGGTGATCAGCGCGGTGGTCGCCAGTCCCGCGCCGTTGGCGACCTCGACCAGGCTCTTCGCCAGCCCGGCCGCGTCGCGGCTCTTCGCCATGAAGGCGCCATTGCCGGCCTTCACGTCGAGCACCAGCGCCTGAAGCCCGGCTGCGAGCTTCTTCGACAGGATCGAGGCGGTGATCAGCGGGATCGACTCCACCGTCGCCGTCACGTCGCGGATGGCATAGAAGCGCTTGTCGGCCGGCGCCAGGTCCCCGGTCTGGCCGATGATGGCGCAGCCGACGGTCTTCACGGTACGGCGGAAGAGGTCGTTAGCCGGCTGACTGACATAGCCGGGGATAGAATCCATCTTGTCCAGCGTCCCGCCGGTGTGGCCGAGCCCCCGGCCGGAAATCATCGGCACGAAGGCGCCGCAGGCGGCCGCGATCGGCGCCAGCATGAGCGAAACGTTGTCGCCGACGCCGCCGGTCGAGTGCTTGTCGACCACCGGGCCGGGCAGATCCCAGGCGAGCACGTCGCCGGAATCGCGCATGGCGAGCGTCAGCGCCACGGCCTCGTCGCGGCTCATCCCGTTGAAGAACACCGCCATGGCCAGTGCCGCGACCTGTCCCTCGGTGACGCTCTCGTCGGCGAGGCCGCGGACGAAGAAGGCGACCTCGTCCGACGTCAGCGTCTTGCCGTCGCGCTTTTTCCGGATGATTTCCTGCGGGAGCATCAGGTGGCCCCCGACCGCCAGACCGCAGCGTCGAGCTTCTTCGCGCCCCCCTCTGGCCTGCCGGCCATCTCCCCCACAAGGGGGGAGATCGCTCGCTCGGCAGTCTTCGCCAATCGCCAACGTCGCAGGAGAAGCGTCGAGGCCGAAGCCGCCGATCTCCCCCCTTGTGGGGGAGATGCCGGCAGGCAGAGGGGGGCGCCGTAGGGCAAAGACATCATGACGAGACCACCCACCCTCACACCCCGAACGGCGTCCAGATCGACTTGATCCGCGTCGCCCGGAACAGGAATTCCTCGCCCTGTCCCTGCGCCGGATCATGCCAGTCGCGCGCCTTGCCGTGGTTGACCCAGGTGGCCTTGAGATTGCCGGCCGATTCGCGCTCCACCATGGCGCTGCCGTCCGCCGAGCCGGCATACCAGCAGGCGGCGATGTCGTCGTGTCTGGCCATCACGACGGCGAGCTGGTCGCGGTCGCCGGTGACGATGTTGACCACGCCGTCCGGCACGTCCGACGTGTCGAGCACCTGGTAGAGGTCGCAGGCCGCCAGCGGATGGTGCTGCGAGGGCGTGACGACGACGCGGTTGCCCATGGCGATCGCCGGCGCCACCAGCGAGACGAAACCGAGCAGCGGCGCCTCGTCCGGGCAGGAGATGCCGATCACCTCGAAGGGTTCGGGCAGCGCCAGCGCCAGCATTCGGCCCTGCGGCGCGCGCACGCGGCCGTCATGCTTGTCGGCGCGGGCGGCGTAGTGGACGATGCGCGCCACCGAGGCCGCCACCTCGCGCGTGGCCTGCTTGGAACCGACGCCGGTCATGCGGTCGATGCGGGCGGCGAACTCTGCGGCCCGCAGTTCGAGGTTTTCGGCCAGGAACCACAGCACCTGCGCTCGGGCATGGCCGGTCATGTCGGACCAGGCGTCGGCCTTGCGCGCGGCCTCCACCGCGTTGCGGATGTCCTTGCGGCTGCCCCAGCCGGCCTCGGTGATCAGCCGGCCCTTCGGGTCGAGCACCGGATAGGAATAGCCCGAATCGGGCCGCATTTGCCGGCCGCCGATGTAGAGCTTCACCGTGCGGTCGAGCGACGCGGACACCGAGCCGGGACCCGCGTCGCCATCGACCGGCACCGGTGCCGGCAGCGCCTTGCCGGCGGGCACGGGCCGCGCCTTCTTCTCCCAGGCCGGCACGAGATATTCGAGCATGCCTTCGCGGCCACCCTCGCGGCCGAAGCCGCTTTCCTTGTAGCCGCCGAAGCCGACGGCGGCATCGAACAGGTTGGTGGAATTGATCCACACCACGCCGGCCTTCACCTTGCGCGCGGCATCGAAGGCGACGTCGAGATTCTGCGACCAGATCGAGGCGGCAAGGCCGTAGCGGCTGTTGTTGGCGAGCGTGACCGCCTCGCCCGGCGTGCGGAAGGTCATCGACACCAGCACCGGCCCGAAGATCTCCTCCTGCGCCAGCGCCGAAGCGGGAGAGACGCCGGTGAACAGGCTCGGCGGGAAGAAGCATCCCTTTTCGGTCGCCCTGGCGAACGCTTCGTCCGCCCAGGACGGCTGCCACAGCGTTGCGCCCTCCGCCACCCCGGCCTCGACCTTGGCGCGGATCGAGGCGATCTGCACCGGCGCGACGACGGCGCCGATGTCGGTCGACTTGTCGAGCGGCGAGCCGACGCGAAGCCGCTCCATGCGCGCCCGCAGCTTCGCGTGGAACCGGTCGGCGATGCCCTCCTGCACGAGGGCGCGCGAGCCGGCGCAGCAGACCTCGCCCTGGTTGAACCAGATGGCGTCGACCACGCCCTCCACGGCGGCGTCGATGTCGGCGCTGTCGAACACGATGAAGGGCGACTTGCCGCCGAGTTCGAGCGAGAGCTTCTTGCCCGAGCCGGCCGTCTGGCGGCGCAGCAGTCGGCCCACCTCGGTCGAGCCGGTGAAAGCGAGCTTGGCGAGGCCGGGATGGCCGGCCACCAGCGCGCCGGTGGTGCCGCCGCCATTGACGAGGTTGAAGACGCCGGCCGGCAGCCCGGCCTCGGCGCAGAGCTCGGCGAAGGCGAGCGCCGTCAGCGGCGTGTGCTCGGCCGATTTCAGCACCACCGTGCAGCCGGCCGCGAGCGCGGGCGCGACCTTCCAGGCCAGCATCAAGAGCGGGAAGTTCCACGGGATGATCTGGCCGCAGACGCCGGCCGGCGCATGGCCGGGGAATTCGTCGTCGCGCAGTTCCGCCCAGCCGGCATGGTGGTAAAAGTGCCGCGCGACCAGCGGCACGTCGATGTCGCGCGTCTCGCGGATCGGCTTGCCGTTGTCGAGCGTCTCCAGCACCGCGAGGAAGCGGGCATGCTTCTGCACCTGGCGGGCAATGGCGTAGAGATGGCGCGCGCGTTCGGTGCCCGACAGCGCCGACCAGGACTTGAACGCCGACGTCGCCGCCTTCACGGCCGCCTCGACCTCGGCCTCGCCGGCTTCGGCGACCTCGGCCAGCAATTCGCCATCGGCCGGATTGCGCACTTCGAACGTCGTCCCGTCCGGCTTGGTCAGCCGCCCGCCGATGAACTGGCCGAACCGGCCGCCATGACGCGTCAGCCAGGCGCGGACATGGCTGTCTTCCTCCGGCGAGGGGCCGTAGTCCATGCTGTCGAGGATGGTCACGATCTTGTTCATCCGCTGTGCCTCACGCCATCCCGTGCCGGTCCGTCGACGAATAGCGCCCCGTCACGAAATGCTCGAGCTGGCGCTCGATGTCGGAGAGCAGCGCGCTGGCGCCGAAGCGGAACATGTCGGGGTCCAGCCAGTCGCGGCCCAGTTCCTCCTTCATCAGGATCAGCCAGGCGAGCGCGTCCTTGGCGGCGCGGATGCCGCCGGCCGGCTTGAAGCCGACGCGCTGGCCGGTCCGCTCCAGGAAGTCGCGGATGGCGCGCACCATGACGAGGCTGACCGGCAGCGTGGCGTTGACGCCTTCCATGCCGGTGGACGTCTTGATGAAATCGGAGCCGGCCATCATCGCCACCATCGAGGCGCGGTAGACGTTGGTCAGCGTCTTCAGTTCGCCCGTGGCCAGGATCGCCTTCATGTGGGCATTGCCGCAGGCTTCGCGCATCAGGCTGATCTCGTCGTAGAGCGCCTGCCAGTTGCCGGTCAGCGCATGCGCCCGGGTGATGACGATGTCGATCTCCTCGGCGCCCTCGCCGACCGCGTAGCGGATCTCGGCCAGCCGCTGCTCCAGCGGCGTCAGCCCGGCGGGAAAGCCCGTCGCCACCGAGGCGACCGGGATGCCCGAGCCTTCGAGCGCCTTCACCGCCGTGCGCACCATCGTGGGATAGACGCACACCGCGCCCGTCGTCAGCCGGCGGCCGGTCAGCCCCAGCGCCTCGACGAGATCGTCGCGCAGCGGATGCCGCGCCTTGGCGCAGAGCCGCTGCACGCGGCCCGGCGTGTCGTCGCCGGCCAGCGTCGTCAGGTCGATGCACTGGATCGCCTTGACCAGCCAGGCCGCCTGCCACTCCTTCTTCACCGAGCGACGGGCGCCGAGCGTGGCCGTCCGGCGCTCGACCGCCGACAGGTTCACGTCCACTGCGTCGAACCAGTCGGCCTGGAACGGCACGCCCTCGACGCGCGCCTGCGGCTGTTCGATCCTCACCAGCCCGGTCGCCATGCCGGACGCGGGCTCGGCGGTTCTGGCGTTCATCAAATCTCTCCGATCGCCTTGCGCAGGATCGCGGCCAGGCGCGCGCCGCCCAGCGGCGCCATGTCCTTGGTCTCCTGATGCGAAAGCTCCTGGCCGGTCATGCCGGCCGCCAGGTTGGTGATCACCGAACAGGCCGCGACCCGCATGCCGAGGAAGCGGGCGAGAATCACTTCCGGCACGGTCGACATGCCCACCGCGTCGGCGCCGACGATGCGGGCCATGCGGATTTCGGCCGGCGTCTCGAAGGACGGGCCGGAAAACCACATGTAGACGCCTTCGTGCAGCGGCGTGTCCGTCGCGGCGGCGGCGGCCTTCAGCGCCGCGCGGATGCCCGCGTCATAGGCTTCCGTCAGGCCCACGAAGCGACGGTCGGTCGGTTCGCCGAACAGCGGGTTGGAGCCGGAAAAATTGATGTGGTCGGTGATCAGCATCACCGAGCCCGGGCCCATCTCGGGCCGCAGCGAGCCGGCGGCATTGGTGAGGACGAGCTTGGTCACGCCGATCCCGGCGAGCGTCTCCAGCACCGGGCGCATGGCGGCGGCATTGCCATGCTCGTAATAATGCGCGCGGCCGGCCAGCATCAGCACCGGCGCCCCTCCGAAGCGGCCGGCGACGATCTGCCCGGCATGGCCCGAGACGCCGCTGACGGGAAAACCGGGCAGATCGCCATAGGGAATGCGCACCGCATCCTCCAGGTCGTCGACGAGGCCGCCCAGGCCGGAGCCGAGCACGAGGGCCGTGTCCGCCGTTCGCCCGGCCAGCTTCTCGACGAGATGATCGATCGCGGTCTTCACTTCAGAATGTCTCCCTGGAAGCCCAGGGGAAGCATGGCCCCCAGGGTCGTTGTCTCCACTATACCGGTTTCGTCGCACAAATGCAGCTTCGTGTCGGCGCGGCCGAACTCGGCCAGTCGCTGCCGGCAGCCGCCGCAAGGCGTGATGCGGGCCATGCGCTCGGCCAAGACCGCCACTTCCGCGATCTCCCCGCCGCCGTCCATCACATAGTGGCCGAGCATTGTCGTCTCGGCGCACCAGCCCTCCGGATAGGACGCCACCTCCATGTTGGCGCCGGCATAGATGCGGCCGTCAGTGGTGCGCAGGGCGGCCCCGACCGGGAATTTCGAGTAGGGCGCATGCGCCCTCGCCATGGCCTTGCGCGCTGCTTCGAAGAGATCGTGGGACATGGGGGCTCCGGGGGAAAATCGGCAGTCGGCAGTCGGCAGTCGGCAGTCGAGATTGTTTCATGCGCCTTTGAGGCGGCAGCGGCTATTCTGGCGGGACGTCGGACGGGTCCACTTGTTTCCGACTGCCGACTGCCGACTGCCGATTGCCCACTTCCCACTCCCCCTCACCGCTCCTTCACATAGGCCACCCCGCCGGCCTTCGGCGGAACGGCCCGGCCGATGAAGCCGGCGAGCAGGATGACGGTCAGCACGAAGGGCAGGGCGTTGATCAGCTGCACGGGGACACGGCCCACCAGCGGCCAGTCCATGCCCTGGAAGCGGATCGACGAGGCTTCGAGGAAACCGAACAGCAGGCAGGCGAACATGGCCGGCACCGGCTTCCACTTGGCGAAGATCAGCGCCGCGAGCGCGATGAAGCCCTTGCCCGCCGTCATGTCCTTCACGAAGCCGGCGTTCTGCGCCACCGAGAGATAGGCGCCCGCGACGCCGGTCAGGATGCCGGTGATGATCACCGCGCGGTATCGCAGCCAGGTGACCGAGATGCCGGCGGTGTCGACCGCGGCCGGATTTTCGCCCACCGCGCGCAGCCGCAGGCCGAAGCGGGTGCGAAACAGCGCCCACCAGGTGAACGGCACCATGAAGAAGGCGAAATAGACCAGGATGGAATGGCCAGAGATGATCTCGGAATAGATCGGCCCGAGCACGGGCACGTCGCGCACGGCCGCCGCCCCCGGAAGCTCGATCGTCTGGAACCGCGCATCGCCGGCCAGCGACGGGGTCCGCCCGCCCTGCCTGAACCAGGCCTGGCCGAGAATGATGGTCGAGCCCGCCGCGATGAAGTTGATCGCGACGCCCGAGACGATCTGGTTGCCGCGATGGGTGATCGAGGCGAAGCCGTGCACCAGCGCCAGGAACACCGCCACCAGGATGGCGGCCGACAGGCCGATCCAGGCCGAGCCGGAGGCGGCCGCGGCCGCCGCGCCGGCAAAGGCGCCGGCCAGCATCTTGCCCTCCAGCCCGATGTCGAAGACGCCCGAACGCTCCGAATAGAGGCCGGCGAGGCAGGCGAGCAGCAACGGCACGGAAACGCGCACCATCGCGTCGAGGAGCTGGACCAGCGTATCCATGTCAGGCTCCTTCCCGCTTGGTCGCGTTCATGCCCATCGATTTCGGCGAAAGGCTCGCGAGCGCGGCCTGCAGGCTCGGCCTGAACATGTGCTCCAGCGCGCCCGCGAACAGGATCACCAGGCCCTGGATGATGACGATCATGTCGCGCGAGATGTTGGGCATGACGAAGGAGATTTCCGCTCCGCCCTGGTAGAGCATGCCGAACAGGATCGCCGCGGGCACGATGCCGGCCGGATGCGAGCGGCCCATCAGCGCCACCGCGATGCCGACGAAGCCGGCGCCGGTGACGAAATCGAGTTGCAGCCGATGCTGGTCGCCCATCACCGGGTTCAGCGCCATCATCCCCGCCAGCGCGCCCGACAGCATCATGGTGACGACGATGATGCGCGCTTCGCCGACGCCGGCATATTTCGCCGCCTTGGGGCTGAACCCGTAGGTGCGGATCTCGTAGCCGAGCTTGGTGCGCCAGATCAGCACCCACACCACCACCGCCATGACCAGCGCCAGCACGAAGGACAGGTTGAGCGGTGTCGAGCGGATCGACGCGCCGAACAGTTCGAGCACCCAGCCGAGCTTGGGCAGCCAGGCGTCCTGCGCGAAGGTGCGGGTCTGCGGCGCCATCGAATTCGCCGGCTTCAGCGGCCCCACCAGCAGGTAGACCATCAGGCTCGCGGCGATGAAGTTGAACATGATCGTCGTGATGACGATGTGGCTGCCGCGCTTGGCCTGCAGGATGGCCGGGATCATGGCCCAGAAGGCGCCGATCGCGGCGCTGCCGAGGATGGCCAGCGGAAAGTTGACCCACCACGGAAACACGCTGTCGAAGGACAGGCAGACGATGGCGACGCCGAGCCCGCCGACATAGGCCTGGCCCTCGCCGCCGATGTTGAACAGGCCGCAATGGAAGGCGACGGCGACGGCGAGCCCGGTGAAGATGAAGCTCGTCGCATAGTACAGCGTGTAGCCGATGCCGGCGCCCGAGCCGAAGGCGCCCTTGATCAGCAGCGTCGCCGCCTGGACGGGGCTCTCGCCCACCAGGAGCACCACGAGGCCCGCGACCGCGAAAGCCACGAAGAGGTTGATCACCGGGATCAGGCCGTAGTCGGCCCAGGCCGGCAGCTTGGCATAGGGGGTGCTCATTACTCCGCCGCCTCCCGGGCTTCGACGCCGGCCATAAGCAGGCCGAGTTCGCCTTCGGTGGCGTCGGGACCGCGCTCGCCGACCAGGCGTCCGTCGAACATCACCAGGATCCGGTCGGACAGCGAGCGCACCTCGTCGAGTTCGACCGAGACCAGCAGCACCGCCTTGCCGCCGTCGCGCATGGCGATCAGCTGCTTGTGGATGAATTCGATGGCGCCCACGTCGACGCCGCGCGTCGGCTGGCCGACGATCAGCACGCCCGGATCATGCTCCATCTCGCGGGCGAGCACGATCTTCTGCTGGTTGCCGCCGGAGAAATTCGCCGTCTTCAGGCGGCAGTCGGCAGGCCGGATGTCGTATTTCTGGATCTTCTCGCGCGCGTCCGCGCGGATCGCGTCGATGTTCAGGAAAGGTCCGTTGAGGAATTTCGGGTCGTCGTGGTAGCCGAGCATCGCGTTCTCGTTCTCCTCGAAGGGCAGCACGAGGCCGACATGGTGGCGGTCCTCGGGTACGTGCGCCAGGCCCCGGTCGCGCAATTCGCCGGGGTCGGCCGCGCCCGTCACGTCGATCGGCTTGCCGTCGAGCATGACCGTTCCCGAAACCGCCTTGCGGATGCCGGCGATCGTCTCGATCAGTTCCGACTGGCCGTTGCCCGCCACCCCCGCCACGCCGACGATCTCGCCCGCCCGCACGTCGAAGGACACGTCGTTGACCATGGTGACGCCGCGCGAATCCTTCACCGTCAGGTTCCGGACCGACAGCTTGACCGCCGCGGGGTTCGGTTCGCCCTTGTCGACGCGCAGCAGGACGCGGCGACCCACCATCAGCTCCGCCAGTTCCTCCACCGTGGTCGCGGCGGTCTTGCGCGTCGCCACGATCGTGCCTTGCCGCATCACGGAGACGTTGTCGGTGACGGCCATGATCTCGCGCAGCTTGTGCGTGATCAGCACCACCGTCTTTCCCTCGTCCTTCAGCATGCGCAGGATGCGGAAGAGATGATCGGCCTCGGCCGGGGTCAGCACGCCGGTCGGCTCGTCGAGGATCAGGATCTCGGCGCCCCGGTAGAGCGCCTTCAGGATCTCGACGCGCTGCTGCAGGCCGACGGCCAGCTCCTCCACGACGGCGTCCGGATCGACCTCGAGGCCGTAATCCTGCTCCAGCCGGTGCAGTTCGGAGCGCGCGCGCGAAATGCCGGCATTGAGCAGCTGCGAGCCCTCCGCGCCGAGGATGATGTTTTCCAGCACGGTGAAATTCTCGACCAGCATGAAATGCTGGTGCACCATGCCGATTCCGGCGGCGATGGCATCGTTCGGGGTCTGGATGTCGGTCTTCTTGCCGTCGACGAAGATCTCGCCGCTGTCGGCCTGGTAGAAGCCGTAGAGGATCGACATCAACGTCGACTTGCCGGCCCCGTTCTCGCCGATGATCCCGTGGATCGTGCCCTTCGGAATCTCGATGTCGATGTCACGGTTGGCATGAACCGCGCCGAAACTCTTGTTGATGCCTTTGAGTTCGATTGCAGCTGGCGCCATGCAACCGGGTCCCCTCGTTTTTTATCGTTTGATCAAAGTTGCTAACACGCGCGACCACGGTTGCCAATTGCCCATCCTTCACTCTCGACAAAAGGCTCGCGGCTTGTCAATTTCCGCGCCATGACAAATCCGGCATTCCCTCCCTTCACATTCAACACCACCCCCTCGATCGTTTTCGAGAACGGCGCCGCCAGACGGCTGGGCCAGCTCACCGGCAGGAGGCTCGGAGAGACGGTCCTGTTCGTCACCGACCCCGGCCTGCGCAGGCTGGGGCTTTGCGACCCGGCGCTGGCCTCTTTCGAGGCGGCGGGCATCCCCGTGACGATCTTCGATCAGGTCGAGGCGGATCCCTCGCTCGCGACGCTGATGCAGGCCACCAGCGCGGGACGGTCCGCCGGCGTGACCGGCGTGGTCGGCTTCGGCGGCGGCTCGTCGCTCGACGTGGCCAAGCTGGCTGCGCTGCTGATCGGTTCCAGCGAGGATCTCGACGGCGCCTGGGGCGTCGGCAATGCCAGGGGGCCGCGCCTGCCGCTGGTGCTGGTGCCGACGACGGCCGGCACCGGATCGGAAGTGACGCCGGTCTCCATCATCACGGTCGGCGACGAGGAAAAGCGCGGCGTTTCCTCCCCGGTCATTCTCCCCGACGTCGCCGTGCTCGATGCCGAGCTGACGCTCGGCCTGCCGCCGGCGATCACGGCGGCCACCGGCATCGACGCCATGGTGCATGCCATCGAGGCCTATGCGTCGAAGAGCGCCAACAACAATCCCCTGTCGCGCAGCCTGGCGAAGCAGGCGCTGCAGCTGATCGGCGCCAACATCGAGACGGCCGTGAGCGACGGCGGCAACATCGCCGCGCGCGGCGCCATGCTGCTCGGCTCCATGCTGGCCGGGCAGGCCTTTGCCAATTCGCCCGTGGCCGCCGTGCACGCGCTGGCCTATCCGATCGGCGGCACGTTCCACGTTCCGCACGGCCTGTCGAACGCGCTGGTGCTGCCGCACGTGCTGCGCTTCAACGCGCCGGACGCCGCGCATCTCTACGCCGAAATCGCCGCCGACGCCTTCCCCGGCCTGGCCCGCGAGGAAGGGGTCCAGGGTCGCTGCGCCGCCTTCATCGAGGCGTTGGCCGATCTCTCCGCCCGTGTCGGGCTGCAGCCGCGCCTGCGCGACGTCGGCATCGGCGAGGAGCATCTGGCCAAGATGGCGGCGGATGCCATGAAGCAGCAGCGCCTGCTGGTGAACAATCCGCGCCCGGTGGGCGAATCCGACGCGCTGGCGATCTACCGCGCGGCCTGGTGATGACGCGCCCCGCGCCTGGCACCCGCGCCGGCTATCGCGCCTTCCGCACCATCCAGACGCGCTGGATGGACAACGACGTCTACGGCCACATGAACAACGTGGTCCATTATTCGCTGTTCGACACGGCGGTGAATGGCTGGCTCGTCGAACGCGGCGTGCTCGATTTCCACGGTGGCCGCCAGATCGGCCTCGTGGTCGAGACGGGGTGTCGCTACTTTGCCGAGATGGCGTTTCCCGATGTCGTGACCGCCGGCATCCGCGTCGCCCGGCTCGGGTCCAGTTCGGTGCGCTACGAGGTCGGCCTGTTTCGCAACGCGGATGAAACGGCGGCGGCGGAAGGCTTCTTCATCCACGTCTATGTCGACCGCGAAAGCCGCAAGCCCATGCCGTTGAACGAGGCGTTGCGCGTCGCGCTCGAGGGGATCGCGACATGAACGAAGACGACCGCGTCGCCCGGCTCGAAATGATCGTCGCCGAACAGGAGCGCACCATCGAGGATCTGTCCGGCCAGCTCGCCGAGCAGTGGGTCGTCGTCGAGAAGATGCGCAAGAAGCTCGACCTCCTGACCGAACGCTTCCTCGCCGTCGAGGAACGGACGGGTTCTGACGTCCCGGTGACGAAGCCGCCGCACTGGTAGCTGGTGGTGACGGACGCCTGTTCACGGTTCCGCCGCGGCGCCGGATGCTCTATCATGGCCTCGGTCCGGGGAGGACCGACTGCGGATCAGACGCCATGAGCAGCGACAGCGAACGTTACGGACGCGCGGGGGACTATGTCATGGGCCGGATGGAGCCGGCCGAACGCGAGCGCGCGGAACGCGACCTCGAGCTCGACCCGAAGTTCCGCGAGGCCGTGCTGCGTCTTTCCGAGCGGATCCGGCGCAGCGACACCCTCACCGACAGGGAGTTGTGGCGGTCCGTCGAAGCGGGGCTGAACAGCCTTCCCCAGATGCAGGCCGTCGCCTCGCCCGCCGCCCGGACCGGCCGGTCGGCGCGCGCGACGGGCCGTTCGTCGTTTGCGCGCTCGCCTCTCGCGTCCGGCTGGAAGGGCGCCCTTCTGGTTGCCGGCGTGGCCGCGGCCTGCGGGGCGAGCTATGTCGCGGGCGACAGATCGTCGAGCCCGGCCACGCCGGCCATGGTCGTCGCCCTCACCGACGAGAGCGGCGGCCTCGGCGGCATTCTCGAGGTCGGCAATGACGACACGCTTCGCTTCGTGCCCCTGGCGCTCGAAGGCGCGGTCGATGGCGCCGGGTTTCATCTCTGGACGATCTACGACGACGTGATCGGCTTCGTGCCGCTGGGCGCGCTGCAGTCCGCCGAGACGACGCGGTGGCGCGGGCCGGATCTGCCGAATCCCGAGCCAGGACAGCGCTACCGTGTGACGGCAGGGATGTCCTTCGCGGACGGATCGATCCTGTTCGAAGGCATGGCCCGGCCCGTCGGCGCTCCGTAGGCGGGCGCCCACCGGTCGCGCATCAGGCCCTTGGCGTGCGGGCGCCGAGCATCGGCGTCAGGCACACGATGCCCGCCAGCGAGACGATGGCCAGGAACCAGCCGAAGCCCGGCCAGTCGTATTCGGAAATCATGTAGCCCGCGAGCGGCGGCCCGACCAGGGTGCCGATGCCGCCGGTCTGGGCGACGAGCCCGATGCCCACCGCCACCGACCCTCCGACCGGCACCACCGAGGGAATGCAGGCAAACAGGGCCGAGGCCACCACCCCGCCCGAAATGGCGAAGACCACGGCGGCCGCGGTCGCGATCACCGGATCGGGCGACGAAAAGAACGGCACGGCCGAGACCGCGCTCGCGACGAAGCCCGCCACCGTCAGCCAGGCGATGAAGCGCGGCCCCCGGCCCTCCACGAGAACCCCGGCCAGGACGTTGCCGAAGGGCACCATCAGCGCGACGAAACCCGCCGAGAGCAGGATTGCGCCGGTGCCGTCGCCCGCGAAGCTCGGCAGGAACGAGAAGAAGCCGAGCGACAGCACCACATAGGCGCCGAAGGCGGCCGCCACCGCGCCCACGGGCAGGGTGAAGTTGGACCGAAGCGACAGGGGAGACCGGTCCCGCGCGCCGTCGTCGACCGGGTCCAGGCGAAGCGCCAGCACGGCCGCTGCGGCGGCGCTGGCGGCAAAGCACAACGCGACGATCAGGAGATAGGTGCGCGGCGCCACCACCGGCAGCAGGGCCGCCGCGGAGAAATCCGCGAAGGCATAGCCGAGCGGGACGAAGCCGCCCCACACCGCGAGCGCCGGCGCCTTCAGCCGTTCGGGCGCGAGCGCGGCCAGCAGCGCCGGCGTGGCGATCACGATCACCAGGTAGCCGAGCGCTTCGACGAGGCGGCCCGCCAGCACGGCGGCCGGGGCTTCGAAGCCGGCGAGCATCACCCCGCCCACCGCCAGCGCGGCGGATGAACCGACGAACGAGGCGTACATGCCGACACGGTCGATGGCGAAGGCGGCCGGCAGCGCCGCCAGCGCGACGAAGAGGCCGAGGGTCGAGGTCAGCCAGCCGATCGTCACCAGCGAGTAGCCCGCCTCGCGCTGGTACCAGTCGACCAGCGGCGCGATCTTGGCCAGCTGCGCGCCCGCCAGGATGCCGGCCACGAGGAGCATGACGAGGGCCGCGATGCGGCGGGTGCTTCCATTCGGCGTCATGGTTCGGCTCACGCATGGCGGCCGAATCGAAGCCGGCCCCGGGGACGCCGATGCATACAGGCTCGGTGTCGGTTCCCACAACGGCCGGCCGGACGTGGCCCAAAACAAAACCGCCGGGCGCTGGGCCCGGCGGTTTCGACGAGAAAGGCCCTCGATCAGTACGGGCAGGAATTGTCCGACATGTAGTCGTGCACCTCGACGGTGCCGGCGATGATGTCGGCCTTGGCCTTCTCCACCGCGTCGATCATGTCCTGGCTCACCAGATCCTTGTTGTTGTCGTCCATCGCGTAGCCGACGCCGTCCTCGGCCAGGCCGAGCACGTTGAAGCCATAGGTGAACTGGTCGTTCTTGGCGTCGTTGAAGGCGTTGTACACGGCCACGTCGACGCGCTTCAGCATCGAGGTGAGCACCTTGCCCGGCTGCAGGCCGTTCTGGTTGGAATCGACGCCGATGCCGAGCTTGCCCGCATCCGCCGCCGCCTGCAGCACGCCCACGCCGGTGCCGCCGGCCGCGGCGTAGATCACGTCCGCGCCCTGGCTGATCTGCGACTTGGCGATTTCGCCGCCCTTGGTCGGGTCGTTCCAGGCCGCCGGCGTGTCGCCGGTCATGTTCTGGATCACGTCGGTCGCGCCGGCCGCCTTGGCGCCGCCGACATAGCCGCAGCCGAACTTGCGGATCAGCGGAATGTCCATGCCGCCGATGAAGCCGACCTTCTTGGACTCCGAAGCCATCGCAGCCATCACGCCGACGAGATAGGAGCCCTCGTGTTCCTTGTAGACGACCGAACGGACGTTCGGCGCGTCCACCACCATGTCGATGATGGCGAAGTTGGTGTCCGGATACTCGGCCGCCACCTTCTCCAGCGCCGCCGCCCAGGAGAAGCCGGCCATCACGATCGGGTTGCGGCCGTCATTGGCGAAGCGCTGCAGGGCCTGTTCGCGCTGCGCGTCGTTGGAAATCTCGAACTCGACGTATTCGATGCCGGATTCGGCCTTGAACTGCTCGGCGCCGTTGTAGGCCGCCTCGTTGAACGACTTGTCGAACTTGCCGCCCAGATCATAGATGATCGCGGGTGCGATGTCGGCGGCGAAGGCCGGCACCGACAGGACTGTTGCGGCCAGGAGGCCAAGGACGAGACGCTTCATTGTGATCCACACCCTGTTGGTTTTTCCAAACGGTTTATGTGCAGGCTCGACTGTGGAGCTTTCGCCCCCGCGCGAACCCAGGCAGGGGTTTTTACCCCCGCTCGCCGTCACTCTTGCACGCCGGATGGCAAAATTCACGCGGATTTTTTGACCTTCCGGAAAAGCCGAAGACCGGCGAACGCGGCCTACTCGGCGGCCACGCCGGGCATCGGGCAGGACACGCCGGTGCCCCGAAGGTTGCAGTAGCCGCCCGGATTCTTGCTCAGGTACTGCTGGTGCTCGGTCTCGGCGAAATAGAATTCCGGCGCCTCGGCGATCTCGGTCGTCACTCTGCCGCGCCCGGCATGGCGCAGCTCGGCCTGATAGGCATCGCGCGAGGCGAGCGCCTGGTCCAGCTGGTCCTGCGTGGTCGTGTAGATGGTCGAGCGATAGGTCGTGCCGACGTCGTTGCCCTGGCGCATGCCCTGGGTCGGATCGTGGCTCTCCCAGAAGATCTTCAGCAGGTCCGCGAAGGAAACCTCGCCGGGATCGTAGACCACCTTCACCACTTCGGCGTGGCCGGTCATGCCGGTGCAGGTTTCGGGATAGGTCGGGTTGGGCGTGTAGCCGCCCTGGTACCCCACCGCGGTGACCCAGACGCCCGGGGTCTGCCAGAACAGCCGTTCGGCGCCCCAGAAGCAGCCCATGCCGAAATAGGCGACCGCGAGGCCGTCCGGATAGGGGCCTTTCAGGGGCCGGCCGTTGACGTCGTGAACCCGCGCGGTGGGCAGCGGCGCGTCGCGGCCGCGAAGCGCGTCCTCCGGCTTGGGCATCGTCTGCTTCTTGTTGAGGAGATCGCCGAGGAAGAACATTCTGTGTCAGCTCCTTTGAACCATCGGGCGGGTCCGCGTCAGGCGCCCACCCTGCCGAAGCGGCGCGCCGGTCTGCGTCCGATCATGTAGAACAGCAGCGCCAGCGCCAGAAAGACCACGAAGCCGGGCAAGGTCAGGATCGTCACGAGGATCGGATCCCACAAGGCCGGAAACACGTGGCGCTGAACGACGGCCTGGGCGAGGTTCAGCGTTTCGGGCGAGACGGCGAACCAGCTCGTGCCGAGTGGGGTCAGGACGAGTTCCGATGCCGCGATCGACCGGGTGGCGTCGATGACGGCCAGAATGACGGCCACGGCCAGCGACACCACCGACAGAAATCGAAAGAAGAACCGTATCACGCCTGCTGCCCCGGATCATTGCCGCGGCCAAGTCTATCGTCCCCGCCGATGTAAGGCCATGGCCGGCCGGCTTCAATCGCTACACGCGAATGTGACGCCCGCAGCATCAGGCGGGTGGCCGCCGCGCCGCCCGGCGGGTGCGCATCACCGCCACCACGATCCCGGCGACGAGGCCGACGAGGATGAGCAGGAGCCCGATCGCCGCCGCGAAGTATCCGCAGCCGCCCTCGAAGCACGAGATGTCGAGGACGTCCGCCAGAAGAGCGCCGAACGGGAAGCCCGCGACGCCGCCGAGGATCGCGCCGACGATCCCGCCGATCACGCCGTTGACGAGGTAGAGCGCGGCGGAGGGCTTGCGTCCCGCCGTCGCCGGAACGGGCGCTGGCACGGCCGGCGCCGGAGCGTCGGGAAGCCGCCGGGCATAGACGATCAGCGCGATGCCGACCGCGAACTCCATCAGCGGAAGGAACACGCTGGAGGCCGTCGTGACGAACTCGGCCACGAAGCCGGTGTATCCCACCGATGCCGCCACGGCGACGATGTTGAACGATTGCCAGGCGAGGAAACCGCGCCGCAGGGCGCGTGAGCGGGAATGGGCGGCCGCCAGGATCCATCCGCCCCAGAGGATGTTCACCACCGAGACGCCCAGGCTCGCCTGGAGATAGGTGGTCAGGAACGCCGGCAGCGACGGGTTCCACGCATGCGGCAGCGTGGAATAAACGCCGCTCGCCGCGAGAAGCATCGTCAGCGCCACCCAGGCGAGCGGCGGCGTCCAGCCCCACCCCTTGCCGAGGTCTCCGCCGGACGGCCCCATCGCGCCAGAACTCGCTGCGTCCATCGAACGTCCCCGCTCCCGCCCCGCCAGCGAACGATACGTGTCGCGCGCTGTCAAGCATGGCCGCGATCGGTCTCTCGTTGGAAAACCCCCGATCTCGCCGCCGCCGGCACCCGACGGAACCGGCGCCCGCATTGACCCCCGGTCGGCATCGCGATAAGCGCAGGCAACGATTTGCAGCGGCACGGGCAAAACGCTATCTGATCGGCAGGAAGCCGGCGACGAAGGGAAGGGACACATGGCGGCGCAGAAATCCAGCTACGGCTACGAGGACCTTCTGGCCTGCGCCCGGGGAGACCTGTTTGGACCCGGCAACGCGCAGCTGCCCGCGCCGCCCATGCTGATGTTCGACCGCATCACCGACATCAGCGAGACCGGCGGCGAACATGGCAAGGGCTACATCCGCGCCGAATTCGACATCCGGCCCGACCTCTGGTTCTTTCCCTGCCACTTCATCGGCAATCCGATCATGCCGGGCTGCCTGGGGCTCGATGCCATGTGGCAGCTGACCGGCTTCTATCTCGGCTGGCTGGGCGAGCCGGGCAAGGGCATGGCGCTGTCGACGGGCGAGGTCAAGTTCAAGGGCATGGTCACGCCCTCGGTGAAGCTCGTCGAATATGGCGTGGACTTCAAGCGCGTCATGCGGGGCCGCCTGGTGCTCGGCATCGCCGACGGCTGGCTAAAGGCAGATGGAGAGACCATCTATCACGCATCCGACCTGAAGGTCGGCCTGTCCAAGCAGAGTGCGGCCTGACACGATCGCGGTGAGCCGCCGCGGCGGCGTCGCGAGACAACACGGCGAGAAGGAAACCATCATGAGACGAGTGGTCGTGACCGGGCTGGGGATCGTGTCCTCGATTGGCAACGATGCGGCGGAGGTCGAGGCGTCGCTGCGCGACGCGCGCTCCGGCATCAGCTTTTCGGATTCCTTCGCCGAGCACGGCTTCCGCTGCCAGGTCTGGGGCCGGCCGACGCTCGATCCGACCGAGCTGGTCGACCGCCGCGCCATGCGATTCCTGTCCAAGGGCGGCGCCTGGAACCACGTGGCCATGGAACAGGCCATCCGGGATTCCGGCCTGGAGCAGGGCGACATCACCAACGAGCGCACCGGCATCGTGATGGGCTCGGGCGGTCCGTCGACCCGCACCATCGTCGACGCGGCCGAGATCACCAACAAGAACAACAGCCCCAAGCGCATCGGACCCTTCGCCGTGCCGAAGGCGATGTCGTCGACCGCCTCGGCGACGCTCGCCACCTGGTTCAAGATCCACGGCGTGAACTACTCCATCTCCTCGGCCTGCTCCACCTCGGCGCATTGCATCGGCAACGCCTACGAGCTCATCCAGTGGGGCAAGCAGGACGTCATGTTCGCCGGCGGCCACGAGGATCTCGAATGGTCGATGTCGAACCTGTTCGACGCCATGGGCGCGATGTCGTCGAAGTACAACGACCGCGCGGCCGTCGCCAGCCGGGCCTATGACGTCGACCGCGACGGGTTCGTCATCGCGGGCGGCGCGGGCGTCCTCGTGCTCGAGGAACTCGAGCATGCCAGGGCGCGCGGCGCGAAGATCTATGCCGAGGTGGTCGGCTACGGCGCGACGTCCGATGGTTACGACATGGTCGCGCCGTCCGGCGAGGGCGCGGTTCGCTGCATGAAGCAGGCGATCGCCACCGTCGATGGCCCGGTCGACTACATCAACACGCACGGCACCTCGACGCCGGTCGGCGACCAGCGCGAGATCGGCGCGATCCGCGAGGTCTTCGGCGACCGGATCCCCCACATCTCGTCCACCAAGTCGCTGACGGGCCATTCTCTGGGCGCGGCCGGCGTGCAGGAATCGATCTACTCGATCCTGATGATGCAGGCGGGCTTCATCGGCAAGAGCGCCCATATCGAGACGCTCGATCCCGAATTCGAGGGCGTCCCGATCGTGCGCGAGCGGATCGACGACGCGAAGCTCGACACCGTCCTGTCCAATTCGTTCGGCTTCGGCGGCACCAACGCCACGCTCGTCTTCCAGCGTCACGCTTAAGGCACACCGGTCATGCAGGATCTGATGAAGGGCAAGCGCGGGCTCGTGATGGGCGTCGCGAACGACCATTCGATCGCCTGGGGCATCGCCAGGAAGCTTGCCGCGCAGGGCGCGGAACTGGCCTTCACCTACCAGGGCGATGCCTTCGGCCGCCGGGTCAAGCCGCTCGCCGAATCGCTTGGCGCGAGCCTCGTCCTGCCTTGCGACGTCGAGGACACCGCCTCCATGGACGCCGTGTTCGGTGCCCTGAAGGACGAATGGGGCGGCATGGATTTCCTCGTCCACGCCATCGGCTTCTCCGACAAGAACGAGCTCAAGGGCCGCTACGCCGACACCACGCGCGACAATTTCGTGCGCACCATGGTGATCTCCTGCTTTTCCTTCACCGAGGTGGCGCGGCGGGCGGCCGAGCTGATGTCGGGCGGCGGTTCGCTCCTCACGCTGACCTATGCCGGCTCCGTGCGGGTGATGCCCAACTACAACGTCATGGGCGTCGCCAAGGCCGGGCTGGAGGCGAGCGTCCGCTACCTCGCCAACGACTTCGGACCCTCGGGCATCCGCGTCAACGCGCTTTCGGCCGGTCCGGTGCGCACGCTCGCGGGCGCGGGCATTGCCGACGCCCGCCACATGTTCGCCTACCAGGCGCGCAATGCGCCGCTGCGGCGCACGGTCGACATCGACGAGATCGGCGGCTCGGCGCTCTATCTCCTCTCCGACCTCGCGTCGGGCGTCACCGGGGAGGTCCACTACGTGGACAGCGGCTATCACATCGTCTCGATGCCGGCGCTCGACGAGCTCAAGAAGGCCGATTGAACCACCGCGTGCCTGTCGCATTCGCGCCAATCGCTAAACATTTAGACGTGCCCTGCACCGAAACTTCAGTGACACCGGACTAGGGTTCGGTCGAAATTGAGGAATTGGGTATGGCTGCGGCAAGCAACCCCACCAGGACGCCGGTCTTCAGGTTGATCACGATCGCGGCGGCGGGGCTTGGAAGCCTTTTGCTGGGCATCTGGGCGCTGAAATTCGGCCTGCTCGACAACATGACGCGGCTGGACCCGGGGATTCTCGGCGGGGTCATCGCGGCCCTTTGCGCCCTGGCGGCGGCCGGAACGGCGCTCTCCTTCTTCGCCGGCGTCGACGAATCGGCCAACTACGTCTTCCAGGAGACGCAGGTCGACAAGCTGTCCGGTTTCCACTCCCGCAATGCCATGATCGGCAAGATCGCCGAGGCCGCCGCCAGCACCGTGCGCACCGGCGAACCGGTCTACCTGATCGACCTCGACATCGACCGGTTCAAGCAGATCAACGAGGCGATCGGCTACAGCCAGGGCGACCAGCTGATCCGCGTCTTTGCCCGCCGCCTGAAGAAGCACTTCCCGGCGGGACTGGAGCTCGGACGCATCGGCGCCGGTGAATTCATCGTCCTCGTGCCCGAAAGCAAGGTCGTCGACCGCATCGACCGGATGGTCGAGCGCATGCTCGAGGAAATGAGCAAGCCCTACAAGCTCCCCACCCACCAGCAGACCGTCAACCTCTCGGTCGGGCTGGTCGCCATGCCCAAGGATGGCCAGGACGCCATCAAGCTGCTGCGCCGTTCCAACCTGGCCCTGCAGAACGCCCGCGCCAACGGCGTCGGCAACTGGGCGGTTTTCCAGGACACGATGGGACAGGTCGCCGACTACCGCCAATGGCTCGAATCGGAGCTCAACGTGGCCTTCCAGCGCGGCGATTTCGATCTCCACTACCAGCCGCAGATGGATCTGCTGAAGGGGCGTGTCGTCGGATACGAGGCGTTGCTGCGCTGGAACCACCCGGAGCGCGGCTCCATCCCGCCGATGGAGTTCATTTCGATCGCCGAGGAGACGGGCATGATCGGCCCGATCGGCGAATGGGTCCTGCGCAAGGCCTGCGAGGATGCGCACTGCCTGCCCGACGACTGCTTCGTGGCGGTGAACATCTCGCCGGTCCAGTTCATGACCAGGGATTTCGTCCGCTTCGTCCAGTCGGTGCTGGAACAGACCGGGCTCGATCCGAAGCGGCTGGAACTCGAAGTGACCGAGACGGCGATGATGCAGGACAAGGAGCGCGCCGCTGAAATGCTGCGCCAGCTCTCGGCGATCGGCATCTCGGTTGCGGTCGACGATTTCGGCACGGGCTATTCCAACCTGTCCTATCTCATCGACTTCCAGTTCCAGAAGCTGAAGATCGACAAGTCCTTCGTCAGCCGCATCGAGAAGGACAATGGCGGCGCGGTCGTCTCGACCATCGTCGGCCTGTCGCGGGCGCTCGGCGTGCGCACCATCGCGGAAGGCGTGGAAACCGAAAACCAGGCGGTGCTGTTGCGCGCCGCCGGCTGCGACGTGTTCCAGGGCTATCTCTACGGCCGGCCGGGCCCGCTGGTCATCCGCGGCGGCGAAGCCGTGGAACTGCCCTCGTTCGCCATACACTGACGCACGGCGGCGGCGGCCGAACGGCGCTACCGCTTCGCCCAGAGCACCTTGAAGCGGTCGTCGCGGCAGGTTTCGCCGGTCGCGGCGAAGGCGGCGGCCAGAACCGGCTCGTAGGGCATCCCCCGGTTTGCCACCATCATCAGCCGGCCGCCCGGCTTCAGCGCGGCCGATGCGGCGCGGATCATGCCTTGCCCGATCGCCGGCTCGGCCGCCCGGCCCTGGTGGAACGGCGGGTTCATGACGATCAGGTCGTACTGCCGCGCCACCGGCTCCTGCAGCAGGTCGCGCCAGTGGTACCCGATCGGCGCATCGCCGGTCAGACCCGCCAGGTTCGCCTTCGCCGCCTCCAGCGACTCGAAGTCCGCCTCATGCAGGTCGAGTGCCGTCAGGCCTTCGGCGCGCTTCAGGATCTCCGACGACAGATAGCCCCAGCCCGCGCCGAAATCGGCCACCCGCCCCTTGATCGCCGCCGGCAGGTTGTCGGCCAGCAGCTTCGAGGCCGGGTCGATGCGCTCATGCGAGAACATGCCCGGCGCGGTGAGGAACCGGCCGTCGACCCGGTCGGCCGGTCCAGCTGTCATGAAGGGCGCGGTCGCCAGCTGCTCGTCCGACGGCCGCTCGAACCAGAACACGACGCCGTGGTGCTTCGGCATGTGGCCCGCAGGCGTCAGCACGCCCTCGAAGCGCTTGCGCAGGCTGTCTGCGCCTTCCGTCTTGCCGCCGGCGGCTACCACCAGCCCGCCTTCGCGCGTGCGCCCGAAGGCCTCGCGCAGCCAGGCCTCGTTCTGGCCGCGATGGCGGCCGAGCAGCACGAGGGCCAGATCATAGCCTGTCCCCTCCGCGCGCGGCTTCACCGTGAAGCCGGCCTTCTCCAGCGCCAGAACGTCCGGGCGAAAGCCCTGCACGGCCAGGAGCTCGAGATCCATCGATCGCGGCAGGCGCAAGCCGGCACGCGCGCCGAGAAACAGCGCGCGGCGGCCGGGCGCTTCGAGCAGGCCCGCCTCGAACGGGTGGGACAGGGTCTTGAGCGCGTCGTCGGTCATCGTCATCGAGGCCATGTTTCGAGTTGGTGGCACGACGGTCCGCCTGATCCGCCTTCGTGCGGATCAGGCGGGCCGCCACGCGAAAACGGGCGCGACCCGAAGGCGCGCCCGTCCCGTTTCGTCGATCCGAAAAGGATCAGGCGGCGTCTTCGTCGCCGTCCTGCTTCTTCTCGCGGACGATTTCCTTGCCGGTCGCCTGGTCGACGACCTTCATCGAGAGGCGAACCTTGCCGCGCTCGTCGAAGCCCATCAGCTTGACGTAGACCTTCTGGCCTTCCTTGACCACGTCGGTGGTCTTCTGGACGCGGTCGGAGGCCAGCTGCGAGATGT
The DNA here is from genome assembly GCF_003970795.1 of Aquibium carbonis. Classification (GTDB taxonomy): domain Bacteria; phylum Pseudomonadota; class Alphaproteobacteria; order Rhizobiales; family Rhizobiaceae; genus Aquibium; species Aquibium carbonis. The sequence goes on along the minus strand of NZ_RWKW01000011.1, from coordinate 21,593 downwards.
GGACGAGACCGTCCTTGGGGCCGAAGAAGTTGACGAAGGCGCCGAAGTCGGCGGTCTTGACGACCGTGCCCTCGTAGATCTCGCCCACTTCCGGCTCGGCCACGATGGTGTGGATCCACTTCTTCGCCGCCTCGATTTCCTTGGCGTTCGAAGAGGCGATCTTGACCGTGCCGTCGTCCTCGATGTTGATCTTGGCGCCGGTCTTCTCGACGATCTCGCGGATGATCTTGCCGCCCGCGCCGATCACGTCACGGATCTTGTCGGTCGGGATGTTCATCACCTCGATGCGCGGTGCGAACTCGCCCAGCTCCGAACGGCCCGTGGTGATGGCCTTGGCCATCTCGCCGAGAATGTGCGTGCGGCCACCCTTGGCCTGCTCGAGCGCGACCTTCATGATCTCCTCGGTGATGCCGGCGATCTTGATGTCCATCTGCAGCGACGTGATGCCGTCCTGCGTGCCGGCCACCTTGAAGTCCATGTCGCCGAGGTGATCCTCGTCGCCGAGAATGTCGGAGAGCACCGCGTAGCGGTCGCCTTCGAGGATCAGGCCCATGGCGATGCCGGCCACCGGCTTGGCCAGCGGCACGCCCGCGTCCATCAGCGCCAGCGAGGTGCCGCAGACGGTCGCCATCGAGGACGAGCCGTTGGACTCGGTGATCTCGGAGACGACGCGCAGCGTGTAGGGGAACTGGTCGGCGGCGGGCAGCACCGGATGGATGGCGCGCCAGGCCAGCTTGCCATGTCCGATCTCGCGACGGCCGGGCGACCCGACACGGCCGGTCTCGCCGACCGAGAAGGGCGGGAAGTTGTAGTGGAGCAGGAAGGTTTCCTTGTAGGTGCCCGTCAGCGCGTCGATGAACTGCTCGTCCTCGCCGGTGCCGAGCGTGGCGACCACGATCGCCTGCGTCTCGCCGCGGGTGAACAGCGCCGAGCCGTGCGTGCGCGGCAGGATGCCGACTTCCGAGACGATCGGGCGGACGGTGGCGAGATCGCGGCCGTCGATGCGGCTCTTGGTGTCGAGGATGTTCCAGCGCACGATCTTGGCCTGGAGTTCCTTGAACACGGTGCCGATCTGCTCGGACGTCCACTTCGCCGCCTCGCCCTCGGCGGGCGCGAAGGCGGCCTTGACCTTGGCCTTCACCGCGTCGACGGCGGCATAGCGGGCCTGCTTGTCGGTGTTCTTGTAGGCGGCGCGAAGCTCGTCCTCGACGATCTTCAGCATCTCGGCCTCGAGCTCGGAATAATCCGGCGCGGTGAAGTCGCGCGGGTCCTTGGCGGCCACTTCGGCGAGCTTGATGATGGCGTCGATCACCGGCTGGAAGGCCTTGTGGCCGAACATCACCGCGCCGAGCATCACCTCTTCGGTGAGTTCATGGGCTTCGGACTCCACCATCATCACGGCGTCGGAGGTGCCGGCGACGATCAGGTCGAGCTTCGATTCCGGCATCTCGTCGATGTGCGGGTTCAGCACGTACTCGCCGCCGATGTAGCCGACGCGCGCGCCGCCGATCGGACCCATGAAGGGCACGCCCGAGAGCGTCAGTGCCGCGGAGGTCGCGACCATCGCAAGCACGTCGGGATCGTTCTCGAGGTCATGCTGGACCACGGTGACGATGATCTGGGTGTCGTTCTTGTAGCCTTCGGCGAAGAGCGGGCGGATCGGGCGGTCGATGAGGCGCGAGGTCAGCGTCTCCTTCTCGCTCGGCCGGCCTTCACGCTTGAAGAAGCCGCCGGGGATCTTGCCGGCGGCGAAGGTCTTTTCCTGGTAGTTGACGGTCAGCGGGAAGAAGTCGAGGCCGGGCTTCGGCTCCTTCATCGAGACGACGGTCGCGAGCACGACGGTCTCGCCATAGGTCGCGAGCACCGCGCCATCGGCCTGGCGCGCGATCTTGCCGGTTTCCAGGATGAGCGGACGGCCGCCCCACTCGATTTCCACTTTGTGGTGATTGAACATGTTTCGTCTTTCTGTGCGGAAAGGGGCCGCGCAGTCCGCGCGGGCGGCCTTTCCCCCTGTGGCTTCGTTGGGCCGAGCCATGGGCAAGACAACGGGAGGCTCGATGATCCGGCGCGATCTCCGCGCGAGCGTCCTGCAATCCTGCCCCATGACCTGGCCATGGGCGGTTTCCACGGTCGCCTTGCGCGATGGAAACCGGGCGGGCGGGCTGTCAGCCCTGCCCAATGAACCGGCCGGCGGCACCCGTTGGCGCCGCCGGCCGGACGTTCGTCAGCGACGCAGGCCGAGCTTCTCGATCAGCGTCTTGTAGCGGGCCTCATCCTTCCCCTTCAGATAGTCGAGGAGGCTGCGGCGCTGGGACACCATCTTGAGAAGGCCGCGGCGGGAATGGTTGTCCTTCGCGTGGCCCTTGAAATGCTCGGTCAGGTTCTTGATGCGCTCGGAGAGAACGGCAACCTGGACTTCCGGAGAACCGGTGTCGCCCTGCTTGGTCGCGAATTCCTTGACAAGCTCCTGCTTGCGCTCGGCAGTTACCGACATCGTGCTGGTCCTTTCTGTTGTTGGATCAGGAAAACGGGTCGCCCGCGGCCGGGATGTCGTCCAGCAGGGGCCATGTACACATGACGCGAAATGCGAGATGTGCGGCGCATATAGTGCAAAACACGTTTGATTGCCAGCGGCAATTTCCCGGGAGACCGGCGCCCGCCGGGCGGTGCCGGCGCGTCCGGCCGGTCAGATCCACTTCTTGCGCCAGAACAGGAAGAGCAGGCCGCAGGCGATGCTGAACATGACGAGGAGCGCCGCGGGATAGCCATAGCGCCAGCCGAGTTCGGGCATGTTCCACGGCGAGTCGGCATGGAAGTTCATGCCCCAGACCCCGGCCAGGAAGCCGAGCGGAATGAAGATGGTGGAGATGATCGTCAGCACCTTCATCACCTCGTTCATGCGGGTCGACACGCTGGAGAGATAGAGGTCGAGCAGGCCGGTGGCGAGTTCGCGGTAGGTCTCCACCAGGTCGATCAGCTGGATGGCATGGTCATAGGTGTCGCGCAGATAGTGCTGCACCTCGGTGGGGATCAGGCCGAGGTCCTCGCGCGACATCGCCGACAGCATTTCCCGCGACGGCCACAGCGCGCGCTTCACCACCAGCAGTTCGCGCTTGAGCTGGTGCAGCCGGCCGACATCCGCCGGCTGCGGATCCTGGGTGATGCGGTCTTCCAGTTCCTCCAGCTCCTCGCCGATCCTTTCCAGGATCGGGAAATAGGCGTCGAGAATGGTGTCCAGCAGCGCATAGACCAGATAGGGCGCGCCGCTCTTGCGCATGCGCCCGTTGGCGCCCTGCAGGCGCTTGCGCACCGGCTGCAGGCAGTCGCCCGGCCGCTCCTGGAAGGTCACCACGTGCCGCTCGTCGAACAGGATCGAGAACTGTTCCTTGGAGCGCACGGTCACGCCGTCGAACATGTGCACCACGATCAGCGCATGGCTTTCGTAGGTGTCGACCTTGGGCCGCTGGTTGGTGTTGGTGATGTCCTCCAGCGCGAGCGGATCGAGCGAGAACAGTTCGCCGACCGCGCCCAGGAGCTCGAGGTCGGCAAGCCCGGTGACGTCCACCCAGACGCGCTTGCTCGAACCCAGCGCCTCGCGCACCTGCGCCACCGTGGCGTTCGCGGTGGTTTCGACGTGATCGTCCTCCACCACGATCATGCGGATCGACGTCGGCGAGGCGCGCTCGTCGCGGATGAGGGTGCCAGGCGGCGCGCCGATCGGCGCCCGCCGTCTGAACACGAACTTGACCTTGTCCTTCATCGGCGGCTTTCTCCAGGAGAGCCGTCCTTACCGCGACCCCGGGCGCGAAGCGAGGGGGCGGGCGGCGGCGACCCGCCGTCTACTGCTCCAGCAGCAGGGTTCCGCGCTCGACGCGGAAGGCGGACAGCCGGTTGAGGAAACTCATGCCCACCAGCGTCTGCTTCAGCGACTTGTCCTCCAGCACCACGGCCTCCACGCCGTCGAGGCGGATGCGGCCGATCTGCAGGCTGTCGATCACGGCGGCGGCGGCCAGGGCCGGCCCGTTGGCGGTGTCGACCTTGTAGACGAAGTCCTTCGCCATGAGGTTCAGGCCGATGCGCGCCGCCGTGCTCCGGTTGATCGCCACCAGCGTCGCGCCGGTGTCGATCATGGCGTCGAGCCGCGTGCCGTTGACGCGGAACTCCGCGCTGAAATGGCCGCGGCGATCGATCGGGATCTCGATGCGCCGGCCCGTCAGCTGCCGCACGCCCGTCTCGCGCGGCGACGCCAGCATGACCACCGGAACCGGCTCCGGCTCGGCCGGGCGCAGCGCCCAGGACGCCATGTCGTGGAACCGCTCGGGATCTGACTGGTAGACGAGCGGCACCGCGGTGGCGGCGGCCACGATCGCGCAGAGGGCAAGCAGCAGTCTCTTCATCGAAAACCTCCGCGGCGAACCCTGGAGGCTTTGTGTTGAAGGCGGTTTAAGCTCGCCACCATCCGCGCAGGCTTGCGCTGCGCATGGTGAACGAAGCGTTTGCGCCGGGGTCTACTTGGTGCCGTACATGCGGTCGCCCGCGTCGCCGAGACCGGGCACGATGTAGCCCTTCTCGTTCAGCTTCTCGTCGATCGAGGCGGTGAACACCGGCACGTCGGGATGCGCGGCGGTAAAGCGCTCGAGCCCTTCCGGCGCGGCCAGCAGGCACAGGAAGCGCATGTTCGTGGCGCCGCGCTCCTTCAGCTTGTCGATTGCGGCGATCGCGGAATTGGCGGTGGCCAGCATCGGGTCGACCACGATGACCAGACGGTCGCCGAGGTCGCTCGGAGCCTTGAAGAAATACTCGACCGCCTCCAGCGTGTCGTGGTCGCGGTAGAGCCCGACATGGGCCACGCGCGCCGCCGGCACGAGGTCGAGAAGCCCTTCGAGCAGGCCGTTGCCGGCGCGAAGCACCGAGGCGAAGACCAGCTTCTTGCCTTCCAGCGTCGGCGCCTCCATCGTCTGCAGCGGCGTTTCGATGGTGGTCGTCGTCAGTTCCAGCTCGCGCGTCACCTCATATCCCAGAAGCAGCGAAATCTCGCGCAGCAGCCGCCGGAAACTCGCCGTCGAGGTCTCCTTCTTGCGCATGATGGTGAGCTTGTGCTGGACAAGCGGGTGGCTGACGACGGTGACGCCTTTCATGGGGGGCTCCTCGGACTGCGCGCATTTCTCTCGATCTGGTCCCTTAGCGCATCGGTGGCGACGGGGAAACAGGAGCCGGCGATCAGCCCTCGGCGCGCGTTGCCGCTTCTCCCTGCGGAGCAAGGCCAACCACGATCGAAACGGGCGGCATCTCCACCCGGTCGGCCAGGACGGCCATCGTCTCCGCCGGTTCGGCGAAGAGAACCGGTGCATCGAGCCCCGGTGCGCTGCGCGTCGTGCCGGAAAGATTGGCGCGCAGGCTCAGCCTCGCGCCGCCGAGCCTCCAGTCGACCGCCACCACACCCTCGGCGGCGTCGCGGATGGTTCCGCTGTGGCCGCGCGCCGAGGCCAGCAGCGGCGCGATGGTTTCGCGCCTTGTCGCGAGCAGCCGGCGGATCTGGTCGAGCCGGATCCGCCCGCGTCCGAGGCCGGGCTTCGTCCAGTCGAGCTTGGACGCGAGGAACGTCCCGGGGTCGTTGGGGTCGGGAATGCGCCGCGCCGCTTCCCCGTCGCGAAAGGCCGCGAACGTCGCGAATTCGCGCCGCCGGCCTTCGGTCACCGCTTTCGCGAGATCGCCGCGAAAATCGGTGAAGAACAGGAACGGCCGATCCTCGGAAAACTCCTCGCCCATGAACAGCAGCGGGATGTGCGGCGACAGCAGCAGCATCGCCGTCAGCACCCGCAGCATGTCGGGCGAGGCGAGGGCGGGCAGGCGCTCGCCGAAGGCCCGGTTGCCCACCTGGTCGTGGTTCTGCAGGAAATCGACGAAGGCGGTCGGCGGCAGGTGCGCGCAAGGCTCGCCGCGCGGCCGGCCCCATTGCGGCGACACCTCGCCCTGATAGGCAAAGCCCTCCGCCAGGGCGCGGGCGAGCTTGCCGGCCGGATCGTCGGCGAAGTCGGCAAAATAACCGTCCGTCTCGCCGGTCGCGATCACGTGCGCGATGCTGTGGAAGTCGTCGTTCCATTCCGCGGTGAAGCCCGGCACCGTGCCGGTCTCGCCGCGCTGGTGCAGGAAGGTGACGTTGCGGTTGTCCTCCGTCGTCAGGTGGATGTGGCGGTCCGGAAACGTCTCGCGCACGCGCCGTCCGATCTCGACCAGCAGGTCGTCGGCGACATGATCGACCGCGTCGAGCCGCAGGCCGTCGAGACGGTACTCCGCGAGCCAGTAGAGCGCGTTCTCGACGAAGAAGCGCCGGACCGGCTCGGCCTCGAACGCGATCGCCGGTCCCCAGGGCGTGTGCTTCCCGGCGCGGAAGAAGTCCGGCGCGTAAAGGGAGATGTAGTTCCCGTCCGGCCCGAAATGATTGTAGACCACGTCCAGCAGAACCATCAGGCCGCGTTGGTGGGCCGCGTCCACCAGCGCCTTCAGGCCGTCCGGGCCGCCATAGGCCCGGTGCGGCGCATAGGGCAAGACACCGTCGTAGCCCCAGCCGCGATCGCCTGAGAACTGCCCCACCGGCATGAGTTCGATCGCGGTGACGCCGAGGTCCGCCAGGTGGTCCAGCTTCTCGATGGCGGCTTCGAACGTGCCTGCCTCGGTGAACGTGCCGACATGCAGCTCGTAGATGACAGCCTGTTCCCAGGGCCGGCCCGTCCAGTCCGGCGCGGTCCAGCGATGGGTGGCCGGATCGACCACGAGGGACGGCCCGTGCACGTCGCTTGCCTGCGCGCGCGCGGCCGGGTCGGGAACCGCCATTCCGTCCGGCAGGACGTAGGCATAGGCCGTGCCCGGCGCGATCCCGTCGGCGACGTGCTCGAACCAGCCGTTGCGTCCGCGCGTCATCGGCCGGTCCTCGCCGCCGAGCCGCAGCGTCAGGGCGTCGAGCCCCGGCGCCCAGAGCCGGAAGCGCACCGCCCCGTCGCCCGTATGCTCGGCCCCCCACGACAGCGGCGGCAGGGCGCGAGGGGGCCTGCCGCCCGTCAAGCCGTGGTCTCCAGAAGCATCAGCGCCCGGCTGCGAGCCGTAAACCCGCCATCGATCGCCGCGTCTTCGGCGCCGGGGTCGGCCGTGTCGAGAAGCCGCCGCCATCCGGTCGCGAACGCCTCGGGAAGGGCGAAGTCGATGTCCTCGTAATGCGCGTTGAACACGATCAGCAGTTTCTGCTCCGTCGTGAACAGAAGCATGGCGAAGGCGCGGGTGTGCGGCTGGTGCCAGTCCTCGTCCGTCATCTGCTCGCCGTCGGCGCGAAGCCAGCAGACACCGCTCGCGCCAGTGGGGCGCGGTTCGCCATGCAGGAAGTACCGCTGGCGCAGCAGCGGCTGCTGGTGGCGAAGCCGGATGAGCTTGCGCATGAACTCGAAGAAGGCCTGGTCGCGCTCCGCGACATCCTCGCCCCAGCGCAGCCAGTTCATCTCGGTGTCCTGGCAATAGGTGTTGTTGTTGCCGTGCTGCGTCCGGCCGATTTCGTCGCCCATGAGGATCATCGGCGTCCCTTGCGACAGGAGCACCGTGGCGGCGAGGTTCCGGCGCATCCGGTCGCGCAGTTCGAGGATCTCCTCGTCGTCCGTTTCGCCTTCCACGCCGCAGTTCCAGGACAGGTTGTGCGAGTGGCCGTCCCGGTTCTCCTCGCCGTTCGCCTCGTTGTGCTTGTCGTTGTAGCTGACGAGGTCCATCAGCGTGAAACCGTCATGGGCGGTCACGAAGTTGACGCTCGCCCACGGCCGGCGCCCGCGCTTCTCGAAACAGTCGGCCGACCCGAGAAGCCGCCCGGCCAGGTCGGAGGCAATGCCGTCGTCGCCCTTCCAGAAGGCGCGGGTGGTGTCCCGGTACTGGTCGTTCCACTCCGCCCACATCGGCGGAAAGTTGCCGAGCTGGTATCCGTCGTTGCCCGTGTCCCACGGCTCGGCGATCAGCTTGACCATCGACAGCACCGGGTCCTGGCGCACCGCGTCGAGAAAGACCGCGTTCTGGTCGAAGCTGTCGCGGTCGCGGCCGAGCGAGCTCGCCAGGTCGAAACGGAAGCCGTCGACATGGCAGTCCTGCACCCAGTAGCGCAGCGAATCCATCACCATCTGCAGAACGCGCTGGTTGCGCAGGTTGACCGTGTTGCCGCAGCCGGTGGTGTCGAAATAATAGCGCGGATCATCGCCGAGCAGGTAGTAGCTGGCATTGTCGATGCCGCGGAAGGAGAGCGTCGGCCCCATCTGGTTGCCTTCGGCGGTGTGGTTGTACACCACGTCGAGGATCACTTCGATGCCGGCCTCGTGCAGCCGGCGCACCATCAGCTTGAAGTCGTGGATGCCGGCGCCGGGCGCGATGAAGCGGGTGGCCGGCGCGAAGAAGCCGATCGTGTTGTAGCCCCAGTAGTTGGAAAGGCCGCGTTCGATCAGATGCCGGTCGTCGAAGAAGGCCTGCGTGGGCATCAGCTCCACCGCGGTGACGCCGAGCTTCACCAGATGGTCGATCGTGCGCGGATCGGCCAGCCCGGTGAAGGTGCCGCGATACTGTTCCGGCAGATCGCGGTTCAGCGCGGTCATGCCCTTCACATGGGCTTCGTAGATGATCGTGTCGTGCCAGGCGCGGCCGGGCCGCACGTCGTTTCCCCAGGTCACGGCCGGATCGACCACGACGCATTTCGGCATGACGAAGGCCGAATCCCGCTGGTCGAACGACAGGTCCTCGCGCCGATGGCCGATCCGGTAGCCGAACACGGCGTCGTGCCAGCGGATGTCGCCGCGCAGTTCCAGCGCATAGGGGTCGAGCAGCAGCTTGTTGGGGTTGAAGCGGTGGCCGGCCGAGGGCTCGTAGGGCCCGTGCACCCGGTAGCCGTACAATTGTCCGGGGCGGACGTCCGGGAGATAGCCGTGCCAGACCTCGTGCGTGAACTCGGGCAGTTCCACGCGCTCGATCTCGCGGCGGCCGGCGCCATCGAAGAGGCAGAGTTCCACCTTTGTGGCGTTGGCGGAAAACAGGGCGAAATTCACGCCCGAGCCGTCCCAGTGGGCCCCCAGCGGAAAGGGGGAGCCCGTCTTGATCTGTCCGTTGCGGCGCATGGTGCTCCTAGGGATGCGGAGCGAGAATCACCACGGCGAGTGGGGGCAGGTCGAGCTCCATCGAATGTGGCCTGCCATGCCATGAAACGGGGCTGGCCTTGACAGGTTCCTTTGGCCCCGCGCCGGAGCCGCCATATTCCGCGTCGTCGCTGTTCAGCCGCACCGACCAGGAGCCGGGGCGCGGCGCGCCGACACGGTATCCGGGCCGTGGCACCGGCGTCATGTTGCACACCACCACCACCGGTTCTCCGCTGCCGCTGCGGCGCACGAAGGAATAGACGCTGTTTTCGGTGTCGTCGGCGCCCAGCCACTCGAAGCCTTGCGGGTCGCAGTCGAGCTCGTGCAGCGCCGCGTTGGAGCGGTAGAGCGCGTTCAGGTCGCGAACCAGCGCCCGCGTGCCGGCATGCATGGGATCGTCGAGCAGGTGCCAGTCGAGCGACTGGTCGTGGTTCCATTCGCGCTCCTGCCCGAATTCGCAGCCCATGAAGATCAGCTTCTTGCCCGGGTGGGTCCACATGAAGGCGAGATAGGCGCGGAGATTGGCGAAACGCTGCCAGCGGTCGCCGGGCATCTTGCCGAGAAGCGAGCCCTTGCCGTGAACCACCTCGTCATGGCTGATCGGCAGCACGAACTTTTCCGAATAGGCATAGACCATGCCGAAGGTCATCTGGTGATGGTGATGCCGGCGATGCACGGGGTCGAGGCTCATGTAGGCGAGCGTGTCGTGCATCCAGCCCATGTTCCACTTGTAGTCGAAGCCGAGGCCGCCGTCGCCCACCGGACGGCTGACCCCGGGCCATGCCGTCGATTCCTCCGCAATGGTCAGCGCGCCCGGATGACGCTCGACGATGCGCTGGTTGGTCTCGCGCAGGAACGCGACGGCGTCGAGGTTCTCGTTGCCGCCATGGCGGTTGGGCACCCATTCGCCCGGCTTGCGGCTGTAGTCGAGGTACAGCATCGAGGCGACGGCATCCACGCGCAAGGCGTCGACGTGATACTGGTCGAGCCAGTAGAGCGCGCTGGCCTGGAGGAAGTTCGACACCTCCGTGCGGCCGAAATTGTAGATCAGCGTGTTCCAGTCCTGGTGGAAGCCGAGACGGGGATCCTCGTGCTCGTAGAGCGCCGTCCCGTCGAAATGCGCCAGCCCGTGCTCGTCGGACGGAAAATGCGCCGGAACCCAGTCCACGATGACGCCGATGCCGGCCTGGTGCAGCCGGTCCACCATCCGCGCGAAGGCTTCGGGCGAACCGTACCGGCTCGTCGGCGCAAACAGACCGATCGGCTGGTAGCCCCACGAACCGGTGAACGGATGCTCGGTCACCGGCAGGAACTCCACATGGGTGAAGCCCATGTCCTGGAGGTAGTCGATCAGCAGGTCTCCCAGCGCGTCGTAGTCGAGGATTTCGTTGGCCGCGCCGCGGCGCCAGCTGCCGAGATGGACTTCGTAGATCGACATCGGCTGGTTGGTCGCCTGCCGCACCGCGCGCTGGCTCATCCAGCCCCCGTCGTTCCAGTCGTGTCGCGGAAGCCCGCTGACGATGGAGGCGGTGGCCGGCGGCTCCTCGGCGAAGAAGCCGACCGGATCGGTCTTGAGCGGCAGAACCTCGCCGTGGACGCCGAGAACCTCGTATTTGTAGGTCGTGCCGGCCTGAAGGCCCGGAACGAACAGCTCCCAGACGCCCACGCCGACGCGGTTGCGCATGGGGTGGCGCCGGCCGTCCCAGTTGTTGAACGGCCCGACGACGCTGACCCGGCGCGCATTGGGCGCCCACACGCAGAAGACGGTGCCGTGAACGCCCCCGACCTCGGCGGGATGCGCGCCGAGCCGCTTGTAGAGTTCGGCGTGACGGCCCTCGCCCATCAGGTATTCGTCGAGTTCGCCGAGGATCGGTCCGAAGGAGTAGGGATCGTCGATCGTCCAGCGGTGCTCTCCTGCCGTGAGCTGCAAGCGGTAGTCGAAGCGATCGGACCGACCCTCGATCGGGCCCGAAAAGAAGCCGTCCGGATGAATCCGCGCCAGCGCGGCCACGTCCTTGCCGGTGGCGCGATCGATGACGGCCACCTCGCCGGCTTCCGGCGCGAACACGTTGACCAGCAGGGGCGCGCTGCCCCCGCCATGCATGCCGAGCACCACGAAGGGGTTGCCGTGGCGCGCGGCGACGATGGCGTCGACATCGCCGGCCGGCGGGGCGGACCCTTTGTTGGCCATGTTCATGCTTCGGCTCCATCGGCATCCAGGAGATCGAGAAGACCCCGCAGAGGGATATCGACCCAGGACGGCCGGTTGCCAAGTTCGTAGCTCACTTCGTAGGCCGCCTTCTGGATCTGGAAAAGGTCGAGCAGGGCGCGCTCGAAGCCGGCGTCGGCGACGTGCGTCGAACAGCCGTCGATCGTCTTGCGATAGGCGTCCAGGAATGCATGGATCGTCTCCTCCCGCCACCGCATGGCGCGGGCGACCGCACGCTCGTCGGCCGGCATTGCAAGAGGCCCGCGCAGTCGTACCACATCCGCTGCGAGATAGTCGATCGAACGCATCATGCCGGCCACGTCCACCAGCGGCGTGGTCTTGGCGCGCCGTTCCTCGATGGAGCGATAGGGCTCGCCCTCGAAGTCGATGAGCACCACGTCGTCGGCGGCGATCAGCACCTGGCCCAGATGGTAGTCGCCATGGATGCGCGAGCGCGCGCCGGATGGCGTGTGGTCGAGACAGGCCGCCAGCCGCTTCTCGAACTCGCCCTTGCGCGCCAGCACGCTGTCGATCATGGCGCCGACCTCGCCCTTGCGCTCGGCGCCGTCCAGCGCGCGCAGCGCCGCGTCCAGGTCGGCCCGCGCCGAGGCCACCCAGGCCTCGACGTCGGCGCGGGTGGTCGCTTCGACGCGGAACGCAACGTCGTCCGTGTCGGTCGCGAGCGCCTGGTGAAGCTGCGCCGTGCGCTGCCCCAGCAGCGCGCCGAGGTTGAGCGGGAAGAAGAACGGTTCTTCCTCGGCCTCCGGCGCGGCCATGGCGTTGGAAATCAGGTCGTCGTTTTCCAGATCGCGCTGGAGGGCCGCCGACAGGATGTCCCAGGCGTCGCCCTGGTTGCGGACATATTCGAACGCGGTCGCCAGCACGGTCGGCTCCTCGCCATCCGCCTGGTGCTCGATCGAGCCGAGATAGCCCGGCGCATGCGCGAAGCCGCCGACATTGGTCAGGAACCGGGCCATCTCCACCTCGGGCTGCATGCCGCTGCGCAACCGGCGGTAGATCTTGAAGATGATCGTGTCGCCAAAGGCGATCGACACGTTCGACTGTTCCACGCCGAGCGGCCGCGACGCTCCGGCCTCGGCATAGATCTCGGGCCGGCCGTTGTTGTCGAAGCGGATGGTCCCGCCCGCAACCGGCAGGTCCGCGCCTTCCTTCATCGCCGCCAGGATCGCCTGGCCGAAGCCGTCGTCGTGGGCGGCGTCCACCAGCGCCCCGAAACGCGGGCCCTGCCGCAGCTTGGCCAGCGTGTAGGAGAGCGTCGGCGCGCCGAATGTCACGTTTTCCTCGCCCCAGCGGGCCGACAGCGGCATTAAGTAGCGCTGAACCTCGCCGTCCAGGTTCACGTGGCACTCCGCCAGCATGTGGCGGCCGCCGTCGATCTCGGCGAGCGGCTTGATCGATGCCGCCTCGACCGACCGGTCCTTGCCCGCGAACCAGCGCTGCAGATGCAGGAACTGCGGCAGCGTCTCGGATTCGAGCAGCTTGCCGCCCGCGCCCGACAGGGCCGTGGAGACACGGCCGTCGCGGGTGGTGAGCGTGACGAAATCGGGCAGCACGTCCGGCACCTGCTGGTGCCAGCGCGGCGCCTCTGCCTCGTCGGCCAGCAACAGCCAGTAGAAGCCGAAGGCCGGCAGCGTGAACAGATAGGGCAGGTCGCCGATCGGCGGGAAGGGCGAACGGCCGGTGAGCTCGATCGGAACCGCGCCCTTGAACGACGACAGGTCGAGTTCCACCGCCTGCGCCTGGCGCGACAGGTTGGCCACGCACAGGATGCGGTCGTTCTCGTGCTCGCGCACATAGGCCAGGATCTTGCGGTTGCGCGGATAGAGGAGCGTCATCGTGCCCCGGCCGAAGGCCGAGTGCTGCTTGCGCACCTGGATCAGCTTGCGCATCCAGTTCAGCAGCGAGGACGGGTCCTGCTGCTGGCTTTCGGCGTTGACCGCCTGATAGCCGTAGATGGCGTCCATGATCACCGGCAGGAACAGCTGCTGCGGGTTGGCGCGCGAGAAGCCGGCGTTGAGGTCGGCCGACCATTGCATCGGCGTGCGCACGCCGTCGCGGTCGCCGAGATAGTAGTTGTCGCCCATGCCCAGTTCGTCGCCGTAGTAGACGATGGGCGTGCCGGGCATCGACATCAGCAGCGAATTCAGAAGCTCGATCTTGCGCCGGTCGTTCTGCAGCAGCGGCGCGAGGCGGCGGCGGATGCCCAGGTTGATGCGGGCGCGGCGATCCTCGGCATAGGTGCGCCAGAGGTAGTCGCGCTCCTGGTCGCTCACCATCTCGAGCGTCAGCTCGTCGTGGTTGCGCAGGAAGATGCCCCACTGGCATCCGTCGGGAATCTCGGGGGTCTGGCGGATGATGTCGGAGATCGGGTAGCGGTCCTCCTGCGCCAGCGCCATGTAGATGCGCGGCATCAGCGGGAAGTGGAAGCCCATGTGGCACTCGTCGCCGTCGCCGAAATAGGGCCGCGTGTCCTCCGGCCACTGGTTGGCCTCGGCCAGCAGCATGCGGTCGGTGTAGTGGGCGTCCAGCTCGGCGCGGATCTTCTTCAGGATCACGTGCGTCTCGGGCAGGTTCTCGTTGTTGGTGCCCTCGCGCTCGACCAGATAGGGGATCGCGTCGAGGCGAAGTCCGTCCACGCCCATGTCGAGCCACAGGTGCATCACCTTCAGCACCTCCTGCAGCACCCGCGGATTGTCGAAGTTCAGGTCGGGCTGGTGCGAATAGAAGCGGTGCCAGAAGAACGCGCCCGCCACCGGATCCCAGGTCCAGTTCGACTTCTCGGTGTCGAGGAAGATGATCCGCGTCTCCGGAAACTTGGTGTCGGTGTCGCTCCACACGTAGAAGTCGCGCGCCGCCGAGCCGGGCTTGGCCTGCCGCGCCTTCTGGAACCAGGGGTGCTGGTCGGAGGTGTGGTTGATGACGAGTTCCGTGATCACCCTCAGGCCGCGCCGGTGCGCCTCCGCGACGAAGGCGCGAAAATCCTTCATCGTGCCGTAGGACGGATTGATCGACCGGTAGTCGGCGATGTCGTAGCCGTCGTCGCGCAGCGGCGAGGGATAGAACGGCAGCAGCCAGATCGCGGTGACGCCGAGATCCTGGATGTAGTCCAGGCGCTTCATCAGGCCGGCGAAGTCGCCCATGCCGTCGCCATCCGAATCCTGGAAGGCCTTCACGTGCACCTGATAGATGATCGCGTCGCGATACCAGTCGGGCTGGCTGCGGTCGATCGCGCCATCCATCGAATTGCTTGCGTTCTTCATCAGGTCGTCACCGGTCCTAGCAGTCGCCAGACCGCATAGGGCCGGGCTTGGGGGTCGAGGGTCAGCGTATGATTCTTGCCGACCCAGGCGAAGCTGTTTCCATTCACGAGATCCTGCACCTTCACCGCGCCGTCGTCGGGCAGGCCGAACGCCCACAGCGGCACCTCGAAATGGAACGTCTGGGCTTGGTGCGGATCGAGATTGACGTGAAAAAGCAGATAGCTGCCCGATTGCGGCGTGCCCTTCGAATAGGACAGCACGTTCTCGTTCGAGACCTTGTGAAAGCGCAGCGACGTGAAGTCCCGCAGCGCCGGGTGCTCGCGCCGCAGCCGGTTCACCAGGCGGATGTCGTCCTTGATGTGGCCCGGGCGGTCGAAGTCCCATTCGCGCAGCTGGTACTTCTCGGAGTCCAGATATTCCTCCTTGCCCGGCAGCGCGGCGGCTTCGCAGATCTCGTAGCCATTGTAGATGCCGTAGTTCCCGGCCAGCGTCGCCGCCATCAGCAGGCGGGTCCGAAAGCCGGGCCGGCCCGCCGTCTGGAGATAGCGCGGGTTGATGTCGGGCGTGTTGGCGAAGAAGTTCGGCCGCATGTAGTGGCGGCATTCCTCCTGCGTCAGCTCAGTGAGATACTGCTCCAGCTCCCAGTCGAGGTTTCGCCAGGTGTAGTAGGTGTAGGACTGGGTGAAGCCGGCCTTGGCCAGCCGCTTCATCACCTTGGGCCGCGTGAAGGCCTCCGACAGGAAGATCACGTCGGGGTGCTGGCTCCTCACCTCGCCGATCACCCATTCCCAGAAGGGGAACGGCTTGGTGTGCGGATTGTCGACGCGGAAGATCTTCACCCCGTGGCCGATCCAGTAGAACAGCACGTCGCGCAGCGCATGCCACAGGTCCGGGATGGAATCGCGGTAGAAGTGGACGTTGACGATGTCCTCGTATTTCTTCGGCGGGTTCTCCGCGAACTTGATCGTCCCGTCCGGGCGCCAGTCGAACCATTCCGGATGTTCCTTGATCCAGGGATGGTCGGGCGCGCACTGGATGGCGAAATCGAGCGCGATCTCCATGTCGTGGGCGGCGGCGGCTTCCACCAGCCGGTCGAAATCCTCGATCGTGCCGAGTTCGGGATGGATCGCGTCGTGGCCGCCTTCGTCGGATCCGATCGCGTAGGGGCTGCCGGGGTCATCGCCCGTCGGCGTCAGCGTGTTGTTGGGTCCCTTGCGGTTGATCTTCCCGATCGGATGGATCGGCGTGAAGTAGAGAACGTCGAAGCCGAGATCCTTCACGTAGGGCAGGCGCTTGATCACGTCGTCGAAGGTGCCGTGGCGGCCGGGCTCGAACGACTGCGACCGCGGCATCATCTCGTACCAGGCGCCGAAGACCGCGCGTTCGCGGTCGACGATCACGTCGAGAACGCGCTCGTACCAGGTCAGGCTGTTGCGCGGCGCCAGCGCCTTCATCAGCGCCGCGGCGTCCTCGCCGAGAAGAAGCGCAAGGCGCGCCGCCTCGTCGGGCTGCCGATCCAGTTCGGCCAGCAAGTCCGCCAGCGCGGCGCCTTCGCCGGGTTCGCGCGGGTCGCGGGCCGCCTCCCGCACGAGGGCGATGCCCTCCTCGAGTTCGAGCGCGACGGCCTGTCGCGCCTTGATCTTCTTGTCCACGTCGCGTCGCCATCCGGCAAAGAGGTCGCGCCAGGCGATCACGGTGTATTCGTGGTCGCCGATCTCCGGGAACACGATCTCGCCGCGCCAGCGATCGTTGACCTCGAATTCCAGCGCCACCTCCGTCCACTGGTTCGAGCCCTTGCGCCGCCACAGCAGCGCCGCGTCGACGACGTCGTGCCCTTCGCCGAAGACGTCTGCCTCCACGGGAAAGCTGTAGCCCTGCGCCGCCTTGGCGGGAAACCGGCCCCCGTCGATCTCGGGGTCGATCCCCTCGATGGCGAGACGCCGTTCGGCCAGTTGCCCAAGCCGCGGGTCCGTCATCTTCCGCGCAACGCGCGCCGGGCCGCCTTGCGGCTTTCTCTTTGCGTTCGTGGCCATGGTTCTCAAACGTTCGACGAAGGGAAAGGGTGAGGCGCGGGGGAGGCGGGGTCGCCGCCGCCGCTGCGCAAATCCGTCCGGATGGCCGGCTCGTCGGGCAGGCGTGCCGTTCCACGGTCAGGCCGCGACTGGCTCGTGGCTCGAGTCCAGATCGTGTTTCGCATGGTCGGTCTCCGCTCCGTCACCCTTGCTCAACCCGAGCGGCACGGAAAAGTTCCCCCTTCGGAAGGCGTCCGCCCGGACATCGTCCCGCGAAATTTCGATGGCGGCAGGGAACGGCGAGACAACTTCTGCGTTCCGTGGAATGCGCCTGACCGCGCATCCGGGAGGAGGAAAGAATGCCCCAGATCACTCGCTCGCCAGAGCTCGACGCCATCGTGCCGGGTGAGGCCGCCGCCACGCCCATCTGCTTCGTCACCGAGGATGGCGCCACCGGCACCATCACGCTCGACGCCGCGGACGCCAGCCCCACCGAAGCGCTCGTCAAGGCCAAGGACGCCATCCGATGCCTGGCCGAAGCCTTCGGTCGGGCCGAGCGCCGGGTCCCGGTCGGGTCCGACGAGACCGGAGCCGTGTTCCGGTCATGGGCATATCGCGCCTAGCCGGACCGTCCGAAGGCCGGGCGACGGGGCGGCGGCGAGGGTCGCCTTCCCCGGACGAACCGGATTGTGCAGCGGCGGTGATACACGCTAGAATTGTGTAGCCATCGCAAAACGCACAACGGAGGGTTGGATTTCTCCGGGCTGGCGCTATAGTGCAGTGCAGCAGGAGCAATGGAGCCTTGTACGACGACCTTTCGACGCTGGCCTTTCCGCCGTCCTCCACGGCGTTCTTTTTCGACTTCGACGGAACCCTTGCGGAGATCGTCGAAGACCCTCGCGCGGTGCGGATCGCCCCCGAGGTTCTAGAGGCGCTCAGCCGCCTGCACCGGATGTCCGGCGGGGCGGTTGCCGTGGTGTCCGGCCGCGAGATCGATGCCCTCGACGCTTTCCTGTCGCCGTTGCGGTTGCCGCTGGGCGGCGCGCACGGCTCCGAGCGACGCGATCCGCAGGGCCGGCGGCACCAGGTCGAGGCCGACCGCCAGTCCATCGAGCGCGTGGTCGAGCAGCTGAACCGGTTTGCCGCCAGCCACGAGGGGCTTCTGGTCGAGGCGAAGCGCACCTCCGTGGCGCTGCACTATCGCCGCCGGCCGGAACTCGAACGGGCCTGTCGCGAACTGGCGCGCGCGGTCGCCGACACCTCCGGCCTCTCGCTTCTCGAAGGCAAGATGGTCGCCGAACTGAAGCTCAGCGGCCGCACCAAGGGCGACCTCGTCGCCGACTTCATGGCGGAAGCCCCCTTTCGCGGTCGTCGACCCGTCTTCTTCGGCGACGACGTGACCGATGAAGACGCCTTCGGTGCCTTGCCGCGGTGGGACGGCGTCTCCGTCAAGATCGGCGGCGGCCCCACCATCGCCACCCATCGAATGCCCGACCCGGCGGCGCTGCATGCCTGGTTGAGGGGAATGGCAGGCCCGCCATCGGGCGGAACGGAACGGGCCGGGTCGAGTTAGCCTTACGTCCGAGAGGGAAGAAAGAAATCGATACCACCGGGAGTAGCAAAGGAATGAGCCGTCTAGTCGTCGTGTCCAATCGGGTGGCGGACCTGCGCCAGGCCACGCAGTCGGGCGGCCTCGCCGTCGCGATCGCCGACGCGCTGAAGGCCAAGGGCGGCGTCTGGTTCGGGTGGGACGGCAACACGCTGGAAAACGAGACCGAGAAGCTCGGCATCGATCGGGTCGGCGACGTCGACGTGATTTCCTCGCCCCTCACCGTCGAGGACTACAGCCAGTATTACATCGGCTACGCCAACAGCGTCCTGTGGCCGCTCTTCCACTATCGGGTCGACCTGGTCGACTACCGTCCGCAGTATTTCGAGGGCTACATGCGGGTGAACGGCAAGTTCGCCGCCCTGCTCAAGCCCTTCCTCAAGCAGGGCGACATGGTCTGGGTGCACGACTACCACCTCATTCCCTTCGCCGAGCGGCTGCGGGCGCTCGGGTGCCGGCACAAGATGGGCTTCTTCCTCCACATTCCCTTTCCGCCGGCCGACATCATCGCCGCCTCCCCGAACCATGCCTATCTGGTCGAGGCGCTGCTGCAATATGACGTGGTCGGTTTCCAGACGTCGACGGACCTCAACAACTTCAACCGCTACGTCGAGGAGAACATCCCCGACGCCATGGGCGCCGACGGCGTCATCCGCTGCGGCGGCCGCACCGTGCGCGCGCTTCGGCTTCCCATCGGCATCGACGTCGCCCAGTTCACGGAGCTGGCCGAGAAGACGTTCGAGGACATCAACATCGATCACATGCGGCGCGCCATCCTGCGTCAGCGCCAGATCGTCGGCGTCGACCGGCTGGACTATTCGAAGGGCATCCCCGAGCGGTTCGAGGCCTTTTCCCGCATGCTGCACCTGCACCCCGAACTCGAGAAGACGGTGACCTTCCTGCAGATCGCACCGCCCACGCGCGAGGACGTCACCGCCTATGCCGAGATCCGCATGCGGCTGGAAGGCCTGTCGGGCTCCATCAACGGCAAGTTCGGCGACATCGACTGGGTGCCGATCCGCTACATCCACCGGCCTGTCCCCCGGCCGCGCCTGGCGGCCATGTTCCGCTCCAGCGAGGTCGGCTTGGTCACGCCGCTCCGCGACGGGATGAACCTGGTGGCCAAGGAATACGTCGCCGCGCAGGATCCGGCTGATCCTGGCGTGCTGGTCCTGTCCCAGTTCGCCGGCGCTGCCGAGGAGCTCGAGGACGCCCTCATCGTCAACCCCCACGACACCGAGGAGATGGGGGAGAAGATGGAACTGGCCCTGAGGATGCCGCTGGAGGAGCGGCAGAACCGGCATGCGCGTCTGCTCGACCGGGTGAAGCAGAGCGACGTCGGCATCTGGATGGAAACCTTCATCGACCAGCTCGAAGGCGCCGGCGGCGCCGACAGCGTCGCCGCCTGACGCCACACCGCCGTTACCGTTGCCGCACCGTCGCGTCGGGATCGCAAGGCGAACCGTCCGTCGAGCCGTTATGTGCGTCTACACTTACGTAGTTGCCTTCTGACATCTCCGCACCGACGCCCGGCCGGCGAAACTTTCCCGGCGCGATGGAACAGGTTTCCCGTCCGCAGGTTCTTCCAGCTGAACGCGGACCGAACAGCAGCGGAGGTATTTCGCCATGCATTCCATCATCTACGTCATCGGCCTGATCGTCGTGGTCCTGGCCATCCTGTCCTTTCTCGGACTTGCTTGAGGAGAGCGATCAATGAACGATCAGAACAGTTTCACCAACGATCCGAAAACGCGGGTCGGCGCCGACGCCGATGCCGCCCGCGAGCGCTTCGAAGACGAGAAGCAGGCTGCCGCCCGTGAGTTCGACAAGGCTCGCGCGGCGATCGGCGAGCAGGCCTCGTCCATGGCGCATGAGGCCCAGGAAGAGATCCGCGAGCGCGGCGAGGCCCTGAAGGATCAGGCGGCCGACGGGCTGAAGACCTTCGCCGACGCCGTCCGCAGCGCCCGCGACGAGCTCGACAAGAAGGACATGGGGCCGATCTCCGGTCTCGTCGGTCAGGCCGCCGAGGGGCTGGAAAGCCTGTCGCGCAACCTGCAGGGCGCGTCCGCGGGCGAAATGGTCGACAAGGTGCGCGACTTCGGCCGCCGCCACCCGGTCAGCTTCATCGCCGCCAGCGTCCTCGCCGGCATCGCGATCGGACGTTTCGCCGGCGCCTCCGCGCAGCACGACCACGCCCGCCCGCGCACCGGCGCGCCGCGCCCGCCGCAGGGGCCGCGCCCGACGCCGGCCGCCGGTGCTTACGGCGCCGCCGAGCCCACGATCCCCTCGAGCCGGACGGGAGGCATGTCATGAGCGTCCAGCAGGATCCCCGACCCCTCGGAACGCTGGTGACGGACCTCGTCAACCAGATGGCCGAATTGATCCGCACCGAAGCGCGGCTTCTGCGCGCCGAGGTGCAGGAAAAGATGAGCAAGGCCGGCACCGGCCTGATGGAGGTCGCGGCCGGCGCCGTCATGCTTCTGGCCGCGCTTCTGGTGCTGCTGCAGGCGCTCGTCGTCGCCCTGGCCAATCTCGGCCTCGGCGCAGGCTGGGCATCGCTTCTCGTCGGACTGGTCGTGGCCGTGATCGGCTACATGCTGGTTCGCCGCGGCACGGCCAACATGTCGCCGTCGGAGCTGGTGCCGGAAAAGACGCTGGCCCAGGTCAGCCGTGACATGGACGTTGCAAAGGAGCAGGTGCGATGAAATCCTCGACAGAACACGAACGTCACGCGGAGGAAGTCCGCGCCCGGATGGCCGGCACCGCCGAGCAGATCCGCGACCGCATGTCGCCCGGCCAGCTGGTCGACGAGGTCTTCCGCTACATGGGCGACTCGAACGGCTCCGCCGCCGTGTCGAACCTCGGTCGCCAGGTCCGCGACAATCCGCTCAGCCTCGCGCTCATCGGCGCCGGGATGGCGTGGCTCTTTGCCGGTCCCCGGCCGGTGCGTCGCGAATACTATCCCTATCCCGACGATGGCGGCTTCGGCTATGACGGCGACAGCGCCTTCTATCCGGACGGCGCGGTGGATGACGGCGTCATCGGCAACACGCCGCGCCGCGGCACCGGGCCCGTCCAGACCGGCGCCGGCGGCCTCGGCTATCTGGAGGCGCGAGACGGCAACGGCGTCGACACCTCTACCTGGAGCGAGCGCGCCGGCGACGCCGCGCACCGTGTTTCCGATGCGGGCCATTCGGTGGCGGATGCGGCGTCCCGCCTGGGCGCCGATGCCGCCGACGCGGTTCGCGACGCGAAGGACCGCGCCAGTGCTTACGCGGCCGACGCGGGTCACTACGCCGCCGATGCCGGGCGCCAGGCGGCACGGGCCGGACG
>NZ_RWKW01000110.1 GCF_003970795.1 Aquibium carbonis | reverse complement strand
CACCGGCGTCGCCGGCAAGGCTCGCGCCGCCTCCGCCGCCTGCGCCGCGTCCGCCCGAGCCGGCGAAGCTCGCGCCTCCGCCGCCTCCCGCGCCCTTGCCGGAAAAGACCGATGGCTGACGGCCGGGAGCATGCGCGAAACGAGATCGCCTTCTGCGAGACCATCCTCGCCAAGGGCGGCCTGAGCGTGCTCACCGAGACGTTTCGCGAGACGTCGTCCATCGCCGCCTGGGACCACTATCCCCCAGGCGATGTCTTCGACCCGTCGAGCGGGGCACAATGGTTCTATCACTGCCATCCCGCTGAAGAGGGCGCGCCGGAGCACGGTCATTTCCACTGCTTCGTCCGGCCGGACGGGGTCGATGGCCCGATCCACCATCTGGCGGCGATCGGCGTCGACGCGCATGGACACGCGCTCCGGCTGTTCACCGTGAACCAGTGGGTGGTGGGCGACGACTGGCTCGACGCGGAGGCGACCATTGCGCTGCTGCCGCGCTTCGACGTGCAGATGCCCCGGCCGTCCTACCTGGTCAATCGCTGGCTTACCGCGATCTTCGCGGCCTACGAGGAAGAGATCGCCGAATTGATCCGGGCTCGCGACGACGTGCTGGCCGCGCATGCCGGAGCGTCCGACGTGGATGCGCGCCAGGATCGGGCGCTTGAGGTGACGTCGGAGATGGCCTTCGGGGCACCCCCCGTCGACTGAACCGGTCGGCCGCGCCGTGTCTGCGTCAACAGCCCGAGAGCCACACGACGCCGCCAAAGCAGATGATGGAGGCGGCCGTGGCGATCAGCGCCAGCCGCCTTGCCGTCGTTCGCATGAAATCCGCCGTCTCGGCATCGGCCGTCTCCACCGGTCCCGTCCGCCCGTTCAGCCGCATGACGAGGGCCGCATGTCCGACGAGGACGAGGGCAAAGAGGACGAGCAACAACGCGCGCTGGACGCTGATGGGACCGAAGAGCATCCTTGCGTCCCAGCCCAGGCTGCATCCCGTCGCCTGCGCGCCATAGATGGCGAGGAAGGCCGCGCTCCACAAAAGGAAGCCGGAGATCACGAGGACCAGCGGCCTGATTTCGCGTGCCGGGCGCTTCATGCCGGGATTCCCGTTCCGCCAAGCGTCGCCATCAGCCACCAGAAGGCGAGGGTGATCGCAGCCGCCGCGAAGGCGTAGAGGTGAAAGAGAAGGCCGATGCGAAGATCCAGCAGCCGGACTGACGATACCCAGCCCGTGGCGGCGCGCCACAGACCATAGCCAGCGAAAACCAGCCCGATCGCCGCATGAAGCGCGGCATAGCAGAGCGCGAAGAATACCGTTGCGGCCGCGGCATGCTCCGTCGGGTCGGCAATGGCGGCGGCCGACCAGGCGAAGAAGATCATCGTGCCTGCATGAAGGATGACGGTAAACGCCAGAGGTGCAAGTCGCCCGGCTCCGCCCGACGGAATGCTGCGCCAGGCCGACAGACAGCCCAGGCCGGCGACGGCCAGCATGGCGAGGGTGGCAATTCCGTCCGGCTGGGGCATGACGGGGGTTGGCCAGCCCGGCGCCGATATCCACAAGAAGAGACCGCCGAACACGAGCGAGGCGAACAGCGTCGCGTCGGCGATCAGCGCAAACATCATCGCCCAGATGGATGGGGCGCTACGGCTTTCGAAGTGCGAGGGAACCGATACCCCGCGGCCCACGTCTTCCGGTCCGCTGTCGCTTCGTCGGCCGCGTCCGACCGTCCAGCGCAGGAACAGAGCCACCACCAACAGCGGCGCAAGAGCGGCGACCACGTAGACCTTGAAGAGCATGGCCATGAAGAAGACGCCCGTGGCGAGGGCGGTGAAGAGCGGAAGGTAACTGGGGCGGGGCAGTTCCACCACCTGCTCGACCCGACCGCCGATCGCCTCGACCGCGAGCGTTTCCATGCGGCCCTCCCGCACGAAGCCGAGATAGCCCTGTCCGGCCGCGAGTTCGGCGCCGATCCTGTCTGGATGCAACGTGTCGGCGCGCACCTCCACGTGGGGCAGCGAGGCGAAGGCGTAGGGCGGCGGCGGCGTCGGCATGGCCCATTCCAGCGTGCGGGCCTGCCAGGGATTGCGCCGGAAGGCTCGTCCGAAGCGGAAATGCAGGGCGAAATCGAGCAGCAGGAGGCCGAAGCCGATCGCCATGACGAAGGACCCGACCGAAGAGATGAAATTGAACCATTCGAGACCGGGTTCCGCCGGATAGAGATGCGCCCGACGCGGCATGCCGCGTAGCCCGGTCAGGTGCATGATAAAGAACGTGACGTTGAAGCCGACGAAAATCATCCAGAAAGCGGGCTTGGCCAAATGGTTGACCGGCATCCGGCCGGTCATGTGCGGCACCCAGTAGTAGGCGGCGCCCAACACGGGGAAGACGAAGCCGCCGACCAGCACGTAGTGCAAGTGCGCCACGACGAAATGGCTGTCGTGCGCCTGGATGTCGAAGGGGACCATCGCCACCATGACGCCCGTCAAGCCGCCGATGACGAAGATGAAGAGGAAGCCGAAGAAATAGAGCATCGGCAACGAAAAGCGCGGCCGGCCATGCGAGAGGGTGGCCAGCCAGGCAAAGATCTGCACCGCGGTCGGGATGGCGACCAGGGCGCTTGCAGCCGAGAAGAAGCTCAACGCCAGATGCGGGATGCCGACGAGATACATGTGGTGAACCCAAAGGCCGAGCGAGAGAAAGCCCATGGCGATGAGGGCCACCACGACGGCACGATAACCGGCCAGCGGCCGACCTGCGAAGACCGGCAGGAAGGTGGAAATGGCGCCGGCTGCCGGCAGGAAGATGATGTAGACCTCCGGATGGCCAAACAGCCAGAAGAGGTGCTGCCAGAGAAGCGGGTCGCCACCGCGCGCGGGATCGAAGAAGGGCAGGTCGAAGGCCCTTTCGAGTTCCAGCAGGATGGAGCCGAGGATGAGTGGCGGAAAGCCGACGACCATCATGCCGGCCGTGACCAGCATGTACCAGCCGAAGATCGGCATGCGCGCGAGCGACATGCCGGGGGCGCGCAGCTTCAGGATGCTGACCAGGATCTCGACGGCGGCCGAGAGCGCCGAGATTTCCACGAAGGTAATGCCGAGCAGCCAGACGTCGGCGTTGATGCCGGGGGAAAAGACGCGCGATGAGAGCGGCGTGTACATGAACCAGCCGCTGTCTGGCGCGACGCCGAAGGCGAGCGCCGCGAGAAGCATCGTCCCACCGAAGAGATAGCACCAGTAGCCGTAGGCTGTGAGGCGCGGGAAGGCGAGGTCGCGGGCGCCGAGCAGCTTTGGCAGCAGATAGATCGCCAGGCCTTCCAGCATGGGGATGGCGAAGAGAAACATCATGATGGTGCCGTGCATGGTGAAGACCTGGGCGTAGAGGCCTTCCTCCATGAAAGGGCTTTCGGACGAGGCGAGCTGGGTCCGGATCAGCATGCCGAGCAGGCCGCCTATGGCGAAGAAGATCGCCGCCGTGGCCATGAAGCGCTTGCCGATGACCGAATGGTTGACGGCCGCCAGCCGGGCAAACCCCGGCCCCGTGCCCCAGATTGCCGAGAGCTGCCTGTGCAGGCGAAGCGATTGGCCTCCTCGCGTCTGCGTCATTCGACAAAGCCCCTTTCGAGCAGAGCGCGGAAGGCTTCGGGTTCGTGCACGAGCACCCGGAAGCGCATGTTGGTGTGACCGGTGCCGCAATATTCGGCGCACAGACCGCCGAAGTTTCCCGTCTTGTCGGCGAGCAGGCGGACCCGATTGCGATGGCCCGGAACGGCATCGATCTTGCCGCCGAGCACCGGAACCCAGAGACTGTGGATGACGTCTTCGCTCGTCGTCACGACTTCGACCGGCCGGTCGACGGGCATGTGCAGCACGTCGACGGTGACGGGCCGGTTTTCGGCGTCGAGATAGCGGAACTCCCATTGCCACTGGCGTGCGTGCGCCTCGACACGCAAGGCGTCACCGGAGCCTTCGCGCGCCAGGAGATGCTCGCCCTGGACGAGAGAGACGACGAGGAGGGCCATCAGCACCGGAACAGGCATCCAGAGGCCGCCCCACAGGATCCAGCGCCCTTCTGGCAAGCGGGCGCCGGCGCCCGGTTTCAGCATCACCAGCGCAAACAGGCCCATGACCAGTGCAAACAGCACGATGCTGGCGTAGAACATGACCCACCAGAGACGGGCGATGGCACGGGCGTCCGGCCCGGCCGGGTCGAGCGCCGAGGCATCGCCGGCACAGCCGGACAGCACCAGCGGAACGGCCAGAACGATGGCGGGGAACAAGATTGGCCGGCCGCGGCTTTCTGGCGGAACAGGAGACCCTTCATGCCCGACAGCAAAGACAGACCCAATCCGGTTCAGGAGGCCATCGACGAGCTGGACGTGACGTCCGCGGTCGCCATCGCCGGACATCCGATCCACGCCATGAGCGTGCATTTTCCGATCGCGCTGGTGATCGGCACGCTGGGCATCGACATCTTCTACTGGTGGTCGGCCGATCCGTTCTGGCTTCGGGTGGGACTGTGGTCCTCGGGCTTCGCCTTCTTCGGAGGATTGGTGGCTGCCCTTGCCGGCACGGCGGAGCTGCTGCTGGTGAGCGGCATCCGGGGCAGGGTGGCCAGCTGGTCGCACGGCGTGGCCGCCATGACGCTGATTGCGGTCGCGGGGCTGAACTGGGGCGTGCGGCTGAACGATCCCGCGGACGTCCTGCCGCACGGCCTGCTGCTGTCGCTCCTCGCGAGCGGCCTGACGGCCCTTGCCGGCTGGCATGGCGGAAAGCTGATCTTCCATCACGGCATCGGCCTCATGGTATCTTCCAAGGACTGAACTCCTCGACCAGCCGTCGAAGCCCGCCCGGCTCGGTGAGCACGGCGGGCACGAGGCCGCGCCAGTCGAGTTCGGGCTTTGCCAGCACCAGCGCGAGGACCGCGACGATCAGCACCAGCGTGAGGGCGGTGACGGTGACGAAGCGCCAGACGGGATAAACCTCGCCCTCCTCGAAAAGGCGAATGATCACGAGCCCGGTCAGGACGTGGATCAGCGCAAGTACCGCCACGAGCGCGAGCTTGGCCGAAAGCCAGGGATGGAAGGCCTGGCCGACGAAGATCAATGCCGCGCCCGAGGCGATGGCCACGAAGGCGGCCGGCGACATCAGCTTGAGAAAGGTGAAACGGACGGTGCGCTGGAGGCCATAGAGCTGATCGCTCTCCCCCGTGGCGGCGCGCCTGACATAGAGACCGGGCAGGCTGACGAGCCCCGCCATCCAGACGCAGACGGCGGCAATGTGGAGGAACTTGAGCCAGACGATCATCCGGCGCATCCATGGCTCGTCACGTTCCGTCCCCCTGTTTCAGCCTCCGTCGCGTGCAATCATGCGGGCGCAACAGGGCCGGCCGCCGCGCGCGCTGTCGGCGAATGGAGGTGGAACACGGGAGACCGAGGATGGTTCCATCGGAACGCCTCGGAGGCGTGCCGGGCAGTCTGGCGACGTGAAGGGTCAGCGCGCGGGCGGATTGCCGGCCTGGCCGGGCTCCGCCTGCGCGGTCTCGCCATGCCCGACCACCGCGTAGAACAGCAGCAGGGCGAAGCCGAGCGCCGTGATCGCATATTCGAGGGTCCAGCCGCCGAGTTCGTGGATCGGCGCGATCATGGCCAGGCCGAGAACGGTCCAGACGATGCGCGTGGCCCAACCGAGCGGCCGCAGCGCGTGGCCGACCAGCCCGCCGGTGACGAGCACGAGCGCCGCCGCCGAACTGATGAAGACGTAGGCGATGTCGAGCGCGCCTCCGACCATCAGAAGCCCGGGCTTGTAGATGAACAGGAAGGGGAGGAGATAGGCGATCCAGCCGAAGCGGAAGCCCTCGAAGCTGGTCTTGAGCTGGGGGGCGCCGGCGATGCTGGCGGCGGCGAAGGACGCCATGGCGATGGGCGGCGTGATCATCGACAGCATGCCGTAATAGAAGACGAACATGTGCGCCTGCATGGGCGCGATGCCGAGTTGCGTCAGCGCGGGAGCGGCCAGGGACGCCATCAGCAGGTAGACGCCGGTGGTGGGCAGGCCCATGCCCAGCACGACGCCGACGCAGGCCGTGACCACCAGGAGCGCAAACAGGCTCTCTCCGCCGAATTCCAGCAGGTAGAGCGACAGCGCGAAGCCGAGGCCGGTGGTCGTGAGAAGGCCGATGATCATGCCGGCAGCAGCGGTGATCAACAGGATGTCGCAGGTGGACTGGCCGGTCCTGACGATGGCGGCGAGCAGGCGGCGCGGCGACAGACGCCGCTCCTCCGGGCCGAAGAACGACGTCGCGAGACCGAGCGTGACCATGGCCACGATGGACCAGATGGCAGCGAGCTCGGCACGGATGTTGAAGCTGAAGATCGAGACGAGCAGGACGGCGATGCCGACCATGGGGAGCCAGCCCTGCGCGAGGACCGAGGCCATCGGGGTGCGGTCGAGATCCTTCATCGAGGGGATGCGGTCGCGGTGCGAGATGAAGTGGATCTGCACGAACACCGACAGATAATAGAGGATCGCCGGCAGCAGCGCGGCGACGACGATGTCGCGGTAGGGCACCTGCAAGAGCTCGGCCATGAGGAAGGCAGCGGCGCCCATGATCGGCGGCATCAACTGGCCGCCGGTCGAGGAGACCGCCTCGATCGCCCCGGCCTGCTGGGGCTTGAAGCCGGCCTTGCGCATCATCGGGATGGTCATGACGCCGGTAGACATGACGTTCGACACGGCGCTGCCGGAGATCGAGCCGAACAGAGCGGATGCCGTGACGGCGACCTTGGCGGTGTTGCCGGGACCGTTGCCGGCCACGCGGAGAGAAAGCTGGGTGAAGAAGTCGCCGCCGCCGACGGCCAGGAGCAGGCCGCCGAACAGGACGAAGACGACCACGACGAACGCGGCGATCTGCAGCGCCTGTCCCCAGGTCGCGGTGGAATCGGTGCCGAGGAAGCGCAGGATGTCGGCGATCGGCTGCGGGCGGCCGGTGAGCGCGCCGGGCACCCAGTCGCCGAACAGCGCGTAGAGAAGCATCACCACGAAGATGACGATCAGGGCCCAGCCGATGACCCGGCGCAGCCCTTCCATCACCAGCGCCGTGGTGGCGATGCCGAGCAGAAGCGCTTCCGTGGGATGCCGGAACGAGCCTTCGGACAGGACCGGGAAACGGATGAAGACGAACAGGCCGAGGCCGAAGGCGGCGACGCCCAGCGCCGCGTCCATCACGTTGAGGAGCCCGCGGCCCTCCTGGCAGGCCCGGAAGAAGACCACGGCGAGCGCCGCGCCCAGCATGAGCGCGGCGATCTGTTCGGGATAGATGAGAATGCCGAGACGCTGTGGCACCGATGCGATCCAGGCGATCGACCCGACGGGCACCAGGATGGCCAGGATCGCCGGGAGGATGCGAAGCGGATTGCGAACGTCGGCAGTCATCTCAACCTATCCTTCGATGCAGGTCGATCAGTCGCCGGACCAGATGCCGACGCTCTTGTAGAACTCGATCGCGCCGGGATGATATTCGAGCACGCCCGCCTTTCCGATCTCGGCGGGGACGTATTCCTGCCAGATCGGGCCGGTTTCCTTCAATGCCGCCTCGCCTTCGAACAGGGCTTTCGCCACCTTGGCGACGACCTCGTTCGGGACGTCGGCATTGGCGAAGAGCGTGTAGTCATAGGCGAAGATCACGGTGTCCTCGCTGACGCCCGGGACCTTGTAGGAGCCGACCGGCTTGAGGAAGGTGCCGGGCAGTTCGGCGGCCAGCACGGCCTCGTCGCCGTCCTTGTAGTTCAGGAAGGTCACGCCGTTCAGCGTGGTCTCGAAGTCGAACGTGTACTGTGCGCCGGCGGTGGCGATGGTCAGGTCCGTCGCGCCGTCCTTGAAGGCCTGGAACTGCGCGGGAAAATTCGCCGTCGGCACGCTGGTGACGTCGTCATAGGTGAGCCCGGCGGTGGCGAGCGAAGCGCGGATGATGTAGTCGCCGAGCGAGTTCGCCGGGAAGCGCGGAACACGCTTTCCCGCGAGGCCGTCCAGCGTCTTGATGCCGAGCGACGACGGAACCATCATGCCCGCATTGAACGGGATCAGAGACGCGACCAGCTTGAGGTTCGGCGCGGGCTGGCCTTCCGACATGCCTTCGCCCTTGAGCGCATAGAAGGTCTGCGGGTAGTTGGCGATGCCAAACTCGACGCGGCCGTCATTGACGAGCGGAATGTACTGCGACGTGTTGGCCAGCATCTGCGGACGGACCTGAAGGTCGGTCGCCTGCGAGACGGTCTTTGCGATCGCGGTTGCGATCTGTTCGGTGGCGCCGCCCTGGGTGGTCGCAAGGCCAATGGTCTGGGCCATGGCGCCGGAGGCGGTCGTCGCGGCGAGCGCCGCGGCGAAGGCGAGGGATTTCAGCATGGTCTCGTTCCCTGTTTTTTTCTGGTGTCGGGACTGGAAGGGTGGCGGCCGGTTGGACCCGGCCGCCACGGCAGTCGATCGGTTTACCTGCCTATCAATCGCACTTGTCGGCGGGAGCTTCGTCGAACTTCGTCCATTCGCCGCCCTTGATCTCGATGATGTAGCCCGGCAATTCGGCGTCATGCCCGGCAAAGCAGATGTCGTCGCCCAGAATGCCGGAGAAGCGAACGCCCTCCATGCCGGCGACGATGGCCTCGCGCTCTTCGGCGAGCTTGGCCGGGTCGCCGGTCACGCCGGCCTGCTCCATCACCTGCTTGAGGAGATAGATCGTGTCGTAGGCCTGTGCGTCCGAATGGTGGGCGCCGAGCTTGTGGATGCCGCGCTTGCCCGTCTCTTCGACGAACTTGTCGTTGAAGCTCTGCGAGGCTTCGGTGCGGCCCTTCCAGAAGCCGGCGACGAGCAGCGTGCCGTCGCCCTCGGGGCCGAACAGTTCGGCGACGTTCGGATCGGCGAAGATCTGCGAGCCGATGATGCGGCCCTGGAAGCCCTGGCGACGCAGTTCCTTGATGACTTTCGAGGCCGATTCCGGCAGAGCGGCAATGGCGACGAGGTCGGGATTGGCCTGCATGATCTGGGCGGCCTGCGCCGACATGTCGAAGCTCTTGTACTGCACGGCGATCGGGTTGCCGTGCTTGATGCCGGCTTCCGCGAGCAGCGCCGGATAGAGCTTGGTGCCGGCGGCATTGGAGACGACCTCTTCCGAGATGTAGACGATCTCGGCCGTGTCGGCCTTGATGCCGTTTGCCTTGATCGACTTCAGGAGGCGCCCGAACTGCTTCGTTTCGTCCTCCGTCAGACGCCAGCCGTAGGTGCGGCCGTCGGTCAGTCCCGGCGCCGAAGCCGAGGTCGGCATCATCAGAACCTTGAGGCGCTCGGCGTCGTTCAGCGCGACCGCCGATTCACCGGACGAGAACGGGCCGGCGATGGCCAGTACGCCGTCGTCCTGGGCGAGCTTGCGGGTGCCGACCGAGGCCTGCTTGGGGTCGGAGCCGGTGTCGAAACGCACGATTTCGATCGGCTTGCCGTTGATGCCGCCCGCGGCGTTGATTTCCTCGACGGCAATGTCGATGGCCGTCAGCGTCGGCTCGCCCGGACCCTTGAGCGGTCCCGCGGTGACGACGATGTTGCCGATCTTGATGGTTTCCTGCGCGTAGGCGGTGCCGGCTGCGAGCAGGATTGCGGCTGCTGCGAGTATCGATCTGACTTTCATTGCGGTTCTCCTCATGGGTCGTTTCGTTTTTCTGTTCAGTCTCGTTCGCCGTTCACGCGTTTTCTCCAGCCGCGTGTGACGGCGAATTCTGGTGCCCGCCGAGATAGGCCTCGGTCAGCGTCGGATTCCGGGCCAGCGATTCGGCGGTGTCCTCGAGCACGATGGAGCCGAGTTCGAGCACGTAGCCTCGCGCCGCGACCTCGAGTGCCATGGTCGTGTTCTGTTCGACTAGCAGGATGCCAATGCCCGACTGGTTCAGTTCGACGATCAGGTCGAAGAGACGCGAGACGAACAGCGGAGACAGTCCGAGCGAAGGTTCGTCGAGCATCATCAGGCGCGGCCGGCCGACCAGCGCACGGCCAATGGCCAGCATCTGCTGTTCGCCGCCCGAGAGCACGCTCGCCTTCATGTCTCGCCGCTCGGCCAGGTTCGGGAAGCGATCGTAGATCGCTTCGATGTCGCGAGCGGCATCACGGTCGGATCGCAGATAGACGCCCATCTGCAGGTTCTCATGAACCGTCATCGACACGAAAATCTGGCGGCCTTCCGGAACGAGCATCATGCCGGCGCGCACCCGCGCGGACGGGCTTGCGCCGGTCAGATCCTTGCCATCGAAGACGATGCGGCCGGAAGCGGGCCTGACGGCTCCCTGCAAGGCCCGCAGCAGCGAGGTCTTGCCGGCGCCGTTGGCGCCCAGAACGGTGACGATCTCGCCTTCGCCGACGGAGATGGTGGCGTTCTTGACCGCGTGGGTCCGGCCGTAGCGAACGTCGAGCCCGGAAACCTCAAGCAACATGGTCTGCCTCCGCCTGGTTCCTGGTCTTCTCGGCCTGGCGGGTGCCGAGATAGGCCTCCAGAACCGCAGGGTCTTCCTGAACCGTGCGGGTCGAGCCGTCATAGATCTTGCGGCCGAAATTCAGCACCACGGCGTGGTCGCACAGGCTGCGCACCAGGCTCATGTCGTGTTCCACGACGAGAAGTGTGACGCCCGACTGCGAGATCGTCATCAGGAAGTCGCGCAGGTTCGCCGTCTCGGTGTTGTTCAGCCCCGCCGCCGGTTCGTCGAGGAGGAGAATCTTGGGTTTTGCGACGAGCGCACGTACCACCTCGATCTTCTTGCGGATGCCGTAGGGCAGGGTGGCGACGACTTCGCCCGGATAGGTCGAAAGACCCATGCTCTCAAGAAGGTCCTCAGCCTCGCGACGGTACTTCGACCGGCCAAAGAGCGAAAGCGGCGTGAGCATGCCGGCGAGATTGCCCGCGCGCGATTGCTGCCCGAGCATCACGTTCTCGACCACGGACAGATGCGGCATGAGGCGGATGTTCTGGAAGGACCGGGCAATGCCAAGCCCGATGCGCGAGCGCGAGGGAAGTGCGTCGATCGTCTGGCCTTCCAGGCGGATTTCCCCCTCCGACGGCGCGAAGACGCCGGAAATCAGGTTGAAGATCGTCGTCTTGCCGGCGCCATTGGGGCCGATCAGTGCCGTGCGCGAGCCCTGAGGCACGTCGAAGGAGACGTCGGAGATGACCGCCAGGCCGCCGAAATTCTTCGAAACCGCGTGAAGGGAAAGCAGGGAGGCACTCATGCCGTCACCTCCTTTCCGGCGGTGGAGCGGCGAAAGCGCAGGCGCTCGATCATGGTTCGGGTGATGAGCCCCTCGGGACGGAACACCATCATGGCGATGGTCAGCGCGCCAAGGATGACGAATCGCCAGGAATCGTCGGGCGGACCCACCGGGCCTTCGATGCCGACGAGCGCGGCAAGCGCGGATTTCACCGTCGGAAGGAACGAGCGCAGGAACTCCGGCAGGAGGGTGAAAAAGGCTGCTCCGGCCAAAGGACCCCAGGCGGTCTGTGTGCCGCCGAGGAGAACGTAGAGAAGGACGTAGATCGAAATCAGCGCATTGAAGCTCTGGATCTCCACGAAGGAGAAGGCGTGTGCATAGAGCCCTCCCGCAAGCCCGGCGAGCGCGCCGCCGATGGCGAAGGCCGAGACCTGCACCATCCGGATGTTGACGCCCATCAGGTCGGTCACGACCTCGTCGTCATGCGTCGCGCGCATGGTGAGGCCGAAGCGGGTCGACATCAGATAGAAAACGAAGAGCGTGACGCAAACGGCCACGATGACGGGCACCTCCCAGTCGATGAAGGCCGGGACCGACATGCCCATGGCGCCGCCGAGCGTGTCGGAGTTGAGGATCGTGCCAGCGACCACTTCGGCGAAGGCAAAGGTTGCGAGCACCAGGTAGACCCCGCGGGTCCGCAGGATCGGGAAAGCGATCAGGAAGCCGACGACACCGGCGACGACCATGCCGACGCCGACCGTCACCGGAACCGGCAGGCCATACATCGCCGAGAGGTAGGCGGCGCTGTATGCCCCGAGCGCCTGAAAGCCGGCGCCGCCGAGGTTGAGCTGTCCCGTCGCCACCGGCAGGAAGATGCCGTAGGCGAAGATGACGTTGATTGCGAGGATCGAGAGTATGCCTGCCCAGTAGCCGCTCATGGTCAGAGCTTCCCCTTGCCGATCGAGTGGTGGCCGAAAAGGCCCTGCGGGCGCAGCAGGAGGGTCAGCAGCAGCAAGCCCCAGACCGCGACCTGAACGGTGTCGGCGCCAAAGAAGTGGATGGTCATCATTTCGGTGAGGCCGACGATCAGGCCGCCGAGCACAGCACCCCAGATGGAGCCGAGCCCGCCGACCACCATGCCGGCGATGGCCTTGGTGCCAATGTCCTCGCCCATCTGCGGCGAGACCTCGCCGTAGTTGACGGCAAACAGGGCGCCGGCCAGACCGCACAGAAGGCCGGTCAGCATGAAGACCACCGGGACGACGCGATTGGTGTCGACGCCGAGGATATTGGCAGCGTCCGGGTTTTCCGCGATCGCCCGCAGGCCGCGGCCAATGCGGCTCCTCTTCAGAAGCCAGGTGAGGCCGACGACGATGAGCACGACGATGCCGAGGCTGACCAGCTGCGGGATCCGCACGAAGATGCCGCCGATGTTCATGGTCAGATCGGCGCTCGGCCCGGGGAAGCGCTGGGCGTCGGTGCCGTAGCCAATGCGGACGAGATTTTCCAGGACGAGCAGGAAGCCGAGAGAAGACACGAGGGGAATGGCGTGTTCGGTGGAGTCTCCGTACTTCGTCTTCAGGTAGCGGAAGGTGAGGCGCTCGACGAGGAGCGACGCGAGGATCGCCACACAGATGCCGAAGAACAGGGCGAGGGGCCAGGTCATAGGTCCGGACAATCCGAAGGGCAGGCCCCAGTGCGCCAGCGCCCACCCGACCATGCCCGCGAGCATGAACAACGTCGGGATGGTGAAATTGAGGAAGTTGAGAACGCCGATCGTCAGCGTGAACGCTACCGCAACCGTCACATAGACGCTGCCCAGCATGATACTGTTGACGAATTGCTGAATCAGCAACATGGGGCGTCCTCCTGGGAAAGCCGCTTCGTTGTATACAAAGTTTTGAATCCGGGATCGCGATTTGGATACATTGAGGCGCGATCGGTTTTCAATATGCGATGCAAATGCCCTCCAGCGCCGCTCCTGGCGGCTCCCTGCGGCGTTGATACGCCGTCCCGTATTCCAGTGGGATCGCTGATCCCGGCTCAGTTCCCGCTCGCGCGGTGTCGCCCAGATGGCCTGTGCGAAACCCCTGTGTTCCTGCGGTTTCGGGCTTTTGAAGCCTCTTTTCCGCGTCGTTCGAGCCCATTCCTGCAGGTCGCGGCGAGGCGCGGTGCATGCATGGTGGGTTCGCTCGTCATCGAGACATTCACCAAAAATTTCGGTTGATATGTCCTGACAATATGTACACATTGAAAGGGTGCTTCGGCATTGTCAAGCGGAACATTCAAGAGGCCACTGGGTATGAGTGCAGACAAGGAACGGGTTCTGATTGCGGGGGCGGGGCCGGTCGGACTGGTCGCTGCATGTGCGCTCGCGGAGGCCGGCATTCCGGTCACGATCGTGGAGCAAAGCCGGGAATTGCCGAAGGATCTGCGGGCGTCGACGTTTCATCCGCCGACCCTCGACATGCTGGAGCGGTTCGGCGTCAGCGAGCCGCTCGTCGCGCAAGGCCTGATCTGCCCGCAGTGGCAGTTCCGCGACCGGTCCGAGGGCGTGGTCGCGACCTTCGACCTCGGCGTTCTCGCCGAAGACACGAACCATCCCTACCGCCTGCAATGCGAGCAGTGGAAGCTGACGGAGCTGTTGCGCGACTGGATCGAGAAGCGCGACACCGCCGAGATCATCTATGAGGCAGAGGCGGTGGGCGCCACCCAGGACGAAACCGGCGCGACG
>NZ_RWKW01000109.1 GCF_003970795.1 Aquibium carbonis | reverse complement strand
GGCAGCGGCGCGTCTGCGGCCGGGGACGTCAGGTGCGCCATGACGGCGGCCGGCAGGTCCATGCGCCAGGCCTCCACGAGGCGCAGCGCGTCCTGCCGCGTCGAGCCGTCGGGCACGGTCGGCCCCGACGAGACGAGGGCGGCGACGTCGCCCGGAATGTCGGAAACGACCAGCGTCACCACCCGCGCCGGATGCGCGGCGGCGGCAAGCCGCCCGCCCTTGATCGCCGAGACGTGCTTGCGGATGGTGTTCATGGCCGCGATCGGCGCGCCGGACGCCAGAAGCGCCCGGTTGACGGCGATCTCGTCGTCCAGCGTGAGCCGCCCGGCCGGCGCCGGCAGCAGCGCCGAGCCGCCGCCGGAAACCAGCGCGACAACCAGATCGTCTTCCGTCAACCCCGCGACCTTGTCGAGCAGTCGCCGCGCGGCGGCGAGCCCGGCGGCGTCGGGCACCGGATGCGCGGCCTCGATCACCTCGATGGTCCGGCACGGCGTCGCATAGCCGTAGCGGGTCACCACCAGCCCTTCCAGCGGCGCGTCCCAGGCGTCCTCGAAGGCCCGCGCCATCTGGGCCGAACCCTTGCCGGCGCCAATGACGATCGTCCGGCCCTTCGGCCGCTCCGGCAGGTAGCGGCCGATCACGCGGGCGGGATCGGCGGCCGCCACCGCCGCGTCGTAGAGTTCGGTGAAGAAGCGCTTCGGCTCGATCGCGGTCATGCCGAAGCACCCGCCTTCAGCCATTGTTTCGCCCAGCCGAGCCCGGCCTCGGTGTCGCCCGCCGGCATGTATTCGCAGCCGACGAAGCCCTCGTAGCCGCGCGCGTCGAGCGCCGCGAGCACGAAGCCGTAGTTCACCTCGCCGGTGTCCGGCTCGTGGCGACCGGGGTTTCCGGCGATCTGCACATGGCCGATCAACGCGCGGAACCGGTCGAACGTGGCGATCAGCTCGCCGCGCGTGCGGCTCTGGTGGTAGAAATCATACTGGATGCCGACTCCCTCCGACGCGACCGCTTCCACGACCCGGGCGGCCTGCTCGACCGAGGTGAGGAAGTAATCCGGCGTGTCGAACGGGTTCAGCGGCTCGATCAGCAGCCGGACGCCATGCGGCGAAAACACCGCCGAAGCCTCGCGCAGGTTTGCAACGAAAACGGCTTCCCGCTCGGCCATGCTGGCCGGCCCCGACAGCACGCCCGCCATGCAATGCAAGCGCTTGCAGCCCGTCGCACGCGCGAAACGAAGCGCCGGCTCAAGGCTGTCGCGAAACCGGTCGCGCGCCTCGGGCAGGCTGGCCAGGCCGCGCTCGCCAGCGGCGAGATCGCCCGGCGGCAGGTTGAAGAGCACCGCGTCGAGCGCGTGGCGCCTCAGTTCGGCGGCGATGTCATCGGCATCGAACGCATAGGGAAACTGGAACTCGACGGCCGAAAACCCCGCCTGCGCCGCGCGTCCGAACCGCTCGAGGAACGGCGCCTCGGTGAACATGGTGGACAGGTTGGCGGCGAGTTTCGGCATGCGGGTTCTCCGTCGGATCAAGGATTGCGGTCGGACGGGACCGTCACGCGGCCGGCAATGCCAGGCGGGCGTGGTCGAGCCCGAGACGAGCGCACAGCGCCTCCACCACGAGCGCGTGATCCTGGCGCTGCGGCAGGCCCGAAACGGTCACGCAGCCGATGATGCCGGCATCGGCGAGCCGGATCGGGAAGCCGCCGCCGGCCAGGACGTAGTCCTTCGGATCGAGCCCATGGCGCGCCGGAAACAGCCCGTCGGCGGTATTCTGTTCCAAGGCGACGCGATAGCTGCTGCGGCCCATGCGCCTGACGGTGGCGACCTTGCGGCGCACCCAGTCGGCATTGGCGTCGGTCGAGCCCGGCAGGGCGGCGAAGAACAGCGCCCGGTCCCAGGTGCGAATGTCGATGACGATCGGCAGCGCCTCGCGCAGCGCACGCTCGCGGAGCCAGATGCCGAGGCGGAAGGCCTCGTCCTCGTCGAAGCGCGGGAAGACGATCGCGGCCTCCTGTTCGCATATCCGGGCGATGTCGGTCTCGATGCTCATGGTCGTCATCCTCCCGTCGACGCGCGCTGCAGGCGTCCGCGCGTCGATCGACTAGCATGGATC
Source organism: Aquibium carbonis (assembly GCF_003970795.1). GTDB lineage: Bacteria > Pseudomonadota > Alphaproteobacteria > Rhizobiales > Rhizobiaceae > Aquibium > Aquibium carbonis. The sequence continues at coordinate 14,503 of NZ_RWKW01000109.1, read as the reverse complement.
GAATCCGGCTCAAACATCCCGGGCCGCCGAAGGGGGACGAGGCTGGCGCCCAAGCCCGGCGGCGCGAAAACGGGAAGGCCGGTGTCGATCGGTCGAGGGTCTGACGAGAGCCGCCGCGCAGCCCCGGCGGGTCGGGATCGCAGGCTCGTTTGCCGAATCTCGGCTGATCCGATAGCGAAAGGGACGATCAACCGCGCAGGCGAGGCCCCTCATGCGACGTCTCCGGGAATACGCTGCCCGCGACCTCCTGATCGGGAAGCCGTTGAAGGCGGCCTTCAAGGTCGGCCGCAACGCGGTCATGCGCGAAGCCTACTGCGCCCGCCGGGCGGAAGGGCTGGACGCCTTGCTGGCGAGGATCGAGGGCCTGCGCGGCGGAGTCCTGGCGATCACCATCGCCTTCGAGATTCCCTGGCTGATCGCGTATCTGGCGGATCGCTTCGAACGCTTCTCGCAGGACGCCGTCCTGGTCGTCTGCGACAATTCACGGACCCCGGCTAGGCGCGTCGAGATCGAGGCGATCTGCCGGTCGGCCGGCGTGCCCTATCTGGCCTTGCCGCCCAACCCCGCCCGCCATATCGACCGGTCGCACGGCAATGCCCTCAACTGGGCGTTTCGCCATGTGGTCCGGCGGGTGGAACCGAAGGTCTTCGCCTTCCTGGACCACGACCTGTTTCCGCCCGGCCCCTTCGCCCTTGCGCCTCTCGTGGAACGGCAGCCCGTCTACGGGCTGCGCCTGGACGGGATCGGGAGCTGGTCGCTCTGGGCCGGATACGCCGTCTTCGATTTCGAGCAGGTCGGCGACCGGCCGCTGGACTTCTATCCCGACCCCGATCGCGAGCTCTTCACCGGGGGACGGAACTGGGAGCATGTCTATCGCCATCTGGACGATCGCGCGCTCGCCTTCGGCCAGTTCCACAGCCATGCCTTCGAGGACATGCTCGACCGCGATGGCAAGCCGCTGCGCTGCGGGATCATCGACCGCTGGATGCACCTGGGCGGCGCGTCGCGGTTCCCCGACAAGATCGCCGCCAGCGCCTTCTTCCAGCAGGTGCTGGACGCTCGCCAACCCGGAGGCTGACGACGCGGCGAAGCGCCCGAGCCGCCGCTCAGCCCTTCAGCCTGGCCGAGGTGTCCTCGTCGGTCCGGCCGGCCGCCATCCGCGCGAAGGCTTCGCGCCAGCCGCCATAGAGTTCGGGCATCTCCGCCAGGATCGCGGCATCGGCCGGATCGATCCGCCGCGTCAGCCGGGCCTGCGTGACCCGCCGCACCGTCCAGCCCGGGCAGCGGCGCTCGACGAGCGCGACCGTGTCGCCCGGCTCGACATGTCCGGGCTGGAGCACCCGGTAGTACCAGCCCGTGCGCCCCGTCTTCTGGAACAGATAGGCCATGCGCTCCTCGCCCGTGTGGGCGGCGAGTTTCCAGCACGGCTGCCGCCCCTGGCTCACCTGCACGGTGGCGGTGCCGAGCGCCAGCACGTCGCCGATGCACAGCGTCTCCTCGGTCAGGCCGGTCGTCGAGAGGTTTTCGCCAAAGCCGCCGGGCGAAAGGTCGTCGCGGCCGAGTTCGCCGCGCCACGCGGCATAGTGCTCGCCCGGATAATGATGGATCGCCTTCTCCAGCCCGCCATGCGCGTCGAGGTCGGCCTGCGCGTCGCGAACCAGGCCCGTCGGCCCGATCTCCAGCCTGTCGGCCGTGCGCCGCTTGCCGATCGCCGAGGGCGGCTTGCCGGGCCATCGATCCTCGACCGCACCGATGAACAGCGCCTCGATCGTCGCCGAAAGGTTCATGGGGCACTCCGTCGGGTTGCTTCGGCCGGCAGTAGAACCGCCTGGTTGGAGGCAGGCAAGCGGCAGTGTCGGGCGTGTCTTGGGGCAGGCATGCCGGCTGCCGGGTCAGACTATCCCTTCGCCGACCGCCCCGCGACATAGACTGCCTTCACCGCCCGGTCGTCGCCGAGTGTCTGCAGCAGGAACAGCTCCTGCGCCAGCGTCGTCACGCGCTCGTTGCGGATCGACATGGCCGGCGTGGCGGCGGCGTCGAGGATGACGATGTCGGCGTCGGTCCCGGGCTCCAGGGTGCCGGCACGGTCGACGATCGACAGCGCCTCGGCATTGCCGCGCGTCAACTGCCAGAAGCTGCGCAGCGGATCGAGCTTCTCGCCCTGCAAGGCGATCACCTTGTAGGCCTCGTCCATGGTCCGCAGCATGGAGTAATTGGTGCCGCCGCCGACGTCGGTCGCCGTGGCCACGCGCAACCGCTTGTCGCGCCGCCGGTAGCGCTGGTAGTCGAACAGCCCGGAGCCGAGAAACAGGTTCGAGGTCGGGCAGAAGACCGCAACGCCGCCCGCTTCCGCCATCGCATCGGCCTCGCGATCCGACAGATGGATGCAGTGCCCGAACAGGCTCCGCCCGCCCAGCAGGCCGTAGCGCGCGTAGACGTCGGTATAGTCCCTGGCCTGCGGGTAGAGCTCCCGTGTCCAGCGGATTTCCGCATGGTTTTCGGACAGGTGCGTCTGCACGTGGCAGTCGGGGTGTTCGGCCGCCAGCGCACCGGCCATTTCCAGCTGTTCGGGGCTGGACGTGATCGCGAAGCGCGGCGTGATGGCGTAGAGCTGCCGGCCCTTGCCATGCCAGGCGGCGATCAGCGCCCTGGTGTCGTCATAGCCCGATTGCGGCGTGTCGGTGAGCCCCTCCGGCGCGTTGCGGTCCATCATCACCTTGCCGGCGATGTTGAGCATGTCGCGTGCGTGGCTTTCCTCGAAGAAGGCCTCCGCCGACGCCTTGTGAACCGAGCAGTAGGCGGCCACCGTCGTCGTGCCGTGGCGGATCGCCTCGTCGAGGAACAGCCGAACGATGCGCCGGCCGTGCTGGGCGTCGGAAAACCGCGTCTCTTCGGGAAAGGTGTAGTCGTTCAGCCAGTCGAGGAGTTCGGCCCCATAGGAGGCGATCACCTGCATCTGCGGCATGTGGACATGCGCGTCGATGAAGCCCGGCATGACCAGGTGCGGGCGGTGGTCGGCCAGGGTGGCGTCCGGCCGCGCTTGCGCCCGGACCGCCGCATGGTCGCCGACCGCGACGATCCGGCCCTCGCGCACCAGAACCGCGCCGTCTTCCTCGAAACGATAGGAAGCGCGATCCTCCACGCCCTCCGGCTCGCGCAGGAAGGACAGCACCCGGCCGCGGATGAGAAGGTCGGTCACGCTACCGCGCCTCTTCGAACCAGGCGACGATCAGCGCCCGCTCCTGCGGCGTGATGTCGGTCAGGTTGCCGGGCGGCATGGCATGGCTGCGGCCGGCCTGGAGGTAGATCTCGCGGGCATGGTTGGCGATCGCCGCGTCGGTGTCCAGCCGCACGTTCTTCGGCGCCTGGTGCACGCCCTCCCAGAAGGGCTCCGCCGCGTGGCACATCGAGCAGCGTCCGAGCACGGTGTCGCGCACCGGCTCGAAATGCACCGAGGCGAGGAAGCGTTCGGCGCCGGCGGCCGTGCGGTCTTCACCCGTCAGCACCTTGGGCACGGTGGACAGCCACATGATGATGACGAAGAGGATGGCGGTCACCAGCCAGGTCCAGGTCGGATTGCCCTTCCGCGCGTGCACGGTGTTGAAATAATGCCGGATCGAGACCCCCATCAGGAACACCAGGATCGCGATCACCCAGTTGAACTCCGTGGCGAAGGCCAGCGGATAGTGGTTCGACAGCATGAGGAACACGACGGGCAGCGTCAGGTAGTTGTTGTGCAGCGAGCGCGTCTTGGCGATGCGGCCGTATTTCGGGTCGGGCTTGCGGCCGGCGATGAGGTCGGCGACGACGATCTTCTGGTTGGGTATGATCACCATGAAGACGTTGGCCGACATGATGGTGGCGGTGAAGGCGCCGAGATGCAGCAGCGCCGCGCGGCCGGTGAAGAGCTGCGTGTAGCCCCAGGCCATGAACACCAGCACGACGAACAGCACCAGCATCAGCCGCGTGTCGTTCATGCCGAGCGGCGAGCGGCAGAGCAGGTCGTAGACGATCCAGCCGAAGGCGAGCGAGGCCAGCGATATTCCGATCGCCACGGGCGCCGACACGTCGAGCACGTTCGGATCGATCAGGTAGAGTTCCGCGCCGGCATAGTAGACGACGGCGAGCAGCGCAAAGCCGGTCAGCCAGGTGGAATAGGCTTCCCACTTGAACCAGGTCAGGTGCTCCGGCATCTGCGCCGGCGCCACGAGATATTTCTGCACGTGGTAGAAGCCACCGCCATGCACCTGCCACTCTTCGCCGTAGGCGCCTTCGGGCAGCCCGGGGCGCCGGTGCAGGCCGAGATCCAGCGCGATGAAATAGAAGGAGGAGCCGATCCAGGCGATGGCGGTGACGACGTGCAGCCAGCGCACGCCGAAGGAGAGCCATTCCCACCACAAAGCGAAATCGTTCATGCCCCATCCTTTCGGCCGATCTTGAAACTGTACGTGTTGCAGTGCAAACGGAAAGAGGGCCACTGCCCCGACACTTTCAAAAAAAACTAGAAAATAATAGGCTGCCCCCAAGAAACCGAGGGGCAGAGCCCCCGCAACCGGGCAGATGCCGTCCCATGGCCTATCTCGACAACGTCGCCGTCTTCGTCCGTGTCGTCGAACTGGGCAATCTTTCGGCTGCCGGCCGCGACATGCGCATTTCGCCCGCCGTCGCCTCGAACCGCATCAAGGAGCTCGAGAAACACCTCGGCGTGCGCCTGTTCAACCGCACCACCCGCCAGTTGATGCCGACGGAACAGGGCCGCGTGTTCTACGACGGCGCCAGAAAGGTGCTGGAAGCCGTGTCCGACGCGGAAGCGGCCGTGAGCGCGCTGTCGGGCCAGCCGCGCGGCACGATCCGCGTGACCGCGCCGCTCGGCCTCGGCCGCCGCATGATCGCGTCGGGAATTCCGGAATTCCGCAACCGCTATCCCGACATCGAGGTGCGGCTGCGCCTTTCCGACCACGAGGTCGACATCCTGAAGGAAGGCATCGACGTCGCCTTCCGGCTCGGTCTTCTCGAGGATTCGAGCCTGAGGATGCGCGGCATCCTCGATTGCGAGCGCGTGCTCGTGGCGAGCCCCACCTATCTGGACAAGCGCGGCGAGCCGAAGACGCCGGAGGAGCTTCTGGCCCATGACTGCCTGATGCTGCGCTATCCCGGCGCGCGCGAGCATGTCTGGACGCTGCAGACGGAGGCCGGTCCGCGCAAGCTGGACGTGCGCGGACCCTATGACTCCGACGATGGCGACGTGCTCACCGGCTGGGCGCTCGCCGGCCACGGCGTGATCCTCAAGCCGCGCTTCGAGGTGGAACCCTTCATCCGCGACCGGCGCCTTCAGGTGATCCTGACCGCCGCGCCGCCGCCGCCCGTGCAACTGGCCGCCGTCTTTCCGCACAGGCAGTATCAGGACACCAAGCTGCGGCTTCTGCTCGACTTCATGGCCGACCGCTGCCAGCGCATGATCCGCGACATCCTGGCGGGGCGCTGAGGACCACGATGGGCCGCATCCTCCTGGCCGCGAGCGTGTGGGGACTGCTCGGCATGGCGGCCCTTCCCGCGCTTCTGTATCTCGCCGTGTTCCTGCTGGCGCAGGTCTTCGATCCGCGCTGTTCGGCGCAGGCCGGCGACCCGGCTTGCGCGTCGGCCGCCTTCGGCATCGCTCTGGCCTCCGTCATGCCCGCTTTCGGACTGTTCTTCCTGGCCGGCGTGATCGCCGGAAGCCGGCGGCTGCGCCGCCAGACCGCGCGCGACTTTTCCGCCGTCCTCGATGGCGCCGGCACCGGTTCGCCGTCGTCCGGGCGCGACGAGGAACGCGATTGACGCTGAGCACTTGATCTCGCGCAAAGACAATCTAAACGCGAAACGGCAAGCTGACTTCACTTCATGCAAGGGAGGTTCGATTGCTGACGAGGCGCGCGGTTCTGGGGGGAGGAGGCGCAGGGTTCGTCGCGGTGCTGGCGGGATGCGGAGATGCGACCGAGATGACGGACTACGAACAAGCGGCCCGGACGCTCCGGGAGCCCATGCCAGGGCATGCGGGCCTCGTCGACTGCGCGCGCTACGCGACACTGGCCGCCAACGGCCACAACACCCAGCCCTGGCGATTTTCGCTCTCCGCCCGCCGGGTCGACATCCGGCCGGACCTGTCGCGGCGCACGCCCGTGGTCGATCCCGACGATCATCACCTCTGGGCAAGCCTCGGCTGCGCGGCGGAGAATTTTCTCATCGCGGCGCGCGCGCAAAGCCTGCACGGCGACGTCCGCTTCGACCCGGCCGACGACGGCGGGCTTGTCCTCGATCTGGAGCGCGGCCCGGCCGGGACCGACGACCTGTTCGAAGCCGTGCCCCGGCGCCAGTGCACGCGATCCGACCATGATGGCCGGCCCGTCTCGGCGGCCGATCTGGAGGCGCTGGAGGACGCGGCCCGCATCGACGGCGTCCGGATCGTCTACATTCTCGACAGGCCCCGCATCGAGACGGCGGTCGAGCACGTGGTGGCCGGCAACACCGCGCAGATGCAGGACGAGGCCTTCGTCGCCGAACTGAGGCAGTGGCTGCGCTTCAACGACGGCCAGGCGCTCGACACGCGCGACGGGCTCTATGCGGGCGCGTCCGGCAACCCCACGCTGCCCGGCTGGCTGGCCAATCTCGTCTTTCCGCTGGTGTTCAGGACCGGCAGCGAGAACGACAAATATGCCCGCCAGATCCGGTCCTCGTCGGGAATGGCCGTCTTCGTGTCGGCGCAGGACGACCGCGCGCACTGGGTGAAGGCGGGCCGCGCCTACCAGCGCTTCGCGCTCAAGGCGACGGCGCTCGGCATCGCCAACGCCTTCGTCAACCAGCCGGTCGAGGTGCCCGCGCTGCGCGCGGAGTTCGCGCGATGGCTGGACCTCGAAGGGGGCGAGCGGCCCGACCTCGTCGTCCGGTTCGGTTATGCGCCGCCGCTGCCGATGTCGCTGCGGCGGCCGGTGGACGAGGTGGTGGACTGATCAGGCCTTCGCCAGCGCCGTCATGATTTCGGCCGCGGCCAGCGCCGCGATCACCGCCGGGCGCTTGTCGCGAACCGCCGCGCCGCCGATCGGCGACACGAGGCGGGCGAACTCGGCCTCGCTGCCGCCGGCGGTCTTCAGGAACCAGCTCCGGAACGTCGCCTTCTTGGTCTGCGATCCGATCATGCCGACATAGGCGGTATCGCCGCGCCGCAAGGCTTCCGCCACGATCAGGAAATCGAGCGCGTGGTCGTGGGTGAGCACCACGAAGGCGGCGCCGGGCGGCGCCTCGCGCACCTGTTCCTCCGGCACGGGCGTCAGCCGCGTCGCGACCGCTTCGGGAAAGCCTTCGAGCGCCTCGGCGCGGGTCTCCACCACCGTCGCCCGCACCGGCAGCAGGGCCAGCGCCTGCGACAGCGCGCGCCCGACATGGCCGCCGCCGAACAGCAGGACGGACGGCAACCGCGCGTCCTCCGTCTCGGCCGCCGCCACCGTCGATCTGCGCCGGGCTTCGTCCATCGACGTGACCGACAGCGACACGCGGCCGCCGCAGCACTGGCCGATTTCGGGACCGAGCGGGATGTCGAGGGTGTGCGCCTCCGACGCTCCCGGCCGTGGGGAAGACTGGGAGCGCAGCATCTCGCGCGCCCGGTCGATCGCCATGAACTCGAGCTGGCCGCCACCGATCGTGCCGAAGATCGCGCTCGGCGCAACGAGCATCCACGCCCCGGCCTCGCGCGGCGTCGACCCCTTCGCCTCGGCCACCTCGACCCTTGCGACGTGAGAATGGGCGTCGAGGAAGGCGCGTAGAAGGGAAGCGGTTGCGGGCATGGCTCTAGGCGGGCCGCCCCGCCTCCCGATTCAGCCGCTCGACCGCCATCAGCACGCATTCGGGCGTGGCGGGCGCGTCGAGGCGCGGGCACAGGCGATGGTCGGCCACACTCGCCACGGCGTCCGAAATGGCGTGGAAGACCGCGACGCCGAGGCAGAAGGGCGGTTCGCCGACGGCCTTGGAGCGGTGAATGGTCGGCTCGCCCGCCTCGGGCCAGTCGGCGAGCGTGACGTTGAAGATCTTCGGCCGGTCGGAGGCGAGCGGGATCTTGTAGGTCGAGGGCGCATGCGTGCGCAGCCGCCCCTTGGCGTCCCAGACGAGTTCCTCCGTCGTCAGCCAGCCCATGCCCTGGATGAAGCCGCCCTCGATCTGGCCGATGTCGATCGCCTTGTTCAGCGACCGTCCGGTCTCGTGCAGGATGTCGACGCGCTCGACCATGGTCTCGCCGGTCAGGGTGTCGATCTCGACCTCGGCGCAGGCCGCGCCATAGGCGAAATAGTAGAAGGGGGTGCCCTGCCCCTTGTCGCGGTCCCAGTGGATCTTCGGCGTCTTGTAGAAGCCGGTGGCCGAAAGCTGCACGCGCGCCATGTAGGCCTGCTGCGTCAGCGCGCCGAAGGCGATTTCCTGGTTGCCGACCCGCACCCGGTTGGGCAGGAAGACGACCTGATCGGCCGGCACCTGGTACTTCTCCGCCGCGAAGTCGGTGAGCCGCTGCCGGATCGTCCGCGCCGCCGCCTGCGCGGCCATGCCGTTGAGATCGGTGCCCGACGAGGCCGCCGTCGCCGAGGTGTTGGGCACCTTGGCCGTGGTCGTGGCCGTGATCTTCACCTGGTCGATGTCGATCTGGAACTCTTCGGCCACCACCTGCGCGATCTTGACGTAGAGCCCCTGCCCCATTTCCGTGCCGCCGTGGTTCAGGTGCACCGAGCCGTCGGCATAGACATGCACCAGCGCACCCGCCTGGTTGAAATGCGTGGCCGTGAACGAGATGCCGAACTTGACCGGCGTCAGCGCCAGCCCGCGCTTCAGCACCGGCGACCCGGCATTGAACGCCGCGATCGCCTGGCGGCGGCCGGCATAGTCGGCGCTCGCCTCCAGTTCCGCCACGATGCGGTGGATGATGTTGTCCTCCACCGTCTGGTGGTAGGGCGTCACGTTGCGATCCGTCGTGCCGTAGAAATTGCGCTTGCGGATCTCCAGCGGGTCCTTGCCCAGCGCGAAGGCCACCTCGTCGATCACCCGCTCGCAGCCGACGATGCCCTGCGGGCCGCCGAAGCCGCGAAAGGCGGTGTTGGACACCGTGTTGGTGTAGAGCGGCGCCGACTGCGCCTTCACCGCCGGGTAGTAGTAGGTGTTGTCGCAGTGAAACAGCGCCCGATCGGTCACCGCGCCCGAGAGATCGGCCGAGAAGCCGGCCCGCGCGGCGAAGAAATAGTCGACGCCCAGGATCTGGCCCTCGTCGTCGAAGCCGACCTCGTAGTCGATGACGAAATCGTGCCGCTTGCCGGTGGCGGTCATGTCGTCGTCGCGGTCGGGCCGGATCTTGACCGCGCGACCGTGCCGCTTGGCCGCCACGGCGGCGATGGCCGCGAACTGGTTGCCCTGCGTCTCCTTGCCGCCGAAGCCGCCGCCCATGCGCCGGATCTCCACCGTGACCGCATGGCTCGGCACGCCGAGCACCTGCGCCACCATGTGCTGCACCTCGCTGGGATGCTGCGTGGAGGAATAGAGCGTCACGTCCATGTCCTCGCCGGGGATGGCCATCGCGATGTGGCCCTCGAGGTAGAAATGGTCCTGACCGCCGAGCCGCATCGTGCCCTTGAGCCGGCGCGGCGCGGCCTCGATGGCGGTTTGCGCGTCGCCGCGCTTCAGCGTCAGCGGCGGCGTCACCAGCTTGCCGGCGCGCCGGTCGATATCCCGGATATCGGTGACGAAGGGTTCTTCCGCGTACTCCACCTTCGCCAGCTTGCAGGCCCGCCGCGCCTGTTCGCGCGTCTCGGCGATCACCGCGAAGATCGGCTGGCCGAGGAACTGGACCTTGTCGGTGGCCAGCACCGGCTCGTCGTGCCGGTGCGTCGGCGAGATGTCGTTTGCGGCCGGCATGTCGTGGCCGGTCAGGACGTCGACCACGCCGGGCGCGGCCCGCACGGCTGTCAGATCCATCGACAGGATCGCGCCATGCGGAACCGTCGACAGGCCGAGATAGGCATGCAGCAGGCCGGCCGGCTCCGGCATGTCGTCGATGTAGACCGCCTGCCCGGTGACGTGCTTGTGCGCCGAATCGTGGCGCTGGCTGGAGGCGACGCCGCCGACGATCGCCTTGGCCGTGAGCGAGGGAGATGCGTGCCTGTTCATGATCACGCGGCCCTTTCCCGGGTCACCATCACCGGCATCTCCGCCCCGCCATGGGCGAGGAAGAAGCGCTTGAGCAGGTTCTTTGCCGCCAGCATGCGGTATTCGGCCGAGGCGCGCATGTCGGAGATCGGCTGGTAGTCGGCCGGATAGGCCTGCATCGCCGCCTCGATCGTCGCCAGCGTCCATGGCTGGCCGAGAAGCGCGGCCTCCACCGCCTTCGCCCGCTTCGGCGTTGCGGCCATGCCGCCATAGGCGATGCGCGCCGAGGCCACCTTGCCATCCTCGAGCGACATCGCAAAGGCGCCGAGCACCGCCGTGATGTCCTCGTCGCGCCGCTTGGTGACCTTCCAGGCGGCGAATTGCGTGTTCGCCGCCGGCACCGGAACGTGCACCGCCTCGACGAACTCGCCCGGCAGCCGGTCCTGCCTGCCATAGGCGACGAAGAAATCCTCCAGCGGGATGGTGCGGCGCGCGCCGCCCTTGCGGAGCGTGAGGGAGGCGCCGAGCGCGATCAGTGGCGGCGGCATGTCGCCGATCGGCGAGCCGTTGGCGATGTTGCCGCCGATGGTGCCCATGTTGCGCACCTGCGCGCCGCCGATCCGGTCGATCAGCGGCCCCAGAGCCGGAATCCGCGCCGACAGCGTCTCGAAGGCGTCGGTGTAGCTGACGCCCGCGCCGATGGTGAGAACGCCGTCATGCTCCGAGATGGTTCTCAGCTCGTCGAGATGGCCGATGAACACCACCGGCGCGATGTCGCGCATGAACTTGGTCACCCAGAGCCCGACGTCGGTGGAACCGGCGACGATGGTGGCGGTCGGCTCGGCCTCCAGCACGGCGGCGAGATCATCGACGCTGGCGGGAAGGACGAAGCGGTCCTTGCCCGTGCCGACCTCGACCCGCCCGCCCGCGCGGATCGCGGCCAGCCGTTGCGCCACCGAAGCGCGTTCCGTCGCCAGGAAATCCGCCTCCAGCGTGCCATAGGACGAGATCGCCCGCGCCGCCTTCACGATCGGCTCGTAGCCGGTGCAGCGGCACAGATTGCCCTGCAGCGCCTTCTCGACGGCGGCCTCGGACGGGTCCGGATCCTGCATCCACATGGCATAGAGCGACATGACGAAGCCCGGGGTGCAGAAGCCGCATTGCGAGCCGTGGAAATCCACCATCGCCTGCTGAACGGGATGCAGCGCGCCGCCCTCGCCCCTGAGGTGCTCGATGGTGACCACGTGGCAGCCATGCAGCGAGCCGACGAAGCGGATGCAGGCATTGACGCCCTCGCAGACGAGACCTTGCGGCGTCGGCCGCCCGACGAGCACGGTGCAGGCGCCGCAGTCGCCCTCCGCGCAGCCCTCCTTGGTGCCGCGCAAGGCCCTGGCGAGCCGCAGCCAGTCGAGCAGCGTGTCGTCCGGCCTGACGTCGGACAGCGCCACCTCGGCGCCGTTGAGGAGGAAGCGGATCTGGGTCTCGGCCTTGATCACGTCGTTCAGCTCCCGCGATAGGTGGAATAGCCGAAAGGCGAAAGCAGCAGCGGCACATGGTAGTGGGCGGCCTCCGCCATGCCGAAGCGGATCGGGATCTGGTCGAGGAACAGCGGATCGGGCAACGCCGTCCCTTGCGCGCGCAGGTAGTCGCCCGCGAAGAAGACGAGTTCGTAGGTGCCGGTCTTGAAGGCCGCGCCCGCCAGCAGCGGCTCGTCGCAGCGCCCGTCGGCATTGGTCGCGACGGTCTTCAGCTTCGTGTGGGAATTGCCGCTCACCCGGTAGAGCGCGATCGCGAGACCGGCCGCGGGCTTGCCCGTGGCGGTGTCGAGAACATGCGTGGTCAGCTTCCCACCGGTCATCCCGTATCCATCCGTTCCCATGTCCGTCCCGAGATAGTGCAGCAATTCACAACGTCGCATAAGCCGTGACGGCTCGGGGCGCGGCAAAAAGACTTTCAAATTTTTCAACGGGAATGGACATGATCGCCTCTGGTACTGTTGAAGAACGACGATCGACGACCGCAGGGTGGACAAGGCGCGCATGACCGCAGTTCGATATCCTCGTGACATGCGGGGCCATGGCGCCCATCCGCCGGACCCGCAATGGCCGGGCGGCGCCCGGATCTGCGTCCAGTTCGTCGTCAACTACGAGGAGGGCGGCGAGAACTGCGTCCTGCACGGCGACGCCGCCTCGGAAGCCTTCCTGTCGGAAATCACCGGCGCGCAGCCCTGGCCGGGCAAGCGCCACTGGAACATGGAATCGATCTACGAGTACGGCGCCCGCGCCGGCTTCTGGCGGCTTCACCGCCTGTTCACGCAGGCCAGCGTGCCCGTCACCGTCTACGGCGTCGCCTCGGCGCTGGCCCGCTCGCCCGACCAGGTGGCCGCCATGGCGGACGCCGGCTGGGAGATCGCCACCCACGGGCTGCGCTGGATCGACTATCGCGACCACGACCCCGAGACCGAGCGGGCCGATCTGGTCGAGGCCATCCGCCTGCATGCCGAGGTCGTCGGCGAGCGGCCGGTCGGGCTTTACCTCGGTCGCACCTCGGTCAATTCCGTGCGGCTTGCCTGCGAGGAAGGCGGCTTCGCCTACATCTCCGACACCTATGACGACGATTTGCCCTACTGGCTCGACCATGACGGCCACGGCAACGCGATCGCCCCGCAGCTCGTCATCCCCTACACGCTGGATGCCAACGACATGCGCTTCGCCATCCAGGCGGGCTTCACCGAAGGCGACCAGTTCTTCACCTACCTGAAGGACGCCTTCGACACGCTCTATGCCGAGGGCGCCGAAGGCCGCGCCGGGATGATGAACGTCGGCCTGCATTGCCGCCTCGTCGGACGTCCCGGCCGCGCGGCGGCGCTGAAGCGCTTCATCGACTACGTGCAGGGTCACGAGAAGGTGTGGATCGCGCGGCGCATCGACATTGCCCGCCACTGGGCGGAGCACCACCCCTACCAGCCGCCAGCGCTGCGCCCCTCGCGCCTGGACGAGTCCGCGTTCGTCGCGGCCTTCGGCGGTGTCTTCGAACATTCGCCCTGGATCGCCGAACGCGCCTGGAGGCTCGAGCTCGGCCCCGCGCACGACTCGGCCGGCGGCCTGCACAACGCGCTCGCCCGCATGTTCCGCTCGGCGAGCGAGGACGAGCGGCTGGGCGTCCTGCGCGCCCACCCCGACCTCGCCGGCAAGCTTGCGCTGGCCAAGCGTCTGACGGCCGAATCCACCGCCGAGCAGGCCTCCGCCGGGCTCGACGCGCTGACCGATGCCGAGCGCGCCCGCTTCACCGAACTCAACACCGCCTATGTCGACCGCTTCGGCTTCCCCTTCATCATCGCGGTGAAGGGCCTGACCAAGGCCGATATCCTCGCCGCCTTCGAGCGGCGCATCGCCAATTCGCGCGAGGAGGAGTTCGACACCGCCTGCCGGCAGGTCGAGCGCATCGCGCTTCTGCGCCTCAAGGACAGGCTGCCCTCATGACCGATGTGACCGCACGTTCCTACTATGCGCCGCAGGGCGGGCTGCCGCCGCAGTCGCAGCTGCTCACCGGCCGCGCCGTCTTCACCACGGCCTATGCGGTGATTCCGAAAGGGGTGATGAGCGACATCGTCACCAGCTACCTGCCGTTCTGGGACAAGACGCGGGTGTGGATCCTGTCGCGCCCCCTGTCGGGCTTCGCCGAGACCTTCTCGCAATACATCATGGAGGTCCAGCCCGGCGGCGGCAGCGCCCGCCCCGAGCCCGACCCGCAGGCCGAGGGCGTGCTCTTCGTCGTCGAAGGCGAGCTGACGGTGACGCTGGCTGGCGTGGAACGCGTGCTCGGCCCCGGCGGCTACGCCTACCTGCCGCCCTCCGCGCGCTGGACCGCGCGCAACGCGGGGGCGGCTCCCGCCCGCTTCCACTGGATCCGCAAGGCCTACGAGCCGGTGGAGGGCCTTAGCCTGCCCGACGCGATCTTCACCAACGAAAAGGACGTGGCGCCGAACCCGATGCCCGGCACCGAAGGCCGCTGGGCCACGACCCGCTTCGTCGACCCCGAGGACCTGCGCTACGACATGCACGTCAACATCGTGACGATCGCGCCGGGCGCCGTGATCCCCTTCATGGAGACCCACGTGATGGAGCACGGGCTCTACGTGCTGGAAGGCAAGGGCGTCTACCGGCTGAACCAGGACTGGGTCGAGGTGGAGGCCGGCGACTACATGTGGCTGCGGGCCTTCTGCCCGCAGGCCTGCTATGCCGGCGGCCCGTCGAACTTCCGCTACCTGCTCTACAAGGACGTCAACCGGCATGCGAGGCTGGGCGTCCGATGAGCGCAAGGTCTTCAGAAAGCACCCCCACCCCTCACC
>NZ_RWKW01000108.1 GCF_003970795.1 Aquibium carbonis | reverse complement strand
CCCAAGCGCTGCGGGAGCCACGCCCGCCACCCGTGGCGCCGGCGCCGCCGCGTGACCTGCATGACGCGCATGGGCCTCGGCGAGCTTCGTGTCGTAGGCGTTGCGGCGGTAGGCGGGGCCGTTGTAGCCGCGCGCGAAGGCCGCCCAGTCGCGCCGCCGCAGCGCGTCCAAAAGCCCGGCCTTTTCGATGAAGCGGAGCATCAGGCGCGTCTGGCCCTCGATGCCGCTTCGCGCCTCCGCGACCATGGCGGCGACGCTCGGATAGCCGAGCCAGGCCCAGTGTGCGCCCATCACCTGACCGAGCCCCCAGGAGACCGATTCCCAGGCCGCATTCCGGTCGATCGCGGCGGCGCGCCCGACCAGCGCCCAGCGGGCGGCCTGGCTGCGCGGATTGGGGACGGCCTGTGCCTTTGGCGAGGCGAGACCCTGCGCGCGGGCGCGGTCGCGCGCCTGCCCCGACAACCGGCGGTCGAAGTAGTGGCCCTCGAAACGGATGAGCGGCTCTCGCCGGCCGTCGACGACGGCAAAGGCGCGGCCGCCGCTCTCCACTTCGGCGACGGCCAGAAGGGCCGGTGCCTCGACGCCGGCCTCGGTTGCGACTTTCTCGATGGCGGTGATGACGTCCCTGTCGAACATGTGCTTCCACTCCCTCGTTGATGCGACCATTGTCGGGGCGTCGGCGGGGTAGGTGGATCGAAATGACGGTTCGGTTCGGACGCCTTCGTCGGTCGGATGCAAAAAAAGCGCGACGTCGGCGTGTCTTGCCTCCGGCGCGGCGAGGGGATAGGCGATCGCCATGTCCACTCCCTCCATCCCGAGCGGCTTCAGAATTGCCGCGCTCTACCGTTTCCAAAGGCTGGCGGCGCCAGAGGCGATACGGGGGCCGCTGTTCGATTTCTGCGCGGCGCGCGGCATTCGCGGCACGCTGCTGCTGGCGCGCGAGGGCATCAACGGGACGGTTGCGGGCAGCGCCGAGGCGATCGGCGCGCTGGTGGCGCATCTGGAGACCGATCTCGGGATCCGCGGGCTTGAGATCAAATACAGCCAGTCGAAAGCCATGCCGTTCCACCGCCTGAAGGTGCGGCTGAAACGCGAGATCGTGACGATGGGCGTCGACGACATCGATCCGCTCGTCGACGTCGGCGCCTATGTGGAGCCGCGCGACTGGAACCGGCTGATCGACGATCCCGACACGATCGTGATCGACACGCGCAACGACTACGAGACGGCGATCGGCAGCTTCGAAGGCGCTGTCGATCCGCAGACGAAGAGTTTCAGGGCTTTTCCGGACTGGGTGGAGCGCAACGCCAATTTGCTGAAAGGCCGGCGCGTGGCGATGTTTTGCACCGGCGGCATTCGCTGCGAGAAGGCAACCGCCTATCTGAAGGCGCGCGGCTTCGACAGCGTGTATCATCTGAAGGGCGGCATCCTGCGCTATCTGGAGGAGGTTCCGGCGGAGCAAAGCCGCTGGACGGGCGAGTGCTTCGTGTTCGACGAGCGGGTGTCGGTCGGGCACGGGCTGGTGGAGGGGCAGGCCGAACTGTGCCGGGCCTGCCGGCATCCGCTGACGGCGGCCGACCGGGCTTCGCCCGACTTCGAGGCCGGCGTGTCGTGCCCGCATTGCCACGACAAGCGCAGCGAAGAGGACCGCGCCCGCTACGCCGAACGCCAGCGGCAGGTGGCTCTGGCCGAGACGCGCGGCAAGCCGCCGCACATCGGGCAGCAGCCAGTTGATGCGGATCAAGCCGCGCGTGGCCGTCGGAGATAGGATCGATCCCGTCCTGCAAACGGCGCCTGCTGAAGCGATCCATGTCGAGCATCAACCGCGATTGGCATCTGAACCACAAGATGCCGAAGAACCCGACCGACCTGCAGCGGATCGCATGGCATGTGGAGCATGCGCGTCATTGCGGTTGCCGCGGCATCGACGGAGGCGTGGCGCTGCCGTTTGCGAAACATGGCTTGCCCCTACCGGCACCCCGGCCCGCCTCGACCGATCCGAACGACCGTTGAACCGCGGCGGGTGGCCGCCTATCTCTGCTGCACCAACCCCGGCGGAGGCCCCCCATGTTCGATCCCAAGAAGCTGCTCAACGACCTGCTCGGATCCCAGATCCCTGGCATGGAGGGAACGGTGCGCGACAAGGCCGGGCAGGCAACGCAGATGGCCAAGGACAATCCGATCGCCACCGGCGCGCTGGCCGCGATCCTGCTCGGCACCGGCACGGGACGGGCAATCGGCGGGTCGGCGCTGAAGCTCGGCGGTCTCGCGGCCGTCGCCAGCCTCGCCTACAAGGCCTATCAGGACTATCAGGGCGGACAGGCGCCGGCCGGTCCCGTCGGGTCGCCGACCGAACTCTTGCCGCCGCCGGCCAACACTGGCTTCGACCCGGCCGAGGCGCCGCAGGGCGAGGCCGAGTTCACGTTGAGCCTGGTGCGCGCGATGATCGCGGCGGCACGCGCCGACGGTCATATCGACGATACCGAGCGCGCCAGGATCGCCGACCGACTGAAGCTCGCCGGCATGGATACGGAGGCCGAGGCTTATCTGATCGAGGAATTGAAGCGTCCGGTCGACATCGACTCCATCGTCGGTGCGGCGAAGACCGAGGCGCAACGCGTCGAACTCTACACCGCCTCGCGGCTGGCGATCGAGCCGGAAACGCGGGCGGAGCGCGGCTACCTCGACATGCTGGCCGGCCGGTTGAAGCTGCCGGACGCGCTGGTCGACCACATCGAGGCGACTGTATCGGAGGCCAAGGTGCCCGTTGCCGCTTCGGCCGACGCCAACGCTCCGGCGCCCAAATCGCCCTGGTGAACGACGCCGTCGCCTGACGCCGGAGCGCGTCCGATCAGCGGTCGTCGGCCCGTTCTGGAAGGGCGCGGCCGATGATCTCCGACAGCGCCGCCTCTCGCGCAGCCTTGGGCATGGCGAGCAGCGGCTTCATGCGGCCCGACAGCATCAGGTCGGCGAGGCCGTGAACCGTGCCCCAGGTTCCCATCACGTCCAGCATCGAGACGGGGTCGCGGTAGGGATCGCGGCCGCGGATCGCCTCCACGCCCCGCACCAGATAGTCGAAGGCCGCGTCGGCGGCTTCCGACAGCGCGGCAACGGAGAAATCGGCGCGGCTGGAGGCGAACATCAACCGAAACAGCGCGGGATAAGCGAGAGCGAAGTCGACATAGCCGAGGCCTGCGGCCATGAGCTGCGACCGAGGATCGGAAGCGGCTTCGGCCTGCCGGGCCTTCTGGCATGACAGGAAACGCTGGAAGCCGAGCGCCGCGAGCGCGGTGAGCAAGCCATTGGCATCGCCGAAATGGTGCGCGGGCGCGGCGTGGGAGACGCCGGCCCGCTTGGCGCAGCCACGCAGCGTGAACCCCTCGACGCCCTTCTCGGTCAGTTCCCGTTCCCCCGCGTCGATCAATGCCTGACGAAGATCGCCATGATGGTAGGCGGACCTGTCTCCCGTCCGGTCTTCAGCCAATCGCCCGTCTCCTGCGTGCCAAGCCGTTTCAAAGGCCCGTTCCCTTGGCCGGGTGTTAGCAGCGGCCCCTCCCTGCTTCAATCTTTCTCGCGTCAAAATCAATCTTGACATGGAAAGGATCGTCCGCCATCCTCCATCTTGTCAATGTCAAGACGACGGAGGAAGTGGCCATGGACGCGGATCTGATCTTCAGCGTGGGCGGCGCCCTGGCCATGGCCGGATGGCTTGTGCTGCTGGCAAGCCCGCTTGCGCCGCGACTGGCCGATGCCGTCGCCGCCTACGCCATTCCGCTGATGATCTCGGTTGGCTATGCGGGTCTCATCCTCGCCTACTGGGCCTCGGGCGAAGGTGGGTTCGACAGCCTCGACAACGTGGCGCGGCTGTTTCAGACGCGCGAACTGCTGCTGGCGGGCTGGCTGCACTACCTCGCCTTCGATCTCTTCGTCGGCGCCTGGATCGTGCGCACGGCGCGCGAGGCGTCGGTGCCGTACTGGATGGTGGTGCCGTGCCTGCCCGCCACGTTCCTGTTTGGCCCGGTGGGCTATCTCGCCTTCGCCATGATCCGCCTGGCCCATTCCCGGGCGGTGCAACCGCGCCTGGCCGCCTGAACTCAACCGATCCCGGAGACATGGAAATGTCCGCAATCGTGACCAGCCGTGCCGGACCCGCCCGCCTCGACCTGATGGCAGAACTCCATCGTCGCGAGCCTCGGTTCGCGGCCATGGGACTGATCATGCTGATGCTGATGCTGCCCACCGCCTTCGCGGCGCTGGTAGACCTGCGGGCTGTGTCGGGCGTCAATGTCTGGATCAAGCCGCTGAAGTTCCAGGCGTCGCTGGCAGCCTATCTGCTGACGCTGGCCTGGTTTGCCGCCTTCCTCCCGGCGGGCGTCACCGATGCGCGCTGGTACCGCCGCTATTCGGCGCTGGTGGTCGGAATGGTCGGGATCGAGATGCTCTGGCTGATGGGAGCGTCCTTCTACGGCGTGCCGTCGCATTTCAACCGCGATGGCGGTTTCCTCGAGATCGTCTATCCGGTGATGGGTCTGTTCGCCATCGGGCTCACGACGGCTACGCTGGTGTATGGCGTGCTGATCGGACGGGACCCGCGCTCCACGCTTGCGCCGGCGATGCGCGCCTCGCTGTCCCTCGGGCTGGTGCTCACCTTCGTGCTGACCGTGCTGGCGGCCGGGTTCCTCGCCGGTGGGCAAGGGCACTTCGTGGGCGAGGCAACGACGGCGAGCGCGCTGCCGGTGCTCGGCTGGGCGCGCGACGGCGGCGATCTGCGGGTGGCGCATTTCTTCGCCACCCATGCCATGCAGATCATTCCTGCCTTCGGGCTGATGGCCAGCGCCTTGCCGGCTCGACAAGGCGTGATCGTGGTGCAGGTGTTTGCGGCCGGTTTCGTCGTCTTTACCGGCCTCGTGCTGTTCCAGGCCATGCGAGGACTGCCGTTTCCTGGCTGAGGACGGGTGGAAATCAACCGTTAAGGTTTCATTAACCAATCAGGCGCATCCTTTTCTCACCGGATCATCTTTCTCCTCCCAAGCATGATCCCGAACTGGGCGGCCGCAAATGGCCGCCCCTTCTTTGTGTCTTCCCCAGCTTGCGATTCAGCCTGCGCTCTGCAAAGTGCTCCTCTCGCCAAGGAGGAGCATCGATGAACAACGGCAAGGTCGCGGTGGTGACGGGAGCAGGCAGCGGGATCGGCAAAGCCGCCGCCACGGCGCTGGTGAGAAACGGCTGGAACGTGGTCTTCACCGGCCGCAGGCTGGAGACGCTGGAGGCTGCCATCGCCGACATCGGCGCGGCCGACGGCAAGGCGCTGGCGATCGCCTGCGACGTGTCGAAGCCCGATCAGGTGGACGCGCTGTTCGATGGCGCCGCATCGGCGTTCGGACGCGTCGACCTGCTCTTCAACAATGCCGGCATGGGTTTCAAATCGACGCTCATCGACGAGATTCCGGTGGACGTGTGGACCGACATGGTCGCCGCCAACCTGACCGGGTCGTTTCTTTGTGCACGCGCGGCCTTCCGCCATATGCGGGCCCAGTCGCCGCAGGGTGGGCGGATCATCAACAATGGCTCGATCTCGGCGCATGCGCCGCGGCCGGGCTCGGTGCCCTATACCACCACCAAGCACGCCATCACCGGCCTGACGAAGACGCTGGCGCTCGACGGCCGGCCGTTCTCGATCGCCTGCGGACAGATCGACATCGGCAATGCGCTGACCGAGATGGCCGCGCCGATGACCAAGGGCGTGCCGCAGGCCAGCGGCGCAATGGCCGTCGAGGCGGTGATGGATGTCCGTCACGTGGCCGACGCGGTGGTGCACATGGCCGGGCTGCCGCTCGACGCCAACATCCTGTTCATGACGGTGATGGCGACGAACATGCCGTTCGTCGGGCGCGGTTGAGCAAAAGAGGCCCGACGCGCGTCGACGCATGGAACGCCATGCTTCGACATGGAACGCGAGCCGGGTTCTTATCGGGGAAGTTCGCGATTGGCGCGAAAGGGTGGTCTTGAACGTGACGACGTTTAGGGTTTCACCTGAAGCCCGCGCGAGGCCGGAGTAGGGACCCCCAATGGACTTCCTCATCGCGGGATATGAAGGCTACCTGGCGCTCGTGCTTATGGTGCTGCTGCTGGCCGCCTTCATCGTCGAGAAGTACCCGCCTGAAGTGACCGCGGCGGCGGGCGCGGCCGTGTTCCTGTTGTTCGGCCTCACCACGGCCGACCAGGCGATGAAGGCCTTTTCCAATCCGGCGCCGATCACCATCGCGGCAATGTTCGTCCTGTCGGGCGCGCTGGTGCGGACCGGCGTGCTGGAGAGCCTCGCGGGCACGCTGATCGACAAGGCTTCGCGGCGGCCGGCCTTTGCCGTCGCCGCCCTGCTGTTCGGGGCCGTCGTGGCCTCGGCCTTCATGAACAACACGCCGGTGGTGCTGATCCTGATCCCGATCGGTTTTCGGCTGGCGCGCGCGCTGGGCATCGCCTCGACGCGGCTCCTGATCCCGATCTCCTATGCCGCGATCCTCGGCGGCACATGCACGCTGATCGGCACCTCGACCAACATCCTGGTCGATGGCGTGGCGCGTGGCGCCGGGCTGGACGCCTTCTCGATCTTCGAGATCACGCCGGTCGGCGTGGTGGCGGCCCTGACCGGCACGCTGGTGATGGTGGTGCTCGGCCGCTACCTGCTGCCGGATCGCCGCGACGAGGGCAGCGCTGCCGCCAACTCGGAAACCGAGTTCCTGTCGGAAGTAACGGTGCGGGCCGAGGGGCGCTACACCCAGAACAAGATCGGCCAGCTCTCCGACTTCAAGCGCTCGGGCCTGCGCATTCTCGGCCTTCGGAGCGGCAACGAGATCCTTCGCGACAACATCCAGGACCGGGTGATGAAGAAGGGCGAATCGCTCATCGTCGTCGCCGGAACCTCGGAGCTTCTGACGCTCAACGAGAAGGTCGGCCTGCGCGTCGGCATGCGCCGCGGCCAGGAACGAACCGGCGAGACCGTCGTGGTCGAAGCCGTCGTCGCGCCGCACCGGTCGACCGCGGGCGAGCGCATCACCGACCTGTCGCTCGGACGGCGCTACGGCGTGCGGGTGCTCGGCGCGCATCGCCATCGCCATATCCCCGGCTCCGACCTTGAAAGCGTGAAGCTGCGGCCAGCCGACAAACTGCTTCTCGAGGGTCCACCGGACAATTTCGACGCGCTGACCGAAGATGCCGATCTCGTTTCGGTGTCGCGGCCGAGCGGGCGGCCCTATCGTCGCGGCAAGGCGCCGATCGCGCTTCTGGCGCTGGTCGCGGTGGTGGTGCTCGCCGCGCTGAACGTCATGGACATCGGCATCCTTGCCATGCTGGCGGTGGCGGGCATCCTGGTGCTGCGCTGCATCGACAGCGACGAAGCCTGGAGCTCGATCGACGGCTCGATCCTGGTGCTGATCTTCTCGATGCTGATCATCGGGGCGGGACTGGAGCGTTCCGGCGGCGTCAGGCTCATCGTCGATGCGCTGACGCCGACGCTGCGCGAACTGCCGCCGCTTGCAACCCTGGTGGCGATCTACGTCATTTCCTCGGTGCTGACCGAACTCGTCACCAACAATGCGGTCGCCGTGCTGATCGCGCCGATCGCCATCGGGCTCGCCACGCAGATGGGTGTCGATCCGCGTCCCTTCCTGATCGCGGTGATGATCGGCGCCAGTGCGAGCTTCGCGACGCCGATCGGCTACCAGACCAACACGCTGGTCTACGGCGCCGGCAACTACCGCTTCTCGGACTTCCTCAAGATCGGCATCCCGATGAACGTCATCGTCGGCGTGGCGACCTGTACGGCAATCTGGCTGCTCTACGATTTCTGATCGTCGCCGGGCGCCTCAGGCGGCGTCCGGCCCGGTATCGCGAAGGAAGGCGTCCATGCGCTCGATGGCGCGCAGGATGTTCTCCTCCGAATTGGCATAGGAGAGCCGGAGATAGCCTTCGCCGAGAATGCCGAAATCGGGACCGCCGATCAGCGCCACACCCTTGTCGTCGAGCAGGGCGTTGGCGAGCTTCTTGGCCTTCCAGCCGGTCTGGCTGACGTTGGGAAAGGCGTAGAACGCGCCCTTGGGCCTGATGCAGGAGACGCCGGGCAGGCTGTTCAGCCCCTCGACGACGATGCCGCGGCGCCGGTCGAACGCACGCATCATCTTCTCGACTTCGTCTTGCGGACCGTCGATGGCGGCGATGCCGCCGTACTGGGCCGGCGCGTTGACGCAGGACCAGCAATTGACCGCGAGCTTGCGGATCTTGTCGTAGAGACCATCCGGCCAGATCGACCAGCCCATGCGCCAGCCGGTCATGGCCCAGGTCTTGGACCAGCCGTTGAGCACGATGAGGCGATCGCGGATCTCCGGGTAAGCGAGCAGCGACTGGTGGGTCTCGCCGTCATAGGTCATGACGTCGTAGATCTCGTCGGACAGGATCGCGACGTCCGGATGCGCGGCGAGGCCCGCCACAAGCTTGTCGATCTCAGCCTTCGGGGTGACGCCGCCGGTCGGGTTGGCGGGTGAGTTCAGGATCAGGAGGCGCGTCCTCGGCGTGATCAGCGCCAGCACCTCGTCGGCGGAGAAGGCAAAGCCGTTCTCCTCGCGGATCGGCACCGGGACGGGCGTCGCGCCGGTGAACTCGATCATCGAGCGGTAGATCGGGAAGCCTGGATCCGGATAGAGGATCTCGGCACCGGGCTCGCCGAACATGACGATCGCGCCATACATGGTCGGCTTTCCGCCGGGCAGGATCATGACGTTCTCGGGCGAAACCTCGACGCCCGTCATCGCCAGCGTGCGCCGCACGACGGCCTCGCGCGTGGCGAGCAGGCCGGTCGCCGGCGTGTAGCCGTGATGGCCGTCGCGCAGCGCCTTGATGGCGGCCTCGACGATGTGGTCCGGCGTGCGGAAATCCGGTTGGCCGATGCCCAGATTGATGACGTCCTTGCCCTTCGCGGCAAGCGCCGTCGCACGGGCGAGAACGGCGAAGGCGTTCTCCTCGCCGATTCGGTCGAAGGCGGATACGGTATGAAGCACTGTCTCACTCCCCTGTCAGCGCGGACTGGATGTCTGTCTGGCGAAAATTCTCGCCCTTGAAAAGGAGCGGAGCATCGAAAAGGCGGGCATGATCGTCATGAACCCGTCCTGGTTGCGGATATGCGTCTCCAAATATACGAATTGGCAAGACCTCCATCAATGCGGATTGACCCATGCCCACCTCCGACCTGTCCACCTGGACGCCCCGTCCGCGCCCTGCGCGCGCGCCGCTCGAAGGCCGCCTCGTGCGGCTCGAGCCGCTCGACGCGGCGCGCCACGGCGACGGGTTGTATGCGGCCTCGACGGCGCCGGGCGCGGAGGAGCGCTTCCGCTGGCTGTTCGAGAACGCGCCCGCCGACCGCGGCTCGTTCCAGCTCTGGCTCGAAAAATCCGCCGCGAGCGAGGACCCGCTGTTCTTCGTCGTGGTGGACAAGGCGACGGGTCGCGTTCTGGGGCGGCAGGCCCTGATGCGGATCGACCCGGCCTTCGGCGTGATCGAAATCGGCAACATCTGCTGGGGGCCCGAGATGGCGCGCCGGCCCGCCGCGACGGAAGCGTTCTTCCTCTTCGCCCGCCACGTCTTCGACGATCTCGGCTACCGGCGCTACGAATGGAAATGCAACCACCGCAACGAACCGTCGAAGCGCGCCGCGGAGCGCTTCGGCTTCACCTTCGAGGGCGTGTTCCGGCAGCACATGATCGTCAAGGGCGAGAACCGCGACACGGCCTGGTTCTCGATCATCGATCAGGAGTGGCCGGCGCTGCGCGCAGGATTCGAGGCCTGGCTCGATGCGGCGAACTTCGATGCGCGGGGGCACCAGCTTCAGCGGCTGGAGGCACTTCGGTGATAGCCGACGGGCCTCGACGAGGAGATCGGGTATGAGCGTGGAGGTCGGTCACTGGCGTGGCGCGCGGGCCATCCCGCCTACTCCGCTGGAGGGGCGATATGCGCGCGTCGAGATGCTCGACATGCGCAGGCACGGCCAGGACCTGTGGGACGCATTCGGCGGTTCGGGAGATGCTGTCTCCAGGCATCTGCAGCACACCGGACTGCCCGCCTTCGACAGACGCGAGACATTTTTCCGGTCCATGACCAAGGCCAACCGCGCGACGCTTCCGGATCTCCTCGTGAAGCCGTTCCGACGCCGGAAGCCGCGGCGGCTCTACTTCGCCTGCATCGACAAGGCGAATGGTCGCGCGACCGGGCTGCGCTGCCTCGCGCAGATCGACTATGTGCACGGCTCGGTCGAGCTCGCGCTGATGGCGGCGGGGCGGGGCATGACCCGGACCCGCCTGTCGACGGAAGTCGCGTTCCTGATGGCGACGCTGGTGTTCGAGACCAGCGGCTTCCGGCGCTACGAGTGCCACATTGCGCTGGAAAACGAACATGCTCGGCGGGCGGCCGAGCGAATCGGCTGGCACCATGACGGCGTCATGCGCCAGCGCTACGTTCACGATGGTCGCAGCGCCGATGTCGCGGTCTACACGATCCTGGCGCAGGAGTGGCCGCCGATCCGGGACGCCTATCGGGCCTGGCTGGAACCGTCCAATTTCGATTCCGAGGGACGTCAGATCCGCAGGCTGGAGGACTTCCGCAGCTAGAGCGGTGCGCGTGGGCCAGCGGTGCGACATCGCGGGGCTTGCCTTTTCGCCCACCTCGGCAGAGCAATGGCGCCAGGCAGGCGAGCAGTGGTCCAGGCCAACCCATCGAACGTCGGAACGAGAATCCGGAAGGACAAGGGATTGGGACACGCGCACGCACATCCTCACGCTGGCCACGGCCACGCCGGGCATGATCACGGACACGGCGCAAGCAGCAAGTCGCGGGTTCTGATCGCGGCGCTGCTGACGGGCGCCTTCATGGTGGCGGAAGCGATCGGCGGCGTGATCACCGGCTCGCTGGCGCTGATCGCCGATGCCGGCCACATGCTGACCGATTCGGTCGCGCTGTTCTTTGCGTGGTACGCCTTCCATCTCGCAGGGCGACAGGCGACGGCGCGGCTGAGCTTTGGCTACGACCGTCTGAAGACGCTGGTCGCCTACACCAACGGCCTCGCCGTATTCGCCATCGCGGGCTGGATCGTCTGGGAGGCCTGGCAGCGCTTCGCCGAGCCCAGCCCCGTGCTCGGCGGACCGATGCTCGCCATCGCGCTGGTGGGCCTCGCCGTCAATGTCGGTGCCTTTCTGGTGCTTCACGGCGGCGACCGCGATGACCTCAACATGCGCGGCGCGTTGCTGCACGTCATGGGCGATCTGCTCGGCTCGGTCGCGGCGCTGGCCGCCGCCATCGTCATCCTGACCACCGGCTGGTATCCGATCGACCCGATCCTGTCGGTGTTGGTGTCGCTGCTTCTGTTTCGCAGCGCCTTCGGCCTGGTCCGCGACGCGGGGCACGTTTTGCTGGAGGGAACGCCGGGGGGCATCGACCGCGATGCCGTCGCCCTCGATCTCGTCGCCTCGGTGGCCCGGGTCCGCGACGTGCATCACATGCATGTCTGGTCGCTCGACGGTTCGCGCAACATGGCGACGCTGCATGCGCGGCTCGAACCGGGCGCGGACGCGCACCTGGCCGTGGCGGCGATCAAGCGTCGGCTGGCCGAGACGCACGGCATCGGCCACGCGACCGTCGAACCCGAATATGACTGCTGCGCCGACAGCCGTCATGACGACGGGGACGAACACGGGCACGAGGATGGCGACGTTCATCGGAATGCGCACGGATGACGGGCATCGATGACCGGGATCGGTAAATGTGGTACTGGGTCTCGGTCACGGCACCGAGGATTGTGAAATGCCCTTGAGCATCAAGGACGAGGCGACAGAGCGTCTGGCGCTGGAACTTGCCCGGGCGACCGGCGAAACAGTCGCGACCGCGACCCGCAAGGCGCTTCAGGAGCGACTGAGGCGGGTTGCGCCGGTGCATGACCGGGAGGTTTTGTTGACGGAACTGGCGGCAATTCGCCGACGCTGGAGTTCCCTGGAGGTTCGTGACCCCGGGAGCGCCGACGAGATTCTTGGGTATGACGACAAAGGCCTGCCTGGCTGATGGTGATCGACTCATCGGCCATCGTGGCTGTCGCCTTCGACGAACCGGAGGCGCCGTGGATCGAAAGGCGGATCGCCGATGACCCGGTGAGGCTCATTTCCGCTGCGACCGTCCTCGAGGCGGCGATCGTGATCGAGGCGCGGTACGGAGAGGCCGGTGGTCGGGAACTCGACCTCTGGCTGTCCAGAATCGGCGCTGAAATCGTTACGGTTGATTTGGCCCAGGTGGAGGAGGCCCGCCGCGCCTGGCGGACATTCGGAAAGGGTCGGCATCCGGCAGGATTGAATTTTGGCGACTGCTTCTCCTATGCGCTGGCCAAGTTGCGAGGAGAGCCCTTGCTTTTCAAGGGGAATGATTTCAGCAAGACGGATGTTGACGGCTGAGGCTGGGAGGCCAAGGGCGGATCGTTTGAGCGCCGAAAGGGAGGACACATGGCTGGACGGTTGAAGGGCAGGATCGCGGTGGTGACCGCGGCGGGTCAGGGCATCGGGCGGGCGATCGCGGAGGCCTTCGTGGCGGAGGGCGCGACGGTGCATGCCTCCGATATCGCGCGCGACAAGCTCGACGGGCTGGCGCGGGCCAAGAAGGCCAAGCTCGACGTATTGTCCTCGAAAGCGGTGGCGGCCTATGCCGAAAAGGTCGGCCCGGTCGATATCCTCGTCAACGTCGCCGGTTTCGTCCATCACGGCACCGTGCTCGACTGCGACGACAAGGACTTCGATTTTTCCTTCGACCTCAACGTGAAATCGATGCACCGGATGATCCGTGCCTTCCTCCCCGGAATGCTGTCGCGGGCGAAGGAGACCGGCGCGTCGGCCTCGATCGTCAACATGTCGTCGGGCGCTTCCTCCATCAAGGGCGCGCCGAACCGCTATGTCTACGGCGCCACCAAGGCGGCGGTGATCGGACTGACGAAGGCGGTGGCGATCGACTATATTCGTCAGGGCGTGCGCTGCAACGCGATCTGCCCGGGCACGGTGCGTTCGCCTTCGTGGGAGGCGCGGGTGGAGGACCTCGGCAAGACGGTCGGCAGCACGGACAAGGCCATGGAGATGTTCGTCTCGCGCCAGCCGATGGGCCGGGTCGGCGAGGCGCCCGAGATCGCCGCGCTGGCGGTGTATCTCGCCTCGAACGAGGCCGCCTTCACCACGGGGGTGGCGATCCCGGTCGACGGAGGCTGGACGCTCTGATGGATGACAAGACACGCAACGCGGCCATTGCGGCGGCCCTGATTCTCGGCGGCTTCGGGCTCGTCGCCTTCTTCATGCCGACGATCATGCTGTCGCTCGGCGAAGTTTCGCCCTTCCTCGCAGCCATCGTCGCAGCCCTTTTCGTCCTTGCCTTCTTCGGGGTATTCTGGCTCCGGAGCCGAGCCAAGCGGGGGGACTGACGATGCGTATCCTGATCACTGGCGCGGCCGGCATGGTCGGTCGCAAGCTCACCGAGCGGATCGTCCGCGACGGCGGGCTTGGCGGACGCCCGATCGCCGAACTGCACCTGCACGACATCGTGCCGCCGCATGCGCCCGACATCCCGGGCGCCACCGTCTCGGCCATGACCGGCGACCTTGCCGACGAGAACGCGGCCGACTGGCTGATCGCCTCACGGCCGGCGGTGATCTTCCACCTGGCGGGCGTCGTCTCCGGCGAGGCGGAGGTGGACTTTGAAAAGGGCTATCGCGTCAATCTCGACGGCACGCGCGCGCTGTTCGAGGCGATTCGCCAGGCCGGCGACGGCTATTGCCCGCGCGTCGTCTTCACCTCGTCGATTGCCGTGTTTGGCGCGCCGTTCCCGGACGTCATCCCCGACGATTTCCATCCGACGCCGCTCACCTCCTACGGCACGCAGAAGCTGATCGGCGAGGCGCTGCTGGCCGACTATTCGCGCCGCGGCTTTTTCGATGGCGTGGGCATTCGCCTGCCGACGATCTGCGTGCGACCCGGCAAGCCCAACAAGGCGGCGTCGAGCTTCTTTTCCAGCATCATCCGCGAGCCGCTGGCAGGGCTGGAGGTCGTGCTGCCGGTGCCGCGCAGCGTGCTGCACACCCATGCGAGCCCACGCTCGGCCGTCGGCTTCCTCGTCCACGCGGCCGGGCTCGACGGCGATGCCATCGGCCCGCGCCGCAACCTTACCATGCCGGGCGTGGCCGTCACCGTCGGCGAGCAGATCGAGGCGCTGGAGCGCGTGGCCGGCAACAACGTGGTGAGGCTGATCCGCGAGGAGCCCGACGAGACGGTGTGGTCGATCGTGCAGAACTGGCCGACGCGCTTTGCGTCGGAGCGGGCGCGGGCGCTGGGTTTCGTCGCGGAAGACAGCTTCGACGCGATTATCCGGGCGCATATCGAGGATGAGATGGCGCAAGCCTGAAGGCTAAAGCGGGTCGCGCCCAATCCGATTCATTCTGTTTCTCGTTTGGGGAGGCGATCCACGAGAAGGATGGC
>NZ_RWKW01000107.1 GCF_003970795.1 Aquibium carbonis | reverse complement strand
TCCCACTCGATGACCTGGCGGTCGGCCATGGCGGCCGGCTCGATCGGCACGAGATCGTCGAGTCGGTCGTGCGTCAGCACGAATCCTCCCGGGTGCTGCGACAGGTGCCGCGGCGCTCCCATCAGCTGACGGGCAAGGTCGAGCGCGAGCCGCAGCCTTCGGTCGCCGAGGTTCAGGTTCATGTCCTTGACCTGCTCGTCGGTGACGCCTTCCTCCGACCATCCCCAGACCTGCGAGGACAGCGCCTTGATCAAGTCCTCGGTCAGTCCGAGCGCCTTGCCGACGTCGCGTAGCGCGCCCTTGGTGCGATAGCGAATGACGGTCGAGCAGAGCGCTGCATGGCTGCGCCCGTAGGTCTCGAAGATCCACTGCATGACTATCTCGCGCCGCTCGTGCTCGAAGTCGACGTCGATGTCGGGCGGCTCACGCCGCTCCTCCGACACGAAGCGCTCGAAGAGCAGGTCGTTGCGGCCGGGATCGATCGAGGTGATGCCGAGCACATAGCAGACGGCGGAGTTGGCCGCAGAGCCGCGACCCTGGCAAAGGATGTCCTGCGAGCGGGCGAAGCGGACAATCGAGTTCACGGTCAGGAAGTACGGCGCGTATTCCAGCTTCGCGATCAGGCGCAGTTCATGCTCCAGGGTCGCGCGCACGGTGTCCGGCACGCCTTCGGGGTATCGCTGCTCGGCTCCCTCCCAGGTCAGCCGCGCCAGCGTCTCCTGCGGCTTGATGGTCGGGTCGTCGCGCTCCTCCGGGTACTGGTACTTCAACTCGTCGAGCGAGAACCTGCACCGGTCGGCGATCTCGACCGTGCGGGCGAGCGCCTCGGGGTAGCGGGCGAAGAGACGGTGCATCTCCTCGGCCGGCTTCAAGTAACGATCGGCGTGGCGCTCGCGCCGGTGGCCGAGCTGGTCAATCGTGACGTTGTGCCGGATGCAAGTCACCACGTCCTGCAGCATTCGACGGCCGGGCTCGTGGAAGAGGACGTCGTTCGTCACCATCGTCGGCACACCGAGCGCCTGCGCCATCTGGGACAGCTCGTGGAGCCGGAGCTGATCGTTCGGACGGCGACGCAGTGTCAGAGCGACGTAGGCGCTTCCCGGAAAGGCGTCACGCAGGCGGCGCAGTTGCAGCGCCGTGAGATCATCCGCCTCGTCCGGCACGAGAACGGCGACGAATCCTTCCGAATAGGCCACGACATCGTCCCAGTGGAGGACGCACTTCGCCTTGCCGCCCCGCTTCTTGCCCACTGACAGGAGCCGGCACAGGCGGGAATAGGCAGCGCGGTCCGTCGGGTAGACAAGGATCGACATGCCGTCGGCGAGGTCGAGCCGGCAGCCGACGACAAGTCGAATCCCTGTCGTCCTTGCCGCCTCATGCGCGCGAACGATCCCAGCCAAGGAATTCCGGTCGACGATGCCCAGCGTTTCGATACCGCAGGCATGCGCCTGGGCAAACAGCTCCTCCGCCGACGAGGCTCCGCGGAGGAAGCTGAAGTGACTGGTGACCTGAAGCTCGGAATAGCGCAACGCGGAACACCTTCGAGTTCACGAGATATGTTCCTATTATGTTCCCTTGCGCTTGTCGACGATGAACCGCTCAGTTGACCGGCGAGATCGGGGTGGGAAGCGGAAGGGCGGCTTTAGGGCCGCGAAGTAGCCTCGCCTGCCTCGGCTCTCAAACTAATTCGTGAACCTTCACGGTTGGCACGACCTGCCTTGCGATGTTCATGAGATGCCGATGGTGTGTCAGGTAAATTACCTGTCCGGACTGAGCCATCTGGCCGAATAGCCGGAACACTTCTTCCGATCGTAGCTCATCGAAGGTTTCCATGATATCATCAGCAATGAACGGCACTGACGGCCGCGCCGTCGCGAACTCCTCATATCCGGCAAGCCGCAAAGCAAGGTAGAGCTGGAACCGGGTTCCTTTGGACATCTCGATTGCGAGCTTGGAGCCACCCTGTCGTGACAGACCGAAAAGCGCTTCACGATCCTTGTCGGGACGTGTTGCCAAGCCGGTGTATTCGTCGCGGGTGATCAGCCGAAATGCCTCGGATGCGCGATTAATCATTGCGCTGCGGTGCTTGTCCCGGTAGGCGCGAATGCCGTGATCGGCGATCAGGCTTCCGCTCCTGAGGCGAAGATAGCGCAGCGCCAGCTCCTCGATTTCGAGAAGCAAGGTGCGCCGGTTCGCCTCAAGGCGGGCAGCGGCATCATCGCCGCCGATGGCAGTCAAACGATCGGTAGCCCGCGCCCTGTCCGCGAAGAGGTCCTTTGATCGGCCGTCGAGATCTTCAAGTCGCGTGATGAGTTCGGCCTGCTCGCGCTGCAGTTCGGCCAGATCGGTACTGGCAAGGCTGGCCAGGGCAGCCTCCAGCGATGGCAGCTGCATGTCGCTGACGATCTGCCGTTCCAGCTTGCCATGCTGCTCGACCAGCTCATCCCTTTTGCGGCAGCGTTCGAGAGCTTGCCGAACATCCGCAAGGGTCACGGTCTGGAAGAAATCGGTAAGTTCCTTCTTGCCTGCGGCATGGATCGCAATCTCGCCGTCCAACCGCTCGCGTTCCGTCGCTAGGTCGACAAGGCTTTGGTCCCGTTCCTGCCGCTTCCCTTGGACCTGTCTTGCTTCCTCCCTTCGCCGGAGCAGGGCCCTGGCGGCGTCAAGCGGCGCACTGTCGTCGAATGTCTCGCCGAGTGCGTCATGCAACTGGGCAACCACTTCCACGAAGGACTTCCGGTCGGCCTCCATGGAGACGATGCGATGAAGCAAATCATCCTTCTCGCGCAGGACTTCCGGCAGGCCGGCGAGTGCGTCGAGAAGCTCCCGGACGGCACCGACACTTCCTTCCCCCTCAAACCAGGTACTTTCGAGGGCGTTCGACCAATCTGTCTGCCACGCATCGGAATCAGTGGTGGCTTCATCGAGCTCGGCTTTCCGTCGATCCGCGGCCGCTTCCAATTCACCGACGCGCTTTTGGACATCTTGCCGTTTGGTCTGCATCGCAGCATGGTCCGCAAGGATGGTGTCGGCAGCCTGCATCAGTGCCGCCACGTCCAGACCATCGCCGTCGATCCCGACGCTGATCAGGGTCGCCAGGAGCGTATCCTGCTCCCTTGCGAGCGCAGCTTTGGCGTCTTCGGCGTCACTCATGGTAAGGCGCAGATCATCCCACGCAGTCAGCGCTAAAACGCGGGCTTCCACCCATCGGCCGATCCCTGTCAGCCATGAAGCGACGGACGCATCGTCATCCAGATCGATTTCCGCTGGCGTTTCGGTCCTGATCTCGCCTCGCAATGTCTGCCGTTCGTCGTCGATATCCCGCAGCAACTGGCGTTGCCGGTCAATGCTCGCCCTCGTTACCGTCAGCCCTGCGGCGAGGGAGCGCAGCTCCTCGAGTTCCCTGGCGCTGTTCAGACGTGCGGCCGCGGCCGCATCGGTCGTTCGCATGCGGGTTTCAAAGCGATCGGCCGTTTCCCGGTCGAGGACCGACAGATGTTTCGCCCAGGCGTCATCCCGCTCCAAAAGGGCCGCCTTCGCTTCCTCATCATCCATGATGTCGATCGCGTCGCGGAGTGCAGCCAGACGTGCGGCATCTTCCTCCTGCTTCGTCGAGAGGTCTCGTTCGCGCTCGACGATCTGCGAGCGACGCTTCTCCAATTCGCTGCAAGTCGACTTCCAGGATTCGACGCGATCGGTCGCGGGCGGTGAGATGCGCCGGAGAGCGTCACCGTCACCGGCCCATGGGTGCAGTTCAGTCGTGGCATCGTCGAAGGCTTGGCGTTTGGCGGGGACAGCGCGCTCGGCAAGTCTGAGTTCGGCAATAAGGTTGCCGTCGCGCAAGCGGCGCAGCACCGATTGAAGCTGGGCTATCTTGCCAGCATCGAGCGCGACACCCTGGCCATCGAGCGCCTGCCGGTCACGCTGCTCTTTCTCGACTGCCTGCCGGGCTGCCTCATGCTCCTTTTCAGCAGACTGCCGTGCGACGTCGACGCCGGACCTTGTGCTGATCAGATCTCGCAGCGCCCCAATCGTCGCTGCCGGTATCAGCAGTGATTTCGGATTCCCGACATCTGTCTGTCCGAGTGTTGCCAGGATGAGATCGATCTTGCGGTTCGATTCCGACAGCGCCTGCTTTCGCTTCGGCAGATCCTCCTGTGCGGTCGCATAACGTGCGGCTGCGTCGGACAGCTGATCCAGCTGATCCGCCATCTCGAGCAGACGGTTTTCGACCACGAGCCCTTCCAGTTCCTCCCGAAACTTCTGCTCGCGCTGCTTGATGCCCGTCAGCTCCGTTTGAAGCCTTGTCTCTTCAACAATCAGGTCGGGAAGTGTGGATGCCCAGTCCGCAGGTGGATGAGGCAGGTCCGCATATTCGGAAAGCTGTTCGTCAGCCCGGCGATAGTCTGCCGCCAGCGGATGGGCCTGCAGAACACGTGCGATCTCGTCGTGACGGGCCTTTGCCGTCCCGATTTCCCTCATGACGGCGTCATAGGCGGCTTCAGCCTGCTCGAGCACCGTCGTCAGGGTCCGGTAGGCCGAGGCCTGGACATCGATCTCATCGCGCTGCGATTTGAGATCGGCGATCTGGCGTTTGAGGCCGGCGATCTTTGTCGAGCTGGCACGCTTGCGGAAAATGCCGTCGGCCTCAGCGATTGCGGCCTCGAGAATGGAACTGATGCCGGTGAGGCCGGCACTCGCCGAAAACAGCAACTCCCCCAGATCGCCCTTGCTTTCCAGAATGGCGTTGCCGCCATCCTCCAGCGTCTGATCGTCGAGGGAGAACATCATTCGATAGGCGTCGCGCGTTAGCCCGGCGAGCGGCACGCTCAGCAAGGCCTCGTTCACCGGCTGACCTTGCTCATTCAGCAGAGAATTGCTGCGCTGCTTGACCCGTTTGAATTCGTGCGCCTGCCCGTCAAATTCGAGACAGGCGCCGATCTCCATAGCCTTGCCCTGGTGCAGGAAGCCGTACTTCGTGCGCTCTTCGATTCCAAACAGCAGGTCGAGATAGGCCGACAGCGATGTGGATTTGCCGGCCTCGTTCAGCCCGTAGACGATGTGCAGGTCAGGCGCGCCGGCGACATACTCCCCGAAATCGATCGAGTAGTCGGTGAACTTGCCGTAGCGGGTGAGATCGAGCCGGCGCAGGCGCATCAGCTGATCTCCGAGGATTCCGGCTTGAGCCGGGCCAGCATGTCCTCGCTGCCTTCCGTCAGCAGCTGGTCGATCAGGGCTTCGAACGCGGCCTCGTCATCACCGCTGAAACCTCGCGCTTCAGGGGGCAGATCATCGCGCAGTTCCTTAACCAGATCACGCACCGCCTCGCGAACACCGTGCTGGTGAACAATGTCGCTGCGCATCAACTCGCCGAGTTCCAGGACCGGGTCGGCGATAGCACTTACAACGGAAGTGCCGTCCGGTGCCGTGATCGCAATCTCGATCTTCTCGATCCAGGTCTTCCCCAGACCCTCGGCACGCTGTTCGGTCTCCGCCAGAAGTAGATCACGATCGCGGCGCAGCTGCCATGCTAGTGGCGTTGCCCCCGTCAATCGGAGGCGGCCGACAAGATGGCCCGAGCGTGTTCTGTCTCGCGCGATCCCAATGCCTTCCTCGATGAGTTCGGCGGCCCCTCGCCAAGTTGCGGCAGATGAAAGGTCGACGGCAATCCTTTCAAACTGGGCAATGCTTGTCGCGCGTTCTTCGACCGTGAGGCTGCGGTCGTCCTTGACCGTGACGAGGGTGACGGTCTTCTCGCCGGCTTCGTTGATGTCGCGGCCTTGCGGCATGCCGGGCATGATCACCACGCGGTCGCCGGCATGTTGGGCCCGAACGTGGACATGCCCCAGGGCCCAGTAATCGAAGCCCCAACCGTGCAGGTCTGAAGCCTTGCAGGGCGCGTAATGGTCGTGCCCCGGCGCTCCGGCCAAGCTGGTATGCATGATGCCGATATTGACCGTGTCGGGAGCAGGGCGGCGATACTTATCCAGCAGGCTCTCTGGCGCGTGCGGCTTGGCGAAGCTCAGGCCGTGAATCGAAAGAGCCAGATCGCCATTTACGAGGTCGACGGCATGGGTGCGGTCGCCGAACACGGTCACCGTCGGCGGCAGGATCAGTTCCTGGGTGATCCGCGACAGGGCATCGTGATTGCCGCGGATGATGAAGGTCTCGATACCCGCCTCATGAAGCCGCTGCATCTGTCCTGCTAGAAACCGGGCGGTCTTCATTGACGTCTGGTCGCCATCATACAGGTCGCCAGCGATGATCAGTGCGTCGACCTGCTCGTCGATGCAGAGATCCACAATGGCGATCAGGGCTTGTCGCGTCGCGTCGCCGATCAACTCGGCCAGGTCGCTGTTGCGCATCGCCAAGGAGCGCAATGGAGAATCAAGATGTAGATCGGCGGTATGAACAAACCGGAATGGCATGTCATTGTCCTCGATTTGTTCATGAAGCCTATGGAAAGGTGTTCATTTAGACGTTCTCGGGAAGCATGGGATTTTCATTTACGGTCAGAAGTCCGTCTCTTTTCTTGAATACGTTGTCTTCTATCAGCTTAGATATTGCGGCGACTATGGCGATTCTCAATTGAGCGCTCGTCGCCTTGAAGCCGAGCATCCGCGAAACACGAGCCACGATCTCATCTTCAGTAGCTCCGAGATTGGACCTGACGACTTCTATTGCACCTTCCGCGATCTCCTCCATCGCGATCAACTCTGGCTTTCGCAACCCAAGCGATGCCACTTGGCTTCGGTCTCTGAGTGTCACCGTCGCTCCGGGTTTGAAGAAGAAGTCTCCCTTCCGTGTAACCGAACCGCGGCTCATTGTGATGATCACTCCCCGCTCGACGGCTTCCTGGATCCGCCCACCAGCGCGCTGCAAGCCCCAAGCGTCTCTGATCCGGCAAACCACCTCGTCAAGGTGGACTGGCGCTTCCACCGCGACAACTTGCTCGACAAGTCCGGCCATTACGCCGGCCGGCGTCTCGTGCAACTCATACGGTCCAGCGCGCGTCAACTCAGCTTCTACGTAGGCCCGGTGCTTTGTGTCGCCTTCCGGCACATCGGCCAAACCGATCTCCGTAACCTCACCGCGATCAACAGTGACGACCTCCACATTCACCGCCCGGTTCCTTTGGAATCCGAGTTCCATCCTGGCATCCAGTTCCTTCCTTGCCGCCTCGATAGCCGCAATTGTTCGCGCGAGTTGTTCCTGCGGACGCTGGAACCAATCAGGACTCCAGATGCGGTGAACGATCCATCCATGATCCTCCAGGACGGCCTGCCGAAGGCGGTCGCGGTCGCGCGCGGAACGAGAGGAGTGGTAGGCAATACCGTCGCATTCGATGCCGAGGATGTACCTTCCGGGTCGTTCGGGATCGGCGATGGCGAGGTCGATGAAGAACCCAGCGATACCGACCTGTGCGTGAACCTGGAAGCCCCTCTCTATCAGCGCGTTGGCAACCTGTTCCTCGAAGACTGAATCCATCTCGCGGGTGGTCGCCTGCGCCAAGGACAGTCTTCCCGTCCGGGCGTAGTGCAGGAACAGCTTGAACGCGAAGACGCCCTTCCCTTTTCCACGTTCAAGGTCGATATCTTCGTCGGTGATCGACGCATAGACCTCGCATCTGCGTTTTGCCCGGCTGATGAGGACGTTCAGCCG
>NZ_RWKW01000106.1 GCF_003970795.1 Aquibium carbonis | reverse complement strand
GGCGCCGGACGCGTTCGGGTCTGTCACGATGGATCGAACGAGCGCCTTGGCCCGGCGGTAGTCTCCGTTTAGCGCCTTCAGTATGCCGGTGTGCGTCGCAAGCGCCTGTCTCGCTGCCGCGACGTCGGTGGACCAGGCTGCTTCCGCGACCTTTCCGTGAAGCGTGGACCGGGCGGTTTCAAGGGCGGCGACACTCTCGGCGAGATCGCTTGCCTGCTCGAGGCCAGAATCCCAGACGGTAGCAGCGAACGCCTCGGGACTGGCATCCGGAGCGGCCGCGACGCGCTCGCCCATCGTGACTAGCCGCAGAAGTCCTGCCAACGTGTCAGGCAGCGTCGATCCGCCCAATTCCTGGTTCAGTCGTTCTGCCTCTTCTCCCAACCGCGGGAGAAGGATGGTGAGCTGGCGCGCGCGGACGAACCCTTCCTTCGGGAAATCCGAAGGCAGCTCCGCGAGGCCGCTTTCCAGACCCTCCACCGAAAGCTCGACAGCGCCGTCGACGACATGTTCGGAGAGTTCCGACGACAGCCGGCCGAACTCGGCACCCGTCCAGATCAGCGACGAGATTTCCTTCTGCTGGCCGTCCCAGCACGATGCCGTCAGCGCCGCGGGCGGGAACGGCGGAGCCGCCGCCAGAACACGCGCTCGTTCAAGAAGCGGGCCAACTCCGTTGGGAGTGGAAGGCACTTCCGATTCCACGCCGGCCGCGATTTCCATGACCTTCCCGCGGAGTTCACTCACGCGCGAGGCTAAGGATTCGATGCGAGGAACCAGCCGCTCGACGGTGGTCGGAAGGACGACCTCGAGGCCGACTCCTCGCCAGGGATGCCGGATGGGAAGTCCTATCTCGTCGATACGTTGGGACAACTCCTCCAGCAGGCGCCTGCGCACGGCAACGCCGTCGGCCGTCCAGTCCGTGGAGCCAGCCAAGTGAATGTCGACAGGTCGTTGTCCCTGTTGCCTCAGCCGGGTCAACTGCCCCAATACCTGGTAGGGAGTTAAGCCGGATGGATGGTGAGCGACGTGCATCCGGGTGGCATGCGCATTCAGCTTGTCGCGAGCCTCGAGAACCCTGTTTGCCAGGGATGAGGGAAACTGCCCTCGCGGCGACCCGAGCTGCCAGGTCCGGCGGAGTTCCTCCAGCATCATGCGCTTGTTGGCCTTGTTGCTGTGAAGCTCGAGGCAGGCGTCACCGACCCCGGCGTGGTCGAGCCGCCGCTTGACCACCTCAAGCGCTGCCATCTTTTCGGCGACGAAAAGCACTGTCTTTCCGTCGGCCACCGCCGAGGCGATGACGTTGGCGATGGTCTGCGACTTGCCCGTGCCGGGAGGTCCCTGGATCACGAGGTCACGTCCACGGCGCACATCATGGATCGCAAGCGTCTGTGAGCTGTCGCTGTCAACGATGTGAAGCATGTCGGCAGGCGCAATATGCGGATCGATTGCGATGTCGTCCGACATCAGAGGTTCGCGTGTCTCGAAGCCATCCGACAGAAGGGAACGTATCTTCGGCTGGTCCGTGATCTGAGCACCCTCCGGCCAGTTCTCCGGATCAAGGTCTCGGTACATCAGGAATTTCGCGAACGAGAAGAACCCCAGCACCATGTCGTCAGGAAGCACCTCCCACCCGTCCTTGGTGGACACGGCGTCCGCGACTGCGGCGAGATAGCCCGCCGGTTCGAAGTCTTCCCCGGCCTCGAAAGGCGGCAAGGCGAGTTTGTGCACCCTGTCGAGGTAGGCTTCGAGAGAAAGGTTCGCCGTCTGATCCTCGGACCTTGCCCT
This sequence comes from Aquibium carbonis, assembly GCF_003970795.1. Taxonomy (GTDB): domain Bacteria; phylum Pseudomonadota; class Alphaproteobacteria; order Rhizobiales; family Rhizobiaceae; genus Aquibium; species Aquibium carbonis. Next base: position 8,225 of record NZ_RWKW01000106.1, on the reverse strand, counting down.
CAGGCGGAACTTCTCCCCAGCCGTACCCCGTTCAAGCCGGACCGGCACCAGGATCAGGGGCGCGTACCGGATGTTCTCCTTGTTGTTCGGATCGATCCATTTCAGCATGCCGAGCGCGAGGAAAAGAATATTGACGCCCTGCTCTTCCTCGAGCGTCCGCGCATCGTAATAGAGATCGAGGAGTCGCCGCTGGAGACCAGTCGGAGTCATTCTTGTCTGAAGGCTGGTGTCAGAATGCCGCTTGGCGAAACCTCGCTCGTCAAGCTGTTCATCGCCAGGCTGCGGGAGCACCACCGGGGAATAATCGTCTTCCTCGTCGAGCGCGTCGGCCGCCTCCTGGCCGGATTTCGTCCGGTCAGGCTTTCCCGCGACGAAGGTGAACGCCTTCCCCTCATTTACCAGCAACCTGTAGATCTCCGAGGTTCGCTCGTCGACGATATCTATCGTCTTCGCGCTCCTGGAAAACCGCGGAACATTGAGCAGACGGTTACGGGCGGAAAGGTCAAGTAACTCTGTCCTGGCGCGCTCAAGCTTCTCCTTCAGTGGCAGGTCACTTTGGAAAACAGATTTTTCCGCGTCGTGCACTTACGTTTCCCCTCATTTTTTCGGACAGTAGGCCGACCGCAAACTTCGATGCAATTACGAATCCTATCGAATCCGTATAGATGCAGGCCTCGGCATCGACATGACCTCAACAAACCTCGGGGAAACGGTTATGAAATGAGCCGCCGGGTTCAGGAGGAAGAATGGCGGAACAGCACTACAGAGTGCGGGTCGAAGGCGACCACATCCGGAAGCTTGCCAGCGCGAAGCCGATCCAAGCGGTGGCCGAGCTTATTTGGAATGCAGTCGACGCGGATGCGACGCGGATCGATCTTGAGATCGAATCGGATCAGATCGCCACGCGGTCGGTCACCATCCGCGACAACGGACATGGCATTCCTCATTCGGATGTAGAAGCTCTGTTCGGAAAGCTGGGGGGCTCCTGGAAAGCACACGGCAGTCGCTCGAAGACAAAGAATCGCATCCTGCACGGAAAGGAGGGAAAGGGCCGCTTCAAGGCGCTTGCGCTTGGCCGAGTGGCCGACTGGATGGTCCGGTACCGAGAGGGAGACAAGCTCCTCGGCTATACCATCACTGTCATTCGCGACGATCTCGTCGACGTGAGCGTGTCCGAGCCGAAGGAACTCGATCCGGCTCTACGAACCGGCGTCGAAGTTCGCGTGACCGAACTCGACAGGTCCTACCGTTCCCTTGAACCGCAGTTTGCCGTCCAATCACTCTCGGAGATCTTCGCGCTCTATTTGACCGACTACTCCGACGTCGGGATCTTCGTCGAAGGAGAACGCCTTGATCCGTCCAAGCTGATCGCCAGCCGTGCCAAGTTCGAGCTTGCTCCGATCGTCGACGACGGCAGAGAGCATCCTGCTGAGATCGAAGTCATTCAGTGGCTGTCGGCTTCCGAGCGTTGGTTCTTCCTGTGTGGCCCCGAGGGCTTTCCCTTCCAGCGCGTGACGCCGAAGTTTCATACGCCGGGATTCCAGTTTTCCGCATACCTGAAATCTTCGTTCGTCACCGCTCTCCAGGAGCAGGGCCTGCTCGACCTCTCGGAAATGATCCAGCCCCTGCAGGTGGCCTACGACGAGGCGTCGGACCGCATCAAGGAGTTCTTCCGCACCAAGGAGGTCGAGGCTGCTCAATCAGAGATCGACAGGTGGAAGGCGGAGGAAATCTATCCTTACCGTACCGACCCGCAGAATTCCGTGGAGCAGGCGGAGCGGAAGGTGTTCGATATCGTAGCCTTGAACGTCAACCGGCATCTCCAGGATTTCGGCGAGCAGACCAAGAGGACGAAAGCCTTCCAGATGCGGATGCTGAGGCAGGCGATCGAGCGCGGTCCGGACGAACTCCAGCATATCCTGACCGAGGTCCTCGACCTGCCAGAGCGTACGCAGAAGGAGCTATCCAAGCTCCTGGAAGAGGCCAACCTGGCCAACGTCATCAGCGCATCGAGGCTGGTGGCTGATCGCCTGAAATTCGTCCACGGGCTGGAGGCTGTGCTGTTCGATCCTGAAACGAAGAACCTGCTCAGGGAACGCAGCCAGTTGCATCGAATGATCGCGGACAACAACACCTGGATATTCGGCGAAGAATTCAACCTCGCGGTCGACGACCAGTCGCTCACCCAGGTTCTCCGCAAGCACCGGAAGCTGATCGGCGAGGATGTCGTGATCGACCAGCCGGTGAAACGCATCGACGGCAAAGTCGGCATCGTAGACCTGATGCTATCGAGATCCGTTCCGCAAAACCATGCCGACGAGCGCGAACATCTCGTGGTGGAACTCAAGAGGCCGTCGGTGAAGGTCGGGGCCGACGAAATCACGCAGGTCCAGAAGTACGCCTTCACGGTCGCCGAGGACGAGCGGTTCCGTCATCTGAAAACTCGCTGGAGCTTCTGGGTGATCTCCAACGATCTTGATGCCTATGCCCGAAACCAGACACGCCAGAAGGGCAAGGCCAGGGGACAGGTCTTCCAGTCCGAGGACGGCAACGTCGAAGTCTGGGTGAAAACCTGGGCCGAGGTGCTGGCAGGATGCAAGTCCCGTCTCAAGTTCGTGCAGGATCACCTGCAGGCGAATGTCGATAGGGAAAGCTCACTGCGGTACCTGAAACGAACGTACGAGAAATACCTGACTGGGGTCGCGGTGCCGGACCCGGAGGAAGAATCCCTGGGCGAAGAGACGGCAGCCGTTTGATCCCAGGCCGACAGAGCGCACGACCTAGGCCTTCCTTCCTCACTCTCCTTCCGCACATAGCCGATGTGTCGCTGACGGCCTCGTCGTCACAGCGAACTCGACCGCCATCTAAAACTTGCCTCATCCAGTCAAGAACACAACTTTGCATCTGGCAGAAACACAACTTTGGGTGTGGAATTTCTTCCTATTCTAAACGTCAACAATTTCAATTAGATCTGGAGGGGCAGGTACACAACTTTGCGGAAGCGCTCACCTACTCGTGTAGGGATCCGCAAAGTTTTGCCCCTACAAGCCATTGTTCCACCCCTAGACCGCATACGGCCTGGGTAGCGAGGCCGAAGCAGCCTCGAACACACACCATCCCTCCCCGGGTCGTTTCGATCCGGGGAAATTCCTCAAGGAACAAAACGGGATCGCAGAAGAGGGAGTTCAATGTCGGACGATTCCATCGCACCGCTGAGGCCGTACCGGGTGCTATGCATCGACGGCGGCGGAATGCGTGGCATCTACACGGCCGCTTTCTTGGACCGCCTTCTTCATCACTACTCGGTCATTAGGCAGGTCGATGCTCTCGATATCGGAAAGGGATTCGACCTTATCAGCGGTACCAGCACCGGTGCGATCTTGGCGTGCGCTGCAGCTGTGGGGCGTCCCATGTCCGAGGTGGTGGAACTTTACGAAAAGAACGGCCGAAAAATCTTTCCACATCGGATCAGACCTGGTGCCCTCAGCCCGATTTTTCGCATCTTTTCAGGTCTGTGGTCCGACGAACTAGTTCGTACGGGCGACGAAGCGCTCCGAGCAGCTTTGGACGAGTACCTTGAAGACGTGACGATGAGAACGGTGTTCGAGCGGCGCGGCATATCGCTTTCGATTCCGACCGTTTCGATGGAGTCGCATCGACCATGGGTGTTCAAGAAGACGCCGAAGAGCGGGGTCAGGGACGACAACTATCGGCTCTCGGACGTCTGCCTCGCGTCCAGTGCAGCTCCGATCTTCCGATCGCTGGCTGCAATCAAGAACCCGGATCAGGGCACCGATAACTATCGCATCTTCGCTGATGGCGGACTATGGGCGAACAACCCGGTGCTCGTGGGTCTGATCGATGCACTGCAATGCGCCGCTGATGGTCAGGAGATTGAAATCTTTTCGATCGGGAACGTATCGCGACCTGAAGGCGAACAGATTGCTCCGCGCGACGTCCATCGATCGATGGCGAAGTGGCAGTTCGGAGCGGCGATCGGCCCACTCTCTATCGATGCCCAGGAGAAGTCTTACGACGACATGGCCCGGTTCCTTGCCGGACAGTTCACAAAGCTCGGGCGCAAGGTGACTCACACCCGCATTCCGCAGCAGAAGGTTGCGGCAACAATGATGCCGTTTCTAGGCCTCGATGACAGCCGGAAGCGCGCCCTGAAGGCTCTCATCAATCAAGGACACGAAGACGCCGATCTCGTGAAAAGCATGTGCGATCGCCCGGACCATCCGGAGGGCCGGATGATCCACAAGCTCTTGAACGAAATACCGCCAATGGTGAAGACCGGCATCCCTATGGAGACGTACCGATGAAGGACTGTCATACCCAAGTCTTCAAGTATCAGCGCAAAGAGGTGAAGCTCTCGAACGAGGATCGGGACGACATAAAGGGCAAGGCAGACACAAACCGCCTACGTCTTAGGGGAGGCTTGGCCACCGACGGCAAGCCAACACCTATCGGAATGCACACGCAAGGTTCCTACTCCATGAAAACCATGATCCAGGAGAAGGACGGAGACTACGACATCGACGACGGAGTGTACTTCAGAAAGGAGGATCTCGTCGGGCCGCAGGGCGGTGAAATGTCTGCTCTGGCCGTTCGGCAGATGGTCTGCGCCGCGGTGCAGGACAAACGCTTTACAACGGCACCTGAAGTTCGGAAGAACTGCGTCCGCATCTATTACAACGAGGGCTATCACATTGATGTCCCCTCATACCGGAAAATCCAAATCAAGGACCCGGTTTCCGGTGAACTGAAGACCGGGTGGGAATTGGCCAGTTCGGATTGGAAGCGTTCCGATGCGCGAGCGGTTACAAAGTGGTTCATCGGCGCCAACAGCATCAAATGCTCGGATTCGAGCAAAGATGGCAACAGCGGCCAGTTTGTGCGGATGGCCCGCCTCATGAAGAGGTTCGCGAAAAGCCGCGCGTCATGGCGGTCACAAACAACCTCTGGGTTCGCAATCTCTAGGTTGGTTGAATATTGCTACCTTCAGGACGAGGACCGAGACGACCGATGCTTCCGTTCCCTTATGCGGGAAATCTCCAACCGCCTCGCGTATGATGACGAAATTGGGCACCCAACCCTTTCCGGCGAGAACATCGTGGACAGCGGGAACTCAAAGGTGGCGTTCTTCAAGAAGTGCATTGATGAAAATCTGAAGCACCTTGAAGTGCTCGATGATGACGACTGTAGCCACGAGGCCGCGATGTCCGCTTGGGCTCGTGTCTTCAATACCGATTGGTTCGAGGAGCAACCGGATCCGGACGACGAGAAGAAGCTCGATTCCAGCATCACCGGCCCCTTCGTCAAGAAGGGTGAGACCCGGTACGCCTAGGACAGATGCCGACCGAGTTCCAAGACGTTGATGACTGGTTTAGTTCCCTAGGCAGGCCGAACCTGGGAAAGCTTCCGGCCGATCACGCGCTTATCCGTGCGTACGGCGGGCAAGGGTGGCGGCTGAAGACCATGGGCGTGATCGTTGCCGTTCTCGCTGATGACGATTTCCCGTACTCCAAGCCTCAGGCATTCGTCGAAGCATACGATAGGAAGCGCCCACGCCCCCACATCGAGCCATTGAAAGATGTCCCGGGATCCGCGCGTATTTGCATCGACAGCGTCGCACTGCCCGACGATCCGCTCCTGTCCATCAAGACAGCGGTGCACGAGGCACGCTCGCTTCTAAAGGCCAACGACAACGGCGAAGAGGACGAGGATTTCGAAAACGACTTCCGGCTCTATTGGCATCACTACCTGCCGGCAGGTGCCCGGAATGCAAGGCTATTGGGCTTGTCCGAAATTTCCGAGGGTGCCGGCGCCTGCCATCTCGCAGGCGATTCGTACTTCTGCTTTCCCAACAAGGTCAGTCTGCGCAGATGGGCGGTTAACATCGCAAGCTTGACCGTCAAGCGCCCAAGACGTTTCCCGATCGTACCACTATCTCTATTCCCCAGGCCCGACCGATATCCGCACGATGCGGCATCGTTGCTCACGTTTCTGGAGCGACACTCGACGCGCGGAATTGAACTTATCGCGGACATGCTGCGTGCTTGTCCGAAACGCATTCCGGTAGTTTTTAGCGGAACGGCCCCGAACGGCCGGACCTTCCAGGTTGCAGTTGAGCTATTGTTGAAGACCGATACCAAAGGTCGGTCGCCAGTTAGGGCGCACGCGCACTCTAAACTCTCCGACAAAGGGGTGTTCGACCAATACAACGTCTTTCCGTTGGATACCCGCGATATGGGCGCCGCCACGTCACGGATGAGCAACCGCGACCAGGCAGCAATGGGGAAGAAGGTTGTCGTGGTTGGATGCGGAGCGATCGGATCGGCGATCGTGATGACACTCGCCAAAGCCGGAGTGAGCCGCATTGTGCTGGTTGATCCCGATAGGCTGGGATGGGAGAATATCCGCCGTCATGAACTCGGTGCCGATAGCGTAGACGAATCGAAAGTGATCGCCCTGAAAGGCCGAATTCTTCGATCCGTGCCAGAAACCGAGAGGGTCGATGCGCTACCGATCCGGCTTCAGACGGCAATCCGGGAACGATCAGACTTATTGACGGGCATCGACCTTGTCGTATCCGCCACGGGGGATTGGGCCTGCGACGCGTTCTTGGATCAGGCCCTAGAAGCGATGGAGACGCCTCCCCCCGCCCTATATGCCTGGACAGAGGCATTCGGCTTGGCCGCACAAGCGATCCTAATTAGCAGAGCGGGGACGAGGCTCACTTCCGGTTTCGAAATTGAGGGAACGTTCAAAGGGCAGTCCTCGCATACCGACCTACCCGCGCCGGATGAATGCGGAAACTCGACTTCACCTTTCGGGCAAATCGAGGTTTCACAAGCCCATGTCGTGGCTACGAAGCTTGCCTTGGAGTCCTTAGCAGGGATGCATGTAGGCGAAAACGTATGGCGCACTTGGACGACGGACAAACGCTCGCTTGAAGCTTCTGAGGGCCGTTGGACACAATGGTGGCTGGATCATCATGGCACGCCGCCGGACGAGGGCGGTTTCTGGAGCGCTGCGTGGGATTTTTGATGGACGAGGTCAGCTTCAAGTTTGACGACCTCGACGTAGTGTTCGGTGTACGCGCCCTCGCCACTATGATGTCATATCGCCAGAAGAACTTCTTCTCCAAGGAAGCCGGAGGTCAGCTCTTCGGTAATCGGCATCGGAAGAACTGGCTGATCGAGGTCGCTACTGGCCCAAGGCGCGGCGATAAGCGCGGCAGGTTCCACTTCTGGCCAGACCGTCGTGCGGAACAGGCCGAAATAGACTTACTGTATCGGGAGGGCCTTGAGTTTCTCGGCGATTGGCACACCCACCCTGAAGACATTCCGAGGCCATCGAATTCCGACATCACCAGCATCGAGAACGTGGTCCGGGCCTCCGAGCATTCGCTTCCCGGCATTCTTCTCTGCATAGTCGGACGGCTCGATCCGCCGGACGGATTCTGGGTCTCGTTTCATCGCGCGACACCGTAACTGTTGAGCCCGCAACAGTGGCGCAAATATCAGTTTCTCGAGGAGCTTGAGACCAATGCCTCGTCCAGCCGTCGCGCATCCCTTGGGATGAAGGATTCACGCCTCATTATGGATTCTTGAGCGCGCTGTTTCATCCGCAGAGCCTGGGCTCCTCATCCTGCAAGATCGACAGCAAGTGCGGGAGGACGATACGATCCGTTTCGACAAGGCTGCCTGCGAGACGCTGGAGTACATCCACGTTTTCTTGGATGACCGACCGAGCGCGCTCTGACTCCGCTTCAAGAACAGCTTCGACCCGATCCGCCAGTCGCCAATCCCCTCTCACGGCATTCAGAAGATCGTCCGGCTGCGCCAATGACAGGAAGGATTTCCGCGAGCCTAGGCCGAACGACAGTTCCAGCGCGGCTGCAGTGACTGTGGCCGAATGCAGGTCAGACCCCGGCATCCCACCCGCACCTTGTGAGCCCCCTCCAAGAATCATCTCCTCGGCCGCGATGCCGGCGAGATCCACGGCAATTTTGTTCCGTAGGGAGGACGCAGTCCCCGCAGCGGGCCACTCCTCTCGGAAGACCGTGACGCCGCCGACCGGGTGATCGCCCTCAATTTCTACTTCGGTCGAAATTGAGACTTCAAGTACCGCAACGCCCAGCGAATGACCGACCACCGGGTGACGTCCCTGGACGTGGTGTAGCTGGGTAGCGCGGTGGTCATCGGCGCTTTCCGGTA
>NZ_RWKW01000105.1 GCF_003970795.1 Aquibium carbonis | reverse complement strand
CGGCCGCCGGAGCCGCCGAGCGCCTTGCCGACGAGCAGGCCCGCCGCCACGCCCGCCGCGTGCAGCAGCGCCGTTGCGATGGCAAAGCCCGCGGCATAGGGCCAGGCGCCCGCCTGGCCGATCTCGCCGCCATGGGCGTGGCCGTGGAAAAACGCGAAGAACCCGACCATCGCCATGGCCAGGGCAACCGGCACGCTGAGGGCAATCGCCGCCAGGAGGCCGATCACGACGACCGAAGCCAGGATGACCGGCTCGACGAAGGGGAGCGGCAGGTCCAGCATCGCGGCGACGAAGCCCAGCGCCATGGTGCCGACGAAGGCGGCCGGCACCAGCCAGAGCGCGCGGCGATCGGTGGCCTGAGCCAGCAGAACCGCCCACAGGCCGACCGCAACCATGGCCAGCACGTGATCCGTGCCGAAAAGCGGGTGCGAGAAACCGGCTGCGAACGAGCCGTGCGCGCCGGGATCGAGATGTGCGAAGGCGGGCAGGGTGCTGGCCGCGAGCAGGGCCAGGGCGGCGGCGGATGTCTTGATCATGGTTCCCCTCATCGATCGCAGTTCCCGAATGGTCGTCACGCGGCCCGGTCGGCGCAGCCTTCGGGCTTGAAGACACGCACCGCCGAGGGCGGATATTTGGACAGGAGTTTGGCCGGCCGGATCGGCCGTGCCACGAAGCCGCCGCCGCAATTGGGGCAGGCGCCACCAAGCGGCCCGGCCACGCAGTCGGCGCAGAAGGTGCACTCGAAACTGCAGATCATGGCATCGGTCGCCCCAGGCGGCAGGTCCCGATCGCAGCATTCGCAGTTGGGCCTGAGTTCCAGCATCGGATGCTCCGGTTGGCGAAGGGTTCTAGCGGATGGGCTCGTGCACGGTGACGAGCTTGGTGCCGTCCGGGAAGGTTGCTTCCACCTGCACGTCGTGGATCATCTCGGCGATGCCCTCCATCACCTGCTCGCGGGTGACGACATGGGCGCCGGCCTCCATCAGGTCGGCAACCGAGCGGCCGTCGCGGGCGCCCTCCACGACATAGTCGGTAATGAGCGCAATCGCCTCGGGATGGTTGAGCTTGACGCCGCGTTCAAGACGCCGGCGGGCGACCATCGCCGCCATCGAAACCAGCAGCTTGTCCTTTTCACGCGGGGTCAGAATCATTCGTTCGTTCCTAGATTGACCATACTTTGGGCAGCCCTGCCGATCCGTTGAGCATCTGAAGCAAGGGCACCAGCCGCCTGCGAAGGCCGTATCCGTCCTCGGCGATGATCCTCGCAAGAAACTTGCCAGTCTCGCCGATTCGCCACGCGCTGGCGCCGCCCCGGTCGCCGATGATGGCGCGGGCCGGATCGACGAGATCCTCGACGTCGTCGCGCAGCGCCAGCACGGTGGCGATGGCCGTGGCGCCGCCCGTCGTCGCGAGGCCGGCCAGACGGCTGGAGACGTCGGGGCCGAGGGCGAAATCTTCCGCGTGGACGAGGTGTCCGCCGCTGAAAACGCGCCATCGGTCCCGAAACAGGCCGCGCTCGACGCTCTCGCCCATGGCGAGGCGTCCAAAAAGCGTGGCTTCCACCAGAAGGCAGCGCGCGCCGGGGGCGAGGTTGGCGACGATCGTCCGCCTGAAGGCGGAGCCGTTGTACTGGATCGTCTCCTGCGGCAGCCAGGCGAGGCTTGCTCCGGCGCCGACATCGAGAGTGATGGTCGACGCCGCTTCGCCACCCGAGGAGCGGTAGAGCTTCTCGCAGGCCTGCGTGGTCAACATCGCATGCGCTTCGTCACCCACCGAGACGGTCCACGACAGGCGGTCGCCGCCGGTCAGGCCCCCGGCCGTGTTGATGAGCACGGCTTCCAGCGGATCGCCGGCGCTCTCGGGCAGCCGAATCTTCGCCGCCCCTTCCTGGACCAGACGTTCGATGCGCGTTCGCCCGGCGCGTCGTCGCACCGCCAGCACCCCGCGGGCGTCAACCCTCTGTTCCGCCAGCGCGGCGGAGCTCGAACCCTCGAACGACATCGAGAACCTCCATTCGCCGGCACGATAGCGATTGTGAATGAGCTGTCGAGCAATGATGTCGGTCTGTGGGCGACCCCCGTCCACGGCTGGTATTGCGTTGTGCATGTCAGTTCGAGGGGTTAGAACTCGCCGGGGAGCGCGTATTGAAGCGAGTGCAATAAAGGGGTGGAAACCTATGAACGACGACATCTCCAGCAACATCATCGGCCGCATTGCTTCGCACGCGCAGCCGGATGCGGGCGAGATCACGCTGGAAACGGAACTCTCGGCGCTCGGCATTCACTCGCTTGAGTTGACGGAAATCATTTTCGACATCGAGGACGAGTTCGGTATCGAGGTCGAGATGAACACGGCCGACGCCTGGAGCAACCTGCGCAATGTCGGCGATGTCGTCGAGGCGGTCCGGGGGCTGATCGAGGCCAAAAAGACAGCATGAGCAGGCCGCGCATCGTCATCACCGGTCTCGGCGGGCTGTGTTCGCTCGGGACCGACGCGGCGTCCATCTGGACGGGAATGAAAAACGGCGTGGTCGGCATCGGCCCGATCACGACCGTGCCGCTTCATGACGCCAAGATCAGGATCGGCGCCGAGATCAAGGCGCTTCCCGAACACGCGATCGATCGGCGCCAGATGACGACGATGGACCGGTTCAGCCTGCTTGCCGCGATCGCCGCCGGCGAGGCCATTCGCCAGTCCGGGGTTGTCGTCACCCCCGGGAACGCCACGCGTATCGGCGCGGTGGTGGGCACGGCCGTGTGCGGCTGGGAAGCAATCGAGGAGAACTACCGCGCGATCCTGCTGGAAAACAGGCCACGCGCCGGCATCTTCACCGTGCCTCGCGTCATGCCGGGCGCGGCTGCTGGCCAGGTTTCTCTGGTGCATGGCATGCGCGGCCCCGTGTACGGGGTCACGTCCGCCTGCTCCTCCTCCAATCATGCCTTCATTTCGGCGATGGACCAGCTTCGCTCCGGCCGCGCCGACGTGATGCTGGCCGGCGGCACCGACGCCCCGATCATCTGGGGCGTGATCAAGGCCTGGGAGTCGCTTCGGGTCCTGGCCAAGGAAGCCTGCCGTCCCTTCTCGGCCGACCGCGATGGCCTCGTTCTCGGCGAAGGAGCAGCCATAGCCGTTCTCGAGACGCTCGAACACGCACAGGCTCGCGGCGCGACGATCCTGGCCGAACTGGCCGGCGGCGGCATGTCGGCGGACGCATCCGACATCGTGTCGCCGACCGTCGACGGGCAGGCCTTTGCCATCCAGTCCTGCCTGGACGATGCCGGGCTCACGGTGGACGACATCGACTACATCAACGCCCACGGCACCGCGACCAAGATGAACGACGCGACCGAAACCAAAGCGCTTCAGTCCGTGTTCGGCGAGCGGCTTTCCGGCATCTCGGTGTCTTCCACAAAGTCCATGCATGCGCATTGCCTGGGCGCCTCGGGATCGCTCGAACTCATCGCCTGCGTCAACGCGATCCGCGAGGGCGTCATTCCGCCGACCATGGGCTACCGCGTTCCTGATCCCGAATGCCCCCTCGACGTGACGCCGAACGAGGCGCGCAGACGGCCGGTCCGCGCGGCGGTCAGCAACTCCTTCGCCTTTGGCGGGACGAACGCGGTGATTGCCCTGAAGGCGTTCGACGCCTGAACGACGCCGCATGGTGCCGGACTGTTCAGCATCCGGCACAGGCAGCGCCGTTGCGCGCGAGGGCGGAGCTGGGCATGATCCCGGTGGCCGGTCCGCGTTCGCGGTCCGCCTCGTTTGTCCGGAGCCCCGAATGTCCGACCTGTCCGCCTTTCCGATCGCCAGCACGTTTCCGGCGAAGCATCCAGAGCGGCTGCAGCTCTATTCGTTTCCGACGCCAAACGGCATCAAGGTGTCGGCGATGCTGGAGGAGATCGGCATCCCCTACGAGCCGCATCTCGTCAACATCCTGAAGAACGAGACCTGGACGCCGGATTTCCTGGCGCTCAATCCGAACGGCAAGATCCCGGCGATCATCGACCCCGACGGCCCCGGCGGCAAGCCGCTGCCGCTCTTCGAATCCGGCGCCATCCTCGTCTATCTCGCGGAGAAGTCGGGCAAGCTGATGCCGGACGATCCGGCGGGCCGCTACGAAACGATGCAATGGGTCTTCTTCCAGATGGGCGGCCTCGGGCCGATGTTCGGGCAGCTTGGCTTCTTCTTCAAGTTCGCGGGCGCCGCCTACGAGGACAAGCGTCCGCTCGAGCGCTATGCCAACGAAAGCAAGCGGCTGATGGGCGTGCTGGAACAGCGGCTCGACGGCCGGACCTGGATCATGGGCGACGACTACACGATCGCCGACATCGCGATCTTCCCCTGGGTGCGCACGGTCAAGGAGTTCTACCAGGCGGGCGAAGTCACCGGGCTCGATACCTCGGCGAACGTGCTCGCCTGGCTGGATCGCTGCATGGCCCGGTCGGCGAACCAGGCGGCGCTCGACATCCCCAAGAGAGCTTGAAGGCAAGCGAGCCCGGGGCGTTCCCGTCGCCCTTCAGCCGCCGGAAAACAGTTTCTTCAGCGCCGATTCCAGCCGCACGCGCTCGTCCCTGTCCATCGTCACCGGCATGATGAAGCGGTTCATGAAGGCCCGCGCGTCGCCAGCCGAGGTGATCGCTCCCCGGCGCAGGAATGAAAGGGTCGAGAGCAGGGCATCGCCGTCGCATTCGGCCGGGACATAGCGCCAGTACGCACCCTGCGCGCCCTCCTCGCGCTCCATGCCGCAGCGCTGGTCGGGCGGAGCGTCGCGCCAGAACAGGGACAGGATGTCGGTGAGCGCCGAGGGGTTGTTGGCGTAATAGCTGTGCTTCAGCATGTCCTCGCCGATCTCGGTCATGTCGATGCTGTCGACATCGGCGACGTGCAGAATGTCGCGCCCACCCTGGCCGGCACGCGGCGAATCTCCGTGCAACCGCCGCGACACGGCCAGCGCCCAGTCCTTGTTCGACGCATAGAGCGTGATGCGCCGCGCGGTGACGCGGATGGTCTTCATCATTTCCGAAAACAGCCCCGCGTCGAGGTCGGGCGCGGTGAACAGCACCTGGTCGAAGGCGGGCTGAGCGCCACCATGGCGCAGCGCAAACAGTTCGAGCGCGTCGGTCAAGGCGCGGTTGCCCATGGAATGCGCGATCAGGTGGATGCGCTCGGCGCCCGACTTCGACACGACGTCCTCGAGGAAATGGCTGAGCCGGCGCCCGCTGAGGTTCACCACGGCCGTGTCGGCGATGTAGGACAGCAGCGAGGAGCGCGACGGCCAGGAATAGAGGATCGGCAGGCCGTCGAAGTTCATGTCGTAGGCCATCTGTGCGGTGCGCTGGGCGGCCTCGTGGAACGGCACGTTGAAGCCGTGGATGAACACGAAGGCTTCCGGCTTGCCGGTCTCGGCCAGCTGCGCCCGCATCTCGGCGAAGACTTCCTCGCCCGCCTGCGGCGTGACGGACAGAAGCACGATGTGGCGCTCGGGGTCCTCGCGGAAATCGAAGGTCCAGATGGACGGCTTCTCGATGTTTCCGGGCTTGTGCGTCTCGGGAATGCTGACGGTCGCGGTGCCGAGTTCGAGTTCGCCGCGGTCGCCGCCATAGACCTTCGCGGGCAGCTTGCTGTCGGTGCGTGCGCGATCGGTGGCATAGTAGATCTTGACCGTCGAATAGCTCTTCGCAGGATCGAGCCCGAAAGAGCGGCCCGTCTCCGCCAGCCGGTCGACCTCTTCACCGTGATGGGCCGCGATAGCTTCCGATCGTTCGGACAATGCCGGCTCGTCGATCGTGGCGAGCAGGTCGAGGAGCGGCTGCGCCGCCACGGCGGCGAGACCAGACGCGCGCACGATCGCGAGTGCACGTTCCAGGGCATCGACCGCTTCGGACGGTTTGCCGGCCGCGACGAGATCATGCGCCGCCGCTTCCAGAACCGGGATCAGGTCCGGCGCGTTCTCGCCCTCTTCAGCCGAAATCAGTCCGGCCAGCAGAAGTCCCGTTGCGGCGGCATCCGCCCGTCGGTCGAGCGCGGTCTCGATCCGGGCCTTCTGCAACAGGAGATCGCGCAGCGTGCGGGCATCCGCTTCGCTGGCAATGGCTTCGGCGAGAAGATCGATGGCGCCCTGGCGGTCATCATCTGCGAGCTTTTCCGAAACCGCGACCCCTAGCATGGGGTCCGCGGCGCGGGCCGGCGGGACCCAGAGCCCCAGCACGAGCAGCACGGACGCAGCCCTTGCGCCCTGCAGCAGCCCGGACCCGAGACGTCGAGATGAACCGTTGAACATGCGTGGCGCCCGCAAGAATGGAACTGTCCACCAGAGACTGACCATCCGGATGGTGCGGGTCAAGAACGTCGGCAATATGACGGTCCGAGACATGTCCACGACCAGCCAAGCGCCCATACGCAAAGGACGCGGCCCCTGCGGACCGCGCCCCATGTCTTTTTAGCCTCATGCCTCGAAGGCGGGCAGGTATCAGCCGCGGCCGAGCCATTCGTCGACTTCGCGCTCGGCCTCTTCCTGGGCCTTGCCGTAGCGCTCCTGGAGACGTCCCGCGAGCTGCTTGCGGTCGCCCTCGATGATGTCGAGGTCGTCGTTCGTGAGCTTGCCCCACTGCGACTGGACCTTGCCCTTGATCTGTTCCCAGTTGCCTTCGATCTGGTTCTTGTTCATCGCGGATCTCCTTCAACTCGCGGCCGGCGGATTGCCGTCCGTTCGGGAGATAAACGCGCGCTGATCGGCCCGGTTCCACCGCCCATCAAGCCGAACGAAAAACCCCGCCGGATCGCTCCGGCGGGGTTGAAAAGGACGAACGGTCAGTCCGTCGGGACGGATCAGGAGCCCTGCTTCTTCAGCGCGGCACCCAGGATGTCGCCGAGCGAAGCGCCCGAGTCGGTCGAACCGAACTGCGCCACCGCTTCCTTCTCCTCGGCGATTTCGAGCGCCTTGATGGAGACGTTGATGCGGCGGGTCTTCTTGTCGAACTGCGTCACGCGGGCATCGACCTTCTGGCCGACCGAGAAGCGCTCGGGGCGCTGCTCGTCACGATCGCGCGACAGGTCGGCGCGGCGGATGAAGGTGTCCATGTCGTGGTCGACGAGACGCACTTCCAGACCGCCATCCTTGACGCCGATGACCTCGCAGGTGACGACGGCATTCTTGCGCAGGTCGCCGGACGCCGCAGCCTCGCCGACCGCGTCGCGGCCGAGCTGCTTGATGCCGAGCGAGATGCGCTCCTTGTCGATGTCGACGTCGAGCACCTGCGCCTGGACCATGTCGCCGCGGTTGAACTCCTCGATGACCTGCTCGCCCGGGCGGTTCCAGTCGAGGTCGGAGAGGTGCACCATGCCGTCGACGTCGCCCTCGAGGCCGATGAACAGACCGAACTCGGTCTTGTTCTTGACCTCGCCCTCGACCACCGAACCGGTCGGATGGTTGCGGGCGAAGGCCTCCCACGGGTTCTCTAGCGTCTGCTTGAGGCCGAGCGAGATGCGGCGCTTCTGCGGGTCCACCTCGAGCACCACCACGTCCACCTGCTGGGTGGTGGACAGGATCTTGCCGGGATGCACGTTCTTCTTGGTCCACGACATTTCCGAAACGTGGATGAGGCCCTCGATGCCCGGCTCCAGCTCGACGAACGCGCCGTAGTCGGTGATGTTGGTGACCGTGCCGGTGATCTTCTTGCCGAGCGGGAACTTGGTGCCGATTTCCGACCACGGATCCGCCTCGAGCTGCTTCATGCCGAGCGAGATACGGTGGGTTTCCTGGTTGATGCGGATGATCTGCACCTTGACCGTCTGGCCGATGTTGAGGATCTCGGTCGGATGGTTGACGCGGCGCCAGGCCATGTCGGTGACGTGCAGCAGGCCGTCGATGCCGCCGAGGTCGACGAACGCACCGTAATCGGTGATGTTTTTGACCACGCCTTCGACCACCTGGCCCTCTTCGAGGTTCTGGACGATCTCCGAACGCTGCTCGGCGCGGCTCTCTTCGAGAACCGTGCGGCGCGACACGACGATGTTGCCGCGGCGGCGATCCATCTTGAGGATCTCGAAGGGCTGCGGGTTGTGCATCAGCGGCGTGACGTCGCGGATCGGACGGATGTCGACCTGGCTGCGCGGCAGGAACGCCACGGCGCCGTCGAGATCGACCGTGAAGCCGCCCTTGACCTGGTTGAAGATGACGCCTTCGACGCGCTCGCCCTTGGAGAACTTCTCCTCGAGACGAACCCAGCTTTCCTCGCGGCGAGCCTTCTCGCGCGACAGCATGGCCTCGCCCAGTGCATTCTCGATGCGCTCGACATACACCTCGACGGTGTCGCCGACCTTCATCTGGCCGTCCTTGGCCTTGGCGCCGAATTCCTTCAGCGGGACGCGACCCTCGACCTTCAGGCCGACGTCGATGATGGCCATGTCCTTTTCGATGGCCGTGATGATGCCCTTGACGACCGAGCCCTCGGCGGAGTGGCTTTCGGAGAAGGACTCTTCGAGCAGGCTCGCGAAATCGTCACGGGATGGATTGAATTCCGACATTGGTTCTCCTGGATGCCCCGCACCTCATCACGGACGGGGCGGCACCGGTGGTTCGTGTTTCGGTTTGCCTGGGTCCGCATTCCGCTCGTGTCGAGCGATTGGCCACCGCGATGGCCGGTCCGGTGCAGTCTGAATGCGGGCAAGCGTCGTTCGCGCGAAATGCAAAAGGGCGGTGGGATTTCCATTCGCTCGCGAAAGGAAGATCCGCCGCCACTGCTCTCGCTCAGTTCTTTCCGGCCCGTGCCGCGTCGATGATGGCGCAGGCCGCAAGGAACGCGGCTTCTATACTCATTTGCGACGTGTCGAGCAAGTGCGCGTCGTCGGCCGGCCGCAACGGCGAATCCGCCCGCCCCATGTCGCGGGCGTCGCGCCGCTCGATGTCGGCCAGGATCGCCTCGTATTCGGCCTGTCCGCCGAGCCGCAGGATCTCGCGGTGGCGCCGGCCGGCGCGCACGGCGGGGCTGGCGGTGACGTAGAGCTTCACGTCGGCGTCTGGGCACACCACGGTGCCGATGTCGCGTCCGTCGAGCACCGCGCCGGGCGGCACCCGGGCGAAATCACGCTGCTTGTCGACGAGAATGCGCCGCACCGGCGGGAACACGCTGACGCGCGAGGCCGCGTCGCCGACCTCGTGGGCCGACAGCGCAGCGGCATCGAAACCCGAGAAATCGACCGCGCGCGCCGCCGTGGCCGCCAGCGCCTCGTCGTCCAGCGGCTGGCCCGACGCGAGCAGCGCCTGCGCCACCGCGCGGTAGGACAGCCCGGTGTCGAGATGGCGCAGGCCATATTGCGTGGCGAGCCTCCGGGAAAGCGTGCCCTTGCCCGAGGCGGCGGGTCCGTCGACGGCGATGACGATGGGGGCGTGGCTCATGGCCGGCCTTGAAGCCGGATTCGGGCGGGGAGGCAAGGGGGAGGGCCCCTCACGCGATCGCCCTGCCGATCGCGTGAAAACCTGCACGCCGGCCCGACGGGTCGGATGATGCGCCGCTGTGCTCGTCGACCGAAACGACCGTCGACATCAAACGCTCCTGGTAATCCCCCCGTCGATCCGCAGGTTCTGCCCGGTCATGTAGCTCGACCTGTCCGTGGCGAGGAACAGGATCAGCTCCGCCACCTCGTCCACGGTGCCGTAGCGGCCCATCGGGATGCGGGCGCGGCGGTCTTCCTTCTCCGGCAGCGAATCGATGAAGCCGGGCAGGACGTTGTTCATGCGGACGTTGTCGGCGGCATATTTGTCGGCGAAGAGTTTTGTGAAGGCGGCGAGACCCGCGCGAAAGACGCCCGACGTCGGGAACAGCGCTTCCGGCTCGAACAGGGCATAGGTGGCGATGTTGACGATGGAGCCGTATTGCTGCGCCTGCATGATCGGCGTCACCAGGCGGGTCATGCGGACGACGTTGAGCAAATAGTATTCCATGCCGAGGTGCCAGTCGGCGTCGGAAATGTCGAGAATCGGTCCCTTCGGCCCGTGGCCGGCGCCGTTCACCACCGCATCGATGCGGCCGTAGCGTTCCATGGCGAGGTCGACGAAGCGCTTCAGGTCGTCGGGTTCGCGGTTGGAGCCCGTGAAGCCCAGCCCGCCGAGTTCGGCCGCCAGCGCCTCGCCCTTGCCGGACGACGACAGGATGGCGACGGAATGGCCCTCGGCGGCGAGCTTTCGCGCGGCGGCCGCGCCCATTCCCGACCCGCCGGCGACGATCAGCGCGACCTTGTTGCTCATGCTTCAGTCTCCATGATTTCGTCCGGATCGCCCGCGCGCGGCGCTGCAGCGTCGGGGGCTTTCCTAACATGGCTTCCCCGCGGGGTCATCCGTGCCAGCGCAAGCCGTGCCGGGTGGAAAAATCCATGTTGCGCCGCGCCTTGATTTGCCTTTGACAGGAGGTCCAACTGTGTTTATGGGGACCGATCTTTCAAGGAAGCAACGCCCGTACCCGGCGGCTTGCGGCGCGCCCGCCGGTCGGTACGGCCCACATTCGACGAGGCTAGGCCGTGGCAAAACCCGAACTTGGCACCAAGCGAGTCTGTCCCGAGACCGGGCGGAAGTTTTACGACCTCAACAAGGACCCGATCGTGTCGCCCTATACGGGCATGACCTATGCGCGGTCCTATTTCGAGGGCGGATCGACCGTGCGCGAGGAAGAAGAGGAAGTGGAGACCAAGGAGATCGACGCCGAAGAGGGCGCCGAGATCGTGTCTCTGGAGGACGCGGACGAGGAAGCCAAGGGCGGCGACCTCCCCGATCTCGACGACGAGGAAGACGTGGACCTCGGCGACGATGACGACGACACCTTCCTCGCCGATGACGAGGAAGAAGACGACGACGTCGCCGACATCATCGGCGTCGGCGGCGAGGACGACGACGAGGTCTGACGGGCCTGTCCCCAGCCTCGTCGAAAAAAGCGACGGGTACGGGGTTGATCTTGCAAACGGGCGGATATAGAAGCCGCCAACACGTTTCGCGCCGGTCCCTTCCGGCGCACTCTTCCCGCCGAAAAGCGGGTCCGGCGCAGGCCGGCGCGTGGGGCCATAGCTCAGTTGGGAGAGCGCTTGAATGGCATTCAAGAGGTCGGCGGTTCGATTCCGCCTGGCTCCACCAAATCACTTCCTTGACAAAGATTCTCTTCGCCCACGCGCCTCGAGAGGCGCGCACCAAAGGCATGCACGCTGCCTTTGCCGGACGGCGTGGGCTCGCCTCTGCTCCGGCAATGTTCTCCAAGGTTTCAGTCTCATCGGTGCGCGGCTGACGTCGGCGCCTCGCGGAGCCACGGCTCATACGAAAGAGGCCGCCTCGCGGCGGCCTCTGGGCGGTTGGTCATGCGCGTCGGATCACCAGGGACGATACCAGCCCTCGACGACGGTCTGACGGTCGCGGTGGTTGCCACCCTTCGTCGCGGCCCAGTAGGCTACGGCTGCGCCGAGGAGCAGGGAAGCCGCCGTCAGGAAGGCGGCCACGAGCCCGGCCCGGCGAGCCCGTTCGGCCGCTGCCCGGGCCTCGGCCTCGATCTGCTGTGCCCGTGCCACGGCCTGGTCGACGCGTTGAGCCGCTTCGTCCTCGGACAGCCCGGTGCGGGCCGCGATGGTCGAAACCAGATAGTCGCGATCGGCGGCATCGAGCGCGTCGCCGGTTGCGGCCGAGGCGAGGATCCGGCCGATCTGGGCCCGGTCTCCATCGGTGACGGCCGGCGCGTCCGGACCGCCTCGCAGCGTGCGGTCGATCAGGAGATCCGAGGGGTCCATCGCATCGGCGACCGTCCCCGCCGCCGAAGCGACTGCGCCCGCGGCCTGTCCGGCGACGTTCGCCACGCCGAGCATGCCTGACCAGGCGATCGTGGCAGCCACCAGCGTCGCCAGGCCCCACATCACGAGGCCGTTGGAACCGTCGCGGATGTCGGATTCATGTTCGCTCGCATCGCCGATCCGGCGACGCATGCGGCCGGTCAGATAGGCGCCGGCGCTCGAGGCCATCAGCTGGACCCACAGGATCCAGAGGCCGCCGACCACGGCGATCCAGAACAGGGATGCGGACTGGCCCTCTCGCGCCGACGTCATGCTGAGCCCGATGGCCGAACCAAACGTCAGAAGGATGAGCGATATGGCGCTCGCCAGGACGACGCCCGCGAATATCGCCGGCCAATCGATGTAGGAGTTGCCATTGCCGGCGGTGACGGTCTCTTCGGAGACGAGCATGGCGGCGCGGGGGGTGTCGGACATGGACATGATCGAGCTCCTTTCGTGAGCTCAGCGCAGGCCAAGCAGGGACAGGACGAACAGGACGACGACCACGAGGCCGACGAGATAAATGATACCGTGCATGGTGGAGCCCTCCAGTTGATGCAGGACGGTAACAAAACCGCGAGGACAAGGTTCCGCCACATTGACGTTTGGTCAGCAAGAACGTGGTTCGCGCGACAGGCTTTATGTCTTTGCTCCGTCCGCGCCGGACTTTCGAAGCCTTCCGTTCCGCGGATTTCCCGGGGCGCCGTCGGCCATCGGACCGGTGTCGAGGCTGCCGCCCAATCGACGCAAGGCGTCGGCATGGCATGTCTAGGGCTATCGCATTTGGCCGATGATTGATCTGGCGAAGGCGTCGGACCAGCCTGCTCGC
>NZ_RWKW01000104.1 GCF_003970795.1 Aquibium carbonis | reverse complement strand
CGCCCCACGGCCCGCCCGCGCGGCCGCCGTCCCGCGCCTCGCGTTCGGCCGCGTCGGCGGCTTCCGCACCGCGCTTCTGCAGGATCTCGAAGGCCGATTCGCGGTCGATCGTCTTGTCGTAGCGACCGGCCACCGGGCTCAGCGCCTGGATCCGCGCCCGCTCCTGGTCGGTGATCGGCCCCAGCCGCGAGGCCGGCGGCCGGATCAGCGTGCGCTGCACCATCGACGGGATGCCCTTGGCCTCCAGCGTCGACACCAGCGCCTCGCCGACGCCGAGCTGGGTGATGGCGGCGGCGCAGTCGAAGTCGGGATTGGCGCGGAACGTCTGCGCCGAGGCCTTCACCGCCTTCTGCTCGCGCGGCGTATAGGCGCGCAGCGCGTGCTGGATGCGGTTGCCGAGCTGCGCCAGCACCGTGTCGGGCACGTCGAGCGGGTTCTGCGTGACGAAATAGACGCCGACGCCCTTGGAGCGGATCAGCCGCACCACCTGCTCGACCCGGTCGACCAGGATTTTCGGCGCGCCGTCGAAGAGCAGATGCGCCTCGTCGAAGAAGAACACCAGCCGCGGCCGGTCGGGATCGCCCACCTCCGGCAGCGCCTCGAACAGTTCCGACATCAGCCAAAGCAGGAAGGTGGCGTAGAGGCGCGGGTTCATCATCAGCCTGTCGGCGGCGAGCACGCTCACGGCGCCGCGGCCGTCGCGCGTCGTGCGCATCAGGTCGGCGATCTCCAGCGCCGGCTCGCCGAAGAAGTTGGCTCCCCCCTGCTGTTCCAGCACCAGCAGCGAGCGCTGGATGGCGCCGACCGAGGTCCGCGAAACGTTGCCGTAGAGCTTCGAGATCTCGGCGGCGCGGTCGGCCACATGCGCCAGCATCGCCTGCAGATCCTTCAGGTCGAGCAGCAGCAGCCCGTCCTCGTCGGCGAGGCGGAAGGCGATGTTGAGCACGCCCTCCTGCGCCTCCGACAGGTTCATCAGCCGCGACAGCAGCAGCGGCCCCATCTCCGACACCGTGGCGCGGATCGGGTGGCCCTTCTCGCCGAACAGGTCCCAGAAGATGACCGGAAACTCCTGGAATTCGTAGGGGTCGAGCCTCACCTGCTGCGCGCGCTTGACCAGGAAATCCTTGTGCTCGCCGATCGCGGCGATGCCCGACAGGTCGCCCTTGATGTCGGCGCAGAACACCGGCACCCCGGCATTGGAAAACGCCTCGGCCAGGATCTGCAGCGTCACGGTCTTGCCCGTGCCGGTGGCGCCGGTCACGAGGCCGTGGCGGTTGCCATATCTCAAAAGCAGCGTCTCGGCGCGCTGGTAGGCGTCGTCGGGCGTGCGGCTCGCGCCGAGAAACAGGCTGTCGTCGTCCGCCATGTGGCCGCTCCCCTCCGTCGTCCCGCCCGCGGCGAGTCGTCCCGGTCAGGTATAATGGCATGAATGCAGCCCCACAACGGTGCGGCGGCCGGGCACGAAGGCGATGGCCGCTGCCGGGGAGCGCTGGATGGAAATCCCCTGTTCCCGATGGAATCAACCCCTCCACGATGCCCGCTTTCCGCGCCGCCCTCCGTGCCGTCATTCCGGGGCCGCGCAGCGGAACCCGGAATCCAGAGCGCCACCCTTGTCGAATGACCCGACGGCCTGCGATGCCATCGCGACCGGATTGGCTTTTTCCTGCGACGCCGCCGCCCTGGATTCCGGGTTCCGCTGCGCGGCCCCGGAATGACGCCGCGCAAAAATTCCGCCGCGCTCTCACCCTTTTCCGTTCAAAGGGGGACCACGAAGTGGTGGAGGGGGCGCGGGCGCAACCACGCTCACACCGGCATTGCACGCACCTTGCCAAAGTCGTTGTTGCAAGTCGCCGCGCTGTCCGTCACACCAAACCGCAGGGCGTCGGGGGGGAGCGGCTTCGATGCGGGCAGGTGTGGCGCGGATGCGTCGGATGCCGTGCGATGCGTGCTGCGCCCTGCGGGCTTTGTTGCGAGGCCCGTCTTTGCCCTCTACTCTTGACGGCGAGCGGTCCCCTCCCGGCCGCACCATGACGGGCATGCGATGACACCTGACCTTCTGAGCCAAGCGGCGTTTCCGCCGGTCGACGAGGCGCTCTGGCGCGAGATGGCGGCGAAGGCGCTGCGCGGCGCCGATTTCGAGAAAACGCTGGTGTCGCGCACCGACGACGGCATCCGCGTCGAGCCGCTGCATGCCCGCTCGCAGGAGCCGCAACCCATCTCGCGGGTCGACAAGCATGCCGGCTGGCGAATCGTCCAGCGCGTCGACGATCCCGATCCGGTCCGCGCCCGCGCCCAGGCGCTGGACGACGTGGCGAACGGCGCCGACGGGCTGTCGATCGTCTTCGAGGGCGCGCCGAACGCCTTCGGCTACGGCCTGCCCGCCACGCAGGAGGCGCTGGCCGCCACGCTCGACGACGTGCCGCTGCACCGGCTCGACCTGCGCGTCGACACGCATCCGACCAGCCGCGTCACCGCCGAATGGCTGGTGGCCTATCTCGCCGCCCGGCGCGCCGACCCGGCCCGCATGCACCTCTCCTTCGGCATCGATCCCGCCGCCATCTTTGCCGGAACCGGCCGCATGCGCATGTCGATCGAGGCGCTGAAGGCGTCGCTGCCGCAGTCGCTTGCCCATTTCTTCGCGCTCGGCGTGCCGGGCGTCCTGCTCGAGGCCGACGGCCGCGTCTGCCACAATGCCGGTGCCACCGAGGCGCAGGAACTCGCCTTCATGCTGTCCTCGGCGCTGTCGCATCTGCGCATGTTCCAGGCGGCGCGCCAGCCGCTGGTCTATGCCGCGCCGCATATCGGCTTCGCCACCGCCGCCAACCAGGACCAGTTCGTCACCATCGCCAAGATGCGCGCGCTGCGTCGGCTGTGGTCGCGCGTGCAGGAAGTCTGCTCGGTCGAGCCGTCGCTGGCGATGATCCATGCCGAGACGTCCTGGCGGATGATGACGCGCCGCGATCCCGAGACCAACATCCTGCGCTCCACCATCGCGGTGTTCGCTGCTGCCGTCGGCGGCGCGGATTCGATCTCGGTGCTGCCGCACACGCTCACCCATGGCCTGCCGGACGATTTCGCCCGCCGCGTCGCCCGCAACACGCAGCTGGTGCTGGCGCGGGAGGCCAATGTCGGCTTCGTCAACGATCCGGCCGCCGGCGCGGGCGGCATCGCCTATCTCACCGAGGCGCTCTGCGAGGCGGCCTGGGAAGAGTTCAAGACCATCGAGCAGGAAGGCGGCCTCCTCGAAAGCCTGTCGGCCGGCCGCTACCAGGCGCGCGTGGTCGCCTCCCGCGAGGCGCGGATCGCCCGCTACCGGTCGGGCGAGCGCCGCATCGTCGGCACCACCATCTTCCCGCTGGCGCAGGAGCGCCCCGTCACGACGCTGGCGGCCGAAACGCGCGCGGGACCGAAGGAAGGCGGCGCCTTCTGCGAGGCGCTCGCCGCCGCCCGCATCGACGAGAGCCTGGGAGAACCGGCATGATCCCCGATTTCGCCGCCATCGACTGGTCGAAGCCCGCCCGCGGCAAGTCGAGCCGCGACGATTTGTGGGAAACGCCGGAAGGCATCGACATCAAGCGCGTCTATGGCGAGGCCGACATTGCCGGCCTGCCCTTCCTCGACACGGTGCCGGGCGCCGCGCCCTTCCTGCGCGGCCCCTACCCCACCATGTATGTCCAGCAGCCCTGGACCATCCGCCAATATGCCGGCTTCTCGACGGCGGAGGAATCCAACGCCTTCTACCGGCGCAACCTGGCGGCCGGCCAGAAGGGCCTGTCGGTCGCCTTCGACCTCGCCACCCATCGCGGCTATGATTCGGACCATCCGCGCGTGGCGGGCGACGTCGGCATGGCCGGCGTGGCGATCGATTCCATCCTCGACATGCGCCAGCTCTTCGACGGCATCCCGCTCGGCGAGATGACCGTGTCGATGACCATGAACGGCGCCGTGCTGCCGATCATGGCGCTCTACGTGGTGGCGGCCGAGGAGCAGGGCGTTTCGCAGAAGGACCTCGCCGGAACCATCCAGAACGACATCCTCAAGGAGTTCATGGTCCGCAACACCTACATCTACCCGCCCAAGCCCTCGATGCGGATCATCTCCGACATCTTCGCCTACACCTCGCGGGAGATGCCGAAGTTCAACTCCATCTCGATTTCCGGCTACCACATCCAGGAAGCCGGGGCGACGGTCGACCTCGAGCTCGCCTACACCATCGCCGACGGCATCGAATATGTCCGCGCCGGCATCGCGGCGGGCCTCGACGTCGACGCCTTCGCCCCCCGGCTCTCCTTCTTCTGGAACGCCGGCATGAACTTCTTCATGGAGCTCGCCAAGCAGCGCGCCGGCCGCCTGCTCTGGGCCGCGCTGATGAAGAAGAACTTTTCGCCGAAGAGCGACAAGTCGCTGGCGCTGCGCGCCCACACCCAGACATCCGGCTGGTCACTCACCGCGCAGGACCCCACCAACAACATCACCCGCACCATGATCGAGGCGATGGCGGCCACGCAGGGCGGCACCCAGTCGCTGCACACCAACGCCTTCGACGAGGCGCTGGCGCTGCCGACCGACCATTCCGCCCGCATCGCCCGCAACACGCAGATCATCCTGCAGCAGGAATCCGGCACCACCCGGATCATCGATCCCTGGGGCGGCTCGGCCTTCGTCGAGCGGCTGACGCATGATCTAGCCGCCCGCGCGCTTTCCCACATCGAGGAGGTGGAGGCGCTCGGCGGCATGGCAGCCGCCATCGAGAAGGGCATCCCCAAGCTGCGCATCGAGGAGGCCTCGGCCCGCACCCAGGCGCGCATCGACGCCGGGCGCCAGGCGCTGATCGGCGTCAACGCCTTCCAGCCGGGCAGCGAGATCGAGGTCGACGTGCTCAAGGTCGACAACGCGCAGGTGCGCGCGCGCCAGCTCTCCAAGCTCCAGCAGCTGAAGGGCACGCGCGACGTCGCGGCCGTCGAGGGCGCGCTGACGGCGCTGACGGAGGCGGCGGCCGGTAACGGCAACCTGCTCGAATTCGCCATCCGCGCGGCCCGCGCCAAGGCCACCGTCGGCGAGATCTCGCTGGCGCTGGAAAAGGTGTTCGGCCGCCATGTCGCGACCGTGCAGACGATTTCCGGCGTCTATCGCGCCGAGGCCGGCGACATCCCCGCGATCCCGCGCGTGCAGGAAAAGGTCGAGGCCTTCCGCGAAAAGACCGGCGCCGCGCCGCGCATCCTCGTCGCCAAGATGGGGCAGGACGGCCACGACCGCGGCCAGAAGGTCATCGCCACCGCGTTTGCCGATCTCGGCTTCGACGTCACCGTCGGCGCCATGTTCCAGACGCCGGAGGAGATCGCCAAGCTCGCCGTCGAGCACGACGTCCACATCGTCGGCGCCTCCTCGCTGGCCGCCGGTCACTTGACCCTGATCCCCGAGCTCAGGGAAGCGCTGTTTCGTATCGGCCGCGCCAACATCATGATCGTCGCCGGCGGCGTCATCCCGCCCGACGATTTCGACGCCGTTCTGGCCGCCGGCGCCACCGCCATCTTCCCGCCCGGCACGGTCATCCCGGAAGCGGCGGAGAAGCTGATGGACGCGCTCCTGGAGGGTTGATTTGCGCCGGCGCACCTCGTGTTGTAATCTCGGCTACGCAGTCGAGGCTACACGCATGACTCTGAACATTCGAAACCCCGAGGCCGACCAGCTCGCCCGCCAGCTCGCCCGCATCGACGATACTACCATCACCGACGCGGTCATCGTCGCGCTGCGCGAGACGATCCGCAACCGGCTCAGGTCGGAGACGCCGAGCGAGACGGCAAGGAGGCTGCTTGCCAAGCATGGGTTGCGTGTTCAGCCTGGACACCGCCCCGCGCCGCCAGAGGTCTACCACGAGCTCGACCACGACCTGACCGGCGAGGGCTGATGTTCATCGACGCGTGTGTCATCGTGTCGATCATTACCGGTGAGGAAACGGCGCCCGCCTATGACAGTGCCATGGCGGTCTCGGATGCAGCGTTTACCTCGCCTCTGGCTGCCTTCGAAGCGATCATCGTGCTGTCTCGGCCCGATCATCTCGCCTGCTCCTTCAAGGAAGCCGAAGCCCTCGTCGTCGACTGGCTGGCGGAGCGTCACATCGAACTGCGCGAGCCGTCCCTCCCCTTCGAGGTCTTGTCCCACGCCGTCGCGGTTGCCCAGAGGCATGGTGTCGGCAAGCGGCGTCTGAGCAGTTTCGACTGCTTTCACTATGCCCATGCCAGGGCGGCCGGCGAGCCGATGCTGACGCTCGACCGGTTGCTGCGCGAAACGGACATGGAAACGCTGCCGGCATAGGCGACGCACCGGAACGCGCCCCGTCGCGACGTCGCCAATGGCGATTGTCATGGTCGATCGCCGACGTTATAATGCCTGTTGCAACAGGAACCTTCGCCATGAACACCGTCATCCGCAAGATCGGCAATTCCGAGGGTGTCATCCTGCCGAAGGAATTGCTTCAGAGCCTCGATCTCAAGGCGGGCGACTCTGTCGTCATCACCGAGGACAAGGGCGAGATCGTGCTCAAGAAGGCTGGGGACGAGTTCGAGGAGCAGATGACGGCGGCGCGCGAAATCATGGACCGCTACAAGATCGCTCTCCAGAAGCTCGCGGAATGACCTGGCGGTTCCCGACCCGGCAGGTCGTCGAGGCGCTCCATGCCGAACAGTTGCGCCGGCATGGCGGCGCGCAGGGCCTGCGGGACGAAAATGCGCTGGAGTCCGCCCTTCATCGCGCCGAGAACAAGACGGCCTACGGACAGCCCGACGTGTTTGACCTCGCGGCCGCCTATGCCTTCGGCCTTGCCCGCAACCATCCCTTCGTCGATGGCAACAAGCGCACGGCGATCGTCACCGCGATGCTGTTTCTCGCCCTGAACGGCCACCGCATGACGGCCGACAACGGCCAGATCTACATCTTTACGATGGCTCTGGCGTCGAGCGAGATCGACGAGGCCGGCGCGGCGGCGTTCTTCCGCGATCATGCGCTCCCCGCCTGACGTTGGATCCCGATCCACTTGGTTCCTCTTGCTCTGGGAAACGTCGTCCCGTTCGGTGCCCGCGGACATCGATCCACCCGCCCTCCGGCCTGCTTGGTCACGACTTGCGTTTCGAGGCGGCCCGATCCATTTTCCCGCAACCGTAGGACAAGGAGTTCAAAGGTCTCTTCATGCGTGCATTGGTCGCCACGACGATCTCGTTGCTCGTCTGCCTGTCGGGCAGCGCTCTCGCCAACAGCAGGGGGTGGGATTCGTCGTCCTATCCCGGCGAGCCGGGGCAGCCGGCCGTGGGATGCAGCGTCTCCACCAATGACGACTTCTGGACATGCCTTGCGGTGCGGTGCGAGAAAGATGGCGCGCTCGGCCTCTATTTCCTCAATTCCGACGGCGGCTTGAACGGGTCCTTCTCCATCGCGATCGACGGCGAGGCATTTCGCGTCGGCCAGCAACCGGCCGGCGAAGGCACCGCGTTTCCGACGCGCCTCACCGGCGACGTGGCGTCGATCGTAGCCCGGCTCAAGACCGGGCGGCAGGTCAGGCTCGTCGACACCTCGCCGCCCCTGAATGAAGGCTTCGACACGATCCCGCTGCGCGGCTCCAGCCGCGCCATCGGCGCGGTCGAGGCCGCCTGCGCGCCGGCCGGGGGCACGCCCGTTTCAGCCGGGGCCCTGCTCCGGAATGCAGCCGGCAAGGTGAGCATCGGCGATCTGAGCCGCGCCAGGGATTGCGCCTTCGCCGAGACCACCGGCGTCGTCGGCAAGGTCAGGCGCGGCGGCCCCGGCGGCGGCATCGACGGCATGACCTTCGTCGACGACCGGTTCGGCAGCGGCTTCATCAATGTCGAGCCGCTTTCCGGCCCGGACCTCCAGGCGCGCCGCGCCACGCTCGAGCACCTGCTGAAGGCCGGTCGCCGCCTGTCCATCGGCGTCCATGGCTGCGGTGCGGGCGGCCGCGTCGAGGAACTCGTCTCGGCGACGGAACGTCCCTGATCGCGCCCTCGGGCCGAACTCGCCTTCGTCATCCCGCAACGCGCGGCGGCACGGCACCAGTTGCCGCGTTCTTCCGCGATCATGCCGAGGGCGTCGAGGCCTGAAACGGAACTCGAAAGCTCCGCTTCAATTCTCAAACCCTAGGCAGCAGTGTCCATCAGCGCCCGCGCCTGTCGGATATCGCGGGCCGGGGGCTGCCCGAACATGCGGCCATATTCGCGCGTGAACTGCGGAACGCTCTCATATCCGACGCCGTAGGCAGCATCGCTGATCGCCTCACCCTGCGCGAGCATCCGTCGCCGAGCCTCTATGAGGCGGAGCTGCTTTTGAAACTGCAGCGGCGACAGCGAGGTGATGCTGCGGAAGTGAAGGTGGAAGGCGGACAAGCTCATGCCGGCAGCCTCGGCCAATGCCTCAATCCTGATGGGCTGGGCATACTGACGGCGAAGGATCTCGACGGCTCGCGCGACCCGTCGAGCATGGCTGTCGGTAACACCGAGCGCACGGATGCCGCCGCCATGTCGTCCGCTGAGCAACCAGTAGTGCAACTCGCGGCTGATCTGCGGGCCCAGAACGCCAAGCGCAGCCGGCCGGTCGAGCAGCCGCAGGAGGCGTAACGCCGCATCGGCCACCTCCGCTTCGGTCGGATCGACCCGTACCGGTCGACCCGCTTCGAACGGCACAGGGCCGATCTGGCTCACCAGGCCGGCGATGATGACGGGGTCGAGTTCGAGGACAAGCGAATAATAAGGCAAGACCCTGCTTGCGGTCGTGATCTGGCTGACGGTTGGAACGTCGGTCGTGATGAGAAGGGAGTCACCCGCGCCGAAGTCAAAGGTGCGCCGACCCATGGTCACGCACTTGCGGCCTTGCAGAACCAGCGCCACCAAAGGCTTCGATACGGCGTATTGCAGCATCGTCGGCGCTGTTTCGCGCAGGATCACGAAGCCGTCGACCGGCGTTGCCGCAATGCCGTTGCGGTCCGCACGCGCATCGGCGTAGCGGCTTGCATGGTCGAGAAGCTCATCGTTCATGCGAGAATGGTAGGGGAAACCGACGACCAAGACAACGCTCCAGGACAATCAGGCAATTTTCAGGGACGATCACGCAACATCATCCGGCGCGAGTGACGCATAACGCGGCATCACCAACCGGAGATATCCATGACCACCATTTCCCTCGTCACCGGCGGTAGCCGCGGCCTCGGCCGCAACACCGCGCTCAGCATCGCCCGCCATGGCGGCGACGTGATCCTCACCTATCACAGCGGCAAGGACAATGCCGACGCCGTCGTCGCCGAGATCGAGGCGCTCGGCCGCAAGGCGGTCGCCTTGCAACTCGACACCGGCAACGTCTCGACCTTCCCGGCCTTCGCGGAAGCACTGTGCGGCGCGCTGATCGGCGCCTGGGGCCGGGACACCCTCGACCATATCGTCAACAATGCCGGCCACGGAGAGATGGCGGACTTCGCCGTCACCACCGAGCAGCAATTCGACAGACTGTTCGCCGTTCACGTCAAGGGCGTGTTCTTCCTGACGCAGGCGCTGCTGCCGATACTGGCCGATGGTGGGCGCATCATCAACTTCTCGTCGGGCCTGACGCGCGTGTCGTTCCCGGGTTTTTCGGCCTATTCGGCTGCAAAGGGCGCGGTGGAGATTCTCACCGTCTACATGGCGAAAGAGTTGGGCAGCCGCGGAATCACCGCCAACGCGGTCGCCCCCGGCGCGATCGAGACCGACTTCCTGGGCGGGGCGGTCCGCGACATCCCCGACTACAACACGGCGTTTGCGGGCATGACCGCACTCGGCCGCGTCGGCCTGCCCGATGATATCGGGCCGATGGTGGCAAGCCTGCTTGGCCCCGACAACCGGTGGGTCAATGGCCAGCGCATCGAGGTGTCCGGCGGTCAGACGATCTGACCGTGCCCGTGGGCGACGCACCATCGCGTCGCCCACCCCTCATGGTGCCGGGGGACGTGTTCCATCGCTAGTGAGTTGCGGGAATGCGGGCGATGACCTTGATCTCGAAGTCGAACCCGGCCAGCCAGTTAACCCCGACGGCCGTCCAGTTGGGATAGGGCTTGGTGTTGAAATGGCGGTTCTTGACGGCCATGAAGGGCTCGAATTGTCTTTCCGGATCGGTGTGGAAGCTGGTGACGTCGACGACGTCATCCAGGGTCGCGCCGGCTGCATCCAGGACAGCTTTGAGGTTCTGGAACGCGCGCTCCACCTGCGCGGCATAATCGGGCTCGGGAGAGCCGTCGTCCCGGCTGCCAACCTGGCCGGAAACGAAGAGCAGATCGCCTGAGCGGATGGCGGCGGAGTAGCCATGAGCGTCGTAAAGGGCATGGCGGGCGGCGGGGAAGATGGCTTCACGTTTGTTCATTGGGGGCTCGATTTCTCGCTGTTCCTGAATGGTTCATTTTGATATACGCGACGTATGTAAAACAGAAAGGTGCCCCTCGTGTCAATTCCATATACGTGGCGTATTTGAAAAGCCATGAAAACGACCAACAAGCGCCAGGCGATGATGGAGGAAAACCGGCTCAAGCTGATCGAAGCCGGAAGGAAGGCGTTCGCGGCGCACGGTTATGCGGCAGCGTCCATGGATGAATTGACCGCCTCGGCTGGGCTGACCCGCGGCGCGCTCTATCACAATTTCGGTGACAAGAAGGGCTTGCTGGCGGCGGTGGTGCATCAGATCGATAGCGCCATGGCACAGAAGGCGCGGCAGGTCGGCGCGCTCGAGACCGATCCGTGGAAGGCGCTGCTTGCCGAGGGCGCGGCCTACATCGAAATGGCGCTCGACGCCGAGGTTCAGCGCATCGTGCTTCTGGACGGACCCGCTGTACTGGGTGATCCATCGCAATGGCCGAGCCAGGATAGCTGTCTGCAAAGCACGAAAGGGACCGTCGAGCGGCTGATTGCCGAAGGGCGCCTGAAAAAGGTCGATCCCGACGCGGCAGCGCGGTTGCTGAACGGTGCGGCCCTCAACGCCGCCCTTCTGGTCGCCGCGAGCGATGATCCGGTCAAATCCCTGCCGAGGGTGGTCGAGGCCTTCAACGCGATGGCCGGAGGACTGCTGGTCAGCTGATTGGTGCCCCGGCACCCGGACTTGCGGGCGAACGGGTGGACTTTCCGGCCACGCGCGCCCTCACCCCAGCCTGACGATTTCCCATTCCTTGCCGCCGACGGTCACCAGCGCGCCGACGCCCTTGCCGAACAGCGCCTGCGCCATCGGCGAGACGTGGCTGATGGTGCCGTGGGCGGCGTCGGCCTCGTCCTCGCCGACGATGCGCCAGGTCTTCTCGGCACCGTCCTCGTCGGTGATCGTCACGCTCATGCCGAAGCGCACCACGTCGCTGTCGGGGTCGGGTTCGGACAGTTCGGCGTTCTCCCGCCGCGCGCTCCAGTAACGCAGGTCGCGCGAGACGAGCGCGATCTGCTCGCGGTCGGCCTCCGCTTCGGCCCTGGCGAAGTGCTCGTGCAGCTCGGCGAGCTGCGCGTCGATGGCGGCCAGCCCCTCGCGCGTCACGAGGTTTCGGTGCGGGCTGACCGGCCGTTCGCCGATGTCGTTCAGGCCAAGGCCGCTGTCGTCATTGCTGGTGAAGGCTCTGCTCATCGATGGAAGGTAGGGCTTCGGCGCGGCGGGAACAACCCATGCGCGTCAAAACCCGCCCGTGGCATGGTTCCTGCGTGGCAGCCGGCATCGACGAGGAGGACGTGCCGATGCTGGACAGGCGTCGTTTCATGGCGGGACTGGCGGGCGCCGGCGCTGCGGTGGCGGGCGCCGGCAGCGCGCGCGGGCAGGTCCTGCCCGGTTTCGAGACGGCCTCGCTGCGCGGCACGCTCGAGACAGCCTCGCTGCGCGGCG
>NZ_RWKW01000103.1 GCF_003970795.1 Aquibium carbonis | reverse complement strand
TCACCGTCATGATCGGTGGCCCCGCGGAAGGAACTGCCGAGAATTATGCGCGTGGCGGCGGGCGCGTGGATGAAAAAAACGAAGGGAGACTGGCGAGCGGCCCGCGGACGCAAAGGAAAACAACGGGTTGGCGGACGAAACTTTTTTCGCGGCCGGTCCCGAGGGTCGATTTCTTCCACATTCGGGCAGGCGATCCGCCACCCCCTTCCGCCTGCCGCCGCTTTCCCGTATCACGCGGCGATGTCTCCCCAAGTGGAAGCCGCGCTGTTCATCTTCGGTCTCGTCGCCATCGGCTATCTGGCCGGTCTGACGGGCTATCTTCGCGCCGAAACCGGCGAGGCGCTGGGCGAGTTCGCGGTGGGCGTGGCGCTGCCGCTGCTTCTGTTTCGAACCATGCTGTCAGCCGATTTTCACGGCGCCGCGCCCTGGGCGCTGTGGGCGGCCTATTTTTCCGCGGTCGCGATCGCCTGGACCATCGGGCACCTGGTGACGACGCGGCTCTTTGGCCGCGACGCGCGGGCGGGCGTGGTGGGCGGGGTCTCTGCGTCCTTTTCCAACACGGTGCTGCTCGGCATTCCGCTGGTGCTCGGCGTCTACGGCCAGGCAGGATTCGAGGTGCTGGCGCTGATCGTCTCGGTGCATCTCGGCGCCATGATGGCGGCCACAATCGTGGTCTTCGCGGTGCTGGAGGGCGGCGACAAGGGCTTCCGCCCCCTCGATCTCGTCCGCACCTTCGTCGGCAAGCTCGCCGCCAATCCGCTGATCATCGGGATCGTGGCGGGGCTCGCCTGGCGCCTGACCGGCTGGCCGCTGCCTTCGCTTGCCGCACGTTTCGTCGACGGACTGGGGAACATCGCCGGCCCGCTGGCGCTGTTTTCCATGGGGCTCGGGCTCAGGCGATACGGTATCTCGGGCAACCTGCGGCCGGGGGTGACCCTGGCGATGCTGAAGCTGATGATGATGCCGGCGATCATGCTCGGCATGGCGATGCTGTTTGGCCTGCCGCCGCTGGTCGCCTCCGTGGCCGTGCTGACGGCCGCGCTGCCGGCGGGCGTCAACTGCTATCTGATCGCGGTGCAGTTCGGCACCGGACAGGCGCTGGCATCCAACACGATCACGCTGGCGACCGGGCTCGGCGTCGTCACCACCTCCTTCTGGATCATGGTGCTGCACGCCATCTACGGCTGATCGACTTCACCCCAGTTCCGACGAATAGTGCACGGCCTCCGTGAGGCAGCGCGAGACGCGCAGCTCGACCGGCTTGCTTTCGAGGTCGAGCGCGACGCGGGTGACGCTGAGCAGCGGCGTACCGACCGCGCAGCCGAGCGCGGCGGCGTCGGACGGCGATGCGGCGACGGCCTTCAGCCTCTCGCTCGCCCGGCCGATGGTGATGCCCCAGCGCTCCGAATAGAGGCCATAGACGTTGTTCGGGATGGCGGCGAGTTCGCCGAACCGGGGAAAACGGGCATCGGACAGCGTGATCGTCTCGACCAGAAGCGGCGCGCCAGCCAGCGTGCGCACCCGTTCGATGCGCCAGACCGGCTGCCCAAGCGCGAGGTCCAGCGCAGAGGCCTCGTCCCCCGTGGCCTCCGCGGGGCGCAGGTCGAGAATGGCCGAATCCGGAAAGCTCGGCTTGCCGTCGTCGGGCACCAAGCGGAAGAACTGGAACAGGATGCGGCTCTCCTCCGGGCGCGCGACGAAGGTGCCGCGCCCCTGGCGGCGGATCAGGAGGTTTTCGGTCGTCATGGCGTCCAGCGCCTTGCGGATCGTTCCCTGGCTGACGCCGATTTCGCGTGCGAGCTCGATTTCTGAGGGGATGAGCTGCCCGGGTTGCCACTCGCCGTCGATCAGCCGGCGCACGAGCTGGTCGCGCACCTGCACGTAGAGGGGCCGGTAGGCGAAGACGGTGTGGTTCATGTCGAAATCCCGCGCGAACCCGGCCTTGATAGCATCCTGCCGATTGACTCTGCCAGCATTTCCTATCTTATATCTTATATAAGACCTGCGGCGCGTTGCCGGCGGGCGACAGGAACCACAGGGAAACCGATGAGCATTCCGCACCTCCTGGTTCACGACCACAACGACAATGTCGGGGTGGTGGTGGTCGAAGGCCTCAAGGCGGGCACCAGCATGATGGCCGTGGTCACCGCCGACAATTCCACCTTCGAGATCGAGGCGAAGGCCGACATCCCGATCGGTCACAAGGTGGCCCTGAAGGATCTCGAGGCCGGCGACACGGCGATGAAGTATGGCGAGGATATCGGCCGCTTCGTCGCCAAGGTGGGCCGGGGCGAGCACGTCCACGTGCACAATCTCAAGACCAAGCGCTGGTAGCCGGTTCGCGCGTCGCGCGAGCGGCCGCGCAGTTTTCAGGGAAGGGCGGGCTGATGGCCTCGAAATATTCCAACATGACGATCCGCGCCTATCGCCGCGACAATGGTCGCGTGGGCGTGCGCAACCACGTGGTGATCCTGCCCGTGGACGACATTTCCAACGCGGCCTGCGAGGCGGTGGCCAACAACATCAAGGGCACGCTGGCGCTGCCGCACGCCTATGGCCGGTTGCAGTTCGGCGAGGATCTCGACCTGCATTTCCGCACCATGATCGGCACCGGCGCCAATCCCAACGTCGCCGCCGTGGTGGTGATCGGGATCGAACCGGGCTGGACCAAGCGGATCGTCGACGGCATCGCGGCCACCGGCAAGCCGGTCGCGGGCTTCTCGATCGAGCAGAACGGCGACCTGAAGACGATCATGGACGCCAGCCGCACGGCCAAGGAGTTCGTCCATTACGCCACAGAACTGCAGCGCGAGGAGTGCTCGATCTCGGACCTCTGGGTTTCGACCAAATGCGGCGAGAGCGACACGACGACGGGGCTGGGTTCGTGTCCGACGGTCGGCAACATGTACGACAAGCTCCTGCCGGAAGGGATCTACGGCTGTTTCGGCGAGACGTCGGAGATCACCGGCGCCGAGCACATCGCCAAGGCCCGCGCGATCAACCCCGAAGTGGGCGAGCGCTGGTATGCGATGTGGAAGGCCTACCAGACGAGCGTGATCGAGCAGTTCAAGACCAATGATCTCTCGGAGAGCCAGCCGACGCGCGGCAACATCGAGGGCGGCCTGACCACGATCGAGGAAAAGGCGCTGGGCAACCTGGAAAAGATCGGCCGCACGTCGAAATACATCGACATCCTGGAGCCGGCCGAGGCACCGCGGTCGGGCAAGGGGCTCTATTTCATGGATTCCTCTTCGGCCGCGGCCGAATGCGTGACGCTGATGGCGGCCGGCGGCTTCGTCATCCACACCTTCCCGACTGGGCAGGGCAACGTGGTGGGCAATCCGATCGTTCCGGTGATCAAGATCACCGCCAATCCGCGCACCGTGCGCACCATGGGCGAGCATGTCGACGTCGACGTGTCGGGCATCCTGCGCCGCGAGATGACCATCGACGAGGCTGGCGACGCGCTGATCGACATGATCGTGCGCACGGCCAACGGCCGCAACACGGCGGCCGAGGCGCTGGGGCACCGCGAATTCGTGATGACGAAGCTCTACAGGAGCGCGTGAGGGCTCGGTCGGCCTGCGCCGCGCGGACGGCGGCTTCCGGCATGTCGGGATGATGGCTGTAGATATGCCATAGGATGGCTGGATCGGGACCGTCGACGCGGGCCGTCTCCGGCGCGCGGCGCGTCCGCGGATCGATTGAAGGAGGCGCGCATGGCCGACATCGTCATCACCGAGTTCATGGACGAGGGGGCCGTCGGGCGGCTGAAGGCGCGGTTCGACACGCTCTACGATCCGGCGCTCGTCGACCGGCCGGACGAGTTGGGGGCGGCCGTCGCCGGCGCGCGGGCGCTCGTCGTGCGCAACCGCACGCAGGTGCGCGGCGATCTGCTGGCGGCGGCGACGGCCCTCACCTGCGTCGGGCGGCTCGGAGTCGGGCTGGACAACATCGACGTCGACGCCTGCCGCGCGCGCGGCATAGCGGTCTATCCGGCGACCGGCGCCAACGATCTCTCGGTGGCTGAATACGTCATGGCGACGGCGATGACGCTGCTGCGCGGCGCCTTCTTCGCCACTGCCGACGTGGCGGGCGGTGCATGGCCGCGCCAGAAGCTGATCGGCCGCGAACTGGCGGGCAAGACGATGGGCCTCGTCGGCCTCGGCTCGATCGCCCGCGAGGTCGCCTGGCGGGCGCAGGCCTTCGGGATGAACGTCGTGGCCTATGATCCCATGCTGATGGCTGATCATCCGGCCTGGCAGTTCGCCCGCAACGTCTCGCTCGACGGCCTGTTGACGCTTTCCGACGTCGTCAGCCTGCACGTCCCGCTGACCGATGCGACGCGGAACATGATCGGAACCGGGCAACTGGCGGCGATGAAGCCCGACGCGATCCTGATCAACGCCGCGCGCGGCGGCGTGGTCGACGAGGCGGCGCTGGCGGATGCTTTGCGCGGAAAGCGGCTCGGCGGCGCGGCGCTCGACGTCTTCGCCGAGGAACCGCTGTCGGCGGCGGAAGGCAAGCGTTTCGAGGGGATCGACAACCTGATCCTGACCCCGCATGTGGCGGGCGTGACGGTCGAGTCGAACGTGCGCGTATCGGACCTGATCGCCGACACGGTCATCGCCCATCTGGAGAAGGCCTGATGTCCGACACACGCCTTTCCGTCGCCGAGGCGCACGCGCTCGTCAGCGCGGCGCTGACGGCCTCGAAGACCGCGCCGGACAACGCCACGGTCGTCGCCGATGCCCTCATCGGGGCGGAACTGGCGGGGCAGGGCGGCCACGGCCTGCGCCGCGTGCCGGCCTATGCCGCGCAGGCGAAGGCCGGCAAGGTGAACGGCCATGCCACGCCGACCGCGACGCGCATCCGGCCAGGCGCGGTGTCGGTCGATGCCGCTCTGGGCTTTGCCTATCCGGCCCTCGACCTGGCCTCGCGTGAACTCGTCGAAATCACGCCGGTGCAGGGCATCGCGGCTGCCGGCATCCGCCGGTCGCATCACGCCGGCGTTGCCGGCCTGGCCGTGGAAACCCTGGCCGAAAAAGGCCTCGTCGCGTTGCTGTTTTCCAATGCGCCGGCCGCCATCGCCCCTTGGGGCGGGCGCCGTGCGCTCTTCGGTACGGACCCGATCGCCTTTGCCTGTCCGACCGCCGGAGGCGCGCCGATCGTGGTCGATGTCTCGATGTCGAAGGTGGCGCGCGGCCGAATCATGGCGGCGAACCAGAAGCAGGAGCCGATCCCCGAGGGCTGGGCGCTGGACGCCGACGGAATGCCGACGACCGACGCGAAAGCGGCGCTCGGCGGGACCATGGTGCCGCTCGGCGACGCAAAGGGCACGGCGCTGGCGCTGATGGTGGAGCTGCTCTGCGCCGGGCTGACCGGCGCGAACTACGCCTACGAGCAGTCGTCCTTCTTCGATGCCGAGGGCGATGCGCCGGGGACCGGGCAACTGCTCATCGCAATCGACCCCGAAGCATTCGGTGGCGCCCACGCATTGGACCGCTTCGCGGCAATGGCGGCGATGGTTGCCGGCACGGAAGGCGCCCGGTTGCCAGGTTCGAGGCGGCAGGCTATTCGTGACCGCCTTCGCCGCGACGGCCTTCAGGTCGAGACCGCGCTTGTCAAGGAAATCGAACTATTGGCCGCCGGATGAAGGCGGCAGGAGACGTAACGATGCTGCAGAAATCCAACCCCTACATGCGTCAGTCCAACCTGATCGGCGGCGAGTGGGTAAAGGCCGACTCCGGCGCGACCCTCGACGTGACCAATCCGGCCAATGGGCAGAAGCTCGGCACCGTGCCGAAGTCGGGCAAGGCCGAGACGCGCCGCGCCATCGAGGCGGCTGACAAGGCCTTTAAAACGTTCAAGAAGACTACGGCCAACGAACGCTCCAAGATGCTGCGGAAGCTGCATGACCTGATCCTCGAGAACCAGGATGCGCTGGCCGAACTGCTGACGCTGGAACAGGGCAAGTCGCTGGCCGAGGCCAAGGGCGAGGTGGGCGCGTCGGCGGCATACATCCTCTGGTTCGCCGAAGAGGCGCGGCGCACCTATGGCGACGTGGTGCCGTCGCCGTGGGCCGATCGCCGCATCATCGTGACGCGTGAGCCGGTCGGCGTCATCGCCGCCATCACGCCCTGGAATTTCCCCTCGTCGATGCTGGCCCGCAAGATCGGCCCGGCGATCGCCGCCGGCTGCACCACGGTGGTGAAGCCCGCCTCGCAGACCCCTTATTCGGGCCTCGCCTGGGGCGTGCTTTGCGAAGAAGCCGGCATTCCGGCTGGCGTCGTGAACATCCTCACTGGCTCGGCCGGCGAGATCGGCGACGAGATTTGCGCAAATCCGATGGTCAAGAAGATCACCTTCACCGGCTCGACCGAGGTCGGCAAGATCCTGATCGAGAAGTCGGCCGCGACCGTCAAGAAAGTATCGATGGAACTGGGCGGGAACGCGCCCTTCGTGGTGTTCGACGACGCCGACATCGACCGCGCCGTCGAAGGCGCCATGGTGGCCAAGTATCGCAACTCGGGTCAGACCTGCGTCTGCACCAACCGTTTCTTCGTTCAGGCCGGCGTCTATGACGCCTTCGTGGAGAAGTTCGCGGCCGCATCCGCAAAGCTCAAGGTCGGCGCCGGCCTTGACGCGGGCGTGCAGCAGGGGCCGCTGATCGACGGCAAGGCGGTCGAGAAGGTCGAGGAACTGATCGGCGACGCCACCGCCAAGGGCGGCAAGGTGGTGACCGGCGGCAAGCGCCACGAACTCGGCGGCTCCTTCTTCGAGCCGACCGTGATTGCCGGCGCGACGCCGGACATGCGCTTCATGAAGGAAGAGATTTTCGGCCCGGTCGCCCCTGTGTTCAGGTTCGAGACGGAGGAAGAGGCCGTCGCGCTCGCCAACGACACCGAATACGGCCTTGCGTGCTATTTCTACAGTTCCGATCTCGGCCGTGTGTTCCGGGTGATGGAAAATCTGAAATACGGCATGGTGGGCGTCAACGAAGGCCTGATCACCACGCCCGAGGCGCCGTTCGGCGGCGTCAAGGAGAGTGGGCTCGGCCGCGAGGGCGGGCATCAGGGAATCGAGGATTATCTCGATACGAAATACGTCTGCATCGGCGGCCTCGGCCTCTGATCGGAGCTTTTACGGGCGCGGCGCCCCCAGCAGCGGCGCCCGCATCTTCTGGCTGAGGGGAGCGCCGCATGGCGGATGCCGAGGAGTTCGGGACGACGCCGGAAGGCGAGCCCGTGCACCGTTTCGAGATCAGGGGCGGGGGGCTGACGGCGCGTATCCTGAACTGGGGCGCGGTGTTGCAGGACCTGTGGCTGGCCGAGCATGACGCGCCGCTGGTGCTCGGCTTCGAACGTTTCGACGACTACCCGATCCACTCCCCCTATTTCGGCGCGATCGCGGGGCGCTACGCCAACCGGATCGCCGGGGGGCGGTTCACGATCGACGGCCAGCGCTACCAGGCCGACACGAACTTTCTGGGCAAGCACACGCTGCACGGCGGCGCCCATGGAACAGGCAAGCGGGTCTGGCGGCTGGCGGATCGCGGACAGGATTTCGTCACGCTGGCGCTGACCGATCCAGACGGCGCGATGGGCTTTCCGGGGAATCTCGAGATTGCCTGCACCTACCGCCTGAAACTGCCGGGCACGCTGTCGGTCCAGCTTTCCGCCACCACCGATCAGCCCACGCTGTGCAACCTGGCGCATCATTCCTATTTCAACCTGAACGATGGCGGGATGAACGACGTCCTCGGTCATCGCCTCATGATTCCAGCGCGCGCCTATACGCCCGTGGACGACGAACTGATTCCCACGGGCGTCGTCCAGCCCGTCGAAGGCACACCCTTCGACTTCCTGCTGCCGCGTCCGCTTGGCATGCGTGTCGACGGCGAGCAGGTGCTCTACGACCACAATTTCTGCATCGCCGCCGCCAGAGGGCCGCTGCGGCAGATGGCATGGGCGCAAGGGCCGAACTCGGGCGTCGAGATGGAAGTGTGGTCGACCGAACCGGGGCTACAGTTCTATGCCGGCCACAAGGTGGCCCGCACGGTGCCGGGCCTCGGAGGGCGGACCTACGCAGCCTATGCCGGCTTTGCCATGGAGCCGCAGATCTGGCCGGATTCGCCCAACCGGCCCTATTTCCCGCAGGCGCTGCTCTGGCCGGGCGACCGTTACCGCCAGACGACGGAGTATCGCTTCAGGCTGGGCTAGTCTGGCGCTAGTTCTGCGCTTAGGCGGCTCATTTCTTGAACCTCAATGTCGGTAGGGACGGATCGTCCGTTCCTGTATTTATGCCAAATCTGTAGTGCTCGGCGATACTTTGTTACATTTGGTAGTCCGAAATCCTCATGATAAGATTCAATCAATTGCCCGTATTGTCGGCGGTCAATTCGAGCGTACTTGGCTCGTGTCCGGCCATCAATTGAAACGTCTGAGACGATGTCCTCAAGTGACTCGCTTAATTTTCGCCAGTCGCTTCGTATCCTTTCAATGTTTGATTGCTGCTGTTCCGGATTGGCATTTTCGTCGGCTAAATTGGATGTAACAATTTCACCGCTCACACGGCTAATTTTTTCTAAGGAGCTGACGACGTTGACCTCAACAAACTTAATGTTGTCCAGTATCTCTCTTAGTTTATGGTCCACGGACCTCTCATGAGTATTCAAAGCTTCCTCAGCGTGACGCAATGCCTTTCTTAGATCCGTGACTTTCCCACCAAAAAGTCGACTTCCTAGCACAACGCCAAGCGCAGCAGCAATAATGGTAAAAATCGATGAAACTACAGCGCCTTGCCCCTCACTGATGTTCGTCCAGAAATCAAACATATGAGGTTCTCCGTTCAGTGTGGAACGTACTATATTATTCATGCATACGACAGTTAGCGCGGTTATTGATTTTTCGCAAATGTTGAAGAGAGAACCTCGAAGGGCGCCAGCGCCCCGCGCACCTGCACTACGGCGGCGGCGACCGCATGGGCGCGGCGAACGGCGACGCTGGGCGCGTCTCCGGCGAGGCGGGCGGCGAGATAGCCGCCGTTGAAGCTGTCGCCGGCGCCGGTCGTGTCCACAGGGTTCGTCACGGAAACCGCCGGGATCGTCTCGCTCCGTCCGTCCCAGGCGGCGAGCGCCGGTTCGGCGCCATCCTTGACCACGATTTCGGAAACGCCCGCCTGATTCAGGCGCGCGGCGGTGTCGGCGGGCCTCGTGTCGCCGAACAGGGCCTGCTCGTCCGGGAAGGTGGGCAGCGCGATGTCCGTCACCGACAGCGCCTCGGTGATGGCAGCGCGGGCGGCATCGACCGAGGACCAGAGGCGCGGTCGGTAGTTGGGATCGAAGGCGATGCGGGCGCCAGCCTTCCGCGCGGACGCAATGGCGGCCAGCAGCGTCCGGCGCGGCGCTTCGTCGAGAATGGCGAGCGTGATGCCGGAGAAATAGACCAGCGCCCGGTCCTTCAGCGACGCGGCGAGTGCGGCGGGGTCGTCGGCGAGACGACGGGCGGCGGCGTCGGAGCGCCAGTAGGTGAAGGAACGCTCGGCGCCGGTAAGCGTGATGGCGTAGAGGCCGGGCCGCGCGCCGGAGATGACCGGGCTCGCCGCGATGCCAATGCCCGCATCGCCCATGAAAGCAATCTGATCGCGCGAGAAGGGGTCGTCGCCGAAAGCGCTGACATAGTCGGCGGGACGGGCGGCATCCGTCAGCGCGCGCAGCGCCCAGAGCGTGTTGAACGTGTCGCCGGCAAAGCCCATGCGCCAGTCGTCGCCACCCGCGCCGGACAGTTCCAGCATGCACTCCCCGATCGACGCGACCCCCTGTCCGGCCATTCTTTTTCTCCCTTTCGGCTCCCTCTACACGCGATGCCGGTCGAAGGCGAGGGTCGGGAATCCGTCCTTGACCTTCCAGCGACGGGAAGCCGTACATTTCGTCCCTCCATGCGAGCCGAGGGTTCGATGACGTCAGTCCCGGTGCCGGGCGCCCAGGAAGCGAAGATGAAGAAACTGATCTACGTTCTCGTCGCGGTCGTCGCTCTCGCGGCCGCCTTCGTTGGCTGGCGCATGATGGCACCGCCGCCGGACGACCTCGATCTCGCCCGCTCGAAGCAAACGCAGGCCGGCATGTTCACCGTGGCCATTGCGCCGGAAAGCGAGCCTGTGCGGCAGGGGCCGCTCCACAGCTGGATCGTGACGGTGACCACGCCCGACGGGGCACCGGTGGAGGACGCGACGATTTCGGTCGACGGCGGCATGCCGCAGCACGGCCACGGACTGCCAACGGCGCCGGCCATGACGGCGGCGCTGGGCGAAGGCCGCTACCGCATCGAGGGCGTGCGTTTCAACATGGGTGGCTGGTGGGAACTGAAGCTCGCCATCGCCGCCGATGGCCGAAGCGACGACGTGACCTTCAACCTCGTTTTGTGAGGCGGCGATGCGCCCGCGCCTGCTGACGACCGGCGTTGCCCTCGCGGCCCTGCTGCTGGCGGGCGCCTGCAAGCCGTCGAACCTGAGCGAGGGCGAGGCGCGCGTGGTCGCAACGCTGTCGCTCGCGGCGCTGCCGCTGCTGCCTGCCGATCCGTCGAACCGCGTCGCCGACGATCCCGCGGCTGCGGCGCTGGGGGAGGCGTTGTTCTTCGACCACGACCTGTCGGCGGACGGCTCGGTGTCCTGCGCTTCCTGCCACCAGCCGACGCGGCGGTTCCAGGACGGAATCGCGCGCGCGATCGGCATCGGCGAAGCCGATCGGCGCACCATGCCGCTCGAAGGCGTGGCCTGGAGCCCGTGGCAGTTCTGGGACGGGCGCGCCGACAGCCTGT
Organism: Aquibium carbonis; assembly: GCF_003970795.1. Lineage (GTDB taxonomy): Bacteria > Pseudomonadota > Alphaproteobacteria > Rhizobiales > Rhizobiaceae > Aquibium > Aquibium carbonis. The sequence continues at coordinate 24,422 of NZ_RWKW01000103.1, read as the reverse complement.
GGGCGCAGGCGCTGGGGCCGTGGGAGAACCCTGTCGAGCACGGCGGCAACCGGGTGGCGCTGGTTCGGCAGGTGGCGAACGCCTACCGTGACGAATATGAAGCCGTGTTCGGGCCGCTGCCCGACCTGACGGGATTGCCCGAAGACACAAGTCCGCTCGGCAGCGAGTCGGAGCGGGCGGCATGGGCGGGACTGACGGACGACGAGCGAGGGCGTGTCGATCGCGTCTACTCGAACATGGGCAAGGCAGTCGCAGCCTTCGAACGGACGATCGCTCCCGTCATGACCCGCTTCGACCGTTTCGCCGAGGCGGTCGCGGCAGGAAGGCGACCGGAGGGCGAGGCGGCGCTGTCGGACCTCGAACTCGAGGGGCTGAAGCTCTTCATGGGCGAGGCGTCCTGCGTGAACTGCCACAACGGCCCGCGCTTCACCGACGACCATTTCCACAACACCGGCGTTCCGGCGGTGCCGGGCCTGCCCCCGGACAGGGGCCGGGCCGACGCGGTGGCCAAGGTGCTGGCCGACCCGTTCAACTGTCTCGGCGCCTTTTCCGACACCACGCCCGAGCAGTGTGGCGAGATCCGCTTCATGGTCCGGGACGGCGAGGCACTGGAGCGTGCCTTCAAGACGCCCTCGCTGCGCGGCGTGGCCGGTCGGGCGCCCTACATGCATGCGGGCCAGATCGCGACGCTGGAGGAGGTGGTCGACCATTATGCCAGCGCGCCGGAAGCGCCATCGGGGCGTACGGCGATCGAAGGATTCGTGCTGACCGACCGGGGCCGCATGGCGCTGATCGCTTTCCTGAACACGCTCGAGCCGATGGACGGGAAGGCTTCGCACGTCGGTCAGGCGCCGCAGGAAAATTGATCTTCGGCAATGCCGGCGCCGACAGATGCGCTAGGATGTACCGATGTTCGCCAATCTGGTCCTCGGCACCTTCGTGATCGCCCTGACGGTCGTCATCCACACCTGGGGACTGATTGCGGTCACGCACCTGATGCGTGCGATGACCTCCCGCTTCCGGGTGCACGGGCACAGGAGCCGAACCCTGGCGATGGTCACGACCGTCATCGGCATCTTCGCCATCATGACCGTCGAGGTCTGGCTCTGGGCGGCCTTCCATCACGGGCTCGGCGTGTTCGGCGACTTCGAGACGGCGCTCTACTTCTCCACCGTGACCTTCTCGACGCTCGGCTACGGCGACGTCGTTCCGGCCGCCGAATGGCGCCTCTTCGCCGCGCTCGAAGGCGTCAACGGCTTCCTGCTGATCGGCTGGTCCACGGCCTACCTCGTGGCGGCGGGCGTCCGGATCGGGCCTTTCCAGACGGGCGAACATTTCTGACAGACGAGCCGGAGACGATCGGGGAATCGCTGCAAAGACAAGGGCCTGGGCGCGGAGCCTGATTCGGTTCCTGCACTCTGCCGCGCAGCCTAGTCTTCGGGCTTCCAGTCGATCATGCTCAGCGCCCGGCCGCCGAGGCGGGCGAAGGCGCGCTGGCGGCAGGAAAAGACGATGATCTGCTGGTCGGCCGACTGCCGGTGCAGGGCATCGAACATCTTCTCGATGCGGTCGTCGTCGGAATAGACCAGCGCGTCGTCGAGGATCACCGGCGCCGGTCGGCCGTCGCGGGCGAGAAGCCGCGCGAAGGCGAGACGCGTCAGGATCGACAATTGCTCGCGCGTGCCCCCGCTCAGCCGTTCGACGTCCTCCTCCGCCCCGCCGCGGGTGATCCTGTGCGGCAGAAGCGTCTTCTCGTCGAAGGTGATCGACAGGTCGTCGAAGAGCAGCGCGAGCAGCGGGCGCAGTTCCTGCATCACCGGCTTCAGATAGAGGTCGCGGGCGGCCGAGCGGGCCGCGTGCAGCGTCGATTGCAACCTGTCGAGGAGGGCGACCTCCGCCGCGAAAGCCGCCACGCGACGGTTGGCGGCGTCGAGCGCCTCGCGGGTTTCCTGCAACTGCTCCTCGACGGCTTCGTCGGCGCGGGCGCGGATGGTGCCGTCGAGCCCGGCGATGCGTTCGCGCAGGTCGGCGATCTGCCTGGCGGCGGATTCCTCGGCCGAGCGCAGGCGCCTGACGGCGGCCTCCGCCGAGGCGAGATCGGGCGCGGCGTCGCGCAGGCGCGCCGTCCTGACCTCCGCTTCGGCGGCATGTTCGTCGGCAAGTCGAGCTTCGTCGGCCAAGGCCTGCTCGCGGCCGGCGCGTTCGTTCAAGGGTCCGAGCGAGGCTTCGACCTGTGCCCGCTCGCCCTGGAGCGACGCCAGCGACGTCTCGGCGCCCCGCAAGGCGTTCTCGGCGACACCGCGCGTCGGCTGGGCCTCACGCAGCGCGAGCCGGGCGGCGGCGACCCGCTCCGCCGCCTGCTCGACGCCCTGTCGAGCCGAATCCGGATCGCCTTTGACCTCGAGGGGAAGCGGGCCTGCCGCGGCGAGACGCGCCATCTCCTCGCGCAAGGCGGGGAGGCCTTGCGGCGCCAAAGCCTTGATGCCGGCGCGCAGCCGCTCGATCTCGACCGTCGCGCGCTGGGCGTCCGCTTCGCGCCGCCGCACCTCCGGCAGGTTTTCGGCGCCGAGCCCGGCCAGCAGGCCGTCGCGCTCGGCCTTGGCCTTGCGAAGGGCGTCGTTGTCGCCGGCGGGGCGACTGGTGCGAAGCGTCATCATGCCGATGCCGGGAATGTCGAGGCGGGCCGAATCAGCGAAGCCGCGCTCCTCGCCGTCGTCGAGAACCTGGCCATCGAGGGTGACGCGGGCGATTGCGCCGGGCTCGTAGACGATGCCGAGTTTCGGTTGGCGGGCCGTTTCCAATGCCGCGAGGCCCGCGATCTCGATTTCGAGGTCCTGCAGGCGGTCCACCGTCTTTGCCGGGACGGCGAGCGAGGCCAGCGCGGCCTCGGCTCCCTCCAGTTCCATCCGCAATGCTTCGACGGTTTCGAGCTTCGTCGCCAGCGCGGCCAGCCGCTCGGCATGGTCCTTCGCCTTCAGCGCGGCGTCGAGCCGCGCCAGCAGGTCGCGCGCCTGCTTCTCCTCCGTCTCGGCGATCTGCGTTTCGGCATCCGCCCTGGCGATTTCGTCCATCGCTGCCCGGTGCCGGACGAGGGCCGCGTCGCGGGCTTGCTCGGCCGTGGCGACCTGGACCGCCAGCAGAGACGCCTTCGCCAGCGCGCCGCGGAAGGTATCGAGTTCCCGCCGGGTCGCGTCGCGGCGGCCGCGCGCATGCGCCAGTTCCGCTTGCGCAGACCGCAGCGCCTCGCCATGGACCTTCGCGGCGTCGAGCGCGGCCTGCGCCTTTTCGAGTGCGGCGCGCCGAGCGTCTCTTTCCGCGGGATCGTCCAGATCCTTCAGATGCCTCGCCGCGCCGGCACGATCGTCGAGATCCTTGCGCAGGGCGGCGACGTCGGCCGTGAGCCGCGCGTCTTCCGCTGCAAGCCGCCTTTGCTCGGCAAGCGCGGTGTCATAGGGGCCACCGACCTTGGGGCGCCCGGTGGCGGTGACGAGCCGGCCGAGTTCTTCGGCGCAGCGGGCCGACACCTCCGCCATGCGCCGGCCGCCGGTGACGGCCTCGACTTCGCCCTGCACCGATTCGAGCAGGCTGGCGCGCACCCGACGCTCGTCCTCCTCCTCCCGCTTGTCACGGTCCTCGATGCCGGTGATGCCCTGGCGGACCCAGAGAAGGCCGGACGGGCCCGCCGTGCCGCCCCGCGTCAGCCCGGCGATGAAGTTTTCGGCCTCGTCCGCCTGTGCGACCAGCCGACCGCTGCCCAAGTCCGTCACGGTGGCGCGTCGGCCGCCGATGAACTGCTTGGCTAGTCGGTAACGGCCCTTTTCGGTCTGGATATCGGCCTCGACGACAGGATTGCCGCCGCTGTAGGGCTGGAGCCGCTTGACGTCCTTCGGCTGGCCGGTGTGGGCCTGGAAGAACAGCGCATGCAGCGCCTCGAAACTCGTCGACTTGCCGAACTCGTTGGCCGCGCAGAGCACATTGACGCCGTCGCCGATGTCCTCGATGGCGACGCCCCGGCCAGCGAAACGCTTGACGTTGAAGAGCCTGAGCGCGGTGATCTTCATGACGATGCCGTCGCGCAATAGGAAAACAGGCGCACCAGCGCGCCGCGCGCGACCTCGCGATCGACCTCGGCGCGACTTTCGTCACCGGCCTGCGCCAAAAGCGTTTCGGCGGCGTCGCGGAGCGCGCCCGAGCGGTCGATGCGGTCCAGATCGGTGGCATCGCATTCGGTCGACAGACCTGTTTCGTCGAGTTCGAGCAGCGCGTAGTCGGGCGCGGCGTCCGCGATTGCGGCGACCAGCGCGGTTCGCCCGGCAATTCCCGCCCGGCCGGATGCGGCGATGCGCAGGAGGGCATGGCGACGCAGGTGAGCCGGCGGAAGGATCGCCGCGAGCGCCGCCTCGCAATCGTCGGTCGGCAGGAGATCGAGGGTCGTGGTCTTCCAGGCGAAGAGGCCGGTTTCCACCGCTGTAACGACCGGTTCCGCCCTCGGGGATTCGATGCTGACGACCAGGGCCCGGCCCGGCTCGTCGTGCTTGAAGCGATCCGGCTCGGGCGTTCCGCTGTAGCGGGTGCGGGCATCGATGGCGACGGCGCCGTGCCAGTCGCCGAGCGCCAGATAGTCGAGCCCGGCCCGGCGCGCCCGATCCGGCGCCAAAATGTCGGATGCGAGAGTTTCCTCCGAAAAGCTCTGGACCGGCCCGTGGGCGAGACCGATCCGGATGGTGTCGTCCGGGGTCGCCGCCGTGTCCATCCATTCGCTCAGGTCTCGGCCAGGCCGACGCGTCGTGCAAGGCGCGGGCAACAGGGCGACGCCAGGCGCCAGGGTCAAAGGCTGCGCTTCCGTGGCGAGGATCACGTTTTCCGGCAAGCCGGCGCGCAGGGCCGCCCAGAGCGGCGCGGCCTGCAGCGAATCGTGATTGCCGGGCAGGATGACCCAGCGCAGCGGCGCGTGACGGCTCATTTCGGCGATCGCCTGGCGGCGGATGTCCGGCGTCGGGGTCTCGGTGTCGAAGGTGTCGCCGGCGAGCAGGACGACGTCGGCGCCGTTCTCCCGCGCCCGCGCCGCAAGCCGCTCGATCGACCCATGGCGTGCTTCGCGCAACCGGCCGCGCAAATCTTCCGCGAGGTTACCGAAGCGCTTTCCCAGATGCAGATCGCTCGAATGCAGAAAGCGGAACAAGGGCTATCGGTCCTCGGCCTCGTCGACAGGTTCGCATGACGTCAGGAACCCGTAGCGGCTGCGAAGATAAAGCGCCCATTGATCATCGGCCGGCGCATCGGCGATCAGTGGCTGGAACAGCGCCTCGGTCGACAGGCTGACGAAGCTTTCGGGATCGGCCAGAAGGCCACGGAAGACGGCGAAGGCGTCGTCGCCCAGGGCCCGCAGCGCAGGGGACGTCACGCGCCTGAGCCGCCAGTTGCCGGCCGGCGCGACATGCAGCACGCGCACGCGCTCCGTTGCGTCTTCCCTGGCCGCCTGCATGCGCCAGGCGAGGACCTGCTGGCGCATGAGCTGGTAGAACGGATCCCAGAAAAGGTCGGCCGGTTTCAACCCGGCATCGCTGCGCAGCGGACCGAAGGGCGAGAAGATGATCTTCTGGTAGCGGCGCAGCCGTTCGGCCTCCCGTTTCTGTTCGGGCGGCGCGCCGTAGGACTCGGTATATTTCCACTCGACGAGCAGGGTCTCGATCCGGCCAGCCTGCCGGTAACGCAGTATCGCGTCGGCCGACGTCACGTTGGCGCCGCGCCGGGGCTGGCCGCTGCGCGGCCATTCGTTGAGATAATCCTCGCGGCCGATCCACTCGAAGCCGACGAACCATGGCTCGCCGTCCGGGCCTGCTTCGACGGCCAGCATCTCGGGAAGCTCGCCACCGACGGCGGACTGGACGAGGCGGGCCAGCACGTCCGGACGCGTGGCCAGAGGCATGAGAAAATTGAGGCAAGCGGCCTGCGACGACAGGCCATGCGCGGCATGCTGGTGCCAGGCGATGGCGTTGTCGGCGAAGGAGCGCTCGGCGGCATCGCGGATGACGGGATTGAGATTGGAGAGCCGATCGTCCGGGTGCAGGCGATAGAGGCTGCCTTCGAAACCGACATGGCCTGGATGTTCAGCGGCGAAGAAGGCCGCTTGGGCCGCGCGCTGTTCGGCGACGAAATCGGGACGGGGAGGCGTGGTCATGCGGTCATGCTCCGGTCGATGCCCGTTGGCGGGAACGCGAGGGGCAGGAAGACGCGATTCTATTGCGGCCCGTCGATTCGGGGGACGTTCAGTTAACGCCCGACATCCACGTCGTCTACATGATCTCCATCTGCTTCGTCGGTCCGGCGTCCCGTGTCCGGTGCGGACAGGTCGAAGACGGCCATCTGGCTCGCGCCGCCCAGTTGCGGGTGGCAGCCTGCGATGTCGAAGCAACCGACATGATAGCCGTGGCGTCCCGCCGCGCCCCTTGCCCAACGGCGAAAGCGGGCGCGATCCCATTCGAAGTGATGATCGGGATGGCGGAAGCGGTGCGCAGGCACGCCGAGCAGCGCGTTGAATTCGGCGTTGGGCGTCGTGACGACGACGGTCGACGGCCGCAGCCGCCCGAGGATCGCCCGCTCGAAGGCGCCGAGGCGCCCGGCATCGAGATGCTCGATCGTCTCGACGAGAACCGCGCAATCGAAGCCGCACAGCCTGTCTGGGGCATCGAGCAGAGATGCGTGCAGGATTTCGACCGTAGCGTGGGGCGGTCCGTCCGCGTCGAGACGTGCGCGAAGCCGTTCCAGCGAGCGGGCGCAGACGTCGATACCCACGACGCGCTCGACCCCGTTCTCCCGCGCGATCCGGACGAGCAGGTCTCCGTCGCCACAACCGAGATCAAGGACCGAGCGCGCATGGCGGTCGCGGATCACGTCCCGCACCGCATCGAGACGCTGTGCATGCAGCCATCCCGTCACGCGGCGTCTGCCCGCTTGTGGGCGAGATAGACGCACTGGACCGCGTCACGGTCCTGGAGGGGATTGTGGAACACCACGGGCTCGGCACGGGCGACGCCGAAGGCGGCCCGCAGCCGGCCGGTGAAGTCCGTGTCTTCCGGATCGTTCGACCAGAGTGCGAAAACGCCGTGCGGACGCAGGTGCTCGGCGAGGATCTGGAGCCCTTGCGGCGTGTAGAGCGCACCGTTCGAAGACCGCAGGACGTGGTGCGGGGAATGATCGATGTCGAGAAGGATCGCGTCGAAACGGCAGCCGGGATCTTGCGGATCGAACCCGGTCTCGGGCGCGCGCGCCATGGCGAAGAAATCGCCTTCGACGAAGCGGCATCTCTCGTCCTGCGCCAGTTCGGAGCCGAGCGGCAGCAGACCGCGCTCGTGCCAGTCGATGACCGGGCGAAACACGTCGACCACGAGCATCGAGCGCACGTTCTGGTTGCGAAGCGCGGTGACGGCGGTGTATCCCAGACCCAGGCCGCCGACGACGACGTCCAGTGCCTTGCCCGGAAGCTCGGAAAGCGCGTGGGTTGCAAGCGCCTTCTCCGAACGGGTGAATTTCGACGACATCAGGAACTCGTCGTTGAGCTTGATTTCGAAGATGTCCTGACCGGTCGACAGATCCCGGCGCCGCCGCAGCGAGATGGCGCCCATGGGCGTGACCTGATAGTCGAGCTCCTCGAAAAGTGCGCTCATCGGCGACCTGCCATTCATCTGTCCCGACCCGCCCTGCTGGCGGATCGCCTCGCCATCGGGAAACAGAATTGCTTCGGTCCGGTCGCCCATTGCTCTACCAGCCGCTGGGTCGGATGGGTAGGACGAAAGCGCCGCGCCGCGCCGGCGATCGGTCGCCAACCGGATGCCCCGCCCGCCCGCGGCGCCCACCAGCGCTCCGGATGGCAGCCATACCGAGAATTCTATTGCACCGCAGCATGGTTTGCGACTACATCGCGCCATCGCATGGACCCGGTGCAATTCCGGGTGGCTCCTCCGGCCGCCGACCCGCCGGACAACAGGACCGATACGTCTGACAGTCTTCCGGATGGGAGCTCTGGGGCGGCGGTTCCGTTTCCTTCCTGGACATCAATGAACTCTCTTTCTGCTTACCGCGACGAGTGGTTCGGCAATGTCCGCGGCGATCTGCTCGCGGGCCTCGTCGTGGCGCTCGCCCTCATTCCCGAAGCGATTGCCTTTTCCATCATTGCCGGGGTCGACCCCAAGGTGGGCCTCTACGCCTCGTTTTCCATCGCCGTGATCATTGCGTTCACCGGCGGCCGACCCGGCATGATCTCCGCCGCGACGGCCGCCACCGCGGTCCTGATGGTCACGCTGGTGAAGGAGCATGGCCTCCAGTACCTGCTGGTGGCGACCATTCTGGCGGGCGTGCTTCAGATCGCGGCCGGGATGCTGAAGCTCGGCAACCTGATGGGCTTCGTCTCGCGCTCGGTGATCACCGGCTTCGTCAATGCGCTGGCGATCCTGATCTTCATGGCGCAGATCCCCGAACTCGTGGGCGTGCCGTGGCTGACCTACGTCATGGTCGCAGCCGGCCTGGCGATCATCTACCTGTTCCCGCACCTGACGAAGTCGATACCGTCGCCGCTGGTGTGCATCGTCGTGCTGACGTCGATCGCCCTGTTCTTCGGGATGGACATCCGCACGGTCGGCGACATGGGCGAACTGCCGGCGACGCTGCCGGTGTTCCTGCTGCCCGACGTGCCGCTCAACGTCGAGACCTTCCTGATCGTGCTGCCCTATTCGGCCGCGGTCGCCATCGTCGGCCTGCTCGAATCCCTGATGACCGCGTCGATCGTCGACGAACTGACGGACACGGGCAGCGACAAGAACCGCGAATGCGTGGGCCAGGGCACGGCGAACATCGTCACCGGCTTCATCGGCGGCATGGCGGGTTGCGCCATGATCGGCCAGTCGGTCATCAACGTGAAGTCGGGCGGGCGCGGGCGGCTGTCCTGTTTCGCGGCGGGCGTCTTCCTGCTGATCCTGTGCGTGGGGCTCGGCGATCTCGTCTCGATCATTCCGATGGCGGCGCTGGTGGCCATCATGATCATGGTCTCGATCGGCACCTTCTCGTGGAGTTCGATCAAGAACCTGCGCGACCATCCGCGCCGTTCGTCGGTCGTCATGGTGGCGACCGTGGTGGCCGTCGTCTTCACCCACAATCTCGCCATCGGGGTGCTGATCGGCGTGCTGCTGTCGGGCCTGTTCTTCGCCGCCAAGGTAGCGCAGATCTTCCGCGTGACGTCGACATTGTCGGCGGACGGGCGGGCGCGGTCCTATGTGGTCGAGGGGCAGGTGTTTTTCGCCTCGGCGGATCGCTTCCAGGCCTCCTTCGACTTCAAGGAAGCGATCGAGACGGTGAGCATCGACGTCAGCCGCTCCCACATCTGGGATCTGACCGGTGTCGCGGCCCTCGACAAGGTGATCCTGAGGTTCCGCCGCGAGGGCGCGGAGGTCGAGGTCATCGGCCTGAACGAGGCCAGCGCGACGCTGGTCGACAAGCTGGCGATCCATGACAAGCCGGGCGCGCTCGATCAGCTGTCCGGTCACTGAGGGAGGAAGACCATGTCCAGACTACTCGCCTTCGTCGACGGCTCCGTCTATGCCGAAAGCGTCTGCCGTCTCGCCGCCTGGGCGGCGGTTCGCATGGGCGCGTCGCTCGAGATCGCGCATGTGCTCGGCCGCCGCATGGCGGGCACGTTCGACCTGAGCGGCAGCCTGGAAGTCAACCAGCGCGCCGCCCTGCTGGACGAGTATGCGCGCCTCGACGAACAGCATGCCAAGCTGGCGCAGGCCAAGGGACGCGCCTTGCTGGAAACGGCCAGGGCCATCGCTGCGGCCGCAGGCGTCGACCAGGTCGAGACGCGGCTCCGCAACGGCGACCTCCTGGAAGCGCTCGCCGATCTCGAGACCGACGCGCGCATGGTGATCGTGGGCAAGCGCGGCGAGGCGGCCGACTTCGCCAAGCTGCATCTGGGATCCAATCTGGAGCGCATCGTGCGGTCGTCGACGCGGCCGGTCCTCGTGGCCTCGCGGGCCTATGTGCCCTTCGACCGCTTCCTCATCGCATTCGACGGCGGCAAGAGCGCCAGTCGGGCCGTCGACTTCGTCGCTTCCAGCGGCTTGCTGAAAGGCCTGAGCGCGACGGTGCTGTCGGTCGGCGCCGACACGGCCGAGAATCGGTCGCGGCTCGATGCGCCTGTGCGCCGCCTGCGCGAGGCCGGGTTCGAGGTCGATGGACGGCTCAAGCCGGGCGATCCCGACGACGTCATCGGTCATCATGTCGAGACGCAGGGCATCGGCCTTCTCGTCATGGGCGCCTATGGCCACTCGCGCATCCGCAGCCTGGTCATCGGCTCGACGACCGAGGCCATGGTACGACGCTGCAAGGTTCCGGTCTTGATGTTCCGCTGACGGCCGGGGTGAATGCCCGCATGGACGACGGGGACGAACGCGAACGGGTGGCGCTCTTCCGGACGCGGCTTTTACCGCAACTCGCCGAGATCGAGACGCTCGACGCGGAGAACCCGGCATTGGGCGCGCCCGTCGAGCTCGAACCGCAGAGCGCTGGCCGGGTCTCGCGGATCGGACGGGCTCACCAGCTTTTCCGCACCGTTGCGCCGGCCCGCACCGGCGGCCCGGACCTTTCCGGCGCGCCCGGTTCCGCCCCCCGGCGCGCGGAAGCGCCCGGGCTCATGACGGCGCGTCTGCTGCGGCGGTCGAGGGGCACGGTCGCGAGAAGGGGTCGTGGTCAGGCACACGGGACCTGCGCCCATGGACGCCAGGCAGCCGTCCTCCGAGCGCGATCAGAACTGCTTGATGTGCTTGAAAAAATTGGCTCCCCGGGCCGGATTCGAACCAGCGACCAACCGGTTAACAGCCGGTTGCTCTACCACTGAGCTACCGGGGAACAGCGCTCGTTGAAGTGCGGTGCCTATAGCAAATGCCTTTCCGCCTTGCCAAGCGCCAATTATTTTTTTTTCGGTTCCGCCGAACCGTCCATCGCAATGAGCGATCGCGCGTCCGATATAGGCGCTCCGGCACCCTGCACGTCCGAGCCGGCCCAGGCGGCCTGAAGGCAGGGGGAGGGGTGTAGAGGAACGATGCATGGCGCGCGGCGATGGACGGGGTGGACAGACGGGCGCGGATCGCGCCGACGCGGGGGCCGGGCCGACGATCAACGCCTTTGGCCGCAAGGTGCGCGTGCCGCGGTCGCGCCGCATGCGGATTGCCTCGGGGTCGGCCCTGATCGTCGGCGGCATCTTCGGCTTCCTGCCGGTGCTGGGGTTCTGGATGATCCCGACCGGGCTGCTCGTCCTCTCCTACGACATTCCGTCCGTGCGCCGGTGGCGCCGCCGCACCGCCGTCTGGTGGCATCGACGTCGAAGCCGGTCCTGACCGCTTGCGCGCGGCACCCAAGAGCCCCGTCGCCGCTTGGCGGCGCCACCCGACCGGGCTCCGCCGGACGCGGCCCTTTGATGGCGACGGGGGCTCGCCGCCCTCCATTGCGACCCATCGCCAATTGCGGTTGATTTTGGCACGGGACGCTTGTCGGCCCGGTGACCCTCTGTTAACAGATCGCGCATAGACAGCCGATCGCGGCGAGGCCTCGTGGCGGAGTGGTTACGCAGAGGACTGCAAATCCTTGCACCCCGGTTCGATTCCGGGCGAGGCCTCCAGCGCCGGCTGTTTCGCCAGGGACCGTGGTCGTCCCGGCGATCGCGAAGACAGGCCGGCGGAGACGAACATTGACGACAAGCGCTGACTTCGAGCGGTTGCGGGCCAAGATGGTCGACGGCCAGCTGCGAACCACGGACGTCAATCGCGTTCCGCTTCTCGATGCCTTCATGTCGGTGCCCCGCGAAGCCTTCGTCCCGGCGCGCCTGAAGCCGCTGGCCTATATCGACGAGGATCTGGAGATCACGTCGCCCGGCCGGCAGGCTCCGCGCTTCCTGATGGAGCCGTCGCCCTTCGCCAAGCTTCTGCAACTGGCCGACATCGGCCCCACGGATCTCGTGCTCGACGTCGGGGCCGCCACCGGCTACTCCGCGGCCATCCTGTCGCGCCTCGCCGGTTCGGTCATCGCGCTCGAAGACGACGCGGCGCTTGCCGATGCCGCGACCGCGCAACTGGCCGAACTCGGCTTCGACAATGTCGCGGTGGTTCAGGGCGCCTTGTCGTCCGGCTACGCGTCCGAGGCGCCCTACGACGTCATCGTCATCGAGGGCGCGGTGGACGAGGTGCCCCAGGCCCTGTTCGACCAGATGAAGGACGGCGGTCGCCTCGTGGTGGTCGAAGGCCACGGCAATGCCGGTGTCGCCAATCTCTATGTGAGGCAGGGGAATGTCGTCTCGGCCCGGCGCGGTTTCAATGCCGCCGTCAAGCCATTGCCCGGATTTCAGAAAGAACCCGCCTTCGAGTTCTGAGGGCTTGCACGCGGCGGTGCCGGACGTCATTTTGGTCAAGCGTATGATTACCAGTCGTCGGGGAGCGCGATTCGGGAGGAACTGAAGGTGCAGGTCGGGCCCAGCCCGGCCAGGGATTGGGGGACGCCCAGCACGCGTCCGGTCATGTGAATGAGGTCCGTGGTGGCGTCGATGAGCAGAAATCTGTTGGCAGCGTTGTTGGTCACCGCCGCCGTGGTCTCGCCGGTTCAAGCCAGCGCCGAGACGATACTCGGGGCCTTGACCAAGGCCTATCAGAACAACTCGTCCCTGAACTCGGCTCGCGCCGGCGTTCGCGTCACCGACGAGAACGTGGCCATTGCCAAGTCGGGCTATCGCCCGACCATCGCCGCGACCGGTTCGATCCAGTACACCGATCGCTCGGGCATCAGCGACAGCAGCATCCGTTCGGGCTCCTTCGGCGTCCAGATCAACCAGACCCTGTTCGACGGCTTCCAGACGCGCAACAACGTGCTGGCCGCCAAGTCGCGCGTCTTTGCGTCGCGCGAATCGCTCCGCAACACCGAACAGAACACGCTCTACAGCGCGGCCACGGCCTATCTGGACGTGATCAGGGATCGCCAGATCGCGGTGCTGCGCGAGCGCAACCTCGAATTCCTCAGCGAGCAGGTTCGCGCGTCACGATCGCGGTTCGAAGTGGGCGAGGGCACCCGCACCGACGTGGCGCAGGCGGATGCAAGCCGCTCCGCCGCCGTGGCCCAGCTGAGTGCCGCCCGCGCCAGCGCCCAGGCGAGCGAGGCGATCTACCGCCAGGTCATCGGCGATGTGCCGGGCAGGCTCGAGCCGGTCAGCCCGCTGGCCAAGCTGCTGCCCCGAAGCCTGCCGCAGGCGATCGAGACCGCCCTGGTTCGTCATCCGGCGATCCTCGCGACCCAGCATCTGGTCGACGCGGCCGGCTTCTCGGTCAACTCGGCCGAGGGGGCGCTGCTTCCGGGCGTCACCGCGAGCGCCGGCGTGAGCCGGAGCTTCACCGATACCTCTCCGGCGAGCGTGTCCGACGGCAGCTCCACGTCGGCGCAGATCGGCGCGACCCTGACCATCCCGCTGTATCAGGGCGGTCGCACCTCCGCGCTGGTTCGGCAGTCGAAGGAATCGCTCGGCCAGGCCCGCATCGAGGTCGACGTCAGCCGCGACCAGGTGCGCGCGGCGGTTACTTCCGCCTGGACGCAGTACATCGCCGGCGCCGAGGTGGTGGCCGCCAACCGCGAACTGATCTCGGCCGCCCAGTTGGCGCTGAACGGCGTGATCGAGGAGCGCAATGTCGGCCAGCGGACCACGCTCGACGTGCTCAACGCGCAGGCCGACGTCATCACCGCGCAGATCAACCAGGTCAGCGCCGAGCACGACGTCGTGCTGGCGAGCTTCGCCATCCTGTCGGCGGTCGGCCGCCTCGGCGTCGAGAGCCTCGGCCTGAAGGTCGCGACCTACAAACCCGAAGAGCACTACGAAGCCGTCAAGGACAAGTGGTTCGGCCTTCGCACGCCCGACGGTCGCTGACCGTCCTAGCCCCGTCCCGACATGTCGGCCGCGCCCTGCGCGGCCGTTTTCGTTCGAGGTCGCCGTAATCCTGTGCGAAAGCGGCGGCCGCGCCCGAGAGGGGATTCTCTCATGGGAATCGAAGCGCTAGGCTTGCTGGATGATTCGGGGACCGATCTCGATCGGGCATGGAGATGCGAACGATGGCCAGTCAGGCGGCTGAACTGAAGATGCCTCAGGCGGGCGGGTCGCAGCGCGAGCCCTCGATGGAGGAGATCCTCGCATCGATCCGTCGCATCATCGAGGACAGCGATCAGGGGCGCAAGCCCGAGGACACGCTGTCGGTGTCTTCGGCGACGCAGGACGCGGAGGTGCCGCCGATGGACCTGGTCGCGGCCAACGCGCCGACCTCGGGGTTCGATCTGCCGGGTCAGGATCGCAGGACATTCGAAACGGCGGCCGTTGGCGCGCAGCAGCCCGACGAGGCGCTGGCGGCACGCCCGGGTCCGCTGGACGACGTCTGGGCGGATCATTCGCCGTCCCGACACCATTCGGAGCCGGACGCTCCGGCAGCTGAGACAGCGGCGCCCGGCAGGCTGCTCGACGACGCCGCTGCGGCGGAGCCGGCTGCGATGGAGACAGCCGCCGAGCCCGTCGCGAGCGAGGCGATGGAACCGGCTGCACCAGACCAGCCGGCGGCTGCGCCGGTCGAGAAGGCGTCGCTGATTTCCGAAAGGACGGGGCGTCAGGTCGCGGCCGCATTCGGCGAATTGTCCGAGGCGTTCGAAGCGAGCCGTCGCAAGAGCTTCGACGAACTGGCCACGGAGATGATGCGGCCGATGCTGCAGGACTGGCTGGACAACAACCTGCCGACGCTGGTCGAAAAGCTCGTCCGCGAAGAGATCGAGCGCGTCGCCCGCGGCGGCCGCTGAAACGTTCTCCGGACGAAACGGGAGGTTGCCCGTCGAGCCGCGAGGGCGGGCGCCCCGTTTGCGGGAGGCTCGGTCGTTCGGGCGGCCAAGACCGGCAAACGCGGCCTCCAGCCTTGCCGAGAGGCACCGGCCGGCGCGGTTGACTTGCCCTGAACCATCGGCTTTACACCGTGCTCAAGGAACGGCCGGGCATCGGCGCGTTCCAATTTGCCTCGCGAGTGCGGACGCCTGGACATGCTTGACAAGACCTACGACGCGGCCAGCGTCGAGCCGAAAATAGCCCTTCGCTGGGAACAGGAGCACGCCTTTCGTGCCGGCGCGGGCGCAGAACATGGCGCCGAACCCTACACGATCGTGATCCCGCCGCCGAACGTCACCGGCTCGCTCCACATGGGGCACGCACTCAACAACACGCTGCAGGACATCCTGGTCCGCTTCGAGCGCATGCGCGGCAAGAACGTGCTTTGGCAGCCGGGCATGGACCATGCCGGCATCGCCACCCAGATGGTGGTCGAGCGCAAGCTCGCCGAGCGCCAGATCCGCCGCCGCGACATGAGCCGTGAGGAGTTCATCGATCGGATCTGGGAGTGGAAGGACGAGTCGGGCGGCATCATCGTCAACCAGTTGAAGCGTCTGGGCGCGTCCTGCGACTGGTCGCGCGAGCGCTTCACGATGGACGAAGGCCTGTCGAAGGCGGTCGTGGAGGTCTTCGTCACGCTCTACAAGCAGGGCCTGATCTACAAGGACAAGCGGCTCGTCAACTGGGACCCGAAGCTTCTGACCGCGATCTCGGACCTCGAGGTCGAGCAGCTCGAGGTGAACGGCAATCTCTGGCACTTCCGCTATCCGGTCGAGGGCCTCGCCTTCGATCCCGAGAACCCGACGACCTACATCACCGTTGCCACGACCCGTCCCGAGACCATGCTCGGCGACACTTGCGTTGCGGTTCATCCCGACGATGAGCGCTATCGCCATCTCGTCGGCAGGAATCTGGTCCTGCCGCTGGTGGGGCGCCGCATCCCGGTCATCGCCGACGAGTATTCCGATCCGGAGAAGGGCACGGGCGCGGTCAAGATCACGCCGGCGCACGACTTCAACGATTTCGAGGTCGGCAAGCGCCACAAGGCACGGGCGATCAACATTCTGACCGTCGAAGCCAAGATTGCGCTGAAGGACAACGAGGACTTCCTCGACGGGTTGTCCCTGGAATTGATGAACGAGGAGATTTGGGATCGGCTGGACGGGCTCGACCGGTTCGAGGCACGCAAGTTCATCGTCGAACTGATGGAGGCGGGCGGGTACCTCGCCAAGGTCGAGCCGCACCGGCACATGGTGCCGCACGGCGACCGGGGCGGTGTTCCCATCGAGCCGTTCCTGACCGATCAATGGTATGTCGACGCCGCGACCCTGGCGAAGCCGGCCATCGCCTCCGTGCGCGAGGGGCGCACCAGCTTCGTGCCGAAGAACTGGGAAAAGACCTATTTCGAGTGGATGGAGAACATCCAGCCCTGGTGCGTGTCTCGCCAGCTCTGGTGGGGCCATCAGATTCCCGCCTGGTACGGGCCTGACGGCCATGTCTTCGTCGAGAAGACCGAGAAGCAGGCCCTCGAAGCCGCCGTCGAATATTATCTGGCGCTCGATGGACCCTGGAAGGCCTGGGTCGAGGAGAAGCTCGAAAACTTCCAGCCCGGCGACATCCTGACCCGCGACGAGGACGTCCTCGACACCTGGTTCTCGTCGGCGCTGTGGCCGTTCTCGACGCTCGGCTGGCCGGACGCGACCGAGGAACTGAAGATCCATTATCCGACGTCGGTGCTGGTGACCGGCTTCGACATCATCTTCTTCTGGGTTGCCCGGATGATGATGATGGGTCTCCATTTCATGGAGGAAGAGCCGTTCCACACGGTCTACGTCCACGCGCTCGTTCGCGACAAGAACGGCGCCAAGATGTCGAAGTCCAAGGGCAACGTCATCGATCCGCTGGAACTGATCGACGAGTATGGCGCCGATGCGCTGCGCTTCACGCTGACCATCATGGCCGCGCAGGGTCGCGACGTGAAGCTCGATCCCGCTCGTATCGCCGGCTATCGCAACTTCGGCACCAAGCTGTGGAACGCGACCCGCTTCGCGGAGATGAACGGCGCGGCGATCGATCCGGCGTTCCGGCCGGACGAGGCCAAGCTGACGGTCAACCGCTGGATCCTGACGGAGCTGACCCGCGCAAGCGCCGCAATGACCCGTGGCATCGAGACGTACCGCTTCAACGAGGCGGCCGGAGCCGCCTATGCCTTCGTCTGGAACCTGGTCTGCGACTGGTACTTGGAACTGCTGAAGCCCGTGTTCATGGGCGAGGACGAGGCCGCCAAGGCGGAATCGCGCGCCTGCGTCGCCCACGTGCTGGAAGAGATCTACAAGCTCCTCCATCCGATGATGCCGTTCATGACGGAAGAGCTCTGGGCCCGCACCGCGCCCGCGGGCAGCGAACGCCAGGACATGCTGGCGCTGACCCGCTGGCCGCAGCCGGAATTTGCCGACGACGCCGCCGCAGCCGAGATCAACTGGCTGGTCGACCTCGTGTCGGGGATCCGCTCGGTGCGCTCCGAGATGAACGTCCCAGCCGCCGCCCAGGCGCCCCTGGCGATGGTGGGCGCGGACGCCGAGACACGCGAGCGGCTGGGCCGCCATGCGCCCGCCATCATCAGGCTGGCGCGTGTCACCGAGATCGCGCTCGCCACGGAGGCGCCGAAAGGGTCGGCGCAGATCGTCGTCGGCGAGGCCACCGCCTGCATTCCGCTCGGCGACCTGATCGATCTCGACGCCGAAGCCGCCCGCATCGGCAAGGAAATCGTGAAGACCGAAGGCGAGATCGGACGCATCGACAAGAAGCTGTCGAACGAAAAGTTCGTGGCCAATGCACCGGACGAGATCGTCGACGCGGAGCGCGAGAAGCGCGCTGAATTCGTGGCCGTGCTCGACCGTCTCCGGGTCGCGCTGCAGCGTGTGACGGGCCAGACCTGAGCCCGGGGCGGGCCCGACGCCTTCGCGCGCGGGCCGCCAATTCTGGAGTCTCGAGCCATCGAGCCGCTTGTAAAGCGGCTCGAACGGGCGCACATAGGGTCGTCACCCGGGCCGGGCCCCTCTGACAGGCGAGGCGTCGCCTGTGATGTCGGACCGAACGACGGCGCGCTCACGCGGCGCAGGCTTCATTCCCCATGGATCTGCACGACTGGCTCTGGCCCGGTTTCCTGGCGTTCGTCGCCATCATCCTGTTCGTCGACCTCTTCGTTCTCCACCGCAAGGACCACGTGATCAGCTCGCGCGAAGCCGGCATCACGGTCGCCGGCTATGTCACGCTCGCGTTTCTGTTCGGGGCCGGCGTGTTCTGGTTCGGCGGCGCCGACAAGGGCGCCGAATTCTTGACCGGCTACCTGATCGAACAGGCCCTGTCGCTCGACAACATCTTCGTCATCGCGCTGATCTTCAGCTATTTCCGGGTCCCACCGGAAGCGCAGTACCGCGTCCTGTTCTACGGCATCGTCGGCGCGATCGTGATGCGCCTTTCGTTGATCGTGCCCGGCGTGAAGATCGTCGACGAGTTCGAGTGGATCGGCATGGCGCTCGGAGCCTTGCTCGTCTTTTCCGGCTACAAGATGATGAGGTCCGGCGACGACATGATCGACCCCGGCCAGAGCCGCATCGTCCGGCTGCTGAAGAAGACCGGGCGCGTCACAGACGAGTACGAAGGATCGCGTTTTTTCGTCACCCGCCAGGGCCTCCTCTACATGACGCCGCTCTTCGTGGTGCTGGTGACGGTGGAGTTCACCGACCTCATCTTCGCGGTCGATTCCATCCCGGCCGTGCTGGCCATATCGAACGACCCCTTTATCGTCTTTTCCTCCAACGTCTTCGCGATCATGGGGCTGCGCGCGCTGTTCTTCGTCCTCTCGGGCATGATGCGCGATTTCCATCATTTGAAGACCGGGTTGTCGCTGGTGCTGATCTTCATCGGCGGGAAGATGCTCCTCGCGCATGTCTACAAGGTGCCGTCGACGGTGGCGCTGATGGTCACGGCGATCCTGATCATCGGATCGGTGGTGACGTCGGTGCTGACCCGCGAAAAGGGCGAAGGCGAAGCCAGGGGCTGAGTCTGCCGGCAAGACCGGGCCCTGTCTTTCCAGGCGTCGCAGGCAGTGTCGATTCCGCAACACTCGTTCAGGAAGCATTCACGCTCGCAGACGTCATCTGGCGATTGCCGCGTTCCCGCCATAAACGAGTAGCAACTCAGAAGACGTTGCAAGGGCGGCTCTCGCCTTGCTCGACCAGTTTGCCCGTCTCGGGTGTGGAACGGAATGTTGATGCCATGGTGGAATGGGAGAACCCGCAGTCGGGAGAAGGCTCTTCAAGCCTCGCCGGTTGCGTTGGATCGTCCGGTGCCCGGGCAAGAAAAGCCGATTGAAATGCCGATGAGTGCGTGGGTCCGTGCGACCTTTGTGAGTGTTGTCATTGGGGCCGGGCTGAGCGCTGCGGGAAGCGCTTTCGCGCTCGACCCGAGGTCGATGCAGGAGAAGGGTTCCAGCCCCTGGGACGTGTTCCGCTTTGGCTTCGACGCCTATCGCCAGGGTCACAAGGAGGAGGCCGTCGAGGCCTATCGCTACGCCGCGGAAAACGGCCAGCTTGGCGCGCGCTGGAAACTCGCGCGCATGTATGCCGAGGGCGATGGCGTCCAGCGCAACGATTACGAGGCCTTCAAGGCGTTCAGCCTGATCGTCCAGCAGGACGTCGAGCCGGGTAGCCCCGAGGAAAGCTACGTGTCGGACGCGCTCGTGGCGCTCGCCGGCTACGTTCGGACCGGCATTCCCGGTACGCCGGTTCAGCCCAATCCCGCAGCCGCGCAGGACTATTACATGCGGGCGGCCGCGACTTATCGAAACCCGACCGCCCAGTACGAGATCGGGCGGATGTTCCTCAGGGGCGAGGGCGTCAAGGTCAGCGTCAAGCAGGCCGGCCGCTGGTTCCAGCTGGCCGCCGAGAAGGGGCATTCAGGCGCTCAGGCGACGCTCGGCGATCTGCTGTTCCAGAGCGGCAAGGTCGTGCGCGGCCTTGCCATGATGACCGCCGCGCTCGAACGTGCGTCGCCGTCCGATCGCGTGTGGATCCGCAGCCTGCAGGAGGAAGCCTTCTCGCTGGCCGGCGAGTCCGATCGTCGGACCGCCATCGCGCTGGCAGAGGACATGCTGCGGAGCGGCGCGCGCTGATTTCTTGCGCGGCCCGCCTGCCGTCCACCCCGTTGCCCCGGCCATATCATCAGTCCTGAAGACAGCGCTGTTCGGCAGGATCCGGCTGCGCCCCAGACTGCGGCGACTGGGTGGTTGCGTCCTGTGCGTCTGACCCTGCCAAATCCTGGCAACCGTCCGACACCTTCGTCCATGACGAGTTGTTGAGCACCTTTTCGCATCGCGCAAGGTAGCTTCCGGATGACAGTCGGATGCAGCTGATCTCGCCCTGCTCGTAGCGCAGTCCGTTGGCCGCACACAGGCAGTCGGCGCGAGCGGGGGAATGGGCTGCCACGGCGCCGATGACGACGAGGGAAAGAAGAGCCACCAGTCGCATCATTGACGCATCATGCCACAAATCGCCCGATCCGGCCAGCGCCTGCCGGGGTGCAATGCCGACCGGCGCGCTTCAGGCTGCGGCTTCGAGCGCCAGGTCGATTGCGACGGGGACGTGGTCGGATGGTTTTTCCCAGGCGCGGACGTGCTTTTCGACCGCCGCGGAGGACAGGTGCCGTCCCGCTTCGGGCGAAAGCAGCAGGTGGTCGATCCGGATGCCGTTGTCCTTCTGCCAGGCGCCGGCCTGGTAGTCCCAGAAGGTGAACAGCTGCTCGTCGGTGACCGCCCGGATCGCATCCGTCATGCCGAGCCATTCGAGACGGCGGAACGCCTCGCGGGTCTCTGGCTGAAACAGGGCATCGTCGACCCAGGCCGACGGGTTCTTCGCGTCGATCGGCTTTGCGATGACGTTGTAGTCGCCGGCAAGCACCAGCGGCTCCTCCAGCGCGAGCCGCCCGGCCGTCCAGCGCTCGAGCCGCTCCATCCAGCCGAGCTTGTAGGGAAATTTTTCGGTTCCGACCGGGTTTCCGTTGGGCAGATAGAGCGAGACGACCCTGAGCGCGCCGGCGCTGGTGGAGAACACACCTTCGATGAATCGGGACTGCTCGTCGGTTTCATCGCCCGGCAATCGACGGTTCACCTCGTCGAAACGCAGCTTCGACAGGATCGCCACCCCGTTGAAACCCTTCTGTCCATGCGTTTCGACATGATAGCCGAGCGCCTCGATCTCGAGGCGGGGAAAGTTTTCGTCGACCGACTTGATCTCCTGCAGGCATGCGATGTCCGGCTGGCTTTCCTCAAGCCAGGCCAGCAGGTTGTCGATGCGCGCCTTGACGCCGTTGATGTTCCAGGTTGCGATCTTCATGGAGTGCGCGTCTCCGCGTTGTGTCTGCCCGATGTCTATCCCATCGAACGGTGACGCGCCACGGCGGCATGCCACTCTCCTGTCATCGTCCTCCGCAAACGAAAAGAGCCGGAGCGCAAGGCTCCGGCTCGTTCCGTCGTCGGTCTCGGGAGGAGATCAGACCGAATAGTACATGTCGAATTCGACCGGATGCGGGGTCATCTCGAAGCGCATGACCTCATGCATCTTCAGCTCGATGTAGGCATCGATCTGGTCGTCGTCGAACACGCCGCCGGCCTTCAGGAAGCCGCGATCCTTGTCGAGGCTCTGGAGCGCTTCGCGCAGCGAGCCGCAGACGGTCGGGATCTTCTTCAGTTCCTTCGGCGGCAGGTCGTAGAGATCCTTGTCCATCGGCTGGCCGGGGTGGATCTTGTTCTTGATGCCGTCGAGGCCGGCCATCAGCATGGCCGCGAAAGCGAGGTAGGGGTTCGCGCCCGGATCGGGGAAGCGGACTTCGACGCGCTTCGACTTCGGCGAGGAGCCGAAGGGGATGCGGCAGGAGGCCGAACGGTTGCGGGCCGAATAGGCGAGCAGCACCGGAGCCTCGTAGCCCGGCACCAGACGCTTGTAGGAGTTGGTGAGCGGGTTGGTGAAGGCGTTGATGGCCTTGGCGTGCTTGATGATGCCGCCAATGTAGAACAGGCAGGACTCCGACAGGCCGGCATATTCGTTGCCGGCGAAGGTCGGCTTGCCGTCCTTCCAGATCGACTGGTGCACGTGCATGCCGGAGCCGTTGTCGCCGAAGATCGGCTTGGGCATGAAGGTCGCGGTCTTGCCGTAGGCATTGGCGACCTGATGCACGACGTACTTGTAGATCAGCATCTTGTCGGCGTTGCGGACGAGCGTGTCGAACTTGATGCCGAGCTCGTGCTGGGCGGCCGCCACCTCGTGGTGATGCTTCTCGACGCGCACACCCATCTCGGTGAGGACGGTGAGCATCTCGGAGCGCATGTCCTGCAGCGAGTCGATCGGCGGAACCGGGAAGTAGCCGCCCTTGACGCGCGGACGGTGGCCGAGGTTGCCGGTCTCGTAGTCGGTGTCGTCGTTGGACGGCAGTTCGGTCGAGTCGAGCTTGAAGCCGGTGTTGTAGGGGTCGGCCTTGTACTTGACGTCGTCGAACACGAAGAATTCGGCTTCCGGGCCGACGAAGATGGTGTCGCCGATGCCTTCCGACTTCATGTAGGCCTCGGCCTTCTTGGCCGTGCCGCGCGGATCGCGGTTGTAGGCTTCACCGGAAACCGGGTCGAGAATGTCGCACAGGATGACCATGGTCGACTGCGCGAAGAACGGGTCCATGTGGACCGTCTCGGTGTCGGGCATGAGCACCATGTCGGACTCGTTGATGGCCTTCCAGCCGGCAATCGAGGATCCGTCGAACATCACGCCGTCGGCGAACATGTCCTCCTCGACCTCAGCGACGTCCATCGTGACGTGCTGCAGCTTGCCCTTGGGGTCGGTGAAGCGCAGGTCGACGAATTTCACGTCGTTGTCCTTGATCTGCTTCATGATGTCGTTGGCTGTCGTCATTTCTTTTTCCCTGTCTGACGAATGGAACTTTTCGGAGACGGACTGAGCCGCTCAGATGGCGTCGATACCGGTTTCGCCCGTACGGATGCGCACGACTTCCTCGATGTTGGAGACGAAGATCTTGCCGTCGCCGATCCGCCCCGTCTGCGCAGCCTTTCGGATGGCTTCGAGCGCCGCGTCGACCGATTCGTCGGCCAGCACGACCTCGACCTTCACCTTCGGCAGGAAGTCCACCACGTACTCGGCGCCCCGGTAGAGTTCGGTATGCCCCTTCTGCCGCCCGAAGCCCTTGGCCTCGGTGACAGTGATCCCCTGCAAGCCGACTTCCTGAAGGGCTTCCTTCACCTCGTCGAGCTTGAAAGGTTTGATGATCGCTTCGATTTTCTTCATCCGATAGGGGCCTCCGATGGTATGCGCGGCAAATCGAGCCCGCTTCCGCCAAACCGAAGCACGAACCGTGCCAGATCGACGGCGGAATCGGCTGACGCAGCGCCATCAACGCCAGCCGAAGCTTCATGCGGGGTCGTGTGGGGGCGGCGCGGTTTCACGCCGATGAAACTGCCGGAAACGAGGGAAAGGCGCAATCAACGATGATTAGAAAATGAGCATGAAGCCAAAAATATAGGCATGACGCCCGTTTGCAACCGGCTCTCGGGCCGGGCTAACCTGCCCGAGCAGCGAATGGATGGCCGCATGACGATCGAACTCCTCACGCCCGCCGAAATGGCGCTGGCCGACAGCCTTGCGATCGCGGCGGGGCCGTTCGACGGCGGCGGGCTCATGCGCAATGCGGGCACTGCGGTGGCCGCCGAAATCCTCGCCCGATTTCCCGGCATGCAGAGGGTCCACGTTCTGGCTGGCCCGGGCAACAATGGCGGCGACGGGTTCGTCATCGCGCAAAGGCTGCGGGACGCGGGTTTGCAGGTGGGCCTCCATTGTGACACGCCGCCGCCCGAGGACAGCGATGCGGGCCGCGCGCGCACGGCCTGCGCCTTGCCGCTTGCGCCGCTCGACGCCTGCCGGCCGGACAGGGCCGACCTCGTCGTCGATGCCCTGTTCGGCGCGGGGCTGGCGCGGGCGGTCACGGGGCCTGCCGCAGAAGCGATCGAACGGGCGAATGCGTCGGGGGCCGTGATCGTCGCAGTCGATCTGCCGTCCGGCGTCTCCGGACATTCAGGGCGGCCGCTGGGCACGGCGATCCGCGCCGACCTGACGGTGACGTTCTTTCGGCTGAAGCCCGGCCACCTGCTGGAGCCCGGCCGCAGCCTGTGCGGCGAAACGGTGCTGGCCGACATCGGCATACCGGTCAAAGTGTTGGACGAGATCGAGCCGCGGGCTTTCCGCAATGATCCAGGCCTCTGGGCGGGGTGTTTCCCCTGGCCGGGCCGCGACGCGCACAAATACACGCGCGGCCATGTCGGCGTCTTCTCGGGTGGGCCGTCCGCCACGGGCGCGGCGCGCCTTTCGGCGCTGGCAGCCGCCCGCGCGGGCGCCGGGGCCGTGACCGTCCTGTCGCCGGC
>NZ_RWKW01000102.1 GCF_003970795.1 Aquibium carbonis | reverse complement strand
CCTTGGAGACCAGTTCGCCCTCGGCGCGCCGGATGACGACGCGGTCGTGGAGTGGACGGAATGTCATGAAATTTCTTTCTGGGGCCGGCGCATAGGGCGACCACACCATCCCTATACGGACATTGGCACTCGGAAGATAGGAGTGCCAGAGATTATTCGCGCCAAGCGTAAAATTATCGAGACGGCGAAAATTCTCAGGGAATCAGAAGAATCGGAGGGAATGGCAATGAATTCTCGGAAATGATCGCGGATTCAGACATTATACTTACGATATACAGGGCAATGCGCGAAGCGGGAAGAACGACCTGAACTACGCGGCGACCAGCTCGACCGTCGTCGGATCGTAGGAGAACAGCCAGGCGGATCGTTCCGCGTTCATGTCGCGCTTCGCGAAGGCGGCGCGCAGGGCGGCCACGTCGGGCAGGTGGAACAGGGCGCGGTTGGCGCGCGATTCGTTGACGATGCGGGCGGTGCGGTCGACGCGGTTGGCCTGATAGAGGGCGATCGCGGCGGCGACGTCCGACGTCCTGAGCAGCGCGCGGGCGAGGACGGCCGCGTCCTCCACCGCCATCGCGGCGCCTTGCGCCATGTAGGGCAGGGTCGGATGGGCGGCGTCGCCGAGAAGCGTCACCCGCGCCGTGCTCCAGTCGCGGATGGGCTCGCGGTCGCGCAAGGCCCAGCGGAAGCACTGGTCGCGGTCGGCCGCGTCGATGATCCCGGTGATTATCGGGTGCCAGCCGTCGAAATCGGCGCGCATCTCGGCCCAGGGACGAGGCGTGGTCCAGGATTCGTCTTCCCACTGGGCGTACTCGACGCATCCGACGAGGTTCATCACGGTTCCGCCGCGAAGGGCATAGGTGACAGCGTGGCGGCCGGGGCCGGCCCAGATGTCGGTGGAATGCCAGCGGTGATCGGGCGGCAGCCGGTCCATCGGCACCATGACCCGCCAGACGGCATCGCCCGTATAGGCTGCCTCGGTCGACCCGACGACGCCACGCCGCACGACAGACTTGATGCCGTCGGCGCCGATCAGCACCGCGCCGCGCTCGGTCGTGCCGTCGGCGAGCGTCACCGTGACGCCGTCCTCGTCCTCGGCGAAGGAGGTCACCGTCCGTCCGGTGCGCACGGCGCCGGGGTCGAGGCTGCTGACCTTGCCGACCAGCAGGCGGTGCAGGTCGGCCCGATGGATGGTCACGTAGGGGACGCCGTGGCGCTCGCGATAGCCCGCGCCGAGCGGGATGGTCTGGAGAATCTCGCCGCTGTCGAAGATGCGGAAATGATAGGCGTCGGGCATCACGCCGGCCGCCTCGACCGCCTCCATCAGGCCGAGCGAGCGGTAGACCCGGCCGGCATTGGCGCTGACCTGGATGCCGGCGCCGACTTCGGAAAGCACGGGTGCCTGCTCGAAGACGGCGACCTCGAAGCCGGCCTGGAGCAGCGTGGCGGCGGCGGTGAGCCCGCCAATGCCGCCGCCCGCGATCAGGATGCGCCTTGCCCCCACCATGCTGTCCTCGGGTTCCGTCCTAGCCGGTGACCGCGACCGACATCTCGCCGATCCGGTCGATCCAGGCATGCATGATGTCACCGGAAGCGACAGGCGCGACGCCCTCCGGCGTGCCGGTCATGATGACGTCGCCCGGATAAAGCGTGTAGGCCTTGCTGGCATAGGCGATCAGTTTCTGGACGTTCCAGATCAGCAGCGAGGTGTTGGACTTCTGCCGCGACTGGCCGTTGACCTTGATCTCGAAGTCGAGATTGCCCGGATCGCCGATCTCGTCGGCAGTGACCAGATGCGGGCCGAACACGGTGAAAGTGTCGAGCGACTTGCGGAAGGAGCGGTCCTCGGTGCCGCGGATGGTCATGTCGAGCCCGATCATGTAGCCGGCGACATGCGACAGCGCGTCGGCCTCGTCGATGCGGAAGCCCTGTCGGCCAATGACCAGCGCCAGCTCGATCTCGTGGTCGATGCGCCGGTCGGCCCAGTCCGCAACCACCGCGTCGCCGGCGCCGATCATGGAGCTCGGCGCCTTCAGGAACACGCCGTAGTCGGCGATGGTCTTCACCTGGGTGCCGAAATTGATCTGCGTGTCCGCGCGCGATTCGTCGAGATGGAGCTGGTAGTTGACCGGCGCAGCGACGATCTTGCCGGGGTTGGCGACCGGTGAGAGCAGACGAACCGACGAGACGGGCACGCCCGGGACCGTGCCGGCAAGCTCTTCCATCCGGGGACGCAGGGCGTCGAGATGGTTGAAAAAGTGGTCGCCACGCGGCACGGGCCACTTCAACGGCGGGAGATGGTCGAGCACCGGCGTGACGTCATGGACGAGGTTTCCACGGACGATGCCGAGGCGGTCGTCGTCGTAGCGGCAGAAGCGCATGTGTTTATATCCTTGCAGTCGATCGGTCGTTTCTTTTAGCGCCCGCGTTCCTCGCGCCACAGGCCGAGCTTTTCCTGGGCGACGCGGTCGGAGAAGCAGAACAGGAAGGAATCCTCGGTCGCCGTGTAGCTGCGCCAGGTCCAGCCGGGCGCGACCGCCACGTCCGAGACCGACAGGTCGAAGCTCTTGTCGCCGACCGAAGCGGTCAGCGCACCTTCGGCCAGCGCCATGACGATGCCGTCGGTCGAGCGCATCGGCCTGGTCTGGAAGCCCTTCGGCAGATAAGTCATCCAGGCAGCCATGGTGGGCATGGCCCAGCCTCCGTCGAGCGGGTTGGCGTAGCGCATCGTCACCGCCTCGTGGGCGTCGGGCGCCTCGCCCTTCGACGCCGCCACCAGGGCTTCGCGGGTGCGCTCATAGGGATAGTTGAAGATCGGCGTCGTCAGCCCGTAGCGGCTGACGGGTGCGAGCGGCAGCATGCCCGAGCCGAAGCGGGCGAGTGAATCGCCCTCCGGCCGCACGATCGACTGGCGGTCGTCATTGTAGTGTTCGTTGAAGCCCGCCTCGAAGAAGGCGACCAGCGGCAGGTCGAGCCCGTCGAGCCAGGCGCAGGGATCGGAGCCCTCGTTGCCGTGGTCGTGATAGGCCCAGGACGGCGTGATGATGAAATCGCCGCGGCGCATTGGCGTACGCTCCCCGCCAACCGCCGTGAAGGCGCCCTCGCCCTCGAGCATGAAGCGCAGCGCCGAGGGGGTGTGGCGATGCGCGGGCGCGGTTTCGCCCGGCATGATGAGCTGCAGGCCGGCATACATCGTCGCGGTGGCGCGCGACTGGCCGGGCATGGCGGGGTTTTCCAGGACGAGGACGCGGCGCTCGGCCTCCTTCGCGGTCAGCAGGTCGCCCGATTCCATCAAGAGCGGTCGCACGTCGGCATAGCGCCAGCGATGCGGCGCAGCCTTCGATTTCGGTTCGTTGGGCAGGAGTCCGCGCAGGACCTCCCACAACGGCGCAAGGTTCTGCGGCGCGAGCCTGTCGTAGAAGGCCTTGCGCTCGGCTTCGGTGGAGCTTGCGGCGGCGGTGCTCATGGTGCTTCTCCCAATACGAGCGGCCTATTCGGCCGCGATTTCCCTGACCGATGCGTCGTCCTTGCGACGGCCGATGAACTCGATGGCGAAGACGGCGACGACGAGGGCTGCGCCGGCGATGTTGGCGGCGGGCGCCCAGGACGCCATGCCGAGCGGCACCAGAAGCAGCGCGCCGCCCGCAAGCGAGGCAAGGCGCAGGACGACGCCGATGCGGCGCAGGCCATAGCCGATCATGCCCGCCGAGACGAACCAGACGCCGATGATGGCGGTGCCGATGGTGAACAGGATTTCCACCCAGGAGCCTTCCTGCAACAGCAGGCTCGGCGAGAAGACGAAGAGGAAGGGGATGATGTACGCGGTCCAAGAAAACCGCATCGCCGCCCACCCGGTGCGCATCGGATCCGCCTTGGCGAGGTTTGCAGCGAAGAACGCCGCGATCGCCACCGGCGGCGTCACGAAGGACATCATGCCGAGATAGAGGATGAACATGTGCGCGGCGATCGGCGAGACGCCGACCTCGACCAACGCCGGCACGATGAGCACGGCCAAAAGCACGTAGACGCCGAGCGTGGGCATGCCCATGCCGAGCACGATGCACAGCACTCCCGAGATGAGCAGGAGCAGGAAGACGTTGCCGGAGCCGAGTTCGACGAGGAAAAGCGTCAGCGCGAAGCCAAGGCCGGTGATCTGGAGGATGCCCATGATGTAGCCGGCCGCCGCGGCGATCATGATGATGTCGGCCGACGACATGCCAGTGCGCACGATGCAGGCCCAGACTTCGCGCAAGGTCAGGCGCTGGGCGCCGTAGCCGAGGGCGAAGCCGATCGCCGCAACCGCGATGCAAGCATAGATGGCCGCGTTTTCCGGCTCGCGGTTCTGCCAGAACAACGCATAGACGAGCACGACGAAGGGCAGGAGGAAGAGCCAGCCCTTGGCCACGACCTTCAGCAGATTGGGGATGTCCTTGGCCGGCACGCGCAGGATCTTGCCCTTGGCGGCTTCGAGATCGGCCTGGATGAACAGCGCGAAATAATAGAGCAGCGACGGCACGAGCGCGGCGATGGCGACCTCGGCGTAGCTGATCTGGAGGAAGTCAGCCATCAGGAAGGCAACCGCGCCCATCACTGGCGGCATCAACTGGCCGCCGTTCGAGGCGCTGGCCTCGATCGCGGCGGCGTGCTCCGGCTTGAAGCCCGACCGCTTCATCATCGGGATGGTGATGACGCCGGTGGCGAGGATATTGGAGACGACGATACCATTGATCGAGCCGAACAGCGAGGAGGCCATGATCGAGATCTTGGCCGCGCCGCCACGGAAGCGGCCCATCAGGCCGAGCGACACGTCGTTGAAGAAATTGGCCCCGCCGGAAGACGACAACAGCTGGCCGAAGAACACGAAGGGGATGACGACCGTGACGCCGATCAGAAGCACCAGCCCGAACAGGCCGCTGGTGTCGAGGCCGAGATAGATGACCATGCCGGTCGCCTCGACCTCACGCGTCTGCAGCGCCCCGCCGACGTGGTGGCCGACGAGCGCATAGAGAAAAAAGGCGAGCACGACGACCACCAACGACCAGCCGGAAGCGCGCCGCAAGCCTTCCACAACGAGCAGGAAGAGAAGCCAGGCGACGATGGCCACATCCCAGGGCGAATTGAAGAACTCGCCCAGCATGCGCGGATAGGACCAGCCCATGTAGAGGCCGACCGCGATGGAGGTCGCGGCCAGCAGCCAGTCATACCAGGGAACCGCCACGCGCGGCGCTTCCGAGCGGCGGAACGGCCGCATGAGATAGACCATCGCCATGGCGAGGCCGAGCACGACCGCAAGGAACTGCTCGGCGAGGAAGTTGAAACCGGCCAGACGGTAGAGATCGGCCCCCCAGGCGATCCCGCCAAGGGCGATGGCCGCCCCCAGCACGGTGGTCGCCATCTCCAGCGCCCTGCTCGCGGGCGGCTCGAGATCGTGTTCGGCCTGCATCGTCATGCGCGTGGTCCCGGTTATCTGGCGTTTCGCGAGCGGCTTTTAGCGCCTACTCGGCCGGCCAGATGCCGACTTCCTTGTAGTAGCGGATCGCGCCAGCGTGATAGGGCACGTCCTGCTGCTGCACGGCCAGGTCGGCCGGGGTCATCGCGTTGAAGGAGGGATGGGCGGCAACCAGCGCGTCCTTGTTCTCATGCAACGCCTTGACGACCTGGTAGACCGTCTCCTCGTCCGCATCCGCACTGGCGGCAACCGTCATGGCGTACTGCATCAGGTTCGTTTCACCGATGACGCCGTTGAGATGCGGCAGCGGCACCTGCGAGGCAATGGTGTATTCGGGTCGCACGCCAGCCATGGCGGCCTTGGCCTCTTCGCTATTGTCGAGGCTGATGAACTTGATGCCGACAGCGGCATCCACTTCAGCCATCTTCGGCGCGCCGACGGCAAAGACCGTGGCGTCGAGACGGCCGGACTTGAAATCGTCGGCGGCGCGCAGGAGGTTGGCGGTCGGCACGCCGTCGGTATCGTCGAGCGTCAGGCCGGCGGTGGCGAGGATGGCGCTCGACAGCGCGATACCCTGCGGGAAGCCCTGCCAGCCGATCGGGAAGCGCTTGCCTTTCAGGTCGGCCACGGTGTCGATACCGGAATCCTTGCGCACCAGCACGCCCACCTTGAACGGGAAGACGGTCGCGGCGAGCTGAAGCTTGTCGAGCGGCTTGCCTTCATGCTCGTCCTTGCCGCGCACCGCGATGCCCACCTCGTCGTTGGACATGAAGGTGAAGGCGGCCTGGCCGGCCTGCACCGCGCCCATGGAAGCGGCCGGCGAATTGAAAGTGATGACGCGCATCTGCAGGCCGGTCTGTTCCTGCACGACCTTGGCGATGGCCTGGGTCTGCACGTTGTTGATCGAGCCCGGCGGCAGCGTCGAGATGCTGACCGTCTGCGCCGCGACGGCGCCGGTCAGGAAGAGGCCCGCAGCCATCACGGCTGCGTGTTGAAGCAGATGTCTCATGAACGTTTCCTCCCGTTGTCCCGCTCCTGCGGGGGTTGCTCAGCTCCGTCCGGCGGGATGCACGGATTTTTCCTCCCGTTGGCCCGCCACACGGCAATGCTCTTGTCCGGCGCGACCCGGCGCCGGCTATCGATCAGGTGCCGACAGCGGCCTTCAGGCGCGTGGCGATGGGCGTTTCGAGGGCAGCGTTGTGCGCGAGAGCAAAGCCGTGCACCTGGCGAGCCACGGTCTCGAGCTGGCCCGCCACCTCCTCGTTGGCCGGCAAGCCGTTCTCGAACGGACGGTTCTGAGCGTTCAGCGCCGCAGCGAAGGGCGTCGGCCAGCCACGCAGCGCGTGGACGATGGAGCGGACGCCGACCAGCGTCGTTCCCAGCGCCTGCGCGCCATAGGCGCTGACGACGATGCCGACGGCGCGGCCATCGAAGTAGGGGCGGTGATCGGCGCGCATGTCCTCGACATAGTCGAGCGCATTCTTGATCACGCCCGACATCCCGCCGTGATAGGCGGGCGTGGCGATGATGATGCCGTCGGCGCGCCTAAGCGACTGCACCAGCCGCCGTGCCGACGGGCTGCGGTGGTCGTCGGATGGATCATACATCGGCAGGTCGAGCAGCGGGCCGACGATCAGCTCGGTGGTGGCGCCCAGTTCCGCCATCAGGCCCATGGTGTAACGCAACGCCGTCTCCGAGGACGACCCGATGCGCGTCGTCCCGCCGATGCCGACGATGTGGGGGCGAAAGCCGCC
This sequence comes from Aquibium carbonis, assembly GCF_003970795.1. Classification (GTDB taxonomy): domain Bacteria; phylum Pseudomonadota; class Alphaproteobacteria; order Rhizobiales; family Rhizobiaceae; genus Aquibium; species Aquibium carbonis. The sequence continues at coordinate 37,854 of NZ_RWKW01000102.1, read as the reverse complement.
GGCGTCGGTCGTGCCGTAACCCTGCATGGGCGGTGTGGTAATCTTGTCGAGCATGCCGTTCTCCTATTCGGCCGCGGCGGCCGTTGCAGCGGAGCCGAAGCGCTCCGCGCTTTCGAAGGCCGCGTCGATGGCCGCGTGGCGTCGGTCGAGCCACTGCTTCGTTTCCGGGTGCGTGAAGATGTAAAACTCGTCCGCCTCGATGGCGTTGGCGACCCGCTCGCCGATCTCGGCGGGCTGCATCTGGCCCTTGATCAGATCGCCCATGAAATGATTCTGCGGCCTGACCGTGGCCCCGCCGAGCCGTTCCGGCCTCGATCGCTCGGAAAGGTGGATCTTCGTGTCGACCGCCGCCGGCGCCAGGATCGAGATACCGATATTCCTGCCCTCCAGTTCGTTGCGCAGGCCTTCGGAAAGCGCCACGACGGCGTATTTCGTCATCGAATAGGCACCGGTGAGGAAATTCGGATTGACCTGGAAGCCGCCGATCGACGCGGTGTTGACGATATGGGCGGGACGTCCGGCGGCCAGCATCCGCGGGACGATCGCCTGGATGCCGTTGATGACGCCGTGAATGTTGACGCCGATCACCCAGTCCCAGTCGGCGGCGCTGATCTCGTGCAGCGGCACGCCATGCATGGCGATGCCGGCATTGTTGCAGGCGATGGCGATCGGGCCGAACGCCGTCTCGACGGCGGAAACGGCGTCTTCCACCGAAACACGGTCCGAAACGTCGACGCGGATCGCCCGCGCGGCGCCCCCCTCGGCCTCGATCAGGCGCACGGTCTCGGCCGCATCCGCCTCGCTGATGTCGCAGACACCGACGCGCACGCCGCGGCGCGCGAAGCTCATGGCCATGCCGCGGCCGATCCCCGAGCCGCCGCCTGTGACGTAGGCGGCCATTCCTGCTTCGATTTTCATGCGTTTATCCTCCCGGCCTCCGACGGCGTCATTTTTGCATACCAGTCGATCGCCGTCCTGCTGTTCTTCCGGTCAACGATCCGATTTCCGTGCAAGTTCGTATACAAGGCTCCAGACTTGCAGGGGCCGCTCGTCGCATGCCAAACAACCTTCCCACCCTCTCGACGGATCGGAGCCGGCGCCGCATGACGAACCAGGACAACGCCCCAGCCCGTGACGGCGAAGCCAGCGGCGCCGTCGAGACCGCATATCGCTTCATTCGCACCGCCATCATCAGCGGCGACCTGGCGTCCGGCGAGACGCTGCAGGAATCGCGGCTGGCCGAGCGCATCGGGGTCAGCCGCACGCCGGTGCGCGAGGCTCTGTCCAGGCTCGCCAGCGAAGGGCTCGTCGTTCTCGAGCGCTATCGCCGGGGCCAGGTCGCGAGCTTTTCCATGGCCGACGTGGCCGAGGTGTTCCGCCTGCGCGGCAAGCTCGAGGGCCATGGCGCGCGGCGCGCCTGCCGGCGCATCTCGGCGGACGACATCGCACGGCTGGAGGCGGTGGAGGACGAGATGGAGGCGGTATTCGCCGAACTCGGCTGGCACCGCCATCTGTCGCGCTTCGACGAATTGAACAACGAGTTCCACGCCATCATCGCCCGCGCCGCTGACAGCCCGAGGCTGGAGAAGATCCTCGCCTCCTCGCTGGAGTTGCCTGCATCGATCTTCAACCACTACATCGAGCCGGTCGACGAGCGGACCCGACGCACCCACCGCCAGCACCGCGAGATCATCGCGGCGCTGAAAGCGCGCAATCCCGACTGGGCTGAAGCTGCGATGAGTGCTCATCTGTTCTCGATCCTCAACGACCCGGCGCCCGACCCGGAGTGACGCGACGCCATCCCGGGGCGGGGTCAGGCGATTACTCGGCAGCGACCTGCGTCTTCGCCGCACGACGCTCGCGCAACCAGGGCATCACCGAAGTGGCGTAGAGTTCCATGTTCTTGCGGGTGAGCTCGGCCGGCAGCGTGCCGAACTGCAACAGCGTGAGCAGGTGCCCAAAGCCGATCTCGCTCTGGTACTGCTCCAGCCGCTGGCGCACCGTCTCGGGGCTGCCGCAGATGAACATGCCCTTGTCGATGACGTCGTCGATGGTCTGCTGGCCGCCGATGGCCGACTTCGCCTTCATGACGCCGAGCATGGACTTCAGCGACAGGTAACCTGGCGGCAGCAGCATTTCCTTGGGCATCCGCAGGAACTTGTTGAGGAAGTTCTCGATGTGCGGCTTGGCCTCGCGGCGGGCGATCTCGTCGGTTTCGGCGACGTAGACCGGCACCGACCAGCCGAGCTGGTCCTCGCTGGCCTCGTAGCCGTGCTCGGCCGCCATGTCCTTGTACATCTGCATGTACCGGGCCAGCATCGCCACCGGCGTGAAGGTCTGCAGGTAGGTATAGCGACGATCGGGATGCGAGGCCCACTCGATGGTTTCCGACGAACCCTGCGAGGGGATCCAGATCGGCGGGCGCGGCGTCTGGTAGGGGCGCGGCCAAAGATTGACGTACTCGAACTGGTAGTGCTTGCCCTCGAAGGCGAAGGGACCGGTCTCGGTCCAGGCGCGGATGATCAGGTCGTGCGCCTCGTGGAACCGATCATGGCTGTCGGCCGGGTTGGAACTCCAGGCGTGATACTCGGCGCCGATGCCGCGCACGAAGCCGGCAATGAAGCGGCCCTCGGTGATGTTGTCGACCATCGCGAATTCCTCCGCGACCGTGACCGGGTTGTTGAGCAGCGGCAAGGCGCGGCCGAGAATGGCGATCTTGACCTTCTTGGTGCGGCGGGCGAGCGCACCGGCCATCACGCCGGGCTGCGGCATCAGGCCATAGGCGTTCTGGTGATGCTCGTTGACGCAGACGCCATCGAAGCCGAGCTGGTCGGCATATTCGAGTTCGTCGAGATAGCGGTTGTAGAGCTTGGCGCCCTTCTTGGGGTCGTAATAGCTGTTGGGCAGCGTGATCCAGGCAGAGTTGTATTTCTGGTCGTAGTCCAGATCCAGATCCGCATAGGGCATCAGATGCATCATGTAGAATTTCATCACGCAGCTCCCTGGATGAAGTTGACGACCTTCGAGGTGAATTCCTGGGCTTTCTCGACATGCGGTAGATGTCCGCATTCGGGGATGATCTCGAGCGAGGAGGCCGGGATCAGATCGCGATAGGCCGTGCCGTAAGCGGTCGGGATCAGCTTGTCGTCGTCGCCCCAGATGATGAGCGTCGGGACCGCGATGCGATGCAGCCACTTCCTGAGATGCGGATTGTGGAAGCGCGGGCTCCAGCCGAGCTTGGCCGTCATCAGCCGGTTTTTCAGCACCACGAGAAGCTCGTCCTCGTTGGCCGGCTGCGGCATCGCCTTGGCGATTTCCTGGTTGTGGAACAGGTTCTGCGCCAGTTCCTCCGGCGACCACATGAACATGTCGCCCTTGCGAACACCCGGCACGGTGATGCCCGCCGGGGCGACGAGGGTCAGCGATTTGATCTTTTCGCAGGAGCGGGTGGCGAGCTCGGCCGCGATCCAGCCGCCGATCGAGGTGCCGACCAGGTGCACACGGTCGAGACCGAAATGGTCGATCACGTCGAGATAGAAGTATGCGAGGTCGCCGACCGTATCGAGCCATTCGGGCGTATCGGAAGCGCCGAAGCCGGGATGCTCGGGCACGATCACGTCGTAGCGTTGCGCCAGCATGTCCATGAAGGGCAGCCAGCCGCTGGCGCCGGATGCACCATGCAGGAACAGCAGCGGTTCACCCTTGCCTCCCCGCATCACCCGGATGCGGCATCCGGCCACCGTTTCGAATGTTTCCTCATGCGGCATGGCGGTCGTTGCCTCCCTTCGCGTCTTCTTGTGTCGACTGGTCTGATGTGACAAATTGTACACCTTATCATGTGATCCAGGTCAAGGCGGAATCGTCAAAAGACGAAAGCCAACTATGCTGCGCTGCATCATTTTATTGATATTGCTATCTTATTTTGATCAGCCTACGAGTGGACATCGAAGGGCGTTGGACGCCATATTGCATACCAAATGAGAAAGAGGGTTCCGATGGCACTGGAGATGTTCGCGCTTGAGGGCCGTGTGGCGGCCGTGACCGGCGCGGCCAGCGGGCTTGGGCTCGCCATGGCCGAGGCGCTTTCGACGGCGGGCGCCACGGTCGTACTCCTGGACATCGACGAGGCGGGGCTCGACAGGGCCCGCGAAGACATCCGCGCCGCGGGCGGGCGGGCGGAATCCGCCGTGCTCGACGTTTCGGATCGCGCGGCGATCCGCGCGGGGATCGACGCCATCGCGGCGCGCCACGGGCGCCTGGACGCGGTGATCGCCAATGCGGGCGTGACGGCGGGACCCGGCTATCGCACCGAGGCCGGCCAGATCAACGCGGTGCGCGACGAGCAATGGGACCAGGTTCTGTCGATCAACCTGACGGGCGTCTTCGTCACCATCCAGTCGGCGGCCGCTCACATGAAGCGTCAGCGTTCCGGCCGCATCGTGGCGGTGGCATCGGTCGCGGGGCTGAAGTCGGAAGTCATGTGCGGCTATGCCTACACCGCCACAAAGGCGGCCGTGGTGAACCTGGTCCGCCAAGCGGCAATGGAACTGGCACCCTACGACGTGATGGTGAACGGTATCGCGCCGGGCCCCTTCCGCACCAACATCGCGGGTGGGCGCATCCGGCAGCCGGAAATCGAGGCGGAGTTCGCGTCGATGGTCCCGCTCGGTCGCATTGCCTCTCCCGACGAGATCAAGGGGCTGGCGATCCTGCTTTGCTCGCAGGCGTCGAGCTTCATGACCGGGATAACGATCCCGGTCGACGGCGGGATCATGGCGAGATAGGGCCATAGCGGGAGGACGAGACAATGACCGACACCCACATGGCGACGCCATTCGCCGGACGGCTGATCCAGACGGCGTTCACGACCGACGACATCCACGCGACGATGAAGGAGATGACGGCCACGCTGGGCGTCGGCCCGTGGTTCCTGCGCGAACGCGGCGTGTTTCCGCGTCAGGTCTATCGCGGGCAACCGTCGTCGACCGCGCTCGCCATCGCCATGGGCTATGCCGGCGACATGCAGTTCGAGATCATCCAGCAACTGGACGACACCCCGTCCGTCTACCGCGAGGTGGCCGAGCGCAAGGGCCACGGGCTGCATCATTTCGGCGTCGCGGCGACGGACTACGACGCCGCCCTCGAACACTACCGGAACCTCGGCTTCACGCTGGTCTACGAGGCCGAAGTCGCGAACGGGGCGCGCGTCGGCTATTTCGACACGCATGGCAAGCTGCCGGCGATGATCGAGGCGATCGAGTTCCTGCCGGCCACGCAGGCGATGTTCGACGGCTTTCGCGCCGCCGCGCGTGGCTGGGACGGCAGCCACCCCGTGCGGCTTCGCGTCTAGAGCCGCCCGAAGGCCGCATCAGGCTTTCGAAGGTGGCCCCTCCGCCAGCCCGGAGGGGCTGGCGGGCAGACCGCCCGCGTTCATTGTTTTCAACACAAGGCACGAAGCGCACGTCGCGGCCAGCGGGTAATCCCGGGGTCGCGACCGCGCGGCGTTTCCCGCCGCCTGATCCGCCCCGCCCGGTCGTGTCCCACTGGGCTGCGGGTTGCGCATCGATTCTGCCTCGCCTGAAGATTGCCAAGTCAAAAGTAGTATTATATGACTATTGCACCTGCCGCCCAGCTTGGAGGAGTCAAGGGCGGTGAGGCAACCAGGGAGGAATTCAATGCATCCGAAGACCATCTTCGGTGGCGCGGTGGCTTTTGCCGCGACCATCGCCGCCACCATGGCCAGCGCCCAGACGATCGGCTTCTCGCAGGTCGGATCCGAAGGCGACTGGCGCCCCGCCTTCTCGGCCAACATGCAGGAATCTGCGAAGGAATTCGGGATCGACCTGAAATTCGCCAACGCGCAGGGCAAGCAGGAAGAGCAGTTGCGCGCAGTCCGCGCCTTCATTGCCCAGGGGGTCGACGCCATCATCGTCGCGCCCGTTGTCGTGACCGGCTGGGACCAGGTTCTGCGTGAAGCCAAGGAAGCCGAGATTCCGGTCTTCCTCGTCGACCGCGACGTCGACGTCGAGGACAAGACGCTCTACGTGACCCGCATCTCGGCCGACTTCAACCTCGAAGGCAAGCTCGCCGGCGCCTGGCTCGCCACGGAGAGCAAGGGGACCTGCAAGATCGTGGAACTTCAGGGCACGACCGGGTCCGCGCCGGCCATCGAGCGCAAGAAGGGCTTCGAGGCGGTGATCTCCCAGTTCCCCGCGATGGAAATCGTCGCGACCCAGAGCGGGGACTTCACCACCGAAGGCGGCAAGAAGGTGATGGAAGCCTTCATCAAGTCGACCAACAACCTCGACGGCATCTGCGCCTCCTTCGCGCACAACGACAACATGCAGCTGGGCGCCATCCAGGCGATGAAGGAAGCCGGCCTGAAGCCGGGAACCGACGTCCAGATGGTCTCGGTCGACTATGTGCCGGCGATCAAGGACGCGCTGGCGGCCGGCGAAGCCAATGCGTCGGTCGAACTCCGTTCGGCCGTGGGCGGCTTCATCTATCCGATCATCCTCGACTACCTGAAGAGCCCGACGGAGCTCGACAAGTGGATCGTGATCCCCTCGGATCTGCATACCGCCAACTAAGCCGGCGCAGCAGGCAAGGGGACGCCGCGGCCGCACTCGCCCCAGGGTGCGGTCGCGCGCGGCCCATCATTGCCCGACCCAGATGGAGTTCATCATGCCTGCCGAGCCAGCGGCGGTCCCCCGCATTGCAATGCGGGCGATCCGCAAGGCCTTTCCCGGTGTGCTCGCCCTCGACGGCGTCGACCTCGCGCTCAGGCCAGGCGAGGTACACGCCCTGCTCGGCGAAAACGGCGCGGGCAAGTCGACCCTGATCAAGATTCTGACCGGTGCGGTGCGGCGGGATTCCGGCGAGATGTGGCTGGACGGCCAGCCGATCGACCCGGGCTCGACCGGCGAGGCGCAGGCCGCGGGCATCAGCACGGTCTTCCAGGAAGTCAACCTCATCCCGACCATGTCGGTCACCAAGAACATGGCTCTCGAACGCGCCGCCGGCCGCTTCGGGATGATTTCCTGGCGCAAGGCGCGCGAGCAGGCGCGGGCCAAACTCGCCAGGCTTGGCGTGGACATCGACATCGAACGGCCGCTCGGCTCGTTCTCCGTCGCCGTGCAGCAACTGGTCGCAATCGCGCGGGCACTCGAAGACAACACCCGGGTGCTCGTGCTCGACGAGCCGACGGCCAGCCTGGACGCCAAGGAGACGACCGCGCTGTTTTCGATCATGCGCGAACTCAAGGCGCGCGGCATCGCGGTCGTGTTCATCACCCACTTCCTCGAACAGGTCTATGAAGTCGGCGACCGCATCACCGTGCTTCGCAACGGCCGGCTGGTCGGCACGGCAGCGGCCTCGGACGTTTCGCGGCCCGACCTGGTGTCGATGATGATCGGCCGCGAACTGGGCGAGGTCGAGCGAGCCTTCTCGGAGAAGGACGCGATGGCCGCCGGTCCCGTACGGCTGTCGGCACGTGGCCTCGGCCGCAAGCGCGTGCTGGAGCCGTTCGACCTGATCCTGCGACAGGGTGAGGTGGTCGGACTGGCCGGCCTGCTCGGCTCCGGGCGAACCGAAACGGCGAAGATGCTGTTTGGCGCCATCAGCGCCGACGCCGGGGAACTGACCGTCATGGGCACGCCGACACGCAACGCCGCGCCGCGCCAGTCGCTGCGCGCCGGGATCGCCTTCTGTCCAGAGGACAGAAAGGCGGAGGGCCTGGTCGCCGAACTCAGCGTGCGCGAGAACATCATGCTGTCGATCCAGTCCAAGCAGGGCTGGCTGAAGCGCATCCCGCGACGCCGGCAGGACGAACTGGCGCGCGAGATGATCGCCGCACTCGGCATCGCCACGCCGGACGCCGAGAAGCCGGTCGGCCAGCTGTCGGGCGGCAACCAGCAGAAGGTCGTGCTTGCCCGCGCGCTGGCCTCCAATCCTTCGGTGCTGCTGCTCGACGAGCCGACGCGCGGCATCGACGTCGGCGCGCACGCGGAGATCATCAAGCTGATCCGCAAGCTGTGCAAGGACGGCCTGGCGCTGCTCGTCGCGTCTTCGGAGCTCGACGAGCTCGTCGCCGCCACCGATCGCGTCGCCGTGCTGCGCGACAGGGCCAAGATCGGCGAGATATCGGGAGAACAGATCACGCGCGACAACATCGTGCGGATGATTGCGGGGGATGATGGCAGAGCAGACTGAACCGCGACCCGTGGCGATGCGACCGCGGATGAAGCTGCACCGCGCAGTCTGGCCGCTGCTGGCGCTGGCGGCCATCCTGATCGTGTCGGGGATCGTCTCGCCCGGTTTCTACAACATCCGCATCGTCGAGGGCCGGTTGTTCGGCAACCTCATCGACATTGTCTACCGCGCGACGCCGACCGCGCTGGTGGCGCTCGGCATGGCCGTCGTCATCGGCACGAAAGGCATCGACCTGTCGGTCGGCTCCACCATCGCGATCACCGGCGCGGTGATCGCCTGGCGTATCCAGATGGGCGACCCCCATCTGGTGGTGCTGATGATGGCGCTGGGCGCGGCGACGCTGTGCGGCATCTGGAACGGGTTCCTGGTGGCGGGCCTCGGCATCCAGCCGATCATTGCGACGCTGATCCTGATGGTGTCGGGCCGCGGCATCGGGCTGCTGATCAACCTGCTCTATGGCGGAACCAACCCGAGCTTCGAGAGCGCGCTTCTACAAGGCCTTTCGACTGGCCACCTGATGTCGATCCCGACGCGGCTGTTCCTCGCCGCCGCGATCTTCCTGGCGCTTTGGCTGATCATCCGCCGCACCGCGCTCGGCCTGTTCATCGAATCTGTGGGGGGCAATGCCGCCGCCGCCAACCTGGCCGGGGTCAATGCGCGGCTGATCACCTTCGTCGCCTATGTGCTGTGTGCGCTCTGCGCCGGCTGGGCAGGCGTCATCATGACTGCCGACACCCACACGTCCGACCCCGTCAGCGTCGCCATGTACATCGAACTCGATGCCATCCTGGCGGTGGTGATTGGCGGCGGGTCGCTGGCGGGCGGCCGCATCCATCTCGGTATGACCGTCATCGGTGCGCTGGTGATCCAGGCGCTGACGACCTCGATCCTGATCTCCGGCCTGCCGCCCGAATACAATCTCGTGGTGAAGGCGGTCGTGGTTCTCTTCGTCCTCCTTCTGCAATCCGACAATGCCCGCCGGGCGATCACCAGTCCCTTCCGGGGAAGAGCACGATGATCAACGCCAAGTACCTGCCCCTCGCTGCCACCGTCACCGTCTTCGTGGCGCTGTTCCTGGTCGGCGGCATGATGTATCGGAACTTCCTGTCGACGCTGGTGCTCGGCCACATCCTGGCCGACAATGCCTTCGTCATCATCGCCGCCATCGGCGCGACCTTCGTCATCCTGTCGGGCGGCATCGACCTGTCGATCGGCTCGATGATCGGCTTCGTCGGCGTCTGCATGGCCGTGCTCGACCAGGCCGGCTGGCATCCGCTGGCCAGCGCCGCGCTGCTCCTGTGCTTCGGCATCCTCTTCGGGGCCATGCAGGGCTATCTGATCGACTTCTGCGAGATCCAGCCCTTCATCGTCACGCTGGCAGGTCTGTTCCTGCTGCGCGGTGCCTGCTTCATGGTCTCGCTGGATTCGGTGCCGATCCGGCACGAATTCGTCCAGACCTTCGCTACCACGCGCATTCCCCTGCCGGGACGCGGGTTCCTGACCTCCTCGGCGATCGTGATGCTGCTCAGTCTCGCGGTGGCGATCTTCATCGCCCACTTCACCCGGTTCGGCACCAACATCTACGCCATCGGGGGCGACAAGGAATCGGCCCGCCTGATGGGCGTGCCGATCCGTCGCACCACGGTGATGATCTATGGCCTGGGCGGCTTCTACAGCGCGCTTGCCGGGGTCATATACGCGCTGTACACCTCCTCCGGTTATCCGCTGGCGGGGTCGACGACGGAGCTCTCGGCGATCGCCGCGGTCGTTCTCGGCGGCACCCTGCTCACCGGCGGCGTCGGGCTGGTGGCCGGCACCGTTTTCGGAGGGATGATCCTGGGCCTGATTTCCACACTCATCATCTTCCATGGTTCGCTCAACAGCGCCTGGATCATGATCTCGAGCGGCATGCTCCTGTTCGGCTTCATCGTGCTGCATCGCTTCCTCGTCGGCTCTTTCGACCTGCGCGGCAGTTCCTGAGCATGCGCAGACAGACCCTCACCGCATCCGGCACGCTCGGCATCGGCGGGTTCTCGGCCGGCGGCGCCATGCGCAACGAAAACACCAGTGGCATGTCCGATGCCGGTGCGGGACGGGCGCAAATCGTCGACCTGATCGGGCGCGACATCGTTGGCGGGGTCTATCCGCCGGAGACGCGGCTGCCGGACGAAGCGGCGATGCGCCAGCGCTATGCGGTGTCGCGCACCGCCCTGCGGGAGGCCTATTCGAAGCTGACCGCCAAGGGCCTCATCGTCGCACGGCCCAAGGTCGGAACCAGCATCCGTCCGCAATCGCTGTGGAACATGCTCGACCCCGAGGTGCTGACCTGGCATCTCGAGACCCTGCCGGCCGGCGCGATCGCCAACGACCTCTACATACTGCGCCGCATGGTCGAGCCGCCGGCCTCGGCGCTCGCAGCCGAAGTGCACGATGCCGAGGCGCTGGGCCGGATCGAGGCGGCGTTTCGCGACATGCAGGCCTGCGCAGGCAGCGAGGTCGAACTCATCGACGCCGACCTGCGTTTCCACATCGCCATTCTGTCGGCGACGCGAAATCCCTTCATCGGTGCTTTCAGCGCACTGATCCACGCAGCGATGGTCAGCACCTTTTCCATCAGCTGGCGCGGCGCCGGCGGCATCCGCGCGGAGCGGCTGGCACAGCATGGCGACGTGGTCGACGCGATCGCGCGCCGTGATCCCGGGCTCGCACGCGCGCGCATGGAGCGGCTGCTCGACGATTCGCTGCAGGACGTGCGCGAGGCCATCGGCGACCGCTATGCGGTGGAACCGGCGGGCGTCGAAGGGCTCAGCGCGTAGAGGTCGAAGCGTTCAACGCGTGACCACGACACGGGTACCGACGCTGACGCGGTCGTAGAGATCGAGGATGTCGGCATCATGCATCCGGATGCAGCCATAGGACACGAATCCGCCGATCGAGGCCGGCTTGTTGGTGCCGTGGATGGCGTAGGAACCGCCCGACAAGGTCAGGGCGGCAGCGCCCATGGGATTGGACGGCGAGCCGCTGGCGATCACGGCGGGCAGGCGCGGATTGTCGCGACGGATCTCCGCCGGAGGAGCCCAGTGTGGGCGGATGAATTTTCCTGCGATGCGTGAGGAACCGGACCATTGCGTCTCGGCACGCCCGACCCCGACGACGTAACGCAGTGCCCGACCGTCCCCGAGGACGAGATAGAGCCGGCGTTCGCCGGTGCGCACCACGATCGTTCCCGGTGCGGCCGCGCTTTCGAAACGAACGAGTTTCGAGGTTGACGCGACTGTGCCTGTGACCATCCAGGGCGTGAGCCCCAAGAGGCAGCCGAGACACAAGGCAAAAGCTGACCGATAAACATTCTTCATCGATCAGCTTGTAAGGCTCAGCCTATAGAATGCCCTTACGAATATGTTGAAGATGCAATCTATTCAAGTATTTGGAGATCTACCAGGCGTAGCCGAGCTTGACGTTTCCAGAATAGATCTGCGCGTCCATCGCGAGCTTGCCGTCGGCGGAGCCGGAGACGAACATGCCGCTGTCAAAACCGAAGCCCGCGCCGGCCGACAGCAGGATCGAATCCCTGTCGGGCGTGGCGCCGCTGACGGTGAAGCCGGAGCCGGCGATGGCCTGGAACGCGGCGTCGACGTCGTTGTCGTCGCCATGGTCATGAGCCCAGGCCGCGCGCATGCGCAGGTCGAGCGACCCGCCGTCGAAGGGGACCGACCATTCCGCCCCGACGCCGAGTTCGGTGCGCAGCGCCGTAGCCGTGCGCTTCTCGTAGTCGAGCGCGAAGGTCGACACGCCTTCTATGGTCCGCTCGCTGTAGGACGGGGTCATGAAGACCTGGCCTCGCACCGCCGCGTAGGGCGTGATCCAGCCGATCCGGTATCCGCCCTCCAGATGCCCTGCGACGTTGTGTGCGCCAAAGCTGGCAGCGAAGCGGTCCGTGCCGGCGATGGTGACGGTGCGCTCGGTGGAGGCGTCGTTGTAACCGTAGGCGATGGCTCCCAGGACATAGGCGGCATCGAGATCGGAGCGGCCATGTACCGCCACGTGGTAGGTGTCGCTGCTACCGCTGCCGACATCGTCGCCGAGGTCGAAACTTGCACCACCGGCGCCCAGCGCGAAACCGACCCTGCTCGATGGATCGAGCTGGTAGTCGACGCCAAAGGCAACGCCGTAATCCGTCGACGTCCGGTCATGGCTCCCGATCGAGGCATCGCCATCGATCTCGCCGCGGCTGCCATAGGCGCCGCCCCATGCGCTCCAGTTGCGCGGAGGAAGTCCCTCGTGGCGGGAGGCGAACGGACCGTCCTTCGCGGCGGACCCGATCGGACCATATCCCAATGTGCTTACCGTGCCTGGCTCGGCCGGTCCCCGATCCGAGGGCGAGGCCGCTGAACCCGGCGTCGTTCGTCCCCTGCCGCCGCTGAGCGCCAGATTGAGAAAGGAATCCATCGACTGCATACCGGTCGGCGCCACACCGGTGGCCGCTTCCCCGGAGAGTTGGGAGAGGGCCGCCGCCAGTTCATCCGGGGTCAGCGTCAAGGCCAGGATCGCGAAGCCGGACGGCAACACCCCACCTCCCGTGACGTAATCGTCCAGCGCCCGGGCAACCGACGCGGCATTGTCGGTCAGGGGCGTATCGTCGTCGCCGAACACATCCTCGAAGGCGAGGGAATCAATGGTGCATATTCCGATCGTGTTGTTGTTCAGCGTCACGGCACTGACGCGTGCAAACGCGGCTCCGCAGTCGATGGTGGCGGCAGAGTTCAGCGTGATGCTTTCATATGCCACGATCTGCCCCTGGAAATCGGTGGTGGTGCCGAGCGTCGCCGACGAGCCGACGCGAAAGAAAACGTTGCCGCCCTGGGCACCGTTCTGGAGCACGATCGACGTCGCGCTACCGGTGATGAGCGTCGATTCGATGTTGAAGATGAACACGGCATTGGGATTGCCGCCGCCGTCCAGCGTCAAGGGCACGTTCCCAGTGAGCCCCGCCGAACTGCTGAAGCTGTAGACACCCGGCGTCAGGGTCAGCCCGCCCAAGTCCTGGCCTGTCAGGTCGCTGGTGGCGGGGCGTGACGCGAGGAAGTTGTAGAGCGTCGTCAGGTCGGCCTGCATGCGTACGGCGACATCGTCGGCAATGAAGGTCTGGCCGGTGAGCGTTATGTCGTTCGCGCCCGTGATCGAGAGGCCGGGGCTGAGGCCGATGTTGCCGGTAATGGTGGTCGGCCCCGTGTTCGTGATGGTCGATCCCGCGATGACGGCGAAACTCGGCAGCTCCTGAGCCCGCGCTTCCGGAGCCGCCAGCATGGCGATCGGCACGAGCGCGACGGCCACCGTCGACAACAAATTCATATTGTACTGAGCAAAAATATTCCCACGCACGTCGCGTGGCGAAAAGCCGGCCGCATGATTTTTTTCAATATTATTGTTGTATTTATTCTCTCCAGTCCGGCATTTTTTCATGAAATACATTATTGTTTTCCTTCCACCGAATCATGAGCGGCGGTCAATTTAGAATCATCAATGATTAGAGCATTGCATGGTCTTTTCCGGGTTTGCAACTCGAGAGTACGCAATGCGCCGGAATCGACTTCTTGGTGCAGACATGGATAACGAATGGGAAAGGAATACCGGCCGGTTGTGTCTGCGCCGCCCCGGATCGGGACGGCAAGGAAGGCCGCGCCGTCAAGATATCGAAACCGCCACGCCTCTTTGCCGGCGGCGACGGATCCGGTTCAGCGGTGCGATGCCGCGGGCGGCGCCGCGCGCCCTTCCAACTCCCGCGGCTCGCGAACGCCGAGAAGACCCATAGCCGTGTCCATCTCCTGAAGCAGGAGGCGCAGGATCGCTTCGGCGCCTGCTTCGCCTCCGGTGGCGAGCCCCCAAAGCGGCAAGCGACCGACCTGGACGGCACCGGCGCCCAGCGCCAGATATTTCAGCACATCGGTGCCACGGCGCACGCCGCTGTCGGCAAGCACCGCGATCTGGCCCGCGCATGCCTTCGCGATCGCCGGCAGGCAGTCGGCCGGCGAAGGCAGGCAGTCGAGATTGCGTCCGCCATGGGACGAGACGACGATGCCGTCGGCGCCGATGGCCGCAGCCTTCCGGGCATCCTCGACAGAAAGGATGCCCTTGACGAGCAGTCGACCGGTCCAGCGTTCGCGCAGGCGCGCAACGTCGTTCCAGTCGATCGACCCGTCCAGGCGGACCGCATCCGCCATGGCCAGTCGCGTGACCGAACTGCGATAGGCGTCGGGATAATGGCCATAGGTCGGCACGCCGTCACGCATCCACGTGCGGGCGAGGACGCCAAGAAGCCAGCGCGGATGCAGTATTCCGTCGACCGCCGACCGCAGCGACGGCTGGTAAGGCACGGAGAAACCGTTTCGCCGGTTGTATTCGCGGTTGGGCGCGACGGCCGTGTCGGCCGTCAGGACCAGGCAGTCGCAGCCGGCCGCCGCGACCCGGTCGAGCAAAGCATCCGTCAGCGTCCGGTCGTGCCACACGTAGAGCTGGAACCAGAGCCGGGCGTCCGGCGCGCCCTTTCGGATGGTCTCGATGGTGGTCACGGACTGGGTGGAGACGCAGAAGGGGATGCCTACCCGCGACGCCGCGCGCGCGAGTTTCGTCTCGCCATCATGCGAGACGATGCCGGCCAGCGCGGTGGGCGCGACGACGAGCGGCGCCGCCTGGTGCTGGTCGAGGATCCGCGTGGCAAGCGACCGTTCGCGGTGACCGGTCAGCACCGACGGCGTCAGCGTGATCGCGTCCAGGCTGGCGCGCTGGCGCAACAGGGCCTTCTCGTCCTCGGTGCCGCGATCGATGTACTCGAACAAGCCGCGCGGGAGTATCCGGCGCGCCCGAAGCCGGTAGTCGTCGGCGTTGAGCAGGGCCGGCATGACGGTCAGGACGCCAGGACCCAGATCACTTCCGCGTGGTCCGGTCCCTCGGAGAGCCAGATGTGCGGCGTGCTGGCGTCATAATACAGGC
Source organism: Aquibium carbonis (assembly GCF_003970795.1). Taxonomy (GTDB): domain Bacteria; phylum Pseudomonadota; class Alphaproteobacteria; order Rhizobiales; family Rhizobiaceae; genus Aquibium; species Aquibium carbonis. The sequence goes on along the minus strand of NZ_RWKW01000102.1, from coordinate 22,653 downwards.
AATCGCCGGCGTTGAGCGTCAGCGGCTCGTAGATCTGGCTATGAACGACCACGACCCCGCGGACCACCGTCAGGAAGATTTCCGAATCGCTGACCGGCCAGGAGCCGTAGTCCGAAGGCTTGCGCGCGGTCACGCGGCTGCGGATCGGCGTCATTTTCTTGTCGATGAGGTCGGCGCAGAGCAGGGTATTCGCACAGCTGTTTGACTGATAGGCGCGGCCACCGGATGCGCGGGTGACGCTTCGGCGGCCAGCAAGGCTGCGCGCGGCCTCCTTGTCGGCGAGCAGGTCGACCACGTCCATGCCGTAGCCGCGCGCCACCCGCTGCAGCGTGGCGATGGTGGGCGACAGTTCGTTGCGCTCGATCTTCGACAGGGCGGACGCCGAAACGCCGGTCTGCCGGCTGGCCTGCTGAAGGGTCCAGCCCCGTTCCTGGCGCAGTTGCGACAAGCGGGCGCCGACGTCGATGCCCGTGCCGATCTCGGGCAGGTCTGCCTCCAGCGTGTCGACCGAACTCGAATTCATTCCTGGCTCCGGCTGGTTGGAATCCCCCTGCACGCTGGGGTAGCCTGATGGGTATACAGGCTTACCCGTACCGACGGAAGCGCGATCGGACCATTCATCCACTATACGAAACGAATTCTACTATCCGACTTGACACGAAGATGACGTTTCGTATGGTGAATGCGAGCCGAGGCGCGCGCCGCGCTTCCATGGTTCGACAACCAAAAAGACCGAAGGTGAGTATTCTCGCCGCGCCGATGAGTCGTCGGCGCGTGGGATGCCTTGCGACCGGGTCGGAACTCAAAGGGGAAATTGGCAGATGACGATGCTTTCAAGGAAATTCCGGGCCCTGACCGCCGTGGTCCTGATCGGGGCGGCAGCCCTTGTCGCCGCGCCGGCACAGGCGCAGACGATCGTTCGCTTCGGGCATGTCGATGGCGAGGGCGACCTGCTTGCCAACCCCTACTGGACATTCACGGAAGTGTTCGGCTCGACCGTCAAGACGCAGACCAACGGCCGCTACGAGATCCAGGTCTTCCCGAGCGGCCAGCTCGGAGACCTCGAGTCGCTGCTCGAGCAGAATGTGAGGGGCTCGCTACAGATCGTCGGCGGCCTGAACGCCGGCCATGTCGGCGCCTATGCGCCCGCCGCGCAGGTGCTCGAAATGCCCTACACCTTCCCGACCACGGAAGTGGCCCGCGAAGTGCTGAACGGCGAATTTGGGAAGACGCTCTCCGACACCATCGCCGAGCAAAGCGGCGTGCGCATCCTGAGCTACCTGCCCTCGGCTTTCCGCAACTTCTCCAATTCGGTGCGCCCGATCAAGACTCCGGACGACATGGTCGGCCTCAAGATCCGCACACAGCAGGTACCGATCCACATCAAGATGGTCGAGCTTCTGGGCGCCTCGCCGACGCCGATCGCCTGGGCCGAGCTCTACAGCGCCCTCCAGACGGGTGTCGTGGATGGGCAGGAGAACGCGCCCTACACGATGCTTCTGGCGAACCTGCAGCAGGTGCAGAAGTACTATACGCTTGACCATCACCTCATCAACATGCCGCTGATCACCATCAACGAGGACTTCTACCAGAGCCTCAGCGAGGACGATCGCGCCATCTTCGATTTCGCGGCCCGCGAGGCGACCTTCGCCATGCTCGGCATCATCGCCGCCAAGGAATCGCAGGATCTCAAGGTGATCGCCGATGCCGGCGTCGAAATCTACCAGCCGACCGCGGCGGAGTTCCAGATGTTCGTCGACAAGGTGCAGCAGCCCATCGCCGAGATGCTGGCCGGTCAGGTCGGCGCCGACCTGATCGCCGATCTCCAGGCGGCTGTGAAGGCTGCGCAGGAGTAGTCTCCCGCAATCAACGGGACAGGCGTGCGCTATGAGACGGCGCACGCCGCCATCAGTCGCGAAGGATCGCGCATGCTGAAGACCCTCGATCGCATCGCCGACGCGCTCGGCTTCGTCGCTTCCACCGTCGCCCGGCTGCTTTTGGTCTTCGTCGCGGCGATCCTCTTCATGCAGGTGGTGCTGCGCTACGGCTTCGGCTTCTCCCTGCCCTGGCCGGAAGAAGCCGCCCGCTACAGCATGATCTGGGTGGTGATGCTGGCCGGCAGCCTGCTGGTGAAGGACGACCAGCTCGTCCGCGTCGACTTCTTCGACCACTACTGGCCGGCGCGCCTGATGTCGCTGCGCAACGCCATCTTCCGCGTTCTGCTCGCCGTGCTTCTCGGCGTCATGGTCTGGAAGGGCTACGAAAACGCGCAGTTCGGCGCGCGACGCTCGGCCGTGACGCTGGGTGTGAGTTTCTACTGGGTCTATCTCGCGATCCCCGTCGGCGCTGGCCTGATGATGTTCCACATGCTCGTGCTCGCCTTGCGCGACCTTCTCGGTCGGACCGAACAGTCCGGGCCGTCCATCCTCAAATCCGAGATCTGAGAGCGCCCGATGGATCATTCGCTGCTCGTCGTCATCGGCCTGCTTCTTCTTCTCATGATCCTGGGAAGCCCGGTCATATTCGCCATCGGCTTTGCCGGCATGGCCTATTTCGTCGTCAAGCCGGGCATGATCGGCATGCTCGACATTTACGCGCACAAGTTCTTCACCGGCATGGACGTCTTCATCTGGCTGTCGATCCCGCTCTTCGTCATCGCCGGCGAGATCATGACGGCGATCGGGATGACCGACCGGCTGCTCAACCTCTCTCGCCTGCTCGTCGGGCGGCTGCGTGGCGGCCTCGCCTATGTGAACGTCGTGGGTTCGATGTTCTTCTCGGGCGTTTCCGGCTCGGCGCTGGCCGATATCTCGGCGCTCGGTCCCGTCGAGATCAAGATGATGGAAAAGGACGGCTATCGCACCGACTTCGCAGCGGCGCTGACGGTGAGTTCGGCGATCCAGGGGCCGATCATCCCGCCGTCGATTCCGCTCATCGTCTTCGCAGCGCTGACGAACACGTCGATCGCCGCGCTGTTTCTGGCGGGCGCGGTGCCCGGGCTTCTTCTCGGCATGGCGCAGATGGCGGTTCTCTTCGTGATGGCCCGCCGCAAGGGCTTCCCCAGCAATCCGATCCTCAACCTCACCTTCGCCGTGGCGGCCGGCATCATCTTCAATGCCTTCTTCGCCATCATCATGCCGGTGATCATCATCGGCGGCATCATCTCCGGCGTCTTCACGGCGACCGAGGCCGCGGCGATCGCGGTCGCCTATGCCACGATCATCGGCGTTTTCGCCTACCGCAATCTCACACTGAAGGCGTTCTGGGGCATTCTCGACCGGGCCGCCCGCACCTCGGCGTCGGTCTATCTGATCGTCGGCTTCGCCACGATCATCAGCTGGGTGCTCGCCAACGAGCGCGTGCCGAGCGAACTCAGCACGATGGTTCGCGACATGCAGCTGGAGCCGTGGATGCTGCTCCTGATGCTGAATGTCTTCTTCCTGCTGAACGGCCTATGGATCGGCGATTCGGTCCAGCTGCTGCTGTTTGCGCCGCTGTTCACCCCAATCCTCGCCGCGATGGGCGTGGACCCGGTGCATTTCGGCGTGATCATGGTGGTCAACGTCATGATCGGCCTGATGACGCCGCCCTACGGACTGGCGCTCTACCTCGGCTCATCCATATCCGGGGTGCCTCTGGGCGCCATCGTCCGGCAGAGCATACCCTTCCTGCTCTCCAACCTCGCGGTCCTGCTGGTCGTCACCTACGTGCCGGCCGTCTCGCTGACCCTTCCCCGCCTCTTCGGCTTCGTAGACTGACTTCGGGATAGACCTTCATGACATTGACCCAGGATGACCTGACCGGCCTCTTCACGGCCATCGTGACTCCGTTCGCCGAGGATGGCTCGGTCGACTTCGAGGCGCTGAAATCACTGGTCCGCTTCCAGTTGAGAAGCGGCGCCACCGGCATCGTGCCCATCGGCGGAACCGGTGAGTATCCCGCGCTGTCGCGCGCCGAGCGCGCCGATGTCGTCCGGGCCTGCGTCGAGGTTGCCGACGGCGCCCCGGTGCTGCCGGGCGTGCTCGCCACCGGCTTCAAGGACGCGGTCGAGGCCGCGCTCGACTTTCGCAAGGCCGGCGCCAGCGGCGTCATGGCGGTGACGCCGTACTACGCGGCGGGCCCCCAGGACGGCATGGTCGCCTACTTCCGCGCCTTTCGCCAGGAGGTCGGGATCCCGGTGCTCGCCTATGAGATCCCCCGCCGCACGGGCGTGGCGCTCAAGGCTGAAACCATCGCGACCCTGGCCGAGGACGGTTCGATCATCGGCATGAAATGCTCGTCCTACGACGTGCCGGAATTCATCAAGGCGATGAAGTTCGCCGGCGGCAAGATGGCGATGCTGAGCGGCGAGGAGCCACTGTTTGCCACCCACGTCGCGCTGGGTGCCCAGGGCGGCGTCCTCGCCTCGGCCTCCGTCTATCCGCGCATCTGGATCGACGTGTTCAACCTCGCCCGCGCGGGCAAGCTGGACGCGGCGATCAGGCTGCAGCAGAAGCTCGACCCCGTCATCGATACGATCTATCGTGAGACCAACCCGGGGCCGCTGAAGTACTACATGAATCTCGCCGGCCTGCGAGCAGGACAGGTCCGACTGCCTCTCACCAGCCCGTCGAGCGAGACGCGCAAGGCACTGGAAGAGGTGCATTCGGCGATGCGGGACATGGAAGAGGCGGCATGAGTGCATTTCTCGAGGGTCTCGGTGCTGCCCTCGGTCGACAAGGCCTGCTGACGGACGATGCCGACGTCGCCCCTTATCTCACGGATTTCCGCGGGCGGATGACCGGTCGCGCGCAGGCCGTGGCTCTGCCGGCCAGCGCGGAGGAGGCATCGGCGATCATGCGGCTGGCCAGCGAGCACGAGGTGCCCGTGTTTCCGCTCGGCGGCAATACGGGACTGTGCTTTGGCGCGGTGCCCACGGCTGGCGGCAACGGCGCCACCGGAATCGTGGTCGGGATGCGGCGCATGAACCGGATCCGGAACCTCGACCAGGCCGGCAACGTGATTTCGGTCGATGCCGGCGTCACGCTTTCGGCCGTCCACGAGGCGGCCGCAGATGCCGACCGGCAGTTTCCGCTGCATCTGGGCTCGGAGGGAACCGCGCAGATCGGCGGGCTGATCTCCACCAATGCGGGTGGAACGGGCGTCGTCCGCTACGGCGCCATGCGCAGCCTGGTGGCCGGCCTCGAGGCGGTGCTGGCGGACGGGCGCATCCTGCGCGAGATGGAAGCGCTGAAGAAGAACAACACCGGCTATGAGTTGCGCCAGCTCTTCATCGGCGCGGAAGGCACGCTCGGGCTGATCACGGGCGCGGCGCTGCGGTTGCATCCGCCGATCGGCGCGCGCGCACACGCCTGGGTTTCGGTCAGCGATCCGCAGGCGGCGGTCGAGCTCTTGTCGCGGCTGCAGCACCGCTGCGGCGACGCGATCGAAGCCTTCGAGATGCTGAACGGGGCGGAGGTCGACTGCATCCGCGGCCACATCCCTCGCGTTCGAAGCGTTTTCGCGGAAACGCCCGCCTGGTCGGTGATGATCGAACTCGGCGACGTGGACCCGAACGCATCGCTGCAAGCGGCGCTGGAGGAGGTGCTCGCGGAGGCCATGGAGGCCGGGCTGGTCGTGGACGCGGTGATTGCGCAGAGCGACGGCCAGGCGGCCGATATCTGGCGCTTCCGTCACGCGATCACGGAAGCGCACAAGATCGAGGGCGTCGGCATCGTGCATGACACAGCGGTGCGCAACTCGGCCGTTCCGGCCTTCATCGAGGCGGCAAGCGAGGTCACCGCGCAGCGGTTTCCGGACGCGCGCGTGCTGGTCGTCTCGCATCTCGGTGACGGGAACGTCCATTTCACGGTCATGTTCAGCCACGCCTATTGGGCGGCCTTGCCCGATCCAGAGGCGAAGGCGCTCGAGGTGGAGATGGCCATCCACGACGTGGCGGCGCGACACGGCGGCACCATCTCGGCCGAGCACGGCATCGGCCGCAAGCTGGTGACGGAGCTCGAGCGTCTGGGCGACCCGGTCCGGCTCGCCATCATGCGGGACATCAAGCGAACGCTGGACCCGAAGAACCTGATGAACCCCGGCGCGCTCCTCGCCTGAAGCGGGCGGCCGCCGCCCTCGCCGACGTCTCGGCTGGAACGGGTTTCGGGGGCGGCGCGGCGATTCCCGACGGGGCGATTCGGTTCGCGTTAAAACAAAATTAGAGAATGTCCTGATATCTCTCCCGGCAAGGACTCCATCCATCGATTGCAGCCATGCGGTCCCTGGATGGAAATGGGTGACGCGGACTTCCCCCGGAAAGACGCTCGCATAAACAGGCTCGGGATCGGGGCGCGATGCGCTCCGCATGCATGATGCATCTCCGACGCACAGGCTCCTGCGAGAGAGCCATGTCACAGGCAGCATAAGGTCGCATCTTCGCGGATGCCCGGACGACCCTCGCCCTTCGGCGCGGCTCGAATGGCGTCCGTCGACGAGGGCGCGGTGCGCGTCCCGCCGCTTCGGCGGGTTCGTGCAGCCCCAAGAATCGATGCGACTGGTGTAAACGCGTACCGACAAAGGCGCCGCAAATGACATCGATCGTTTCGTCCTTCTCCGTGGCACAGATCCGGTCGATGTCGACCTCGACGATCGCCGCGCTGACGCCCGACGACATCGCCGCGCTCTCCACCGCCCAGGTCGGCGCGCTTAGTGCCCAGCAAGTCGCCGCGATCGAGATCGAGGATTTCGAGGCGTTCAACACCGACCAGCTCAAGTCGATCTCGGCGGGATCGGTGAAGGGGCTCACCGTCGACCAGCTGGCGGTGCTCGACGAGACGAAGATCCAGGCGCTCGGCAAGACGCAGGTCGCCGCCCTCAGCAGCAGCCAGATCGGCGCGCTGTCGGCGGAGCAGATCGAGGCGCTCGATGCCCAGCAGATCTCCGCCCTCAATGCCACGCAGCTCGGTGCGCTCAGCGCCGACGACATTGCCGGCTTCACAACCGACGAGATCGCCGCGATCAATGCCAAGGCCATCTCCGGCCTGTCCAACGACGTGATCGCGGCGCTTTCCGAAGACCAGCTCGGCGCCCTGACGGCAGCCCAGATCAGCGGGTTGAAGCCGACCCAGGTCGGCGCGATGACCTCGGACCAGATCGGCGCGCTGACGACGTCCCAGGTGGGAGCCCTGACGGCGGCCCAGGCGACCGCGTTGACGACGGCCCAGATCGGCGCCATGAGCACGGACCAGGTGGGAGCCCTGAGCGCAAAGGCGATCACCGGCCTGAAGGCGACCCAGATCGCGGCGTTCAGTCCCGAGCAGATCGGTGCGCTGACGACGACGCAGATCAGGGCGCTGAACGACAAGCAGGTCGGGGCGCTCGGCGCCGATGCCATTGCCGAACTGTCGACCGACGCCATCTCGGCGATCAGCGCAAAGGCAATCTCGGGCCTGTCGACCGCTGCCGTGGCCGCGCTGTCGGAAGCCCAGATCGGAGCGCTGAGCAACGGCCAGGTCGCGGCGCTGAGCGCCAAGCAGGTCGCGGCTCTGACCACCGACCAGATCGGCTATCTCTCCACTGGCCAGGTGGGCGCGATGACGGCAGCCCAGACCGGCGGCCTGACGAACGACCAGATCGGTGCACTCACGACGGATCAGGTCGGCGCGCTCAGCGCGAAAGCCATCACCGGCCTGAAGGCCGCGCAGGTCGGCGCCATGAGCGCCGAGCAGATCGGCGCGCTCTCCACGACGCAGGTCAGTGCCCTGAGCGCCGCGCAGCTTGGCGCACTGGGCACGGATGCCGTCGCCGAACTCTCCGCCGACGCGATTTCGGCCATCAGCGCCAAGGCGATCGCTGGTCTGTCGACCGACGCGGTTGCATCGCTTTCCGAAGACCAGATCGGCGCGCTGTCCAAGGCCCAGATCTCGGCCATGAGCGCCAGGCAGGCGGCGGCGCTGACCACCGACCAGATCGGCTACCTCTCCACCGACCAGGTGGGTGCACTGACGGCGGCGCAGGCAGGAGCGATGACCAGCGCCCAGATCGGCGCAATGACCACGGATCAGGTCGGCGCCCTTTCCGCCAAGGCGGTCACGGGCCTCAAGGCTGCGCAGATCGGCGCGCTGACCACCGAACAGGTCGGGGCTCTCACGACGACGCAGATCAGGGCGCTCGACGCCTCGCAGATTGGCGCACTCGGCGCCGACGCCATCGCGGAATTCTCGACCGACGCGATTGCGGCGATCAGCGCCAAAGCGATTTCCGGCCTGTCGACCGCCGCGGTCGCCGCGCTGTCGGAGGACCAGATCGGGGCCCTGTCCAGCGGTCAGATCTCCTCGATGGGCGCCAAGCAGGTGGCCGCGCTCACGACCGACCAGATCGGCTATCTTTCGACAGGTCAGGTGGGCGCCTTGACGGCCGGACAGGCCAGCGCCCTGACCACCGACCAGATCGGGGCCATGACGGCCGGCCAGATCGCGGCGCTGAGCGCCAAGGCTGTGACCGGGCTCACGGCAGCCCAGGTTGGCTCGCTGTCGACCGAACAGGTGGGCGCGCTCACAACCAGCCAGATTGCGGCGATGAACGACAAGCAGATCGGTGCGCTCGGCGCCGATGCCATTGCTGAACTCTCGACCGACGCCATCTCGGCGATCAGCGCCAAGGCGATCTCGGGCCTGTCGACCGCTTCGATCGCCGCGCTGTCGGAATCCCAGATCGGCGCCCTGTCGAACGGACAGATCTCGGCCCTCAAGGGCACGCAGGTCGCCGCGCTGACGACCGACCAGATCGGTTACCTCTCCACCGGCCAGGTGGGCGCGATGACCGCGGCGCAGGCCGGCGCCCTGACGACGGACCAGATCGGCGCGATGAGCACCGGTCAGGTGGCGGCACTCAGCACGAAGGCCGTGACCGGCCTGACGGCCGCGCAGGTCGGCGCCTTGTCGACGGATCAGGTGGGCGCGCTGACGACCGGCCAGATCGCGGCGATGAATGACAAGCAGCTCGGGGCGCTGGGCGCCGACGACATCGCCGAGCTTTCCACCGACGCCATTTCGGCGATCAGCGCCAAGGCGATCTCGGGCCTCTCGACGGCGGCGGTTGCCGCATTGTCGGAAGACCAGATCGGCGCCCTGTCCACCGCGCAGATCGCGTCTCTCAAAGGCACGCAGGTTGCGGCCTTGACCACCGACCAGATCGGTTACCTCTCCACCGGCCAGGTAGGCGCGATGACGGCGGCGCAGGCCGGCGCCCTGACGACGGACCAGATCGGCGCGATGAGCACCGGGCAGGTGGCGGCGCTGAGCGACAAGGCGGTGACGGGCCTCTCGGCCAGCCAGATCGCCGCCTTCAGCACGGAGCAGATCGAGGCGCTCGGGACGGGCCAGACAAGCGCGCTGAGCGCGTCGCAGCTTGCGGCGCTCAGCGCCGACGACATCGCCGAATTCTCCGCCGAGGAAATCGGCGCGATCAGCACCAAGGCGATCTCCGGTCTTTCGACCGCTGCCGTGGCCGCGATTTCGACCGACCAACTCGGCGCGATGTCGAACGGGCAGATTTCGGCCCTCTCCGCCAAGCAGGTGGCAGCGATGACGACCGACCAGATCGGCGCATTGACCACGGGCCAGATCGGCGCATTGACCGCGGCGCAGGTCGGCGCCCTGACGACGGAGCAGATCGGGGCCCTGTCGGAAGACCAGATCGCGGCGATCGGCGCCAAGGCGGTGACTGGATTGACAGCCTCCCAGGTCGGGGCGCTCTCCACCGACCAGGTGGGCGCGCTGACGACCGGCCAGATCGCGGCGCTCAATGACAAGCAGCTCGGCGCGCTGGACTTCGACGACATCATGGTGCTTTCGACCGACGCCATTTCGGCCATCAGCGCCAAGGCGATCTCGGGCTTGTCGGATCCTGCGATCCAGTATCTTTCGGAGGACCAGCTCGGCGCCCTGTCCAACGCGCAGATCGCCGCATTCAAGCCGAGCCAGATCGCGGCGATGTGGCCCGAGCAGATCGGCAGTTTCACGAACGACCAGATCGGCGCGCTGACGGCGCAGCAGGTCGGCGCGATGTCGTGGGCGCATATCGGGCAGCTGACCGGAGATCAGGTCGCGGCGATCAGCGCGAAAGCCATCACCGGTCTCTCGCCATTCGTTCTAGGCGGAATGCACGAACTCCAGACCGGCGCACTGACGACGGGGCAGATCGCGGCGCTCGACGACAAGCAGATCGGCGCTTTGGGCACCGGCGCCATCGCCTCATTCTCGGCTGAAGCCATCGGATCGATCAACGCCAAGGCCATCGGTGGGTTGTGGACCAACGCCGTCTCGGCGCTTTCCGAAGCCCAGGTCGGCGCGCTATCGAACGCGCAGATCGCTGGCATGAAGCCGACCCAGGTGGCGGCGCTGACGACGGACCAGATCGGATATCTGTCGAACGACCAGGTGGGCGCCCTGACGGCGGCGCAGGCCGGCGCGCTGACGACCGACCAGATCGGCGCGCTGAGCACGGACCAGATCGGGGCGATGAGCGCCAAGGCGGTCTCGGGCCTGACGGCAACGCAAGTGGGGGCGCTGTCGACGGACCAGGTGGATGCGCTCATCACGGCACAGGTCGGCGCGATGAACGACAAGCAGTTGGGCGCCCTGGGCGCCGACGCCATCGGGGTGCTGTCGACCGACGCCATTTCGGCGATCAGCGCGAAGGCGATCGGCGGACTGTCGACGGATGCGGTCGCCGCTCTCTCGGAAGACCAGATCGGCGCCCTGTCCTCCGGCCAGTTGGCGGCGTTGAAGGGGACACAGGTCGCTGCGCTGACGACCGACCAGATCGGATATCTCACCACGGATCAGGTGGGAGCGCTGACGGCGACGCAGGTCGGCGCCCTGACGACCGACCAGATCGGCGCGCTGACCGAGGACCAGGTGGCGGCGCTGAGCACGAAGGCCATCACCGGGCTGACCGCGACGCAGGTCGGCGCCTTGTCGACGGACCAGATCGGTGCGCTGACGACCGGCCAGATCGCGTCGCTCAATGACAAGCAGCTGGGCGCGCTGGGCGCCGCTGGCATTGCCGAACTCTCAACCGACGCCATCGGGGCGCTCAACGCCAAGGCGATCTCCGGTCTTTCGACCGCCGCGGTCGCCGCGCTGTCCGAAGATCAGGTCGGCGCCCTCTCCAACGCCCAGATTTCCAATCTGAAGACGAGCCAGGTGGCCGCGCTGACCACCGACCAGATCGGCTATCTCACGACCGGCCAGGTCGGCGCCTTGACGGCGCCGCAGGCAGGGGCGCTAACCGCCGACCTGATCGGCGCGATGACGGCCGATCAGGTCGCGGCGCTGAGCACCAAAGCCGTCACCGGCTTGACGGCGACGCAAATCGGGGCGCTGTCGCCGGAAAAGGTGGGAGCGCTGTCGACGGGCCAGATCGCGGCGCTGAATGACAAGCAGCTCGGGGCACTGGGTGCCGACGGCATTGCCGAACTGTCGACCGATGCCATATCCGCGATCAGTGCCAAGGCGATCTCGGGCCTGTCGACCGCCGCGGTCGCTGCACTTTCGGAAAGCCAGATCGGCGCGATGAGCAACGGCCAGGTCGCCGCGTTGAGCGGCAAGCAGGTCGCGGCCCTGACCACCGACCAGATCGGCTACCTCTCCACCGACCAGGTGGGCGCGTTGACGGCGCCCCAAGTGGGAGCGTTGACGACCGACCAGATCGGCGCGCTGTCGACCGGTCAGATCGGCGCGATGAGCGCCAAGGCCGTGACCGGCCTGACGGTGACGCAGGTCGGGGCGCTGTCGACCGAACAGGTCGGCGCATTGACGAACGACCAGGTGGCCGCGCTCAATGACAAGCAGATCGGAGCCCTCGGCGCCGACGACATCGCCGAACTCTCCGCGGAGGCCATCGCGGCGATCAGCGCCAAGGCGATCTCCGGTCTCTCGGCCGCCGCCGTCGCGGCGCTGTCGGAAGATCAGGTCGGGGCACTCACCAACGGGCAGATTTCCAGCCTGAAGGCGAGCCAGGTGGCGGCCTTCACAACCAGCCAGATCGAAGCGTTGTCGACCGCCCAGGTCGGCGCGCTGGGAGCGGCCCAGGTGACGGGCCTGACCAGCGACCAGATCGGCGCCATGAGCACCGACCAGGTGGGAGCATTGAGCGCCAAGGCGGTGGCCGGCCTGTCGGCGAGCCAGATCGGCGCCATGAGCACGGAGCAGATCGAGGCGCTGGACACCACCCAGACCGGCGCCATGACCGCGGCACAGCTCGGGGCGCTCAGCGCGGCCGACATCGTGGAATTTTCGGCCGACGAGATCGCCGCCATGAACACCAAGGCGATTTCGGGTCTTTCCAATGACGCGGTGGCTGCGCTGACGACGGACCAGATCGGCGCCCTGACCAACGGCCAGATGGCGGCGCTGAAGCCGAGCCAGGTGGCCGCGTTCACCACCGGCCAGATCGGCGAACTCTCGACTGGCCAGATCGGCGCCTTGACGGCGGCGCAGGTCGGCGCGTTGACGACCGACCAGATCGGCGCGCTGACGACCGATCAGGTCACGGCCCTCAGCGCCAAGGCCGTGACGGGCCTGACCGCAACGCAGATCGGCGCCATGACCACGGAACAGATCGAGGCGCTGTCGGCGACCCAGGTCTCGGCCTTGAGCGCCACGCAGATTGCGGCGATCAGCGCGGACGGCATCGCGGAGTTTTCCACCGCCGACATCACGGCGACCAGCACCAAGGCGATCTCCGGCCTCTCGACAGCCGCCGTGGCGGCGCTCTCGACCGATCAGATCGGCGCGCTGACCAATGGCCAGATCGCCGCGCTCAAGGGAACCCAGGTGGCAGCTTTTACCACCGACCAGATCGGTGATCTCTCGACCGGCCAGATCGGCGCGCTGACGGCGGCCCAGGTCGGCTCCCTGACGGCAGACCAGATCGGCGCCATGAGCACCGAGCAGGTGGCCGCGCTGAGCGCCAAAGCGATGACCGGCCTCAAGCCGGCGCAGATCGAAGCCCTGAGCACCGAGCAGGTCGGGGCACTGACCACGAGCCAGATCGGCGCGCTGAGCGCTGCGCAACTCGGAGCGCTCAGCGCCGACGACATCGGCGAATTCTCCACAGAGGCGATGACCGCGATCAACGCCAAGTCGATCGCAGGCTTGTCGACCGGCGCGGTCGCCGCCCTGACGACCGACCAGATCGGCGCCTTGACGAACGGTCAGATGGCCGGGCTGAAGGCGAGCCAGGTGGCGGCGCTCACGACCGACCAGATCGGCGCGCTGTCCACCGGGCAAGTCGGTGCGCTCGGCGCGACGCAGGTGGCCGGAATGACCACCGACCAGATCGGCGCCCTGAGCACCGACCAGGTCGCGGCGCTCAGCGCCAAGGCCATGACCGGACTATCGGCGTCCCAGATCGGCGCCATGAGCACCGAACAGGTCGGTGCGCTCACCACCGCCCAGATCGGGGCCATGAGCGCCACGCAGCTTGGCGCACTCGGCGCCGACGACATCGCCGAGTTCTCCACCGGCGCGATCGCGGCAATCAACGCCAAGTCGATCTCCGGCCTGTCCACCAGCGCGGTCGCCGCGCTGACGACGGACCAGATCGGCGCCCTGTCGACGGCGCAGGTCGCGGCGATGACCGCCGCCCAGGTTGCGGCGCTGACGACCGCCCAGATCGGCGACCTCTCCTCTGCGCAGGTGGGTGCGCTCGGCGCGACGCAGGTGGCCGGCATGACCACGAGCCAGATTGGCGCGCTGTCCACCGATCAGGTTGGTGCGCTGACGACGAAGGCGGTCGTCGGCCTGACGGCGGCCCAGATGGGGACACTGTCGACTGAGCAGGTCGGCGCATTGACGACCGGGCAGGTCGCCGTACTCAGCGCCACGCAACTGGGCGCGCTCGGCGCCGACGACATCGCGGAGTTCTCGACTGGTGCGATTTCGGCGATCAACGCCAAGTCGATTTCCGGGCTCGGCAACGACGCGATCTCGGCGCTGACCACGGACCAGCTGGGTGCTCTGTCGAACGCCCAGATTGCAGGCCTGAAGCCAACCCAGGTGGCGGCCTTCACGACCGACCAGATCGCCGCGCTCTCGACCGGCCAGATCGGCGCACTGAACGCGGCACAGGTGGGTGCGATGACCACCGACCAGATCGGCGCCCTGAGCACCGACCAGGTGACGGCGCTGAGTGTCAACGCCGTCACCGGCCTGAACGCGAACCACATCGACGCCATGACCTCGGAACAGATCGAGGCGTTCACGGAAGCGCAGACGGCGGCCCTGAGCGGCAGCCAGATCGCGGCCATGACGACGGACGACCTCGCCGAATTCTCGACCGGCGACATCGCGGCGATCAGCGCCAACGGCATCTCAGGCCTCTCCGCCGACGACATCGGCAGCCTGAGCGCCGATCAGGTGCAGGCGCTGACCTCGGCGCAGATCCAGGCCATGAACGCCAGTCAGGTGGCCGCGGTTCTGGCCGCCTACCAGGCGATCTGACGGGCCCCGGTCCAGACGCGAAATGCCGTGCAGGCGGGAGGGCGAATGCCCTCCCCCACCAACCGCATGGCGCACGGGCGTTTGGGCTGTGTGTCGCCCCGGGCCACTCCGGAGCGGTCCGACGGACGGGCATGGCTGCCGTCTCATCGGCTTGCGCTTTTTGCCCATGTCCTGCACCGCGACGTTCTGATATCGCCACGCCACGCGGCTTTCGGCTAGAAGAAGAGCCCGGCGAGAGGAGAAGCGCATGAGACAGACCTGGCGATGGTTCGGACCGAAGGACATCGTGTCGATAGACGACATGCTCCAGGCCGGCGTGGAAGGCGTGGTGACCGCGCTTCACCATGTGACCACCGGCAACGTCTGGTCGCCCGATGAGATCGCCAGGCGCCAGCGCGAGCTGTCCGTGATGAAGGACGGCCAGCCCTCCGGATTGCGCTGGGAGGTGGTCGAAAGCCTGCCTGTGTCGGAGGACATCAAGAAGCAGAAGGGCGCCTGGCGCGAACACATCGCCAACTACAAGATCAGCCTGAAGAACCTGGCGGACGCCGGCATCGAGGTGATCTGCTACAATTTCATGCCGGTGCTCGACTGGACACGCACGTCGCTGGCCTGGCGGGTGCCGACCGGGGCGACCTGCATGCGCTTCGATTATGCCGATTTCGCCGCCTTCGACATCCACATCCTTTCGCGGCGCAACGCCGCTGCCGACTATCCCGACGAGATCGCCGAGACGGCCCGGGCGCGTCACGCGGCGATGAGCGCGGCGGATCGCGACGCACTCGCCCGCAACGTCGTCTTCGGCCTGCCCGGTGCGGCCGAAAACTTCACGCTCGACGACGTTCGCCGGCACCTCGACGAGTACGGCTCGATCGACGCCGGGCGGCTGCGCGCGCATTTCATCGATTTCCTGACCGAAGTGGCGCCGGTGGCCGAGGATCTCGGCCTGAGGCTCTGCTGCCATCCGGACGACCCGCCCTTCGACCTGCTCGGCCTGCCGCGCGTCATGTCGACGGAGGCCGACTACCAGGCGATCATGAGCGCGGTGGACACGCCCGCGAACGGCATCACGCTGTGCAGCGGCTCGCTCGGCGCACGGCCGGACAATGACCTGCCCGGCATGATGGAGCGGATGGGCGAGCGGGTGCACTTCCTCCACCTGCGCAACGTCAAGCGCGAGACCGGCGCGATCAGGGGCTCCTTCCACGAAGCCGAACATCTGGGCGGCGACACCGACATGGTCGCGCTGCTGGCCGCCGCGCTGCGCGAGGAGAACCGGCGCAAGGCCGCGGGCCGGGCCGACTGGTCGATCCCGATGCGGCCGGACCACGGGCAGGACATTCTCGACGACCTGAACCGCAAGGCGCAGCCGGGCTATCCCTCCATCGGACGGCTGAAGGGTCTGGCCGAACTGCGCGGCATCATCACCGCCCTGTCGCATCCGAAGGTGGCCACGCTCGACTGAGACGATGAGCGGTGGCCGCTTCCTCGTCGCCCCGGCGGCGTGCGGCTCGAGCGGGCGCTTGCAAACCGCCGGCACTTGGGACACAAGCGGGGGACAACAGCGAGCCCACAGTGATGGAACCCCGGGCGAATCGAGACGAGCAGCCTTGGCTTGGCTCGTCGCTCCCGACACGCACCGCCCTGATCCCGCCGCTCTCGGCCGCGCGCTGGCTTCTGGTCCTGATCGCGGCGGCCGGGATCTATTTCTTTCAGGATTTTCTCGTGCCGGTGCTGGCGGCGCTGGTCATCGGCTTCGCCAGCTGGCCGCTCTACCGGCATCTGCTCGACCGGACCGGCGGTAGCAGCACGCTCGGCGCCACGATCGCGATCCTGCTGATCCTGTTCTTCCTGGTGGTGCCGATCGCGGTCGCCATCGCCTACACGCTGGACGAGATCGCCATCTGGTTCAGCTGGGCTGTCGAGACCAACGAGCGCGGCGCGACGACGCCGTTCTGGATCGCCGAGCTTCCATTGGTGGGAAAGTGGCTCGACGAGCAGTGGGTCCGCTACATCGGCCACCCCGGGGCGCTGGGCGAACTCGCCCAGATGGTCAGCGGCGCCAACATCGGCAACATCTACCGCGCGGTGCTGGCCACGGGCAGCGGCGCCTTCGACCTGATCCTGACCTTGCTGTTCATGATGATCGTGCTGTTCTTCGTCTATCGCGATGGCGAAAGCTTCGCCGGCGAGCTCGACAAGATCGGCGAACGCATCCTGCCGGCCCGCTGGGAGCGGATCTCGCGCGTCGTTCCCCTGACGATCCGCTCGACGGTGGTGGGCATGACGCTGATCGCCATCGGCGAGGGTATCGTGCTCGGCACCGCCTACTGGATCGCAGGAGTTCCTTCCCCGGTGACGCTGGGGGTGATCACCGGGCTGCTGGCGCTGGTACCGGGCGGCGCACCGCTGGCCATGACCCTGGTTTCGATCTATCTCCTCGCCAGCGGTTCGCCGGTGGCCGGCATCGGCCTCTTCGCATGGGGCAGCCTGGAACTGTTCATCGTCGACAAGACGATCCGGCCCAGGCTCGTCGGCGGGCCGATCAGCCTGCCATTCCTGCCGACCTTCTTCGGCCTCATCGGCGGGGTGAAAACGATGGGGTTCCTCGGCCTGTTCATCGGACCGGTGCTGATGGCGCTGCTGGTGGCGATCTGGCGCGAATGGGTGCGGGAAGCCGCGGGCGAGGAAATGTCCGGGCTCGCGGCCGCGTACGAACCCGAGGCGCTCCCCGAGGCCGCCGCGCTGGAGACCAGCCTCGAAGGGCGGTCCTGACGGGACGACGCCCTGCCCGGCTGGTTCAGAAGACCGCGGTCGCGGTCATCGTCGGATGCGCCGCCGCATCCGCGCACCAGAGTTCCAGCCCCTGCCTTGCCTCCGCGGCATTGACCGTGAACGGGGCGCCATGGAAGAGCGGTGCGACGCCGCGATAGGCGAAGCGTCGCGGGGTTCGTCCGCCGGACATGCGCGCGGCGAGATGCAACATGAGCGTCGCCTGCAAGGGGCCGTGCACGACGAGGCCGGGGTAACCTTCCGCCTGCCGCGCGTAGTCGACGTCGTAATGGATGCGGTGGCCGTTGAAGGTGAGCGCGGAGTAGCGGAAGAGCAGCGTCGTGGTCGCGTCGACGGTGTCGCTGACCTCGGCCTTGCGCGGGTCGGCCAAAGGCTGCCGAGGGGCGG
Organism: Aquibium carbonis; assembly: GCF_003970795.1. Lineage (GTDB taxonomy): Bacteria > Pseudomonadota > Alphaproteobacteria > Rhizobiales > Rhizobiaceae > Aquibium > Aquibium carbonis. The sequence continues at coordinate 4,984 of NZ_RWKW01000102.1, read as the reverse complement.
TGGCTGACGTCAGGCCGGGTTCCGCCGCCGGGCGGTAGACGATGTCCTGGCGCTCGCTCAGCATCGTCCGGCCGTCGCTCTCGATGGCATGTTCCACCGTCACGAAGACGAGTTCGCCGCTGCGGCCCGCCTTGTGGGCGACATCGGCGATGCGCGAGACGCGCGTGACTTCCGCCCCCACCTGAAGCGGTGCATGAAAATCCAGTTGACCGCCCGCCCACATGCGCCGCGGCAGCGGCACCGGCGGCAGGAAGCCGCCGCGCACGGGATGGCCGTCCGGGCCGAGCGCGTCCGGACCGAGGGACGGCGGCGACAGGCACCAGTGGATGGCGAGCGGGGCCTCGCCCGCCTCGTGGAACGCCGACGCGCCGAGCGTCGCATGAAACCGCTCGACGAGGCCCGGCGTGACGACGTCGGCCTGCCGATCCTCGCGGCCGACCCACTGCTTCAGGTGCCCGATGTCGATCCCGTCCATGACGCCACCTCGCCGGATCAGTAGGAGCGCGGCAGGCCGAGCACGTGCTCGGCGACATAGCTCAGGATCAGGTTGGTGGAGATCGGCGCGACCTGGTAGAGCCGCGTCTCGCGGAACTTGCGCTCGACGTCGTATTCCTCCGCGAAGCCGAAGCCGCCATGGGTCTGGACGCAGGCTTCCGCCGCCGCCCACGAGGCTTCGGCCGCCAGCATCTTGGCCATGTTGGCCTGTTCGCCGCAATCCTCGCCCGCCTCGAAGAGGGAAGCGGCCTGGTGCACCATCAGTTCGGCGGCGCGCATCTGCGCATAGGCGCGGGCGATCGGGAACTGGACGCCCTGGTTCTGGCCGATCGGCCGGCCGAAGACCTTGCGCTCGCCGGCATAGGCGGAGGCCTTGTCGATGAACCACTTGGCGTCGCCAATGCATTCGGCGGCGATCAGGATGCGCTCGGCGTTCATGCCCGACAGGATGTAGCGGAAGCCCTTGCCCTCCTCACCGATCAGGTTTTCGGCCGGGATGCGGACATTGTCGAGAAAGACCTCGGTGGTGGAGTGGTTCATCATCGTGCGGATCGGCTTGATCGTCATGCCGGCCGTCAGCGCCTGGCGCATGTCGACGATGAAGACCGAAAGCCCGTCGGTGCGCTTGGCGACGTCTTCCTTCGCCGTGGTGCGGGCAAGCAGAAGCATCAGGTCGGAATGTTCGGCGCGCGAGGTCCAGACCTTCTGGCCGTTGACGACGTAGTGATCGCCATCGCGCCTGGCGAAGGTGCGGATCGAGGTGGTGTCGGTGCCGCTCGTCGGTTCGGTCACGCCGAAGGCCTGCAACCGAAGCTCACCCGCCGCGATGGCGGGCAGGTAGGCCTGCTTCTGCGCCTCGCTGCCGTGCCGCAGCAGAGCGCCCATGATGTACATCTGCGCGTGGCAGGCCGCGCCGTTGGCGCCCGCGCGCTGGACCTCCTCCAGGATGGCGGCCGCCGCCGAAAGCGGCAGGCCGGAACCGCCATAGGCCTCGGGGATCAGCACCGACAGGTAGCCGGCATCCGACAGGGCCTTCACGAATTCCGACGGGTACGCGCTCTCCCGGTCGAGCCTGCGCCAGTAGTCCGGCGGGAAGGTCTCGCACAGCTTGCGCACGCTCTCGCGGATCTGGGCGATCTCGTCTCCCTGCGGCAGGTCCTTGATCGGCATGGTCGTTCCCTCGTCCTTGCGTCTGGTTTCCGGACCCGTCAGTCGGCTGGGCGGCGGGGCATCAGGGCGCCCAGCGCATTGGCGCGATCGATGTTCCAGAGCCGATCGAGCAGTGCGTCCATCTCGGGCGGCGTCGCGGCGCTGGAAAAAGCGGCAAGGCCACGCACCTTCGCGTCGATCTCGCTGCGCGACAGCGTGTTGCCGGGATCGCCCTTGGGCTCGTCGACCCGCGCCGCGATGCGGCGCCCGTCGGCCGTCGCGACCTCGACCTTGCCGATCCAGCGGGCGGGATAGGCGGCGTTCACCTCGTCGTCCAGCACCATCGTCACCCGGTCGCGGAACGCGGCGACATCGGGGCGGGCGTGGTCGCGATCGAATTCGGCCATGCCGGCCCGGCCGTGCAAAGCGATGAGACCGAGCGTCGTACCCATGGAAAACTTCGCCTGGTGGACGCTCGACGGCACGACGACGGGGCCGAGCACGTCGATCGCGGCCTGGTGCACGCGCGCGGTGACGGCCGCGATGTCGCCGATCGTCAACTGCGCGTCGGTCATGGCCTTCAGGAGCGCGTCGGCGGCCGGGTGGGTGTGGCGGCAGGAGGCGTGGAACTTGAAGGAGGTCTCGGCCAGCGCCCAGCGCGTGCCGAGCCGGTCGGTCAGCTTCGCGGGGTCGGCGTCGCTCGACATGCCGGCGGCCATGCCCTGCGGGCCCTCGAGGATGCGGCTCGCCCCGGTGAAGCCGTCGCGGGCGAGGAAGGCGGCGGTGAGGCCGTTGGCGGCGGCCTTGCCGGTGTGGAGCGGCTTGGAATCGGCCGCGTCGCGCAGGAATTCCCACAGGCCGGCGGCCTGCGTGCCGGCCGAGCCGAAGGCATGGAGCATGGCATCGGGCGACAGCTTCAGCAGGCGTCCCGCGGCGGCGGCGGCGGCCAGCGTCCCGGCCGTGCCGGTGGTGTGGAAGACCTTGTAGTGCGACCGGCCGAGAAATTCGCCGACGCGGATGCCCACCTCGTAGCCGGCCGTGACAGCGGCGATGAACTCCTGACCGGAAGCGCGGATGGACTGGGCGATCGCGAGTGCTGCCGGAAAGACCACGGCGGCGGGGTGGAAGACCGAACCATTGTGCACGTCGTCCTGCTCGGCGACATGCGAGGAGGCGCCGTTGACCAGCGCGGCGAACAGCGGCGAGGAGACGGAGCGATCGATCAGGGTCTCGCAGGAGCCGGTTGCCGGACCCATGGTCCTGGCGAAAGCGGCGATGGTTTCGACCGGGCGGACATCCTTGCCGGCCAGCGCCGAGCCGACCCAGTCGACGAAGAGGTCGACCGCGCGTCCCGCCACCGACGCCGGAATGTCCTCGAAGCGCAGCCCGGCCGCGAAGGTCGCGAGTTCAGCCGAAGATCCCGGCCCTTCGATCCCGCCCGTCACCATGGTTCCTCCCTCGACCGTTCCACACAGCGACTATCAGGCGCGGACGGCGCGGTCGAGAGAGGCGGATGACACGGCGCGACAGGGCGGCGACATCGATTTCCTTGCTCCAGCGCAACGACCAGCGGGGCGGCGGGTGAGATCATGATGCGCTCGATCGATGAGAAACCAGCATGCCGCACGCCTCCCCCCTCGACCCAGACATGCCTGTGGACGAAATCATGCGGCGGTGGCCCCGGACCATCGCGGTGATGATCCGCCACGACATGCTGTGCATCGGCTGCCCGATCGGCGGCTTCCACACCGTCGCCGACGCATGCCGCGAGCACGGCGTGGCGGAGGCGGTGTTCATGGCCGAACTGGAGGCGGCGATCGCGGGCTGAGCCCGTCCACTCAACCCTTGCGGCGGTTTTCGGCGATCAGCATCAGGGCATGCGGGTCCACGACCGTGACCTTCTGGCGGCCGCCGCGCACGAGGCCCTGCTGCTCCCAGCCGCTGAGCAGGCGGCTGACCGTGTGCAGCGTGGTGCCGGTCATTTCGGCGATGTCCTGGCGGGTGATCGGAAAATCGATCTCGATGCCCTCCGGCGTCTTGCGTCCCGACTGCTGCACCAGGCGAAGCACCGCGCGCGCGATCCGCTGCTCGACCTGCTCGGTGGCCATTTCCATGACGGTGGCCTGGGTTTCCTGCAGGCGCGTGCCGATGGTCTGCCAGGCGGAGGCGCCGAAGGCCGGGACCCGCGCCTGCAGGTCGGGCCAGGCGGCGTTGGGCCAGGTCAGCACCACGCAGTCTGCGGCGGCGATGGCGCTGGCCGGATAGGTGGTGCGCCCCATCGCCATGGCGATGCCGAAGAGTTCGCCCTCGGCGATGTAGCGCGCGATCACCTGATGGCCCTCCGGCGAGGTGCGAACGACGCGGACATGGCCGGACAGGAGCAGGTGGAAGGCGGTCGCGTCCTCGTCCTGGCCGAAGATCTCGGCGTCGCGGGCAAAGTGAGCGGAGCGCGCCCGGGCGAGGATCGCGTCGAGCTGGTCGCCCGGCAGGCCGGCGAAGGCGGGCAGGCCGGCGATGAGGCTTCTGTCGAGTGGCGGCATGCGCTCGCTTCCTGTCCGTGCCGGGCCTTTCTACCGACTGTTTGCGTTCGCGCAAAGTCGCGACGGTCCACCCGCGGTATCCCGGCGACCAACGGTTGCACATCGGCCGTCGCAAGAAAGGAAACGACATCATGACCAAGATCATTGCCGTGCTGACGATCGGCGTTGCGCTTGCCCTGTCCGGCGCCGCGCTGGCCGCCGAGTTCGAGGTGAAGATGCTGAACAAGGGCGAAAAGGGCGCGATGGTGTTCGAGCCCGACTTTCTCAGGCTGGCGCCCGGCGACACGGTGCATTTCGTGCCCACCGACAAGGGGCACAACGTGGAGACCATGAAGGGGATGATCCCCGAGGCGGCGGAGGCCTTCAAGACCAAGTTCAACGAGCCGATCTCGGTGACCTTCGACAAGGAGGGCGTCTACGGTCTCCAGTGCAAGCCGCACTACGCGATGGGCATGGTGGCGCTGATCGTCGTCGGCGAGCCGGGCAACATCGAGGAGGCCAAGGCGGCGAAGCAGACCGGCAAGGCCAAGAAGGTGTTCGAGGATCTGTTCGCGCAGGCCGTGGAGTAAGGCTCGCGGCGTGGCGACCGCGTGACGCGAACGTCGCGTCGGGTTGCCTGCCTGGACACCGCATTCCGTCGCCGCCCCGGGCTGCCGCCCGCGAGGCGGCGACGACGGGCATGGCCCCGGTCTCATCCACGCCGTCCTTCGATCCTCTCTTCATCGTCCCCAATGCCCGCATCCACCCACGCCTTTCCGTGACCGCGCCCTGTTCGGGCCGGATCATGACAGGCAAGTGGG
>NZ_RWKW01000010.1 GCF_003970795.1 Aquibium carbonis | reverse complement strand
CGGCTCGGGCGGCAAGGCCGGGTTCGGCGGTGGCGTCGGCTCGACGGCCGACGGCACGCCGACGGGCACCGGCGGCGGCGGCGGCTCGGCCTATGGCGGCGCGATCTTCGTGCAGTCCGGCGGCACGGTGAACATCACCGGCAACGTCACGTTCGACGGCAACAGCGTCTATGGCGGCTCCAGCCAGAACGGGGGCACCGCGGGCCAGGCGGCCGGCACCGACCTGTTCATGATGAAGGGTTCCACCGTCAATTTGAACGCCGGCGCGGGCAACACCATCACCTTCAACGGCACGATCGCCGACGACAGCGCCGCCAGCATCACCGGCAACCCGATCGCCAGCGGCAACGGCGCCGGCATCAACATCCAGAGCGGCCTCGTCGTCTTCAACGGCGTCAACACCTACACCGGGCAGACCAGGATATCGGGTGGCGTTCTCGACGCCGACGACGGCACCGGCATCCACAAGGACAGCAACATCAACCTGGCCGGTGGCGTCCTCCAGACCTCCGGCACCTTCGACCGTCATCTCGGCGTCGGCGCCGGCCGTATCCAGTGGACCGAATCGGGCGGCTTTGCCGCCATCGACGGCGACCTGACGGTGCGCCTGAACAACGGCGCCAGCCTCACCTGGGCGTCGGGCAGCTTCGTCACCGACGGCTCGTCGCTGCTGTTCGGTTCCGACAGCGCCGATTCCGACGTCTACTTCAAGAACGCCATCAATCTGAACGGCGGCACGCGCACCATCATCAACAATGGCGGCCTGCTCGGCGAGAACATCGCATACCTCGACGGCATCCTGTCGAACGGCTCGCTGATCCTCGGCGACGGCAACACCGTCGGCACCATCACGATGACGGCCGACAACAGCTATGCCGGCACGACCGAGGTGAAGGACGGGACGACGCTGGTGCTCAAGGGCGCGGCCGACATTTCCGAATCCTCGCAGGTGACCATCGACGGCACGCTCGACATGTCGGGCGCCAATGGCGACCGCAGCATGACCACGCTGGCTGGCGGCGGTGACGTCGCGCTTGGCGCGAACACCCTGATCGTCTCCAATGGCTCGACCGACTTTTCCGGCGTCATTTCCGGCTCGGGCGGATTGACCATCGAGGACGGCGCCCAGACGCTGTCCGGCGTCAACACCTACACCGGCGAGACCAGGATCGACGACATCGCCAAGCTGATCCTGTCCGGCGACGGCAGCATCGAGGATTCGGTCGAAGTGATCGTCGACGGCGAGTTCGACATCGCCTCGACCAATGCCGGCGCGACCATCGTGACGCTCTCGGGCAGCGGTGACGTGACGCTTGGCGCCCAGACTCTCGTGATTTCCGACGGTTCGACCGAATTTTCAGGCGTCATCGCCGGTACGGGCGGGTTTACGGTCGATGGCGGCACGCAGACGCTGACCGGCGAAAACAGCTATTCCGGCACCACCACGATCGCGACGGATGCCAAGCTGGTCCTGTCGGGCGGCGGCAGCATCGAGAACTCGGCCGAGGTCGCGGTGGAGGGCGAGTTCGACATCGCCGGCACGACCTCCGGCGCGACGATCGTCACGCTCTCGGGCGGCGGCGACGTGACGCTGGGTGATCGGACGCTGGTCGTCTCCAACGGTTCGACGGACTTCTCCGGCGTGATCGCCGGCACCGGCGGCTTCAGCGTCGACGGCGGCACGCAGACGCTGTCGGGCGTCAACAGCTACACCGGCCAGACCGGTGTTTCGTCGGGCGCCAAGCTCGTGCTGGACGGCGAAGGCAGCATCGAGGAATCGGTGGTCGTCACCGTCGATGGCGAACTGGACATCGCCGGCGCCGACACCGACGCCTCGATCGTGACGCTGGCGGGCGCCGGCACCGTGACGCTTGGCGACAACACGCTGATCCTCACCGATGCCTCCACGACCTTCTCGGGGGTCATCGCCGGCAATGGCGGTCTGACGGTGTCCGGCGGGGAGCAGACGCTGACGGGCATCAGCGTCTACACCGGCGCGACCACGATCGACGAGGACACCACGCTCTTCATCGCCGATGGCGGCTCGATCGCCGCGTCGTCCTCCGTGGACGTGGCGGGCACCTTCGACATCGCATCGGCGCTGGCCGGCATCGACATCGTCACGCTGTCGGGCGACGGCACCGTCGAACTCGGCGCGAACCGCCTGAAGCTCACCAACGCCTCGACGACCTTCTCGGGCGCGATCAACGGTTCGGGCGGCTTCGAGGTGGGCGGTGGAAGCCTGACCCTCGACGAAGTGGCCTCGCAGACCGGTCTGATCGCTTCGAGCGGCGGCACGATCATCGTCGACGGCGGCTCCGTCGCGGGCGGCGCCAACCTGTCGGCCCTCTCGGTCGTCAATGGCGGCACGATCACGACCGAGGGCACCAGCCTCTCTACCGACAGGTCGCTCGCCTACGCCTATTTCGACGAGGCCGGCGGCATCGCTAACATCACGCTGGGCGCGGGCACCACGATCACGGGCGACGACGGTACCCTGCTTCTGGTCGCGCGCGACGGGCTGGGCTCGGACGGCATCGTCAACTTCGTCATCGCCAGCAACACGGTCGTGGCCGGCGACATCTTCGACACCGACACGAAGACCGGTTCCGGCGGCACCAAGGTCACCATTTCGGCTGGCACGAGCTGGGCGGGCCTGGTCAACGGCGCCGGCTTCTTCATCCAGGAGGGAGCGAATGCCGACTTCGCCGACGGCAGCACGATCGTGGGCGGCCTGACGGCCGAGGCGGGATCGACGGTGCAGGGCGGCACGCTCGGCGGCGCGCTGCAGGTCACCGGCGACGCGGTCGTCAACGATGGCGCCATCATCGGCAACATCTTCTTCATGGGCGACCTGGCCCTGAGCGGCTTCCTGTCACCCGGCTATTCGCCGGGCGTGGTGAACGTGAGCGGCAACCTGAACCTCGACACCGCGAACTCGCTGTTCGAGATCGTCTACGGCTCGGCCTCCTACGTTCCCGGTGTCCACTACGACCAGACCAATGTCGGCGGCGACGCGACCGGCGACCTTGCGGTGATGCTGGCACGCGACAACTCCACGCGTGGCGATGCGCTCGGCAATCTCGACGAGATCGAACTGATCCGCATCGGCGGATCGGACGCCGACGCCAACATCTACCGCGCCGCGCGCTTCACCCAGAATGGCCATGAGATCGTGCTCACCCGCTCGGTGCGCGACGCCGATCCGACCGCGATCGTGCCGGAAACCGGCGGCTGGACCGAGGAGCAGCTGTTCGGCGCCGGCGCGATGATCGTCTATGGCGTCGGCTCGATCATCCAGGACGAGACTTATGCGCTGTCGGTGCTGGAGAGCAGCATCCGTTCCGCCTCGCTCGACATCCTGGGCAGCAAGGTTGATCGCCGCGGCCTCGGCAACGGCGACGACATGCAGACGTCGTTCATGCGGGTTGGCGGCCGCAGCACCGAGATCGAGGATGCGACCTCGCACACCCAGCAGGTCTTCTACACCCAGTTCGGCACCGATGTGCTGCGGTCCGAGAACTTCCGCGCCGGCATTCTGGCCTCCTATGGACGGTCGGACAGCGACGTGACGACCGAGACCGGCGTCGCGGGCATGACCGGCAACCTCTATGCTGCCGGCGTCACCGCGAACTGGTCGAACGAAAGGGCCTATCTCGACGCGGTCGCGCAGTATGGCGCGAGCAACTGGACCGTCAATCCGACGGCGGCCACCGCCACGACGCTCGACGCCCAGACCGCGACGGTGCTGGTCGAGGCGGGCGTGACCTTCGGTGGCGAGACCATGCGACTGACGCCATGGGGGCAGTTCGCCTACCAGAACACGACGGTGACGGATCTCTCCAGCAACTGGGTCGACGAAGTGCGCTTCGGCACCGGCGACGCCATGAGCGTTCGCGGCGGCCTGCGCGCCGAAGGCCATTTCGAAAGCGTGTCGACCTTCGCCGACTTCGCCGTCGCCCACGACCTGACGTCCCAAGAGACGGTGACCGTCGACAACTTCGCCTACACGACCGGGACCGGCGGAACCGCGCTCGAACTGGCGCTGGGCATCGAGACGAGCATCAGCGACAGCGTCAACCTCTCGTCCAGCTTCTCGGGGCGCTATGGCGTGCAGGATCTCGACCTGGTCGGCTACCAGGGCCAGGCACGGCTCACCGTCGCCTGGTGAGGGGCGGGGGAAACCCCGCATCCGCCAGCGTGCATTTCCCAGACGGGCCGGGGGGCTTGGCCGGGGAAGGGAGGCCGGGACCGAAAGGTTCCGGCCTTTGCTTTTTTCGGGACCCTGGACGGTTTCGTGCGGCTTCGCTTGCGTAAGCGCAGCGTGACGTGCGTCAGCGCAGCATGAGCAGTCGGCAAGGATCGCCGGTGCGCGCGGCGGGTGCGAAGGGCTCGCGGATGACCAGCGCACCGGCGTCGGCCAGCGTCCGCAGCATCGACGAATCCTGCACGGCGGACGGCGTGGCGACGATCTGGCCATCGGCCTCGACCACCCGCGCGCGCATGTAATCCTGGCGCTGGTCGTTCGCGGCGACCGGCCCTCCGAAGACGCCTGTGCGAATGTCGGCGGAATGGGTGCGACCGGCGAGCTTCGCCACCAGCGGCTTCAGGAACACGTGGCTGCACACGAGGCTCGCGACCGGATTGCCCGGCAATCCGATTATCCGGCGGCCGGCGAGCGTACCCGCCATCAACGGCTTGCCCGGCCGCATCGCGATCTTCCAGAAGTCGAGGTCGCCCCCCTTGGACGCCAGCACGTCGCGAACGAGGTCGTGGTCGCCGACCGAAGCGCCGCCGGAGGTGACGATGATGTCGGCACCTACGTCGAGGGCTCGATCGATTGCCGCCGAGATGGCGTCGCGATCGTCGGGCGCGATGCCGAGGTCGAGCGTCCGCGCCCCGGCCTGCCGCGCGATCAAGGCGACGCCGAAGGTGTTGGATGCGATGATCTGCCCGTCGCCAACCACGCTGCCGGGCGCCAGCAGTTCGTCGCCGGTGGCCAGCACGGCTACGAGCGGCCGGCGCACGACGTCGAGCTCGGCATGATTGGCAGCGGCAGCGAGCGCCAGGGCGGTGGCGTCGATGACCCGGCCCGCCGGCAGAAGCGCCTCGCCCTCGGCGAAATCGAGCCCACGCCGGCGAATGTTGGCACCCATGCGAACAGGCTCGAGCACCTCGACGAGGCCTTCACTGGTGATGCGGGTGTTTTCCTGGATGAGCACGCTGTCGGCGCCATCAGGCACCGGTGCACCGGTGAAGATGCGCACCGCCTGGCCGGGCCCGACGCTGCCGGGGAAGGGCTTGCCGGCCGGCGCGACGCCGATGACGTTCAGCGTGGCGGGTGCGGCCGCGACGTCCCGGGCGCGCAGGGCGTAGCCGTCCATGGCCGACGCATCGAAAGGGGGCTGGGTGCGCAGGGCCTGGACGGGCGAGGCCAGGACCCGCCCGCCGCTGTCGGCGATGCCGACACGCTCGGATCCGAGCGGCGCGGCCCCGGACAGGAGAAGCGCAAGCGCGTCGTCGACGGGAAGCAGCGCCGCCGCCATGCCGGTCAGACGCCGGAGGCGCGCCAGTCGCCCGACTTGCCGCCGGATTTCTCCAGCACCCGCACGCCGGTGATGGTCATGCCGCGGTCGACGGCCTTGGCCATGTCGTAGATGGTCAGGCAGGCGACGGAAACAGCCGTCAGCGCCTCCATCTCGACCCCGGTCTTGCCGGTAACGGAGACCGCCGCGGTCACACGCAGGCCGGGCAACGCCTCGTCGGGTTCGATCTCGACGGAGACCTTGTTCAACATCAGGGGATGGCAGAGCGGCACGAGGTCGTGCGTCTTCTTCGACGCCATGATGCCGGCGATCCGCGCCGTGCCGAGCACGTCGCCCTTCTTCGCATTCCCGTCGAGGATCATCGTCAGCGTCGCCGGCAGCATGACGACGAAGCCTTCGGCGATGGCAACGCGCCTGGTGTCGTCCTTGGCGCCGACATCGACCATGTGCGCTTCGCCGGTGGCGCCGATGTGGGTGAGGGCGCCCGCCATCGGTCAGGCCGAACGGCGCAAGCCCTCGGCGTCGCCGAGAAGCAGGTTGCGGGTCGCGGCGGTGACGTCTGCCTGGCGCATCAGGCTCTCGCCGACGAGGAACGTGCCGATGCCGCATCTGGCGAGGCGCTGGCAGTCAGCATGGGTGAAGATGCCGCTTTCGCCGACCAACAGCCGATCGTCCGGCACCATGGCGGCGAGGCGTTCGGAGGTGGAAAGGTCGAGTTCGAACGTGCGCAGATTGCGGTTGTTGATGCCGACGAGCGGCGAGGCGAGGCGCAGCGCGCGCTCCATCTCGTCCTCGTCATGGACTTCGATGAGAACGTCCATGCCCGTCTCGATCGCGGTATCCTCGAGCGCTTTCGCCTCGTCGTCGGACAGGCTCGCCATGATCACCAGGATCGCATCCGCGCCCCAGCTTCGTGCCTCGAAGACCTGGTAGGGCTCGAACAGGAAGTCCTTGCGCAAGGCGGGGAGGGCACAGGCCGCTCGGGCCGCCGTGAGGAATTCCGGGGCGCCCTGGAAGGACGGGGCGTCGGTGAGCACCGAGAGGCAGGCCGCGCCGCCCGCTTCATAGGCCTGCGCCAGAGCCGGCGGATCGAAATCGGCGCGAATCAGGCCCTTCGACGGGCTTGCCTTCTTGATCTCGGCGATCAGCGCGAAGCCACCGGCCTGGCGCTTGCGGCGAAGAGCCTCGGCGAAGCCGCGCGGCAGGTCGACATCCTTCGCGCGCGCGCGCATCTCGTCAAACGAAACGGCGGCCTTCGCGGCGGCAATCTCATCGCGCTTGTAGGCCTCGATCTTCTTCAGGATGTCGCTCACGCGTCCGCCTTCCGGTTCGAAACCCTGATCAGCCGTTCCAGCGCCTGTTCGGCCTTGCCGTCGTCGATCGACCGCGCCGCGATGGCGACGCCTTCGGTGAGGGAGGCCGCCCGCTCCGACACGAGAAGCCCGGCCGCGGCATTCATCAGGACGATGTCGCGGTAGGGCGATTTCTCGCCCGCCAGCACCGATCGCAGCGCCAGGGCGTTGTGGGCGGCGTCGCCGCCGCGCAGATCGGCGAAATCGGCGCGCGGCAGGCCGGCCTCTTCCGGCGTGACCGTGAAGATCTCGATCGCGCCGTCCCTCAGTCGGGCGACCTTGGTGCTCCCGGCGGTGGTGACCTCGTCCAGGCCGTCGCCATGCACGACCCAGGCGGATTCCGCGCCGAGCGTCTTGAGCACGTTGGCGACAGGCTCTACCCATTCAGGGGAAAAGACGCCGACCATGAGACGCTTGACCCCGGCGGGGTTCGACAACGGACCGAGCAGGTTGAAGATCGTTCGGGTGCCGAGTTCCACGCGCGCCGGCCCGACATGCTTCATCGCGGAATGATGACGCGGCGCGAACATGAAGCCGACGCCGGCCTCGCGGATGCAGGTGGCGATCTCCGCCGGTCCGATGTCGATGTCGATGCCGAGCGCCATCAGCGTATCGGCCGCGCCCGACTTGGACGACAGGGCGCGGTTGCCGTGCTTGGCGACCGGCACCCCGGCACCGGCCAGGACGAAGGCCGAGCAGGTGGAGATGTTGTAGGACCCCGAAACGTCGCCACCGGTGCCGACGATGTCGATGGCGTCGGCGGGTGCTTCGACCGGCAGCATCTTGGCGCGCATCGTGGCCACGGCGCCGGAGATTTCGTCGACGGTCTCGCCGCGGACGCGCAGAGCCATCAGGAAGCCGCCGATCTGCGCCGGCGTGGCCTCGCCCGACATGACGATGTCGAACGCCTGCCGGGCTTCCTCGAAGGACAGCGACTGGCCCGCGGCAACCTTGGCGATGAAGGGTTTGAAGTCGCTCATCGCCTGTCCCGTCAGAAGCTCAGCGCCTGCTGGATGGCCGTCTGGTTGACGGTCACCCGGTATCGCTCCTGCAAGTCGGCGACCATCTGGTCGAGCAGGTCGTCCGACCAGCCGGCCTGGAACGCCTGGCGCATCTCGGGGGCGACCGATTCGGCGCTGGCGCCGGCCGGCTCGAAGACTTCCGTCACCTCGAAGACGATCTGGCCGTCGCCCGACGGGGTCGGCACGAGACCCGTCCCGCCTTCCGCAACGCCATAGACCGACGCCACGCCGGTTTCGCCGAGGTCCGGATCGGTTGCGCCACGACGGATGCCTCGCTTGACCTGTTTCTCGTAGCCCAGCTCGGCGGCGATGTCGTCGAGCGAAGCACCGTCCTTCAACCGCTTCTCGATTTCGCCGGCCCGCTCGGCCAGTCGCGCGGAGACCTGCGTCGCCGTCCAGTCGGCCACGACACGATCCCTGATCTCCGCGAGCTCGCGGTTGCGCGCCGGGGTGACGCTGCGAACCTCGTAATAGAGGAAGCCGTCGCCGCCGATGTTGACCGGCGGGTTCTCGACGTCGATGTCGGTCTCGAAGGCGGCGCGCAGCAAGGCGGCCGACTCGGGAATGTCGCGCAGCACGCCGCCCGCCGGATCCTGACCGGCGCGGCTGACGGATTCGATCGTGGCGACGGACAATCCGAGCGACGCGGCGGCCTCCTGCATGGTGTTGCCAGCGGCGCGGGCGTCTTCGTAGCTATCATGCACGTCGAGAAGGATGCGGTTGGCCTCGGCCAGCGCGAGTTCCTGGCGGATCTGGTCCTGGACCTCTCCGAGCGGCTTGACCGTTTCGGGAATGATCTCGGTCACCCGCACGATGGCGGGACCGAACGCGCCGTCGACGATGCCGCTGACTTCATCCGTGGCGAGGCTGAACGCGGCTTCGGCGATGGCAGGATCCGGCACGCGCGCCTTCTCGACCGTGCCGAGCCGAACGTCATCCATGCTGCGGCCGTCGGCTTCGACCATCTGTTCGAACGTCGCCCCGCCCGACAGGCGGTCCGCGGCAATCCGCGCCGCGGCGTCGTCGAGGAAGACGATCTGGTCGATCGTGCGCCGTTCGGGCGTGGTGAAGGCGGCGATGGTGCGCTGGTAGTCCGCCTCGACCTGCTCGTCGGTGATGGCCGATGGATCGGCGATGTCGACCGGTTCGAGCTTGACGTAATCGATCTTGCGATATTCGGGCGCGGCGTAGCGCGCCATGTTCTCTTCGAAATAGGTCGAAAGTTCCTGATCGGAGGGCGCTTCGACCGGTTCGACGAGGGCGCGCGGCAACACCAGATATTCGACCGTGCGGTCTTCGCCCTGGTAGAGCGCAACGGCGCGCAGGAAGGTGTCCGGCACGGACATGCCGTCCGAGATGGCCTCGACGATCTGCTGGCGAACGGCCACCTGTTCGCGGTTGCGCAGATAGTCCTCCGGCCGCATGCCGATCTGGCGCAGCACGAACTCGAACTGGCGCCGGTCGAAGCTGCCGCCCGGCCCGCGAAACGCGGGATCCTCGGCAGTCAGAACGGCGACGCGATCCTTGGAGACGCCGAGGTTCATCAGGCGGGCCTGCTCGTCGAGCACCGCGCCCGCCACGAGTTGCGACAAGACCTGCTGATCGACCCCCATCGCCACCGCCTGTTCGCGCGTGACGCGGGTTCCGAACCGCTGCGAGAGCACGGAAAGCTGGCGATCATAGGCGAGGCGGTACTCGATCGGGGTGACGGTCGTGTCGCCCGCGGTGACGACCGCGCTGCCGCCCATGCCGCCCGTCTGACCGGAAATGCCCCACACGGCGAAGCTCAGAACCAGAAGCAGAAGCAGGGCCTTTGCAACCCATGTACCAGCCGCCGAACGCAATGAATCGAGCATGTGCTACCCAAGATTATCCTGTCGTACCGCGTTGACGCGGCATCGTTATGCAGCACAGCAAATAGACTCCTTCATGACGGGTGTCGATTGCTTTATGGGTCCGATTTGCTAGGGAACCGGCATGTTTCGACGCCATCGATGGAGAGAACGGACATGACCAAGGGCATCAAGCCGCTCGTCGCCGGCAACTGGAAGATGAACGGGACCGCCGCCTCGCTGCCGGAAGTGCGATCGATCGGCAATGGCTTCATGCGCGGCCTGGACGCGGAATGCGACGCGGTGCTGTGCGTGCCGGCGACACTGCTGACGCGGGCACACCAGATCCTGTCCGCGACGCCGGTGAAGTGCGGCGGGCAGGATTGCCACGCCCGGCCGAGCGGTGCCCATACAGGAGATATCTCCGCCGAAATGCTCAAGGACGCCGGCGCGAGCCACGTCATCGTCGGTCACTCGGAACGCCGCGCCGACCATGGCGAAAGCGATGCGGTGGTGCGGGCGAAGGCCGAGGCCGCCTGGCTTGCTGGGCTCGTGGCGATCGTCTGCGTCGGCGAGACGCGCGCCGAACGGGACGCGGGCGAGACGCTTGCCGTCCTGTCGCGCCAGCTTGCGGGATCGGTTCCCGAGGGTGCGAGTTCGAAGAACACGATCATCGCCTACGAGCCGGTCTGGGCAATCGGAACGGGGCTGACGCCGTCTTCGGACGACGTCGCGGCCGCGCATGCGCATCTTCGCGCCGAACTCGGCCGCATCGTCGGCGAAGCGGCCGCGACCACCCGCATTCTCTACGGCGGGTCGGTGAAGCCGTCGAACGCGGTCGAACTGCTGGGCATCGAGAATGTCGATGGCGCGCTCGTCGGCGGGGCGAGCCTGAAGGCCGGCGATTTCCTCGGCATTGCCGAAGCCTATCGGTCGCTCTGACGACAGCGCGTCGCGAAACGCGTTGAATTCGAACGTCTGGTCACCATATCGGGGCCAGACGCCACATAGGCGGCGTTCGGGCTTGGAAACGTCGGCAAAGGCGTGTATTGAGCCGCGTCTCCTTCCCAGGGCACCGCGTGCCCGGACACACCCGCGGAATTGATCATGGAAACCGTCCTCATCGTCATACATCTGATGATCGTACTCGCGCTGGTCGGCGTGGTGCTGCTTCAGCGTTCGGAGGGCGGCGGTCTCGGCATCGGTGGTGGTTCGGGCTTCATGACCGCGCGCGGCGCCGCCAATGCGCTCACCCGCGCGACCGCGATCCTGGCGGCTGCCTTCTTCGTGACCTCGCTTGGACTGTCGCTGATCGCCCGCTACGGCGAACAGCCCATCGACATCCTCGAGCGCCTGCCGGCTGGCCAGCAGGAACAGGGCAGCGGCGGCGGCGGCGTGCTCGACCAGCTTGGCGGCAGCGACGCGCCCGTTGCGCCGGCGCCGGCCCCCGCGACGCCACAGGTTCCGAGCGGCCAGTAAGCCGGTCGATCCGACCAACATCGTCGTCGCATTCAGACGCCATGAACTCGCGTCAGGCGACCGTTGTTCGGTCGCCTGCTCGTTTTGCGCGAGAATTTGACTGTGGTCCATCTGCAACCGTGTCCGGTCATCGCCGGGTTCTGCTCTGATCGCGACCCGATTGCACTTGAGCGGCATGGTTGCCTCGCTGTATCATTCGGATCGGAGTTCTTCGGGCGCCGCCCGTGGAACAGTGCGGAACAAGATGGCAGGTGCGGACCGTCATGCGGATATCTCGTCTACTCGTTTCGGCGTTCGTCGCCGTCATGGCCTTGAGCTTCATTTCTCCGGCCTCGGCCGAACGCGATCGCGATCCGGGCGCGTTCGAGACCATCAAGCGCGCACCGGCCGCCCCGGCCCGGGTCGCAGCGAAGCCGAAGCCGGTCCAGACGTCGGCTCCGGCGAGCGTGGCCGACGTGGTGGCCAGCGGCAACAATGGTGAATTGCGCTCGGAGGTCCGCACGTCGGAATCGCCGATCGGCCTGTTCGGCAGAAGCCCCGCCAGCCTGCTGCCGCAGACCCAGGCCCTGGATTCGGTGCTGGAAAAGCGCCAGGGCGGCAAGACGTTCGCGGTCAAGAACGATTTCCTCCCGCAGACCGTCTCGTTTTCCGGCTATCCCCGCGGAACGATCGTGATCGACACGGCCAACCGCTATCTCTACCTCGTCGAGTCGGGCTCGACGGCGCGCCGTTACGCCATCGCGGTCGGCCGCGAAGGGCTCGAGTTCAAGGGCGAGGCCAAGGTCGGCGACAAGCAGGAATGGCCCCGCTGGATCCCGACCCAGGACATGCAGAAGCGCGAACCGAAGAAGTATGGCCAGTACAAGGACGGGATGCCCGGCGGGCCCGACAATCCGCTCGGCGCGCGCGCCATCTACCTGCACCAGAACAACAAGGACACGCACATCCGCATCCACGGCACCAACCAGCCGCAGACGATCGGCACCAACTCGTCGAACGGGTGCTTCCGGATGATCAACGAGCACGTCATGGATCTCTATGGCCGCGTGCCGATGGGCGCCAACGTCGTCGTGCTCTGACGGCCCGTCTCCACCTCTGAACCACGAAGGCCCGCGAAGGCATGTTCGCGGGCCTTCGCCGTTTCGAAACCCTGAAGACCTGTCCGCTCAGGACGGACGCGCGCGTTCGGCGATCGCCCGCGCATCGACGCCGGACGGCAGCGTGCCGAGGGCGTGGCCCCAGTCGCCGCCGAGACGGCTGGCGCAGAAGGCATCGGCCACCGCGGCGGGCGCGTGGCGCACGAGCAGAGCCCCCTGCAGGACCAGCATCATGTGTTCGACGAGGCGCCGCGCCCCATGCTCCATGTCCTGTTTCCGGGCAAGCGCGGCCTCCAGCGACCGCAGGGCGGCGTCGAGACGTCGGTCTGCGCCGCGCGCGTCGGCGATCTCGTAAAGATAGACGTCGAGACTGTCCGGCGCTTTCTGCAAGGCCCTCAGCACGTCGAGACACATGACGTTGCCGGAACCTTCCCAGATCGAGTTCAGCGGAATCTCCTTGTAGAGAAGCCCGAGCGGGCCCTCGTCGACGTATCCGTTGCCGCCCAGCACCTCCATCGCCTCGACGACGCCGGCGGGCGCGCGCTTGCAAACCCAGTACTTCACCGCGGGCGTGCACAGACGCACGAAGGCGCCGGCTTCCGCGCTGCCCGCCGCCCTTTCGTCGAAGGCGCGGGCGAGGCGCAGCGCCAGAAGCGAGGCTGCTTCCGACTCGATGGCGAGATCGGCGACCACGTTGGTCATCAAAGGCTGGTCGATCAGGTGGCGCTGGAAGGCGCGGCGGTGCCCGGCATGGTGCAGCGCCTGCGCGACCGCGCCGCGCAGGAGGCCGGCCGAGCCCAGCGCGCAGTCGAGCCTCGTGAAGGTTCCCATCTCGAGAATCGTCGGGATGCCGCGGCCTTCCTCGCCGAGCAGCCAGCCATGGGCATTCTGGAATTCGACCTCGGAGGAGGCGTTCGACCTGTTGCCGACCTTGTTCTTCAGGCGCTGGATTCGCACGCGGTTGCGGGTCCGGTCGGGCAACCAGCGCGGTACGAGGAAGCAGGACAGCCCGCCCGGCGCCTGGGCGAGCACCAGATGCGCGTCGATCTGCGGGCAGGAAAAGAACCACTTGTGCCCGGTGAGCAGGTACTCCGCGCCGGTGCCAGCGCCTGCGACGGGAACGGCGACGGTGGTGTTGGAGCGGACGTCTGACCCGCCCTGTTTTTCGGTCATCCCCATGCCGACCAGCGCCCCGGCCTTGTCGGCGACGGGAATGTCGCGCGGATCGTAGCTGCGGGTGCCGACCTTCGCGAGAACGGCTTCGGCCAGCCCGCCCTGGCCGCGCAAGGCCGGAACGCTGCCATAGGTCATGGTGGTCGGGCACTGGCTGCCCGGCTCCACCTGCGCATGCATGATGTAGGCCGCCGCGCGGACCGTGTGCGCGCCGGGGCCAGGCTCGAACCAGGGCGCCGAATGCAGGCCTTCGCCAACGATGAGGTCCATGATCTGGTGCCAGGCGGGATGGAACTCGACCTGGTCGACGCGGTGGCCAAACCGGTCGAAGGTCTTGAGTTCGGGCGGATAGCGATGCGCAAGCCGTCCCGCCTCGATGGTTTCGGCGCGTCCGAGGCGGGCGCCATAGGCACCCAGTCGATCGGTCGCGGTTGCGGCACCCATCGCCGCGACAGCGTCCACGAGCGCTCTGTCGGTGGTGAAGAGATTGAAATCCTCCAGCGCCGGCGGCTGGTTCAAAACGTCGTGCGTGTCGAAGGCGGGCAGGGCGGTCATCGGCATCCTCCAGTCTGCTCCGTTGGGCGTCCGGCAGCGGCCGCGGAGTCTCTGCCACGGTTGTGGACCATCGCGGGGACGGCGCGCAACCGCACCGATCGTCGCCCACTACTTCTCAGCTTGCCCTAGCGTCACGTGCGGGCGGGGGATAACGACCGGTCCGGGGTGCTTTTTCGCTGGCGGAATCGGAAATGCCGCGATAAGCCCTGACTCCCATGGCGCGATATGTTTTCATCACCGGCGGCGTGGTTTCCTCCCTTGGCAAAGGCATTGCCGCAGCGGCTCTCGGAGCCCTGCTGCAGGCGCGCGGCTATCGCGCGCGGATCAAAAAGCTCGATCCCTATCTCAACGTCGATCCGGGAACGATGTCGCCGTATCAGCACGGCGAAGTGTTCGTGACCGATGACGGGGCCGAGACCGACCTCGACCTCGGGCACTACGAGCGGTTCACCGGACGGTCCGCGAACCAGCAGGACAACATCACCACCGGCCGCATCTACAAGAACATCATCGAGAAGGAGCGCCGCGGCGACTATCTCGGCGCGACGGTCCAGGTGATCCCGCACGTCACCGACGAGATCAAGAACTTCGTCCTCGAAGGCAATGACGACTACGACTTCGTGCTGTGCGAGATCGGCGGCACGGTCGGCGACATCGAGGCGATGCCGTTCCTCGAGGCGATCCGCCAGTTGGGCAACGACCTGCCGCGCAACAACGCCGTCTACATCCACCTGACGCTGATGCCCTGGATTCCGGCGGCCGGCGAGTTGAAGACCAAGCCGACGCAGCACTCGGTGAAGGAACTGCGCTCGATCGGCATTGCGCCCGACATCCTGCTGGTGCGCGCCGACCGCGCCATCCCCAAGGACGAGCGTCGCAAGCTGTCGCTGTTTTGCAACGTCCGCGAATCCGCCGTCATCCAGGCGCTGGACGTCTCGCACATCTACGACGTGCCGATGGCCTATCACAAGGAAGGGCTCGACGGCGAAGTCCTGGCCGCCTTCGGCATCGATCCGGCGCCCAAGCCGCGCATGGAGCGCTGGCAGGACGTCTCCAACCGGATCCACAATCCGGAAGGCGAGGTGACCATCGCCATCGTCGGCAAATATACGGGCCTCAAGGACGCCTACAAGTCGCTGATGGAAGCGCTGACGCATGGCGGCATCGCCAACCGCGTCAAGGTGAAGCTGGACTGGATCGAGAGCGAGATCTTCGAAAAGG
This sequence comes from Aquibium carbonis, assembly GCF_003970795.1. Lineage (GTDB taxonomy): Bacteria > Pseudomonadota > Alphaproteobacteria > Rhizobiales > Rhizobiaceae > Aquibium > Aquibium carbonis. Next base: position 84,840 of record NZ_RWKW01000010.1, on the reverse strand, counting down.
AGGATCCCTCGCCATGGCTGGAGAAGGTGCACGGCATCCTCGTGCCGGGTGGCTTCGGCGAGCGTGGCTCGGAGGGCAAGATCCTCGCCGCGAAGTTCGCGCGCGAGCGAAAAGTGCCCTATTTCGGCATTTGCTTCGGCATGCAGATGGCCTGCATCGAGGCGGCGCGCTCGCTGGCGGGGATCGAACGCGCGTCGTCCACCGAGTTCGGCCCGTCGCAGGAGCCGGTCGTCGGCCTCATGACGGAATGGCTGAAGGGCAACATGCTGGAAAAGCGCCGCGAGACCGATGATCTCGGCGGCACCATGCGGCTCGGGGCCTATGAGGCCAGGCTCGCCGAAGGCTCCCGCATCGCCGAGGTTTATGGCACCACCAAGATCCATGAACGCCATCGCCACCGTTACGAAGTCAATATCGACTACAAGGAACGGCTCGAGGCCTGCGGCCTGGTCTTCGCCGGCATGTCGCCGGACGGCGTGCTGCCGGAGACGGTGGAGTATCCCGACCATCCCTGGTTCATCGGCGTGCAATATCATCCCGAACTGAAATCGCGCCCCTTCGAGCCGCATCCGCTGTTTGCGAGCTTCATCGGGGCGGCGGTGGAGCAGTCGCGGCTCGTCTGACGACTGAACCCTGGTCCGTTGCGGACCTGCATGGGTCGCCGATAGGATGGCGGTCGGGGCGGTGTCTCGCGGGTCCCTGATCCACGAGCATGCGGGGAGTTCTGCCGTGAGCGACAGTTTTCGCGAGGTCACTTCGGTTTCGTGGTTCGGGCGCCTGAAGCGCTCGGCCGCGGGCATTCTCCTTGGCCTGCTTCTTCTCGTGGCCATGGTGATCGGCCTGTTCTGGAACGAGGGCAGGGCGGTCACGACGGCGCGCTCGCTCGCCGAAGGCGCGGGTCTCGTGCAGACGGTATCCGCCGACCGCATCGATCCGACGCTCGAAGGCCGCCTCATCCACGTCACCGGGCCGGTCGTTGCGACACGCGAACCGACGGACGACCTGTTCGGCGTAGTCGCCGCCGGCATACGGCTCGAGCGCGACGTGGAGATGTACCAGTGGGTCGAACGGGCCAGGTCGGACGGCCAGGTCAAGGTCGGCGGCGGCGAAGAGGTGGTGACCACCTACACCTATGAGAAGGAGTGGTCTTCCAGCGCCATCGATTCGGGTCGCTTCAAGCAGCCTGAGGGCCACGCCAACCCGGGCATGAACTATCGCAGCGAGCGTTTCCAGATCCCGGAGGCCAGCCTCGGCGCGTTCCGGCTTGAGGAACCGGTCCTCGACCGGATCGGCGGCGCACGCAAGCTCACGCTCGATCAGGAGATGATCGATGCGGTCAGGGCCAGCTATCGCGGGCCGCGAGAGCTGCATGTCACCGCCGGCGGCGCCTACATGGGACCGGATCCCTCCACGCCGCGGATCGGCGACTACCGGCTGAGCTGGCAGATCGTTCCGCTTGGCCCGGTCAGCGTGATCGGCCGTCAGACCGTCGACAGCTTTTCGCTCTACCAGACCGTGGCCGGCAACCGCCTGCTGATGGTCGAGACCGGCGCCGTGTCGGCGGCGCAGATGTTTGCCGACGCCATGACCGGCAACACCATTCTGACCTGGGCCCTGCGCATCGGCGGCCTTCTGCTGCTCATGTTCGGCTTCTCGTTGATCATGGGACCGATCGCCGTCGTGGCCGACGTGATTCCGGTCCTGGGCCGCATCGCGCGGCTGGGTACCGGCGTGATCGCCTTCGTGCTTGCCGTCCTCGTGGGCGGCATGACGATCGCCGTCGCCTGGTTCTGGTACCGTCCGCTGCTGGCGATCGGGATCGTGGTCGCGGCCCTCGCCATCGCCTACGGGATCAGCCGGATGGGCGGCAAGCCTGGCGCCGCGGGGGCGCGGGACGTCCCGGCCGGCTGAAGCGGGGGGGGTCAACGCCGCGATGCTTTTGGCAGAAACGCTTCGATCAGCTGCGCCATCATGGCGTCGCGCTGGGCCGCGCTGTCGCCCCCCATCACCACGGCGACGATCGACCTGCCATCGCGCCGCGCCGACGTCGCCAGGTTGAAGCCGGACGCGCGGGTGTATCCGGTCTTGAGCCCGTCGGCTCCGCGCACCGTTTCCAGCACCTTGTTGTGGCCCCTGACGGATCTGCCGCGAAACGCGAAGCTCGTCCTGCCGAAGTAGCCATACTGAGCCGGAAAGTGACGTCGAAGCGCGAGGCTGAGCGTCGCCATGTCGCGCGCCGTCGAAACCTGTCCCGGGTCCGGGAGCCCCGACGCATTCCGGAACACGGTCGAACCCATGCCGAGCTGGCGGGCCTTCGTCGTCATCATGGCGGCGAAATTTTCCTCGCTGCCCCCGAGATGTTCAGCGACGGCGGTCGCGACGTCGTTGGCCGATCTCGTCACGAGAGCGCGGATCGCGGTGTCCACGTCGATCGTCTCGCCTGGCTTCAAATGCAGCTTGGTTGGTGGGCGGGACGCGGCATAGGCCGAAATCGGAATATCGGTGGAGGCGCCGATGCGGCCCTGCTGCATCGCCTCGAAGAGCATGTAGACCGTCATCATCTTGGTCAACGAAGCCGGATAGCGGCGCGAATCGGCCTGGTCAGCGTACAGCACCCGGCCTGTGTTGGCGTCGACGACGATGGCCGCGTACTTGTTCGACGCCGAGGTCGGAACCGGCTGCGCCGTGCTTCGCAGGACATCCGTCGATGTGCAGGCGGTCAACACCCCCGCCAGCAGGAGGGCGAAGACTGCTCTCGCCAGGGCAGCCCACCGGCCGGACCCGATTCGCAACGCTTCCGGCGACGGCGCCGCACCGTCTCGTGCCAATGATATGAATGACATACGCTCTCGCCCGTGGTCCGCCCGACCGCACGGCGTCTCCTCACGCCGCGTGCCTCGCTCATCTGCGCGAGCCTAGAGGCGAAAAACGTGATTGCAACCGCCAGAAGGCCGGCTTTCCGCGCCTGTTCCTTTCTCCGCGCCGGTGCGTGCTTGCGCGGCCGAGAGAGTTGCGGCACATGGGCGCCATGTCGACCTCCGCCCCGACCGCCGCCATCGACCATCTCGTCTTGCCGACAGCCTCGCTCGACGATGCGCGTGCGCGCCTTGGCGCACTCGGCTTCACGGTCGCGCCCACCGGCGTGCATCCCTTCGGGACGGCCAATTGCTGCGTCTATCTCGCCTATGGCACGTTCTTGGAACCACTGGCTGTGGCCGATGCCAGCGCATGCGCTGTGGCCGCGGCCGATGGCAACGTCTTCGTGGCACGCGACCAGGCGTTTCGAGCGGCAGGCCGAGAGGATGGGTTTTCGGCGATCGTGCTCGCCACCCGCGACGCCGAGGCCGACCACGCGACGTTCCGCGCGGCGGGCCTATCGGCCGGAGACATGCTGTCCTTCTCGCGTCCGTTCCAGGATGCGACCGGCAAGACCGACACGGCGTCCTTCCGTCTCGCTTTCGCGACGATGCCCGAAACCGTTCCGTACGTGTTTTCCTGCCAGCGGGTGAACGCGCCCGCGGTCGACCGGTCCGCGCTTGAACGGCACGCCAACGGGGTCGCTCGTGTGGTGTCCGCCACCGTCGTCGCGGTCGATCCCCCGGCGGTATCCTCCTTCTTTGCCGCCGTGACCGGCGTGCCGGCTCAGACGACCAAGGACGGTCTGCGCCTCATCCTTTCGAACGGCGAGCTCGTGTTGCGGGCAGCGGCCGCTGCCGACGGGACGGCTCTACAGGGCGCCTTCGGGTTCAGCGCGGTAACCTTCGAGGTTCCCGAACTCGCCGCGGTGCATGCGCAACTCGAAAAGAACGGCGTCGTCTTCGCCGCGATTGGAAACGCCATCGTCGCACCCCCGGCCCCGGGGCAGGGCGCGACATTCATTTTCGAGGAACGGGCATGACCCAACCGAACGCATCCGTCACCGCCGGCAACGCGGTCTTCGACAACGCTGGACCGCTGACGCTGATCGCCGGCCCTTGCCAGCTCGAATCGCGCCAGCATGCCTTCGACATGGCGGGTGCGTTGAAGGAACTGACCGCGAAACTCGGCATCGGGCTCGTCTACAAGACGAGCTACGACAAGGCCAACCGCACCTCGCTGTCGTCGACGCGCGGCGCCGGGCTGGATGCGGCGCTTCCGGTGTTCGACGATCTGCGCGCCACGTTCGGCCTGCCGGTTCTCACCGACATCCATTCCGAGGAGCAGTGCCGGATCGTCGCGCCGCATGTCGACGTCCTGCAGATTCCGGCCTTCCTGTCGCGCCAGACCGATCTCCTCGTCGCCGCGGCGAAGACGGGCAAGGTCATCAACGTGAAGAAGGGGCAGTTCCTCGCTCCCTGGGACATGAAGAACGTGGTGGCAAAGATCACCGGCTCGGGCAATCCGAACGTGCTCGTGACCGAGCGCGGCGCGTCGTTCGGATACAACACGCTGGTGTCCGACATGCGGGCGCTGCCGATCATGGCCGACATCGGCGCACCGGTGATCTTCGACGCGACGCATTCGGTGCAGCAACCGGGCGGGCAGGGGGCGACATCGGGCGGCGAGCGGCGCTTCGTCGAGACGCTGGCGCGGGCGGCCGTGGCCGTCGGCGTGGCCGGCGTGTTCATCGAAACGCACCAGGACCCCGACAATTCGACCTCGTCGGACGGCCCCAACATGGTGCCGCTGGCCGACATGCCGCGGCTTCTGGAAACGCTGATGGCTTTCGACGCGGTGGCCAAGCGCCGGGGCTGACCTGCGGCGCGGCCGGCGCGGTCAGATGATCAGCCCGGCCAGAACCTCGTTTTCGGTGATGTCCTGATAGGACCAACCGGCCTCGCGGAACTTCTTCTCCAGCCGGTCGAAATTCTTGCGGCTCTTCGTCTCGATGCCGATCAGCACCGAGCCGAAATTGCGCGCCGACTTCTTGAGGTATTCGAAGCGGGCGATGTCGTCCTCCGGGCCGAGCAGGTCGAGGAAGTCGCGCAGCGCGCCGGGACGCTGGGGAAAGCGGAAAACGAAGTACTTCTTCAGGCCCTCGTAGCGCAGCGCGCGCTCCTTGACGTCGGGAAGCCGCTCGAAGTCGAAATTGCCGCCTGAGACGACGAGCACGATCGTCTTGCCCTTGAGTTCGGCCTTGGGAAAATCCTTCAACGCGTCGATTGCCAGCGCGCCTGCCGGCTCCAGCACGACACCCTCGACGTTGAGCATCTCGATCATGGTCGCGCAAAGACGGTTCTCGGGCACCAGGCGGACGTCCTCGGGGCGGAACGCCTTCAGGTGGCGCAGCGGCTCGCGACCGATCTCGGCCACCGCGGCGCCATCGACGAAAGTGTCGACCGCCGCGAGCTTCACCCGGCGTCCCTCGACGAGGCTCTGCTTCAGGCTCGGCGCGCCGACCGGTTCGGCGAAGACGAAGCGCGTCGGCCAGCCCTTCGCGGTGAGGTATTGCGTGACGCCCGCGGCCAGCCCGCCGCCGCCGACGGGCAGGATCATCAGGTCGGGAACGACGCCTTCGGGCAGTTGCGCCGCGAGTTCGGCGGCGACGGTCGCCTGGCCGTCGATGATGTCGCGGTGGTCGAAGGGCGGCACCATCAGCGCACCGATCCCGGCTGCGAATTCGAGCGCGGCCTCCAGGCAGGCGTCGAAGAAATCGCCCGTCAGGCGGATTTCCACGAACTTGCCGCCAAACGTCACCGTCTTGTCGATCTTCTGCTGCGGCGTCGTCACCGGCATGAAGATCACGCCGCGCTTGCCGAGGTGCCGGCAGGCAAAAGCGAAGCCCTGCGCATGGTTGCCGGCCGAGGCGCAGACGAAGCTCTCGGCCGGCGTCTTCGCCATCAGGGCCTTGCGGAAGAACGTGTAGGCGCCGCGAATCTTGTAGGAGCGGACCGGCGACAGGTCTTCGCGCTTGAGCCAGATGCGGGCGCCATACCGGCGCGAGAGATGGTCGTTGAACTGAAGCGGTGTTTCGGCGAAGAGGTCGCGCAAGGCGATCGCGGCGGCGTCGACGCGCTCGAGGAAACCGGGTGCCGGGGAAGTGGCGGACATGGAAGTCTCCCGCTGACGTGTTTGCCGCGAACCGGGCTATTGCACAATCGGCTGCCTGCCGCCACTGTCCGCCTCCATCGGGGTATGCCGTCGGTGGGCGTGCCCGGCGTGCGGCCGGAAAGGGGCGACGGAACTTGCAGTCATTTTCGCTCCGTGCGGCGATCCACATCTCGGCGATCTTCGGCGTCTACATGTCGCTGGCGATGCTCATCCCGGCCTTCGTCGACCTCTACTACGGCAACAGGGACTGGCGGGTCTTCGCGCTCTCGGCCTTCTTCACCGGAGGCTTGTCGATGGCCGTGGCGCTGGCCACGCAGGGCAGGCCGCCCGGCGTGTCCTCGCGTTTCGCATTCCTGCTGGTCAACCTGCTCTGGCTGACGACGGCCGCGACCGGGACGATCCCCTTCCTGGCGTCGTCGCTCAACATGAGCCTGTCGGACGCGGTGTTCGAATCGGTTTCGGCGATCACCACGACCGGCGCGACGGCGATCGTCGGGCTCGATGCGCTTCCGCCCGGAATGCTCCTGTGGCGGTCGCTCCTGCAATGGATGGGCGGCCTGGGGGTGATCGCGCTCGGCCTCTTCATCCTGCCGTTTCTCAACGTGGGCGGTGTGTCCTATTTCAAGATCGAATCGACCGACATCGAGGATCGGCCCTTCGCGCGGCTGTCGACGTTCACGATCAGCATGGTCGCCATCTACGGCCTCCTGACGCTGGCTTGCGGCATCGCCTATGCGGCCGCCGGCATGGATGGCTTCGACGCAATCAACCATGCCATGACCACCATCGCCACGGCGGGCTTTTCCACGCATGACGATTCCTTCGGACATTTTTCCGACAGGCCGGCGATCCTGTGGATCGCCATCGTGTTCATGTGCATCGGCGCCTTGCCTTTCTCGATCCTGATCCTGCTGGCGGTGCGCGGGCGCATCGATGCGCTGCGCGATCCGCAGGTGCGCGCCTTCCTCGGCTACACGCTGGCCTTCTGCGCCGTGACCACCATCTACCTGCGCATCGAGACCGACGCTCCCTTCTTCGACGCGCTCACGCATGCGACCTTCAACTTCGTGTCGCTGATCACCACGACCGGCTTTTCGACCCACGACTACTCGTCGTGGGGGCCGTTCGCGGTCGCGCTCGCCTTCATCGCCACCTTCCCGGGCGGGTGTTCCGGATCGACGACCGGCGGCATCAAGGCCTACCGCTTCATCATCCTGTTCGAGCTGATGGCCAATGGCTTGCGGCGGCTGGTCTACCCGAGTTCCGTGCAGCCGGTGCGCTATGGCGACCGCCCGGTCGACGACGACATGCAGCGCGCCGTGGTGCTCTTCATCGCATCCTTCTTCGTGCTCTGGGCGATCGCGACCCTGCTCATGGCGGCGACCGGCCTCGATCTGGTGACGTCGCTGACCGGGGCGCTGACGGCGCTGACCAATGTCGGTCCGGGCCTCGGCGACTTCATCGGGCCGAAAGGCAGCTTCGCCGCGATCCCCGATCTCGCGAAATGGGTCATGGCGCTGGCGATGCTGTTCGGCCGGCTGGAAATCCTGGCTGTGCTGGTGATCTTTTCGCCCGTGTTCTGGCGGCGCTGAAAAGGCTCCCATTGCGCGCGCGGTCGCGGTCGGATAAAGGGTGCGCCGCGCCAGACGGGACCCGAGCGGCAAATGCCGAGCCCCGCCGCCAGGTCAATCGGGTATCGTTTCTTGAACAGCCAGTCCCTTCGCGCCGCCATCCACATCGCTGCGATCTTCGGAATCTACCTGTCGCTGGCGATGCTCGTTCCCGCCTTCGTCGATTTCTATTTTCGCAATGCCGACTGGCAGGTGTTCGCGCTCTCGGCCATGTTCACCGGCGGCATGTCGCTGGCCACCGCCCTGGCCACGCAGGGTCGCCGCGTGACCGCGAACGCCCGGTTCGGCTTCCTGATCGTCAACCTGCTCTGGGCGACGACCGCGCTGTTCGGGGCGGTTCCGCTGATGGCCTCGTCGCTCGACCTGAGCCTCGCGGATGCCGTCTTCGAATCGGTTTCGGCGCTGACCACCACCGGCTCCACCGTCATTTCCGGCCTCGATACGCTGCCGCCGGGCCTGCTGCTCTGGCGCTCGCTGCTGCAGTGGATCGGCGGCCTCGGCGTGATCGTGCTCGGGCTTCTGATCCTGCCGTTCCTCAACATCGGCGGCGTCTCCTACTTCAAGCTCGAATCCTCCGACATCGAGGACCGTCCGTTCGAGCGGCTGTCGGTCTTCATCGTCAGCATTCTGGGCATCTATTCGTCGCTCACCTTCGCCTGCGCGATCGCCTACGCGGCCGCCGGCATGTCGGGTTTCGATGCGGCGAACCACGCCATGACCACGCTCTCGACCGGCGGCTATTCCACCCATGACGCGTCGTTCGGCTTCTATGGCGACAACCTGCCGATGCTGTGGATCGCATCGGTCTTCATGTTCATCGGCGGCCTGCCCTTTTCCATCCTGGCGCTGCTCGCCTTCCGCGGCCGGCTGGACGCGGCGCGGGATCCCCAGATTCGCGCCTTCGCCCTCTACGTCGCGTTCTTTGCCGTCGTGGTAGCGATCTATCTGCGCGTCACCACCGGGGCGCCGTTCATCGAGGCGCTCTCACATTCGATCTTCAACTTCGTCTCCATCATCACCACCACCGGCTATGCGAGCCAGGACTATTCCACCTGGGGGGCCTTCGCCGTCGCCTGCGCCTTCATCGCCACCTTTCTCGGCGGCTGCTCGGGTTCGACGGCCGGCGGCATCAAGGCCTACCGCTTCATCATCCTGTTCGAACTGATGAGCAACGGCCTTCGGCGCCTGGTCTATCCGAGTTCGGTCCACACCGTGCGATATGGCGACCGCCCGGTCGACGACGACATGCAGCGCGCGGTGGTCCTGTTCATCGCCTCGTTCTTCGTCATCTGGGGAGCGGCGACGGTGCTGCTCGCCGGAACCGGGCTCGACTTCATGACCGCCATGACTGGTGCACTAACGGCGCTCACCAATGTCGGTCCGGGTCTCGGCGACGTGATCGGGCCGGCCGGCAACTTCGCGCCGCTGCCCGACACCGCCAAGTGGATCCTCGTGCTCGCCATGCTGCTCGGCCGGCTGGAGATCCTGACCGTGCTGGTGATCTTTGCGCCGGTGTTCTGGCGCCGCTGAACGTCGCGGCGTTCAGACGAAGAGATCCACCTTCTCGAATTTCGTCACGTCGATCAGCCCCGTGTCGGAGATGCGCAGCTCGGGGATCACCACCAGCGCCAGCAGCGAGTGCTGCATGTAGGCATTGTTGAGCGAGCAGCCCATCGCGCGCATCGCCGCCGTCAACTTCTCGGCCTTGGCGGCGACGATCTCGGCGCGCTCGACCGACATCAGGCCGGCGATCGGCATCTCGACGAGCGCCAGTTCCTTGCCCTTCGAGAAGATGACGACACCGCCGCCGACCTCGCCGAGCCGGTTGGCCGCCGCCGCCATGTCGTCCTTGTTGGTGCCGACGACGATCATGTGATGCGAATCATGGGCGACGGTGGAGGCCAAGGCGCAGTCCTTCAGATAGCCGAAGCCCGAGACGAAACCGTTGACCACCGCACCCGTGCCGCAATGCCGCTCGACCAGCGCGATCTGGCAGACGTCGTTGTCGCGATCCATCGCCACGAGGCCGTCCTCGACGGCGAGATCGGCCTCCAGGGCCCGCGTCGGCGCCTGATTCTCGATGACGCCGATGACCCGCGCCCGCACCTCGTTGGCGCCCGCGGGCGCCTTGATGTCGAAATCCTGCGCTGCCAGAACCTTGCCGAGACGCACCGTTTGCTTGGCGCTGTCGGGATAGTCGCGCGCCGGGATGTCGACCTCGAGACGGCCCGCCGCGGCGAGCCGAACGCCGCGCGCCCAGACCTCGTCGATGACGAGCGCGGCGAGATCCGAGACGATCAGGAAGTCCGCGAGCCGGCCGGGCGCGATCGATCCCAGTTCACGTTCGAGGCGGAAATGCTGGGCGGTGTTGATCGTGGCCATCTGGATGGCGGTCACCGGCTTCAGCCCCTGGGCGATCGCGTGCCGCACCACGCGGTTCATGTGGCCGTCCCGGACCAGGGTGCCGGAATGGGAGTCGTCGGTGCACAGGATGAAGTTGCGCGGGTCGATCCCGAGTTCGGTCACCGCCTTGATCTGCGTGGCGACGTCGTACCAGGCCGAGCCCAGCCTGAGCATCGCCTTCATGCCTTGCCTGACGCGGGCAATCGCGTCTTCCACCCGCGTGCCCTCGTGGTCGTCCTCCGGCCCGCCGGCAACGTAGCCATGGAAGGGCAGGCCGAGATCGGGCGAGGCGTAGTGACCGCCGACCGTCTTGCCGGCGGCAAACGTTGCGTCGATCTCGCCGCGCATCTTGGCGTCGTTGGCGGCGACGCCTGGGAAATTCATCACCTCGCCGAGCCCGATGATGTTGTCCCAGCCCATCGCCTCGGCGACCTCGGCCGGGCCGATCAACGCGCCCGGATTTTCCAGGCCCGGCGCAGACGGCACGCAGGACGGCATCTGCACATGCACGTTGACCGGCATGTCCACAGCCTCGTCATGCATCAGGCGGACGCCTTCCAGACCCAAGACGTTGGCGATCTCGTGCGGATCGATGAACATGGAGGTGGTGCCGTGCGGGATGACGGCGCGGCAGAACTCGGTCACCGTGACCATGCCGCTTTCGACATGCATGTGGGCGTCGCACAGGCCCGGCACGAGATAGCGCCCGGCTGCGTCGACGACCACGGTGTTCTCGCCGATGCAATGGCCAGCGTCCGGCCCGCAATAGGCGAATCTGCCCTCGACGACGGCGATGTCGGTCCCGGGAATGATCTCGCCCGAATACACGTTCACCCAGCGCCCGTTGCGTACGACGAGATCGGCCGGGCGGCGCCCCATCGCGACGTCGACGAGGGCGGGCGCAGCGTCCGTCCAGATTTTGGGCTTGCGGAAGCGGGGTGTCGTGGCGGTCATGATCTGGTCTCCGGTCTTGGCGGACCATGCCAAGACCGGCGCGATTTGACCAGTTCAGATCGACCCGAGTCGATCGCCAAAAAACGCTGGCGCGCGTCAGCGCCGCGACAGGAGAACGGCCGCCAGACCGACGACCGCCAGTCCGACAAGAGCCACCGTCTTGGGATGATCCTTCACCGCCGCACCGGCCAGCCGGGCCTGGCGCTCGATCTCGCGGCGCGTCGCCGGACGCCGCTTCGACAGCCGTCCGATCAGGTCGGTGACGATGTCGGCGACGTCGTCATAGGCATGCGAGCCGCGCGTCGTGACCTCGTCGTAGAGATGCGAGCCCTGCGCGGACGCCGTGCGCCGCAGGGAGGACAGTTCGCGCTTGAGGCTCGACACCTGGCGCTCGAGATCGTCGAGCGCTTCGTCGCGCGTGTGGCTGATGGAAAAGGCCATGGGAACCCCCGGTTCATTGGATTGGATGAGCAAGAAACGTCATACGCGCGGCATGGTTCCATCCGTCTCGCCGGCGCCGACATGCGAACGGCCGGGCCGGGCGGGACAGAAGGGCGCATGGCACTTCGCTGCCCAGGGCCAGAAACCGGGAAAATCAGCCCTGTACTTCCTTGCCGCCGTGCCCGGTTGTCGCGGCCCGGCCGTTCTCGGGTTTGAAACGGCGACGACCGGGCACGGTTCCGATCGATCACCTCCGGGCCGTCGGAATGTCCAACTCCTGGGTCATGGTCGCAGAGCCTCCAGGGATTGTATCAAGATTGGCTAATAAACATACGTCAACCTTTCCATGCGATGCCTCGTGCCAGCCGAACTGGAACGATGAGGACCGCCTTGAACGTCATTCGCAGAAAGTTTCTCGTCAGGATCATGCTCACCTGCTTCATCGGCATCCACACGCCGCTGATTGCCGCGATATCGCTGCGAATGCTGACCGGCGGCTATTTCGACTGGACGATGCTGGGTTTCATCCTGCTGGCCACCCTGGCCGGAACCGGGATGACCCTCTACGTGCTGCAGCGCGAGATCATGCCGGTCGTACGCATCTCCAAGGCTCTCGAAAGCTTCGCCGAGCGGCGCGAGATCATGGTGATCGATCACGTTTCAGACGACGAGATCGGCGCGCTGGCCAGGTCGGCCTCCTGGGCCATCGACAAGGCGGACAATCTGCTTCGCCAGAAGGAACACGAGGCGGGCACCGACAGCCTGACCGGCCTGCCCAACCGCCGGTCGTTCTTCGAACTGGCACAGCTCCACCGGGGCGGCAGCGTGGCGATCATCGATCTCGACGATTTCAAGACCATCAACGACACCCACGGCCATCATACGGGTGACTACGTCTTGAAGACGACCGCCTCGCTCATTCGCGGCGCCTTGCGCCCGACCGACTGCATTGCCCGCCTGGGTGGTGAGGAATTCGTGGTGCTTCTTCCCGACAGCACGCCGGAGGAAGCCCTCCATGTCATGGAACGCGCCCGGAAGGCGGTCGTCGGCGCGAACGTCATCGACGAGCGGACAATCTCGTTCTCGGCAGGCGTGGCAAGGCGCACCGGCGACATCCATGCTGACCTGGCGCGCGCCGACCGCGCCATGTACCACGCCAAGGACGGGGGGCGAAACAAGGTCGTGCTCTCGCAGGACCTGACCGGGCGCCGGCGTATCGATACGCCTCCGCTGGCCGCGGCCCAGCCCGACGACGAAGCCCTGTCGGCTGGAGGCGGCCTTCGGGTCTGACAGTCATGACGAATGTGGTGCCCCCTGCCGGGATCGAACCGGCATGGCCGAAGCCGAGGGATTTTAAGTCCCTTGCGTCTACCAATTCCGCCAAGGGGGCAGCCGGCTCACCGGTAGCGGGTCATGCACACGGGATCAAGCAGTCGCAATCGGGCAGCCAGGGTAGCGCCTGGCAGGTCAGGCTGCGAACGCCCTGCCGGCCACGCGCTTGACGAAACTCGCGACCTTCTCGGCCTCGACGAATTGCGGCATGTGGCCGACGCCTTCGAGGATTTCGAGGTCGATGCCCTCGATCAGGCCTTCCATGGCGAGCCCGTGGCGGGTGTGGTGCAGCACGCGGTCGCGGCTGCCGAACAGGATGCCGACCGGTATCCTGATCTCGCCATAGCGCTCCATCTGGCCGGGCAGGTCCTGCTCCACCGCCACGAGGTCGGAAGAGGTGGCGTGAAAATGACTTGGGCGCAACCCGAGATAGCCACCGCCGCCGATGGCGTAGTCGGCGGGCACGGGTTGCGGTCCGAAGACGAAGTCGAGGGTCTGCGACGCGTTCTTCAGGCTGGCCGGTACGGCGAGCGTTGCGGCGATGATGCGGCGCATCAGCGGCGAGCGGATGTAGAGGCCGCCGAACTCCTTCGGCGGCGTGGGCACGTAGTGGGTGAGGGGGGAGATGAGCGCCAGACCGGCGATCTTGTCGGGATGGTCGAGCGCGACGCGCAACGCGATGGCGCCGCCGAGCGAGTGGCCGACGAGCAGCGGCCTGTCGAGGCCGACCGCATCGATGAACCTGGCGATGGCCGCCGCCTGTTCGGGGATGCGCGCGCCGCTGGAGATACGCGTGGAATAGCCCGAGCCCGGGCGATCCATCGCCACGAGGCGAAACCCGTCGTCCATGGCGGGAAACAGCGCCTGGCGGAAATGATGCAACTGGCCGCCAAGGCCATGGACGAAGAGAATCGGCCGACCGGCGCCCTGGTCGACATAGTGGATCGAGTCGCCACCGACCATCACGGTCTTGCCGACGGGAGGGATGCGTCTTTCCGCATCCGCCGCAAGGCGGCGGGTGACCATCGCATTCCAGCCGAGCCAGCCAGCGACGGCCAGGATTGCGACGACGACGATCCAGAACAGCACGGCCATGGGCGGACCTCCTGTGAAAGACGACCGCCCGCCCGCAGGGCGTCGGCCATCCAAGGTCTGCCCCGGCGCGGCGCCAAGATCAATGCCCGCCGACCAGGCAGTATGGCGCAGGAGGGCGACCCGAAGGCCGCCCCCGCCGAGATCGCTTCAGAGAAGGCGCGACACAGCCGCGCAGCCCAGCCTAGCCGTGCAACTTGGCCGCGATCTCGGCAACGCGCTTGCCCTGGAACCGGGCGCCCTCGAGTTCCTGCTCCGACGGCATCCGCGAACCATCCGTGTTCGAGGTCGTGGTCATGCCGTAGGGCGAGCCGCCGCGCACCACGTCGTTTCCGGACTGGCCCTGGTAGGCATAGGACAGCGGCACGATGACCATGCCGTGGTGCTGCAGCGACACCTGGGCTGAGATGATGGCGAACTCGGCGCCGCCGTGCTGAGTCGCCGTCGACGACATGACCGAGGCGACCTTGTTGATCAGCGCGCCCTTGGCCCACAGCGGGCCGGTCTGGTCGAGAAAATTCTTCATCTGCGCCGACATGGCGCCATAGCGCGTGGAGATGCCGAAGATGATGGCGTCGTAGTTCTCGAGCTCCAGCGGATCCGCGATCGGCGCCTCCTGGTCCAGCTTGTAGTGGGCAGCCTTGGCCACCGCTTCGGGAACGAGTTCGGGAACGCGCTTCACCGTCACCGTCGCACCGGCTTCCGTGGCGCCCTCGGCGGCGGCCTTCGCCATCGCTTCCATGTGGCCCCAGCTCGAATAGTAGAGAACGAGTACCTTCGCCATGTCTGTCTCCTTCGGTTTCGTCTGCCGGGCAGCCTGCGGTTGCAGCTCATTCCCGAGTGAGACCTACTTAGGGCCGGGACATCGTCCACGAAACAGCGGGATCGCAGCACGGTTCGTTCACAATCCGGACGCCATTGCTGCCGGACCCGGCCGGCGCTATGTCGGTCGTGCGTTTTCAGGGGGAGCCCCAATGCCCGACATCGTTACAGCCGCCATGGTCGTCATCGGCGATGAAATCCTATCGGGGCGGACGAAGGACAAGAACATCGGCCATCTCGCCGACATCCTCACGGCGATCGGCATCGACCTGAAGGAAGTGCGCATCGTTCCCGACGAGGAAGACGAGATCGTCGCGGCGATCAACGCGGTGCGCGCGCGCCATACCTATGTCTTCACCACAGGCGGCATCGGCCCGACGCATGACGACATCACCGCCGATTCGGTGTCGAAGGCCTTCGGCGTTCCCTGCGAGTATGACGAGAAGGCCTACGCCATGCTGGAAGCGCACTACCAGGCGCGGGAGATGGCGTTCACCGAAGCCCGCAAGCGCATGGCGCGCATGCCGCGCGGCGCCGACCACATCGACAACCCGATTTCGCTGGCGCCCGGGTTCCGGATCGGCAACGTCCACGTCATGGCCGGCGTGCCGTCCATCTTCCAGGCGATGCTCGACAATGTCGTGCCGACGCTGGCGACGGGAACGAAGCTGATCTCGGCGACGGTCCAGTGCCCGTTCGGCGAAGGTACGATCGGCGATGCGCTCGGCGCGATCCAGAGGGCACATCCCGATACGATCATCGGCTCCTATCCAAAGTATCTCGATGGCAAGTTCTGGACCGAACTCGTCGTGCGCGCCCGTTCGGAGGCGGCGCTGGCGCCGGCCGTCAAAGCGGTGGAAGAGATGGTGGCCGCGAAGGCCGCGGACGCGACGACGGCATAGCACCGTCGTCGAAAGCGGCGCACGCAGACCCGCGGCTGTGATAGGCTCTCGCGGTCAACGTCCGGGAAGGAAACGTCAGATGGGCTACAGAACGATCGTTGCGGTGATGCAGGACGAGGCCGGCGCGGCTGCGATGCTCGACGTCGCCACCGGTCTGGCGGCCCGCTTCGAGGCGCACCTGATCGGCGTCCATGCCGAGCCCCTGCCGATGCCGATCGCCTCGCCGATGGGCTTTCCGGACGCCACGCTGATCGGCGCCAGCGAGGACATCAATCGCGCCCGCGAGGAAAAGCTCGGCGAACTCTTCGCGTCCCGTCTCGCCCGCGAAAACCTGTCCTACGAATGGCGCTCGCTGCGCAGCTTCTCCGGCGACAGCGTCCTGTCGGCGCTCGAAAGCGCGCGCTGCGGCGACATCGTCGTCGTCGGCCATGGAAGCGGCGAGGGCGGCTCGCCCGACATCGACACGCTGATCCAGGGGGCGGGGCGGCCCGTGCTGCTGGTGCCCAAGGAGCGAACCGTCCGCACGGAGGTAAAACGCATCGTGATCGCCTGGAACGGTTCGCGGGAGGCCGCGCGCGCCGTGTTCGACGCGCTGCCCTTCATCCTGACGGCCGAGGAGACGACCATTCTCACGATCGATCCGGTCGAGCGGGCCGGCGAAACCGGGCCGCTGCCCGGAACCGAGATCGCAGCGACGCTGGCGCGGCACGGCGCGAAGGTCTCCATCGAACCTGTGTCCTCGGGAGACTGGTCGCGGGCGCAGGTGATGGAACGCACCGTGCGCGAAAAGAACGCCGATCTTCTGGTGCTCGGCGCCTTCAGTCATTCTCGGCTGCGCGAGATGATCTTCGGCGGCACGACGCGGACCATCATCGAGAACCCGCCCTGCCTGACCTTGATGGCGCGCTGAGAACGGCTGCCCGGGCTACTCCGGAAACAGGACGCGGATCCAGTCGACGACCGCGGCTGCGAGGCGCTCGGTGGTGCGCGGCGACATCGCGTCGCCCGCGATGACGTGGTTCGACGGATCGTCGGACTCCTCGACGCTCACGATCGCGTTCGGGGCGCCCCAGCGCGCGGCGATGCCGCGTGTCAGGTCCGGGCGTACGACGAGGTCGGCGTCCGAGAACACGAACAGCGCCGGCACGGCGGCGTGCTCGACCGGTGCGGCGGCCGCCATCGACACCACGGTGCTCATCGGCAGCACCGCCTCGATGGGATAGCGGGTCGTCCAGAAGCGGGCGTGGCTTTCGTTGGCGGGCTCGAAGCCGCGTTCCCCGCCGGCCACCAGACGCGCGATCTGCAGCCCCCACGGACCCGCCAGCAGCCCGGCGCCGGCCGCCTGGATGCCGTAGTTGGGCGACACCAGCACGAGGGCCGCCATTCGATCGCGCAGCCCAGGTTCGGTCGCGGCCCAGCTGGCGATCGAGGCGCCCGTGGAGGTCGCGACGATGATGACCCGATCACCCAGGCGCTCGCCGATCGCCAGCGCCTCGGCGAAATCGTTGACCCAGGCATTGACCGATGCCGTCGCCATGGCAGCGCCATCCTGCCCGTGGCCGGCAAGCCGGGTGTAGAACAGGTTGGCGCCGAGCGCTTCGGCGACCTTGTCGGGCAGCGGACGGATCTCGCCCTTGGAGGCTGAAAAGCCGTGCACATAGACGATGGCGAGCGGGGTGCGCGCCCTCGATACCGGGTAGGCCCAGACGACCTGCTTTTCCAGGCCGGGCCGGATGCCCGGCACCTCTGCCTCGCGACCGGCGAGCCAGGAGTCGAGATCGTCGCCGATCGCTGCCGGATCGAACGTGATGGTCGTCTCGCGCTCGACGCGCGGACCGGCGAACCAGACGATCGCCGCCACCACGACCACGACGATCAGGACACCCGACATCACCATCATGCGCCGCACGGTTTCCCCTCCAGACGATTTCGAAGAAATAGCCGTTTGGCGTGCGCGAGGGAACGGGGCCGGTGCGTTCCTCGCCATCGGCTGGACATGACGACCTGCTGGCCGACAACCGATCCGCCGTCGGCGGCGTATAGGGGCTGCCAAGTCACGCCAACAAGGGCCGCCATGCCGTTTCGCCTGCTCCTCGTCTATGCCCTGCCGGCGATCCCGCTCGCCGCTCTCACCTTGCCGCTCTACATCATCATTCCGACCTATTACACGGAAACGCTGGGACTTTCGCTCGGAGCAGTGGGCGCGGCACTGCTCGTCATGCGCGTCTTCGACGCCGTCAACGATCCGCTGATCGGCTGGTTCGCCGACCGCTGGCGCCCCGCGATGGGACGCCGTCGTGCTGTCTTCGCGCTGTCGCTGCCGCTCTGTGCCACCGCCGCGCTGATGCTGTTCTGGCCGCCGGCCGATGCGGGCGTGTTCTATCTCGGCGGGTGGGGCATGGTGCTGTCGATCGGCTTCACGGGCGCGATGCTGCCCTACACGGCCTGGGGCGCGGAATTGGCCGGCGACTATGCCGAGCGGGCGCGCATCGCAGGCTTTCGCGAGAGCCTGACGCTGGCAGGCACGCTCATCGCCATCGCGCTGCCTTTCGCCATCGGGTTCGGGGCGGCCGGCGAAGCGGGAGGGCTGGCGGTGCTGGGAATGGCGGTTGCCGCCGGGCTCGTCGGCTTTGGCGGCCTGGCGGTCGGCGTCGTGCCGGAGCCGGTCGATCACACGGTCTCGACCGGATCGCTGAGGATGGGGCTTGCGCGGATGGCGGCGAACGCGCCGTTCAGACGCCTGATCGCGGCCTATTTCCTCAACGGTCTCGCCAACGGCATCCCGGCCACGCTGTTTCTCTACTTCGTCGCGACGCGGATCGGCATGCCCGACATGCGCGGGCCGCTGCTGTTCGTGTATTTTCTCGCCGGCATCGGCGGGGTGCCGCTGGCGCTGTGGGCGGCGCGGCGGACGAGCAAGCATCGCGCTTGGTGCCTCGCCATGCTGGTCAACTGCGCGATCTTCTCGCTGGTGCCGCTGATCGGGCCAGGCGACGTGGCCGCCTTCGCCGCGATCTGCGTCGTCACGGGACTGCTTCTCGGCTTCGACCTTTCGCTGCCGCCGGCGATCCAGGCCGACGTCATCGATGTCGATACGGCTGGCTCGGGCGAGCAGCGCTCCGGCGCCTACTTCGCCGCCTGGAGCCTGACGACCAAGCTGTCGCTGGCCGTGGGCGTGGGAACGGTGTTTCCGCTTCTGGGGCTGGCCGGCTTCGATGCGGCGGCGGGCGCCGCCAATGACGAGGGGGCGATCGGCGCGCTGGTGGCGCTCTATGTCTGGCCGCCGATTGCCCTGAAGCTCGCGGCCATCGCGCTCATGTGGCGGTTCCCGCTCGACCGGGATGAGCAGGCCGCGCTGCGCAGGACCATCGAGGAGCGGTCAGCGAGGCCTCGGGCCGCTCTCAAGGCTTGAGTGGGCGCTTGTTCCAGCCCATGGCGCGCTTCATGATCGGGAAATAGAGCGCGTGGGGAAGGAGGTTCACCAGCTTCAGCGTCCACGCCAGCCGCCGCGGGAAGCACACTTCGAAGCCGCCGCGTTCCAGGCCATCGGCGAATCGACGCGTCGCGTCCTCCACCTTCATCAGGCCCGGCATCGGGAAATCGTTCTTCTCCGTCAGCGGCGTGTCGACGAAGCCCGGATTGACGACCTGGATGCGGATGTTCATCTTGTCGAAGTCGAACTTCAGAGCCTCCGCCATGTTGTTGACGGCCGATTTGGACGCACCATAGGCGGACGCCAGCGGCAATCCCCCGTAGCCCGACACCGAGCCGACGACGGCGACCTGCCCGAAGCCACGCGCCTTCATGGCATCGACCACCGGGACGAGGCCGTTGACGATGCCGAACAGGTTGATTTCATAGGTCTTGACGAAATTCTCGACCGTCAGCTTCTCACCCTTGGTAGGGAAGTAGTTGCCGGCGTTGAAGACGGCGAGCACGACGGGCCCGAGTTCCCTTTCGATCGCTTGCGCGATGGCCGCCATGCCGGCCTGATCCGTCACGTCTCCCGGGAAGGGAACGATCCGGCCATAGAGGGCGGAGGCCTCGTTCGCGAGCGAGACCAATTTGTCCTCGCCGCGCGCGGTCGCCGCCACGACGTAACCGCGACGGACGAGTTCGAGCGCGAGCGCGCGACCGATCCCGGTGCTCGCCCCGGTGATCCAGGCAATGCCGTCGGACGGCTTGGCGCGATAGAGCGTCATGCTGCGTGCTCCGTCGAAGGGAGAAGAAGGAAATGAGGCCGGCCTCGACCAGCGGCGCTCAGCCTCCGATGATGTCCATCAGGCGACGCGGGATCGACCCGGTCAGCTTCAGCGGCGCGTCGGTGATCGCCATGCCGATGCAGGGCCGGTCCATTTCGGCAGTTGGCCGGTGCTCCACCGTCTCGTCGGCGATCGAGATGTCGCCGCGACCGTAGCGGCCGTGAACGTCGGTGAACGCGCCGTCGAGCACCAGCGACAGTTCCACGCCGCCATGCGTGTGGGTGGGAATGCGCCGGCCGGGCCGAATCCAGAAAAGCGACACGTGGAAACCCTCGATCTCGCCGAGATCGTGCTCGCGGAAGCCTGGCATCTTGGTGCGCCACGGCGTCTCGTCGGCGTCGAAGCCGACATAGTCGCGAAGCGCGCGCGGATAGATGGCATTGGCTGGCTGCGGCGGAAGAATGATCGGCGCGGGGGCATCGCTGCCGAGGATGGCCGCAAGCCGGTTCTTCGGATCCCTGATCGGCCTTGGCGTCTCCAGTTCGAGTTCCTCGCCGGCCATGACCTCGAGTCCGCGCGCCAACGCCCGGCTGCGCGGATTCAGTTCCAGGTGCGAAGCGACGAGCACGCGCGCGGGCGTCGGCAGGTTGCCAGCGACGTACCGCGCAATCAGCGTGTCGATCGTATCGGTGGCATCGGATGTCATCGGGCCTCGTCTTTGCTCTGCCATCGTCGTTCTGCTTCGCAATCTATTCTGATTTGTGCCTTTTCGCCACATACGAGCAAGGCCGGCCATTGGATCAATCGACGTTTTTCGCATCGGCCCGACCAGTCGGGCGAATATGGCGCGGAACGCCTCTTTGGCGAAAAATCCCTTCTTGAAAGCACGGGTCTTGCTTCGTAGACCAGAAAAACCATCCGCAAACGGCGCGACGACCGTGAACACGCGCGGAATCCGACAGGAAGGAAAAGCCCCATGTATCGTTCCGTCATCGAAGCGATCGGAAACACGCCGCTGATCCGCCTGCGCCGCGCTTCGGAGGAAACCGGCTGCGAAATCCTCGGCAAGGCCGAATTCATGAACCCCGGCCAGTCGGTCAAGGACCGCGCCGGACTGTTCATCATCCGCGATGCGGAGAAGAAGGGCCTGTTGCGGCCCGGCGGTGTGATCGTTGAAGGCACCGCCGGCAACACCGGCATCGGGCTGACGGTCGTCGCCAAGGCGCTCGGCTATCGTACGGTGATCGTCATTCCCGACACACAGAGCCAGGAGAAGAAGCACGCGCTTCGGCTGCTCGGGGCCGAACTGATCGAGGTGCCGGCCGTCCCCTACAAGAACCCCAACAACTACGTGAAGCTGTCGGGCAGGCTGGCCGAGCAACTGGCGAAGACCGAGCCCAATGGCGCGATCTGGGCCAACCAGTTCGACAACGTCGCCAATCGCGAGGGTCACATCGCAACCACGGCCGAGGAAATCTGGCACCAGACCGACGGCAAGGTCGACGGCTTCGTCTCGGCGGTCGGCACCGGCGGCACGCTGGCCGGCGTCGCCATGGGGCTGAAGGGCCGGAGCAAGGACGTGAAGATCGGGCTCGCCGATCCGCTCGGCGCAGCGCTCCATTCCTTCTACACCGAGGGGGTCCTGAAGTCGGAAGGATCGTCGATCACGGAAGGCATCGGCCAGGGACGCATCACCGCCAATCTCGAGGGTTTTGCGCCCGACTTCTCCTTCCAGGTTCCAGACGATGAGGCGCTGCCGATCGTCTTCGACCTCGTCCAGGACGAAGGGCTCTGTCTCGGCGGCTCGTCGGGCATCAACATCGCCGGCGCGATCCGCATGGCGCGGGCGATGGGGCCGGGCCATATGATCGTGACCATCCTGTGCGACTACGGCACGCGCTACCAGTCGAAGCTCTTCAATCCCGAATTCCTGCGCGGCAAGAACCTGCCGGTTCCGGGCTGGATGGAGAAGACCGTCGACATCGCCGTCCCCTACGAGAAGGTCGACGCGTGATGAGCCACACCACCGAGATCCTGTTTCGCGAGGATGCCTATCTGTCGACGGCGGAAGGCACGGTGGTGGCCGTCAACGAGCGTGGCGGCATCATCCTCGACCGAACGAGTTTCTACGCCACCTCCGGCGGCCAGCCGGGCGACACGGGTTTTTTCGAGCGCGCCGACGGGTCGCGGATCGCCATCGCCGGCACCATCACCGGCGAGACCAAGGACGAGATCATCCACGTGCCGGCACCCGACCAGCCGACGCCCGCCGTCGGCGAAACTCTGGTGCTGCACATCGACTGGGACCGCCGCTACAGGCTGATGCGCATGCACACGGCCTGCCATTTGCTCAGCGTCGTCTGCCCCTATCCGATTACCGGCGCCTCGGTCGGCGAGGAGGAGTCGCGCGTCGATTTCGACCTGCCGGACGCGGGCATCACCCGCGAAGGCGTGACGCAGGCCATGATGGACCTCGTGGACGGCAACCATCCGATCTTCAACCGCTGGATCACCGCCGATGAACTCGCCGCCAATCCGGGGCTGGTGAAGTCGAAGAACGTGCGGCCTCCGTCGGGCGCCGGTCGTATCCGCCTCGTGTGCATCGGCGCGGAAGCGTCGATCGACAGCCAGCCCTGTGGCGGAACCCATGTCTCCGAGACGCAGGAGGTCGGCGCCATCCACATCGCCAAGATCGAGAAGAAGGGCCGGGAGAACCGCCGCTTCCGGATCAGGTTCGGGCCGCTGCCCTAGATCCTAGCCGGCAGGCGGGTCTGGCCGCAGACGGACGGCATCGAGATAGGCGACGCACATGAGGATCAACTGCCTTCGCACGGCGGCGGCTTCGTCGGCGGGCAGGTTGCGTTCGAAGACGCTGCGGACGGACCCGAAGATCGTCGTCAGCAGCGTCAGGTTCACGACCGGCAGATCGGCGAAGCCGGCATCGGACGCGCTGGCGAACATCGCCGCGGTCGCGGCATCGACGCGCCTGGCGAAAGCCTCGAGCAAGGCTTCGTTGTCCAGTTCCACCACCGAGCGGTATAGAGCGCGGGTCACCTCCGGCCGTTTCGTCTTCGCGTCCCAGTAGGTCGTCACGAGCGCTTGGACCATGTCCACGATCGGCGCCCCGTGCCGGGCCTCGCATGTGTTCCGCACCGTTTCGGCCAGATCGTCGAGGTAGCGTTCGTTCAGGGCGTAGAAAAGTGCCTGCTTGTGCGGGAAGTATTGGTACATGGTGCCGACGGACACGCCGGCCCGCGCGGCGACCCGCGTGGTCGTCAGACGGTGTGGTCCGTCGGTCAGCAAAACCTGAATGGTCGCCTCGAAAATCGCGTCGACCGTGGCCGTCGCGCGCGCCTGGCGCGGCCTTTTGCGCGGGGTCAGGTGGGCGGGTGTCGTCGACGCCATATGCGAATCCTCAAACTGAATGATCCTTCATATATCTGGGAGGCACAATCAACCATCCTGAAAGGAACAACCCTGTGCCCGATCATTCGCGAATTGCCCTCGTCACCGGCGCAAACAAGGGCATCGGCCTGGAGATCGCCCGCCAGCTGGCCCAATCCGGTGTCTTCGTCTTCCTCGGCGCCCGCGATCTCGAACGCGGACGTGCGGCGGTCGAGGACCTGACGTTGGAGGGGTTCCGGGGACGCGCGATCCGGATCGACGTGACCGACGCGGCCAGTATCGACGCGGCGGTCAAGACGATCGACGCCGAGCATGGCCGGCTGGACATTCTGGTCAACAATGCCGGCATCGTCGATGCCAATGACGGTCCTCCAAGCCACGCCTCTGCCGAGGCGGTCCGGCGGATCATGGACACGAATTTCATCGGCGCCCTGGCTGTATCGCAGGCGATGCTGCCGCTGTTGCGCCGGTCCCCGGCTGGCCGCATCGTCAACCTGTCGAGTTCGCTCGGCTCCCTCTCCGTCAACGGCGATCCGACATCCCCGTACTACTCGGCCCGTCTGATCGGCTACAACGCGTCCAAGGCCGCGCTCAACATGCTGACGGTGCAACTCGCGGCGGAATTGAGCGACAGCGCGATCGCGGTCAATTCGGTCAGCCCCGGCTACGTGATGACCGACCTGACCGGGCACACCGGATTCATGACGGCCCAGGAAGGGGCAGCGTTGCCCGTTCGATATGCCTTGCTGGCCGAAGGCGCCGTTTCGGGCCGGTTCGTGGAGCCGGAAGGCGAAACATCCTGGTAGGGGACTACCGCAGCGGCGTGAGGTCGGCCGATCTCAGGCGCAGACCCGATGGGTGGATCACCTCTCGATACAGGCGCAATTGACTTTTACGTAAATGCCATGCCAATGATTTCATCACTGAAATCGGTTTAGGCGGGCATGGGATGCGGGAATACTACACGATCACGGAACTGACCCGCGAATTCGAAATCTCGACCCGCACCTTGCGCTTCTACGAGGACGAAGGGCTGATCCAGCCGGTCCGGCGCGGCCGCACGCGCTTGTTTCGGCCGTCCGACCGGCATCTGGTCAAGCAGATCATGCGCGGCAAGCGTCTCGGCTTCTCGATCTCCGAGATCCGCGAGATCATCCAGATGTATCGCGAACCGCCCGGCGAAGTCGGCCAGTTGAAGCTGATGATCAAGCGCATCGAGGAAAAGCGCGGCGATCTGCGCCAGAAGCGCCGCGACCTGGAGGAAACCCTCGCCGAACTCGACCAGGCGGAGGAGTCCTGCGTCGAGCGTCTGGTGGAACTCGGCGTCAACACCTGACGTGCCGCAGCGGCAGCCGGCCGTCAGATCCAGCGCCGCACCTTCTTGCGATAGTCCCGGTACTTCTTGCCGAAGCGCGCTTCGAGGTGCTTTTCCTCGCGCTCGATGGCGAGTTTCTGCGTCGCGAAGGCGGCCGCGAGCGCAAAGGCAAGGAACCAGACGCTGCCGGCGATCAGGCCGATGGCCACGGTGAGCATCGTGTTGGCGAGGTAGATCGGGTTGCGGGTGAAGGAAAACGGGCCGCCGGTCACGAGATGCTCCGATCCGCGATGCGGCATGATCGTCGTGCGGGCCTTGTGGAGGGTGCGCATGGCCGACACGTCGATCGCCACCACGCCCGCGATGGTCACGATCCCGATCGCAAACAGGATGTCGGACAGCGGGCTCGGGATCCAGGGCAGGGGAACCGTCCAGGAGAGGGCGGCGGCAAGCACGATCGCCACCAGGTAGATCATCGGCGGCCATGGCAGCCGGTTGGGTCGCGCGTCATAGGCGTTCATTCGGTCCCTCCCGTTTCGAAGCCGCGCTCGGTCTCGTCCGTGCAGATTTCGGCGAGCGCCGCGATGGACTGCCGATCCGTCTCATTCTGCCGGCCGGAAAACAGTCCGTCGAGCATGTTCCCATCCTCGAGCGCATCGAGCATGCAGACGCAATAGACGTTGCAGAATTCCTCGTCGCGTTCGGTGGAACAGGTGCGTTCGCAGGCCTGGCGGAACTGGACCTGCCGGGATTCGACCTGCGGCGGCACGATCTGGGCGAAGACGAAAACGCAGGCGATCAGCACCGGCTGGTGGATCAGGTAGAAGGCCAGGCTGTGCCGGCCCAGGAACAGAAGCGGCGTGCCCCAGCGGGGAGCGGATACGCGCGACAGCCGGTCGAACAGTCCGCTGCGCTCGGCGAGCATCGCCGCCGCGATGCCGGCGAGAACGGCGCCGAACCAAGGGAACAGCGGCACGAAGTCGTTGGACCGCGGTCGCGTTTCCGACAGACCCGTCCACCACAGCCAGGCGGGATCGAAGACCGGAGAGGTGAGCCAGGCCGGAGCGGCGATCACGCCCGCCGCAAGCACCATCACGAGCGGCCAGGGCAACCGCAGGAAGGCAAGACCGAGCAGGCTTGCCAGCGCGATCTGGTGCAGGATGCCGAAGAAAATGAAGGTTTCCGGGATCGCGAACCAGGTCGCGATGCTGATCGCGAAGGCGGCACCCGCGACCATCGCCATGCGAAGTCCGAAGCCGCGCCAGCGCACGCCGCGCGCATGGGCGAGAAACAGGCTGACGCCGACGAGGAACAGGAAGGACGAGGCGATGGCGCGGGCAAACAGCTTCCAGCCGCCCACCGTCGTGGTTCCGGCCTGGAGATAGCCGAAGAACTCGAGATCCCAGGTGAAATGATAGATGGCCATGGCCACGAGCGCCACGCCGCGGGCGAGGTCGATCGTCTCGATGCGGCGGTGCTGGACGTGGGCTGGCATGGCGTGATCGGGCGTGGTCATGGCGGTTCCGTTGCTGCGATAGCACAGGAAACGCGCGCCGTCGGCATTCGGCGATTCAAATCTCCGTCGGCCTGTCCGCGGGGTGCGTGCGGGCAACGTCGATGTCGATGCCCCCAAGCGTTTTTGCGTCATGAACGGGTCGCATTCCTGTCATCCGCCGCCCGGCGGCGCCTGCCACATGTCGCTCTGGCGAAAACGCGGGACATCATGGCGACTCAGGTCCGGCATCCGATCTGGCTTCCGGCGCTGAAGACGCCCGGCGCGCATACGTTCGCGATTCTCTACGCCGTCGAATCCTTCGCGCGTGCCTCGGTGTCGAGCGTCATCCCCATCCAGATCTACGACATCCTGCGCGACGAGCAGGCGGTGTCGCTGGTCTATACCGGGGTGGCCTTCGCCGGAATCTCCGTCACCCTGTTCATGCCGCTGCTGATCGAGCGCTTCGCCCGGCGCTGGGTCTACACGGCCGGCGTCGCCGGGCTGATCCTCGGCGCGCTTCTGTTCCTGACGCCATGGCTGTGGAGCCAGATGGCCGGCATGCTCTGCCGGGTGATGGGCGCGAGCGCGCTGTCGATCACGCTCAACCTCTACATCATGGACCACATTCGCAAGACGCAGTTCATCCGGGCCGAATCCATGCGCATGGCCTGGTCGACCTTCGCCTGGACGGGAGGACCCACGCTCGGCGTGGCGCTCTACGTCAACTACGGAATCCTCGCCGCGCAGGCGGTTCCGATCGTCACCGGGTTGTTGCTGCTTTGCCTGTTCTGGTTCTTCCGGCTGGGCGACAATCCGATGATCCGTCCCGGAACGACCCGTCCCGCGAGCCCGCTCGCCAACATCGGACGGTTCCTGCGCCAGCCGCGGCTGAGGCTCGCCTGGCTGATCGCGTTCGGCCGCTCCTGCTTCTGGACGACGCTGTTCGTCTATGCGCCCATCCTGATGGTTTCGACCGGGCAAGGCGAACTGGCCGGCGGACTGGTGGTTTCCGCCGCCAACGCGCTTCTGTTCTCGGCGCTGATCTGGGGCTGGGCGGGGCGCCGCTTTGGCGCGCGCAACACGATGAGCTTCGCCTTCTTTGCCACCGCCGCGATGCTGGTCGCCGCGGGGATTGCCGGCGAGGCGGCGCCGATCGCGGCTGCAGCCTTCTTGCTACTGGCGGCGTTCTTCTGCATCGCGCTCGACGCGCTCGGATCGACCGCCTTCATGCGCAGCGTCCACGTGTGGGAGCGGGCGCGGATGACGGCCGTGTACCGCACCTATCTCGACCTCTCGGAACTGCTGCCGCCGCTGGTCTACTCCGTGACGCTGGCCTTCTTCGGGCTCGGCTCCGTCTTCGTCACGCTCGGCCTCTTCGTGGCGACGTGCGGCGTGGTGACCTTCGTCTACCTGCCGAAGAAGATGTGAGACGCTGTCGGGCGTGTCTCGGCAAGACCGTTCCAGGCAGGCTTGGAAGGCGGATGCACGATCATCGGCGGCCTCGCGCGCAAGACGATGCGCGCGAGCCTGGACCGGGTGGCGCCCGCCACCCGGTCGGCGCCTTAGCGCGCGATGACGGTCTGGCGCTGCTCGCCAAGCCCCTCGATGCCGAGATGCATGGTGTCGCCGACCTTGAGGAAGCGCGGCGGCTTCATGCCGAGGCCGACGCCGGGCGGCGTGCCGGTGGTGATGACGTCGCCGGGTTCGAGCACCATGAACTCCGACAGGTAGGAGACGATCTCGGCGCAGGTGAAGATCATCGTCGCGGTCGAGCCGGTCTGCGCGCGCTCGCCATTGACGTCGAGGAACATCGACAGGTTCTGCGGATCCGGAACCTGGTCGGCCGTGACGATCCAGGGGCCGAGCGGGCCGAAGGTCGGCGCGCTCTTGCCCTTGATCCACTGGCCGCCGCGCTCGGCCTGGTATTCGCGCTCGGACACGTCGTTGCACAGCGCGTAGCCGAAAACCTTCGACAGCGCGTCTTCCCTGGAGACGTAGTCGCAGCGCTCGCCGATGACGATCGCAAGCTCCACCTCCCAGTCGAGCTTGACGGAGCCTTTCGGCATCAAAACGTCGTCGTTCGGGCCGGACAGGCAGCTCGGCGCCTTGGAGAACACGATCGGCTCCTTGGGGATCGCCGCGCCGGTTTCGGCCGCGTGGTCGGCATAGTTGAGACCGATGGCGATGAAGTGGCCGATACGCCTGACCGGTGCGCCGATGCGCACGCCCTCCGGCGCAGCCGGCAGCGCGGCGATGTCGGCACGCTCAAGTGTGGCCTTCAGCGCCGGCGAGATCGTTTCCGGCCCGAAGTCGGGAACCAGCGAGGAGACATCGCGGATGGCGCCATCGGCATCGACGATGCCGGGTCTTTCGTGGCCCGCTGGACCAAATCTGACGAGTTTCAAGGAAGGTTCCTCCGAATGTTGATTGCAAAGGCCGTGCGTGGTCCGCTCAGAACGCGCTGTTGAAAAAGCCGCCGTCGAGGATGAGATTCTGGCCGGTGATGTAGCCGGCATGCTCCGAGCACAGGAAGGCGCAGGCCCGGCCGAACTCTTCCGGCTTGCCGAGCCGGCCGGCGGGAATCGCCTGCTCCGTCCGCCGCGTCTGCTCCTCGAGGCTGACGCCCGACTTTTCGGCGGCGAAGACCACGGTCTTGCGGATGCGGTCGGTGTCGAACTTGCCGGGCAGGATCGCGTTGATCGTCACGTTGCGGTTGGCGACCGTGCGGGCGACGCCTGCCAGAAAGGCGGTCAACCCGGCGCGTGCGCCCGACGACAGGTCGAGGCCGGGGATGGGCTGGTAGACCGAGAGCGAGGTGATGTTGACGATGCGGCCGAAACCGCGCTCGGCCATGCCGTCGACGACCGCCTGGATCAGTTCGATCGGCGTGATCATGTTCTGCGTGACGCCGTCGAGCATCGCGGCCCGATCGAGTTGGCGGAAGTCGCGCAGCGGCGGCCCGCCATTGTTGTTGACCAGGATGTCGGGGGCGGGACAGGCCGTCAGGAGGGCTTTCTGCACCTGCGGCGCCGACACGTCGCCCGCGACCTCCTCGACGGTGACGCCGAAGCGCTCGCGCAGCCCACGCGCGGCGGCAGCGAGGACGTCGGTGTCGCGACCGTTGATCACGAGGTCGCAGCCGGCTTCGGCGAGCGCGCTGGCACAGCCAAGCCCGAGCCCCTTGCTGGAGGCGCACACGATCGCCTTGCGACCCTTGATGCCGAGATCCATAGCCGTTTCTCCGTTGCCCGGAAGGTCTAGCCCTGCCTGCTTCATTCCACAACCGTCATAAGCCTGTGACATGAATCGTGTCTTGGCTTGCCGCAGCCGGAGCCTGGATCAGATGATGAAAAGCGAGCCGACACGCCACTTCCGCACGCTGTTCCTGTCTGACGTGCATCTGGGCTCGAAACCCGCCAAAGCGGAATTCCTGATCGATTTCCTGCGGTTCCACGACGCCGATCGCATCTATCTCGTCGGCGACATCGTCGATGGCTGGCGGCTCAGGCGCTCCTGGCACTGGCCGCAGGCGCACAACGATGTCGTGCAGAAACTGCTGCGAAAGGCGCGCAAGGGCGCCGAGATCATCTACATCGCCGGCAATCATGACGAGTTCCTGCGCGGCTTCCAGGGCGTGCATTTCGGCGGCATCGTGGTGGCCGATCGCGCCATCCACGAAACCGCCGACGGGCGCCGCTTCCTCGTCATTCACGGCGACCAGTTCGATACAATCGTGCACAATGTCCGCTGGCTGGCCTATCTCGGCGACAAGGCCTACGACGTCGCCATCTTGGTGAACCGCGCCGTCCACCGCGTGCGCCGCTACCTCGGCATGCCCTACTGGTCGTTTTCGTCCTGGGCCAAGGTGAAGGTCAAGCACGCGGTCAACTTCATCGGCTCGTTCCAGGAGGTCGTGGCCGAGGAAGCGCGCCGCTCGCGGGTCGACGGCGTCATCTGCGGGCATATCCATCACGCCGCCATTGAACGCTTCGGCGACGTCGACTACATCAACACCGGCGACTGGGTGGAAAGCTGCACCGCCGTCGCCGAGCGCCACGACGGCACCTTCGAGATCCTCGTCTGGGCGAAGGTGACAGCGACCGAGAACGAGGCGCCGGAGCCGGCGCTCACCCTGGTCCTGCCGAATTCGGCCGAAGCGGCCTGACGCGGCGGCGCCGCTGCACCAATCACGAGATCGGCGAGGGCCGCTTCGCGGCGGAAGCGTCGCGTGCTAGGTGACGTCCGTTGGCCCGACGGAGGCCGGCGCCCTTCGCCGCCACCCACGAAGCACCATCATGCAATTGCCGCCCCTCACGCCGGAACAAGCCGTCAAGCCCCGGCACTACGAGTTGCGCATGTCGCTGCTGTTTGCGGCGCTGTTCCTGCCCATGGGCATCCATCTGCCCTATTTCCCGCTCTGGCTGGCGGAGCGGGGCTTCACCGCCAGCGAGGTGGCGCTGATCCTGTCGATGCCGATCTTCGTGCGTCTCGTCGCCGCGCCAGTCATCACCATGCTGGCCGACCGCGCACCCGACAGGGCCTACGTGCTGATCGTGATGGCCTTCGCCGCACTCCTGATATCGCTCGGCTATTTCCTGCCCGCCGATGCCGCCTTCGTGCTCGGCATGTCGATGCTTCTCATCGTCGTTTGGAGTCCGCACGGGCCGCTGGCCGATTCGCTGGCGCTTTCCGGCGTCCGACGCTACGGCGCCGACTATTCGCGCCTGCGCATCTGGGGCACGATCTCCTTCCTGGTCGCCAATCTCGTCGGAGGCGCCGTCCTCGAACGGTACGGGCCGAACGTCGTGCCCGTGCTCCTGACCGGCGGGCTTGCCTGCATGGCCGTCGTCAGCCTGCTGGCGCCGCGGCTCGGCCGGCCGCGGAAGACGTCGCAGTTGTCGGCCGCCGACTTTCCGGGAGCGGGCCGCGTCCTGTCCGACCCGACCTTTCTTGCGCTCGTCGGGGGCGGCGGGCTGCTGATCGCAAGCCACGGATTTCTTTACGCCTTCGGTTCGATCTACTGGAAATCGCTAGGCATCGCCGCCGACACCGCGGGCATGCTGTGGGCCCTAATGGTCGTCGTCGAGGTTCTCGTCTTCGTCCTTTACCGCCGCTTCTTCGGCCACCTGTCGCCCGCGGCTATCCTTGCCCTGTCGGCGGGCGCGGGAATGGTGCGCTGGGCGGCGATGCCGATGATCTGGCCGCTTGGGCTGGGCCTGGCCGGCTTCGCGGCGACGCAGGCCCTCCACGGCCTGTCCACCGGCCTCGCCATGCTCGGCCTTCAGAAGATGATCGCGCAGTCGGTGCCCGAGGAACGCACCGGCGCGGCGCAAGGCATCGCCTTCGCCGCCAACAGCGCCGGCATGGCCGTCGTCACGCTCGGCTCCGGCCCGCTGTTCGAGGCGGCGGGCGCGAACGGCTTCTACGTCATGGCGGTCATCGCGTCGGGCGGCCTCGTCCTGGCCGGCGCCGCGACACGGCTGGGCCGGAAGAGGGCCAGCTAGCCCCAGACGTCGGCGGTCGGCGGCGAGACGATCGAGCCGGTGTAGGTCAGGCCGGGACTGCGGTCGCGGGCAAGCAGCAAAGGCCCGTCGAGGTCGACGTAGTCGGCGTCCTGGGCGAGCAGCACCGCCGGCGCCATGGACAGCGACGTTCCGACCATGCAGCCGACCATGACGCCGAAACCGGCCTCGCGCGCCCGGTCGCGCAAGGCCATCGCCGCGGTCAGGCCGCCGGCCTTGTCGAGCTTGATGTTGACGAAATCATAGAGGCCGGCCAGGTGCTCGACATCGGCGGCCACATGCACGCTCTCGTCGGCGCATATGGGAACGGGATGCGGAATCTCGCGCAGGATGGCGTCCTGCCCGGCGGGCAGCGGCTGTTCGATCAGCGCGACATGGAATTCCGCCGCCGCCATGAGGTTTTCGCGGATGTTGTCCTCGGTCCAGCCCTCGTTGGCATCGAGGATGATCCGGCTGTCGGGCGCCGCGCTTGCCACGGCATGCATGCGGGCGACGTCGTTCGACGAGCCGACCTTCACCTTCAGCACCGGTCGATGGGCTGCGGCGCGGGCCTGAGCCGCCATTTCCTGCGGGTCGCCGAGCGAGATCGTCAGCGCGGTGACCACCGGGCGCGGCAGGATGCGGCAGACCCGTTGGTGGGCGTCATGGCCGAGCGTCTTGGCTTCGAGATCCCACAGCGCGCAATCGATCGCGTTGCGCGCCGCGCCCGGGCCCATGGCCTCGAGCAGATCCTCGCGCGACAGGCCGCGCTCGAGATCGCGGCGCATCGATTCGATCGCGTCGATCACGCTCTCCACCGTCTCGCCGTAGCGGCGGTAGGGAACGCATTCCCCGCGCCCGGCAAAACCATCCCTGGAAACGGCGCAGGTCACCACTTCGGCCTCCGTCTTCGAGCCGCGCGCGATGGTAAAGCGGCCGGCGATCGGGAACCGTTCTGATTCGACATGGAAGGAAAAGGACATCACGCCTGCTTTCGCGATCGCGACAGGCGTTCGGCCGCATCAAGAAATCGACACGCCCGACCACAGCCGCTATGAGTGCGAGCCATGTTGACCAAAGACCAAGCCGATGCAAGTGCGTCCGAGATCGCGTCAGAGCCGCACCCGAAGGTGCGCGGCGCGAGCGAGGATGGACGGCTGGTCGTCACGCTCTCGGGCAACTGGACCACGCGAACCGTCAGCCGCATCGACCGCGAGATGCGCGCGCTGGAGGACCAGCCGGGCGTGCGCGGCATCGCCGTCGACCTCGCCGGCGTGGGTGAGATGGATACCGCCGGGGCCTGGGTCATCAAGCGTCTGGCGGTCGCCCAGGAGCGCAAGGGGGCAACCGTCGAGATGACCGGCGGCCGCTCGGCCTTCGACGTGCTCCTGGCTGCGGTCGAGGACGCCGCCTTGCAGGAACTGCCGCCCGCCGAGGTCCGCCCGTTCGGTATCGTCCCGTTCATGGAATCGATCGGCCGCAGCGTCTTCAACGCGCGCGACGAGTTCCTGCTGGCCATGCACATCCTCGGCGCGACGCTGAGCGGGAACAAGCGGCGACGCGGCCGCAAGATCAATCTCGCCCCGCTGGCGATGCAGATCGACAGGATGGGCATCGGCGCCATTCCGGTCGTCGTCCTGATGTCGACGATCGTGGGCGCCATCGTGGCCCAGCAGGGCGCCTTCCAGCTGCGCTACTTCGGCGCCGAAATCTTCGTCGTCGACCTCGTCGGCATCCTGGTCCTGCGTGAGATGGGCGTGCTGTTGACGGCCATCATGATCGCGGGCCGCTCCGGCAGCGCCATCACCGCCGAGATCGGCTCGATGAAGATGCGCGAGGAGGTGGACGCGCTCACCGTCATCGGGCTCAACCCGATCGGCGTGCTGGTTTTCCCGCGCCTGGTGGCGCTGGCGATCATCATGCCGCTGCTGACCATCATCGCCAACATCGCCGCCATCGCCGGGGCGATGGCGGTCGCCTGGGCCTATTCGGGCATCACCCCGGATGCCTTCTTCGACCGCATGACGGCCGCGATCGACGAATCAAGCTTGCTGTCCGGCCTTTTCAAGGCCCCAATCATGGGCATCATCATCGGGCTCATCGCCTCGGTCGAGGGGATGAAGGTCGGTGGCAGCGCGGAGTCGCTCGGTCGCCAGGTGACCTCGTCGGTGGTGAAGGCCATCTTCGTGGTGATCGTTGTCGACGGCTTGTTCGCCATGTTCTATGCGGCGATCGACTTCTGAATGGCGAAGAACGGGCTTGGGGCATTGATGGACACGGCGACGGCCAGCCACACGCTGGAAGACCAAGACCGCGAGGTGATTCTCGCCGTTCGCGACGTCACGGTCGCGTTCGGCGACCAGGTCATCCTCGACAGGCTGTCGCTCGATGTCTATCGCGGCGAGATCCTCGGCTTCGTCGGTGCGTCTGGGGCCGGAAAATCGGTGCTGCTGCGCACCGTGCTCGGCCTGAACCGCAAGCAGGGCGGCAGCATCAACCTGTTCGGCGTCGACACCGACAAGGTGACCGATGCTCAGCGGGTTCAGCTCGACATGCGGCTGGGGATGCTGTTTCAGCACGGGGCGCTGTTTTCCGGCCTGTCGGTGATGGAAAACGTGCAGGTGCCGATGCGGGAATATCTCGACCTGCCGAAGAAGCTGATGGACGAACTGGCCCGGCTGAAGATCGAGCTGGTCGGACTGCCCGCCAATGCCGCCAACAAGTTCCCCTCGCAGCTGTCCGGCGGCATGATCAAGCGCGCCGCGCTCGCCCGCGCGCTGGCGCTCGATCCGGCGATCGTCTTTCTCGACGAACCGACGTCGGGTCTCGATCCGATCGGCGCCGCGGAGTTCGACGAACTGGTCGCGAAACTCCGGGACACGATGGGGCTGACCGTCTACATGGTCACCCACGATCTGGACAGCCTCTTCTCCGTGTGCGACCGGGTTGCCGTCCTGGGCCAGAAGAAGGTACTCGTCGAAGGACCGATCAGCTATATGCTCACCGTAGAGGAGCCTTGGGTGAAATCCTACTTCCGGGGCAAGAGGGCACGCCAGATCGATCCCGCAGCACTCCACAACAACGTGTCAGCCGGAGCCGTTCGCTGATGGACACGAAAGCCAACTACGTCGCCGTCGGCCTCTTCGTCGTCCTGGCCATGCTGGCGACGTTCGGATCCCTGTACTGGGCCTACGGCATCGACAGCACGACCGAGACCGCGACGCTGCGCATTCGCATCCCCGGCTCGGCCGCGGGCCTCGGCCGCGGCAGCGCGGTGCTGTTCAACGGCGTCAAGGTCGGCGACATCCAGCGCGTCTACATCGACATCAACAACCCGCGCGCCGCCATCGCCGACGCCAAGGTCGACCGCCTCACGCCCATCACCGTTTCCACCCGCGCAGACATCGGCATCGCCGGCCTGACGGGCCAGGCCAATGTCGAGCTCAAGGGAGGTGATCCTGCGGAGGCCAACCTGCTGAGGCAGGCGGAAGAGGATGGGACGGTCGCCGAGATCGAGGCGAGCCCGTCGGCCGTCACCGACCTGCTCCAGACCGCGCAGGACATCTTCTCGCGAGCCGACCGGGCGGTCACCAATTTCGAAGGCTTCGTCCAGGACGTGCGCGGTCCGTTGACCAGCACGGTCACGAACGTCGAGACGTTCTCGCAGTCGCTCGCCAGCAACGCCGAGGGCGTGAACGAATTCCTCGCCAATTTCGGCGAGTTGTCGAAGACGCTCGGCACCGTCTCGGTACGCCTCGATTCGACGCTTGCCGCCGCCGAGGACCTGATCCGCGCCGTCGACCACCAGCAGGTCGCCAACATCGTCGGCAATGTCGAAACCTTCACCCAGACGCTGAGGACCGCCTCGGCCGACATCGACCGCATCGTCGCGAATGTGGAGCAGACTTCCGATTCGGTGCGTGTGTTCGCCGAGAACGCCAATGGCACGCTCGGTCGCGTCGATGGCATCCTCGACGAGGTCAAGACCGGGGTGGGGACCGCGGTTGCGTCCTTCGATCGGCTGTCGACCCAGGCGTCGGGCACCCTGACGAAGGTCGACGGGGTTCTCGACAGCGCCAAGGGCGGCATCGACCAGGCAGCCGGCTCGATCACCCGCTTCGCCGACGACGCGTCGGGAACGCTGGCCCGGGCCGACGAGATCCTGGCGAGTGTCGATCCCGCCAAGGTCGAGAACGCGCTGACCTCGATCGAGGGCGCCGCGGCCGACGCCCGCAAGGCGGCGGGGGACGTCTCCTCCCTGACCGAACGTTTCAACGCGCGCGGCGAGGACATCGAACAGATCATCGTCAACGCGCGCAGCATCACCGACAATTTCGCGCAGGCGTCGACCCGGGTCGACGGCGTCCTGAAGAAGGTCGACACCATCCTGGCCGAAGTGGACGCGGAAGTCGTCAACCGGGCCATCGACGATTTCTCGGGAGCCGCGGCCGGTGCTCGCAAGGCGGCCGACGATGTCGCCGCCTTTACCGATACCCTCTCGGCGCGGACCGACGACGTCGATGCCATCATCGCCGACGCCAGGGAGGTCGCGTCCAACCTTCGCCAGGCGTCGACCAGGGTCGACGGTGTGCTGGCCAAGGTCGACGACCTGCTCGGCTCGGGCGAGGCGGAAGGGCTGTTTGCCGACGCGTCGGCCACGATGCGATCCTTCCGGACCGTGGCCGACACGCTGAACGCCCGCCTCGGCGGCATCCTCGACAATCTGTCGCGCTTCAGCGGCGGCGGTCTGAGGGATGCTGAAGCGCTGATTCGAGACAGCCGTCGGTCCATCAACCGGATCGAGGAGGCGATCTCGTCCTTCGAGCGCAATCCGCAACGCATCATCACCGGCGGTGAAGGCACCGTGCGCGAGTATGACGGACGGGTCCGCCGTTGACTTTGCCGCCTGATCCCCGCAAGACAAACCACGAGGCGGGACATACGCGCTTGCCGTCACGGACGCGTATCGGGAACGGAAGCGTGAAGAGCGTACGATCACTCGTTGCATTTCTTGGGCTGACCGCAATCCTGTCGGGTTGCGCGGCCATCCCGGGCCTGGGACCCGGGGCGCTCGACACCTATGAGCTGACCAACCCGTCCTTTGCCGCCGTCGGCCGCGCCAAGACACGCCGGCAGATCCTGATCGCCGAACCGACGGCCCTGAAGTCGCTCGACGGCCAGAACATCGTCGTGAAGCCCACCCCTTCGTCCATCGAGTTCCTCGGCGGCGCGCAGTGGGGCGACCGGCTTCCGAAGGTCATCCAGGCCCGGCTTGCCGAAGCTTTCCAGAAATCGGGCAAGTTCGGCGGCGTCGGACGGCCGGGCGAAGGCCTGGCGATCGACTACCAGATCTCCGTCGACATCCGTGCCTTCGAGATTCGCGCCACGGGTGGTCAGACCGCGCATGTCGAGTTCTTCGTGCGCATTCTCAACGACCGGAACGGCGTCGTGCGCGCCTCGCGCGGGTTCGAGGCCGCTGTGCCCGTCGTCGGCACCGGCAACGACGCCTTCGTGGCCGCGCTCGACAGGGCGTTTGCCGACGTGACCGCGGCGCTGGTCAACTGGGCCGTCTCGGCGATCTGATCGGCCGGCGGCAGCGCCACCTCCCTTTTCCACAGATGCGGTCCCCGCCGAGCGACGAAGTGCGACCCGTCGGGTGGACGCGAGGCCATCGAGCGCCGACTATGGCGCCCGACTCGAAGCCCGGACGGAACACACCATGGCAGACCGCCCATCCCGTGACCCGCTGAAACGCGAGGCGGCGGCCGCGAAGGCGCCCTTGCCCGCCGCGACACGGCCTTTCGTCCATCTGCGCGTGCATTCCGCCTATTCGCTGCTCGAAGGCGCCTTGCCGCTGAAGAAGATCGTCGCGCATGCAGTGAAGGACGGGGCGCCGGCCATCGCCGTCGCCGACACGTCGAACCTGTTCGGTGCGCTGGAATTCGCGCAATACGCAACCAAGGACGGCGTCCAGCCCATCATCGCCTGCCAACTGGACGTGGTGTTCGAGGGAGAGCCGCCGCAATCGAGCCGCACCAACGGCCGCAATGGCGGCGGCCGCGAGCGTGCCGCACTGGTGCTGATCGCCGCGACCGAGGCGGGCTATGCCAATCTGGTGCGCCTGGTCAGCCGCGCCTATCTGGACACCGCACCGGGCGAGGGCCCGCACATTCGCGTTTCCTGGATGGTCGAACGGGCCGAGGGCATCATCTGCCTCACCGGGGGGGAGGGCGGACCGATCGGCCGGCCGCTGAAGGCCGAGCGCGCCGCGCTGGCCGAGGAGCGGCTTCTCAAGCTCGCGCAGATCTATGGCGACCGGCTGTACGTGGAAGTCCAACGCCCCGCCGGCTACGACCGGCATGTCGAAGCGGCGACCATCGAACTCGCCTACCGGCACGACCTTCCGCTGGTTGCCACCAACGAGGCCTTCTTTCCCGGACGCGAGGACTACGAGGCGCATGACGCGCTGATCGCCATCGCGGAAGGGACCGTCATCGGCGATGACAACCGCCGCCGGCTGACGCCCGACCATCATCTGCGCACGCAAGCCGAGATGACGGCGCTCTTTGCCGACCTGCCGGAAGCGATCGACCACACGGTCGAGATCGCCATGCGCTGCTCCTACTATCCGAAGAACCGCAATCCGATCCTGCCGCGCTTCACGACCGGCTCCAGCGATGATCCGGAAGCGGCCGAGCGCGAAGAAACGGAAGAACTGAAGCGGCAGGCGCGCGAAGGCCTGGCGATGCGCCTTCGGACCATCGGGCTGTCGGAGGGCTACACACCGGAGCAATATGCCGAGCGGCTCGAATACGAACTCGGCATCATCGACCGGATGAAGTATCCGGGATACTTCCTGATCGTGGCGGACTTCATCAAGTGGGCCAAGGCTCACGACATTCCGGTCGGACCAGGCCGTGGCTCGGGCGCCGGTTCGCTGGTCGCCTATGCGCTGACCATCACCGACGTCGACCCGCTGCGCTTCTCCTTGCTGTTCGAGCGCTTCCTCAACCCCGACCGCGTGTCGATGCCCGACTTCGACATCGACTTCTGCCAGGATCGCCGCGACGAGGTGATCCGCTACGTGCAGGAGCGCTACGGGCGCGACCAGGTGGCGCAGATCATCACCTTTGGAACGCTGCAAGCCCGCGCCGTGCTGCGCGACGTCGGTCGCGTGCTGCAGATGCCCTACGGGCAGGTCGACCGGCTGTGCAAGATGGTGCCGGCCAATCCGGCGAACCCGGTCAAGCTCGCCGACGCCATCGCCGCCGAGCCACGCTTCCAGGAGGAAGTCGACAAGGAGCCGATCGTCGAACAGCTGCTCGACATCGCCCAGAAGCTGGAAGGCCTCTACCGACACGCTTCGACGCATGCCGCCGGAATCGTCATCGGCGACCGTCCGCTGTCGGAACTCGTGCCGATGTATCGCGATCCGCGCTCCGACATGCCGGTGACGCAGTTCAACATGAAGAAGGTCGAGGACGCCGGTCTCGTCAAGTTCGACTTCCTCGGCCTGAAGACGCTGACCGTGCTGGACAAGGCGGTGAAGCTGGTGCGCCGCCGCGGCATCGAGATCGACCTGGCGAAATTGCCGCTCGACGACGAGAAGACGTACTCGATGCTGTCGCGCGGCGAGGTGGTCGGCGTCTTCCAGGTGGAATCGGCGGGCATGCGCAAGGCGCTGATCGGCATGAAGCCGGACCGCATCGAAGACATCATCGCGCTGGTGGCCCTCTACCGTCCGGGCCCGATGGAGAACATCCCGACCTACAACGCCCGCAAGCATGGCGAGGAAGAAATCGCCTCGATCCATCCCAAGATCGACCACCTGGTGAAGGAGACGCAGGGCGTCATCGTCTACCAGGAGCAGGTGATGCAGATCGCGCAGGAACTGTCGGGCTACTCGCTCGGCGAAGCCGATCTCCTGCGCCGCGCCATGGGCAAGAAGATTCGCGCCGAGATGGACAAGCAGCGTGTCCGCTTCGTCGAGGGCGCCGTCGAGCGCGGCGTCTCCAAGCAGCAGTCGGACTTCATCTTCGACCTGCTGGCGAAGTTCGCCGACTACGGCTTCAACAAGTCGCACGCCGCCGCCTACGCGATCGTGTCCTACCAGACTGCCTACATGAAGGCGCACTACCCGGTCGAGTTTCTGGCGGCGTCGATGACGCTCGACATGAACAACACCGACAAGCTGGCCGATTTCCGACAGGACGCGCTCAGGCTGGGCATCGAAGTCCAGCCGCCGTCGGTGACGTCGTCCTTCCGGCCTTTCGAGGTGGGCGAAAACCGCATCTA
Organism: Aquibium carbonis; assembly: GCF_003970795.1. Classification (GTDB taxonomy): domain Bacteria; phylum Pseudomonadota; class Alphaproteobacteria; order Rhizobiales; family Rhizobiaceae; genus Aquibium; species Aquibium carbonis. The sequence goes on along the minus strand of NZ_RWKW01000010.1, from coordinate 45,020 downwards.
CTACGCGCTCGCCGCCATCAAGGGCGTCGGCGAACTCGCAGTCGACCACATCGTCGAGAAGCGCAAGGAAAAGCCGTTCGAAAGTCTGGAGGATTTCTGCGAGCGCATCGATCCGAGGATCGTTGGCAAGCGGGTGCTGGAAAGCCTGATCCAGGCCGGCGCGCTCGACTGCTTCCAGCGCGAGCGGGCGGAGCTCTTTGCCGGCGTCGAGTTGATGATGGGGCTAGCGCATCGCGCCGCCGAGGACGCGCAGTCGGGCCAGCACGACATCTTCGGCATGGCCCTCGCTGGACCGCGCGAACGGCTGCGGCTGCCGGCCGCCGCTCCATGGGAATCGGCGGATCGCCTGCACCGCGAGTTCGCGGCGGTCGGCTTCTATCTCTCCGCCCACCCGCTCGACGAGTACAAGTCCTTGCTCGAGCGCCTGCGCGTCCAGAACTGGGCCGACTTCTCGATCGCCGTGAAGCGCGGCGCGACCGCCGGGCGCCTGGCCGGCACGGTCGCGTCCAAGCAGGAACGCAAGACGCGTACCGGCAACAAGATGGGCGTCGTCCTGTTTTCCGACACGTCCGGCCAGTATGAAGCGGTGATGTTTTCGGAGACGCTGGCGCAGTATCGCGACATGCTGGAACCCGGTCGGTCGGTGGTCATCACCGTGCAGGCGGAGGACCGGCCGGAGGGCGTCAACCTGCGCATCCAGACCGTCCAGTCGCTGGAGGAAGAGGCGAGCCGGATCAAGCAGGCGCTTCGCGTCTATCTGCGCGATGCGAGCCCGCTGGAGGCGATCGCCAACCGCTTGTCGCAACGCGGCGAGGGGCAGGTCAGCCTGTTCGTCATCAAGGATGGCGGAAAGGGCGAGGTCGAGATCGAACTGCCCGATCGCTACCGCATCTCGCCGCAGATCGCCTCGGCCATGCGCGGCCTGCCGGGCGTCGTCGAAGTGGAGCTGGTATCGTAGTGCGGCCGCTGTGAAGCACCCGCGCCGCCGTCAGTTCACCACCGTCGCCTTCGGCGCATAGCGGCCGTCGGGCGTCGTCACGAAGAACTCGGCGATCTGCGGGTGACGGACCGGCTCTCCGGTCTCGTCGGGCAACAGGTTCTGTTCCGACACGTAAGCGACATACTCGCTTTCGGCGTTCTCGGCCAGAAGGTGGTAGAAGGGCTGGTCCTTGCGCGGGCGAACCTGCGCGGGAATGGCCTGGTACCATTCCTCGGTGTTGGCGAACTCCGGATCGACGTCGAAGATGACGCCCCTGAACGGAAACAGCCGGTGACAGACGACCTGACCGATCTGGAATTTGGCTTCGCGAATTGTTTTCATTGTCACACCCTTACCGATAAGTGGCGCAACCTGAACGACAATTCAATAGCGACCGCGCTTGACGGTCTGTCTGCCAGCCGTTAGCGCCACCCTGCAATCTTGGTGATGGAGGACTGGAAGCTGGCGGAGATTCTCGGCCTTGTCCTGCCGTTTTTCGGACTGATCTTCCTGGGATTCTTCGTCGCGCGGCTGGTTCGCCAGCCGCTGGAAGCGCTCGGCTGGATGAATGTCTTCATCGTCTATGTCGCGCTGCCCGCGCTGTTTTTCCAGCTCTTGTCGCGCACGCCGATCGAGCGACTGACGGAATGGGGCTACATCTTCGCCACGGTCTTCTCGACCTACGCGATGTTCGCGCTGATGTTTGCCGGATCCGTGATCCTGTCGCGCGGGGAGATTGCCGAGAGCACGATCAAGGGGCTGGCCGCCGCCTATGGTAATATCGGCTACATGGGCCCCGGGGTTGCGCTGCTCGCCTTCGGCGAGGAAGCGGCCGTCCCTGTGGCGCTGATCTTCTGCTTCGAGAACATCATGCATTTCGCCATCGCGCCCACGATGATGGCGCTGTCGGGCGGCGACCGGCGATCACCCGGCGCTCTGGCGCTGGAGGTGGCGAGGAAGATCGCGCTGCACCCTTTCATCATCGCCACGGCGGTGGGGGTTGCGGCAGCGGCCGTCCAGTTCGTTCCGCCCGAACCCGTCTCGCGGCTGCTGGAGATGCTGGCGCGGGCGGCGGCGCCCTGCGCGCTCTTCGCCATGGGCGTGACGCTGGCGCTCAGACCCCTGAAGCGGGTGCCGACGGCGATGGCGCCGATCGCTAGCATCAAGCTCGTGCTGCATCCGATCGTCTGCTGGGTGATGCTGAGCCTGGTCGGCGATTTCGATCCGGTCTGGGTCTACACCGCCGTGCTGCTCGCCGCGCTACCCACGGCCACCAACGTCTTCGTCATCGCGCAGCAATATGGCGTCTGGGTCGAACGCGCCTCGGCCAGCGTGCTGATCACGACGGTGATGTCGGTCTTCACGGTGACCGGACTGCTCTACCTGATCAAGAGCGGCCTTCTACCGGCCGACCTGTTTCCGGGGTCCTGAGAACATGGCGGAAAACCCGCTGCCCGGCTGAAGCCCTTCGCGCATGAAGAAGGCGCGCAGCGGCGAGAACGTGCCGAGCAGGCCAAGACCGGCCATGCGCGCCACTTGTGCGGGAAGCATGTCGGACAGCAGCGAGCGGTTGAGCGCATGGACGGCCCCGGTGCGCGCTACGATATCGGGCCGACGCCGGCGGGTATAGGCATCGAGTGCTGCCGGTGCGCCCGGATCCCCGGGATGCCGCGCAGCGATCTCCACCAGGTCGCGAACGTCGCGAATGCCGAGGTTCAGCCCTTGCGCGCCGATCGGCGGAAAGACGTGCGCCGCTTCCCCGACGAGCGCGATCCGGTCGCGAGCGAAGGTCACAGGAATCGCCGACGACAGCGGGTAGACTTGGCGGCCCGTCTCGACGGTCACCTTGCCCAGGGCGGACTGCATCCGCTCCTCGACCAGTGCGGACAGGGTCTCGTCAGGGAAGCCCGCCAGTTCCTCGGCGCGCTCCGGACGCAGGACCCAGACGAGGCTCGATCGGCGGCCTGGCAGCGGCACTTGCGTGAACGGACCGGTCTCCGTGTGGAATTCGGTGGAGACGAAGCCGTGATCGCGCCCATGGGCAAAATTGAAGACGAGCGCGGCCTGCTCGTAGGTGTGTCGCAGCACCCGGATGCCGGCGGCCTCGCGGGCCGGCGATCCGCGCCCGTCCGCGGCGACCGCGAGCCGAGCCGACACGGGTTCCGACGCATCCGGCACGGCCACGACCGGATCGCCGCCGACCCGCCACTCGCCGATTGCAGACTTCGTCCAGGTGATGGCCGGGCTCGCCGACACGGCACGCTGAAGCTCGCGCGCCAGCACGGCGTTTGGCACGTTCCAGCCGAAGGCATCCTCGCCGATCTCGGAGGCGTGGAAGGAAACCGGACCGCTGCGCACGAGCCGCCGCGTCATGTCGATGATGCGCATGGTGCGCAGAGGCGCAGCTTCACCGATGATCGCCTCGCGCACGCCGAGGTCGTCGAGAAAGGCCATCGACGGCACCATCAGGGCGGTGGTCCGGCGATCCTGCGCGCCTGCTTCGGGACCGATCAGCCGCACGCCGAACCCCGCCCGCGCGAAAGCCAGCGCAGCGATCAGTCCCGCAGGTCCAGCGCCCGCAACGATGACGTCCACGACGTCGCCGTCCTCGATCCTGTCGTTCGATGCCATGTCCAAGCACTCCTGTTCGATCCCGGCCGCAGACCGGAGACGTCCGGTATATGGCACCTTCGATGCGTCGATCAACGCGGCGGAATGTGCCACGCGCCGGCCGCGGGCGGCATGGCGCTCGCCGGATACGGCTTGTGCCGGCAACGGCGCTCCCTGTAGTCTCGTGCCAACCGCTCGGTTTGCAGGATGGTCGGATGGCGATGGTGAGCTGGACGATGAAGGGCGAAGTCTTCCGCTCCTGCAGTTGCGCCGTGTTCTGCCCGTCGGTTCTGTCGCTCGGGGATTATCCGGCGACGGAGGGCCCCTGCCAGAGCTGGGCCGGATTTCGCGTCGATTCGGGGCATCACGGCGACGTCGACCTTTCCGGCCTCAAGGCGTGCCTGGTCATGGACATTCCGGGGATCACGAGCCGCGGAAACTGGACGACGGCCCTTTTCATCGATAAACGCGCTTCCATCTACGCTTCAAAGGCCTTGCAGCGAATCTTCACCGGCAGGGCAGGCGGCTCGTCGTCGTTGCTGTCCGTGCTCGTCGGACGGTTCCTCGGCGACGCGTGGGCGCCGATCGTCTGCGAAACCAGGGACAAGACGCGCATTTTCCAGATCCCGGACATCATCGAAGGCGCCTTGACGCCCATCCCTGGAAGGGATGGCGAAGGTGAAACCGTGATCACCAACGCGGCTTACTGGCTGGGTTCCGAGATCACGGTCGCGAAGGCCGAGCGCAGCCACCTGCGCGCCCATGGACGCGACTGGACCTTCGCCGGCCGTTCGGCTGAAATCTGCAAACTGGATTGGCGTGGACCTTGAACCTGAACAAGAACGTCATTGGCCGCAAGATCGCCGAAAGACTGCCGCTGAACCGCAAGAAGGTGACGTGGCCGCAGGCGCGCGCGTTCTCCGTGCATCTTCTGACCGCCTCGGGTTCGTTTCTCGCCTTCCTGTCCCTGGTGGCGGCAAGCGAGCAGCGCTGGACGGCGATGTTCTGGTGGCTGGGTCTAGCACTGTTCGTCGACGGCATCGATGGGCCGATCGCGCGCAAGCTGCAGGTCAAGACGGTGCTGCCGACCTGGTCGGGCGACATGCTCGACAACATCATCGACTACGTCACCTACGTCCTGATACCGGCCTTTGCGCTCTACCAGCGCGGCTTCATGGGCGAAGGGCTGTCGTTCCTGTCGGCCGCCATCATCGTGGTGTCGAGCGCGATCTACTATGCCGATACGGGCATGAAGACCAAGGAGAACTTCTTCAAGGGATTCCCCGTGGTCTGGAACATGGTGGTGTTCACGCTCTTCGTCATCGAACCCGGGGAATGGGTGTCGTTCGCGGTGGTCGTCTTCGCCGGGGTGCTCACCTTCCTGCCGATCAGTTTTCTCCATCCCGTCCGGGTCCAGCGCCTGCGCGGGCTCAACCTGCCGATCTTCTTTGCCTGGTGCGGCCTTGCCGCCATCGCGCTGCTTCAGGACATGGATGCGTCCCCCTGGGTCAGGATCGCGATCGCGGCGACGGGTCTCTACCTGTTCCTGATCGGCGGAATCATGCAGTTGTTTCCAAAACTTGGTGCGAGGAGTTCATAATATGCCGAAAGCGGTCCGGGTTCATGCGCATGGCGGCCCCGAAGTTCTGACCTTCGAAGACGTCGAGATCGGCGCACCGGGCGCCGGCGAGGCGCTGGTTCGCCACACAGCCATCGGCGTCAACTATCTCGACACCTACTTCCGCACCGGCCTCTATCCGGCGCCGAACGGGCTCCCGTTGACGGCGGGCAACGAGGCGGCAGGTGTCGTCGACGCCGTCGGACCCGGTGTCGACTGGCTGAAGCCTGGCGACCGGGTTGCCTATGCGAGCCCCATCGGCGCCTATTGCGAAGCCCGCGTGATGCCCGTCGCCACGCTGGTCAAGCTGCCTGACGACGTGTCCGACGAGCAGGCCGCCGGCATGATGTTGAAGGGCATGACCGCCGAGTATCTGCTGCGTCGGACCTTCGCGGTGAAGCCGGGCGACACGATCCTGTATCACGCCGCCGCCGGCGGCGTCGGCCTTCTGGTCGGGCAGTGGGCCAAGCATCTGGGCGCCACCGTGATCGGCACGGCAAGCAATTCCGACAAGATCGCACTCGCCAAGGCGCATGGCTACGACCACGTCATCGACTATTCGTCGAAGGATTTCGTGGCCGAGGTCAAGGACATCACCGGCGGCAAGATGTGCGACGTGGTCTATGATTCCGTCGGCAAGGACACGTTTCCGGCCTCGCTCGATTGCATCAGGCCGCGGGGCCTTTTCGTCTCGTTCGGCCAGTCGTCGGGTCCGATCCCACCATTCAACCTCGCCATCCTGTCGCAGAAGGGCTCGCTCTTCGCGACGCGTCCGACGCTGTTTGCCTATGTCGCGAGCCGTGCCGATCTCGAAGCCTCCGCCAATGCGCTGTTCGACGTGGTGGCCAAGGGCATCGTCTCGGTCGAGGTCAACCAGCGCTATGCGTTGAAGGATGCGGCCCAGGCCCATGCCGACCTGGAAGGCCGCAAGACGACCGGGACCAGCATCCTGCTGCCTTGAGATTGCGCTTGTTCTCGTGAAGCTCTTTCAATGAGCATATCGCTTTGCGTTGCGCGCAGCGCGCGCATACGATGCGTGCGGGGAAACAAGAAGAACGACGGGGTGTGAGTTGGCGGGAGGCGAAACCCTTCTCGACGTGCGCGGCCTGACCAAGGTGTTCGGCACGCTCAAGGCATGCGATGGCGTCGATCTCGACATTGCGAGAGGCGAGATCCATGCCTTGCTCGGGGAAAACGGCGCCGGCAAGTCGACCCTGGTGAAGATGCTGTTCGGCTCGCTGGAGCCGAACGCGGGCGAGATCCGCTGGAACGGGGAACCGGTGCGCATCACCAGCCCCAGCGAAGCGCGTCGCCTCGGCATCGGCATGGTCTTCCAGCATTTTTCGCTCTTCGAGGCGCTGACGGCGGCCGAGAACATCGCATTGTCGCTCGACGCCAAGACCCCCATCTCGACCATCGCCGCCAAGGCGCAGGCGCTCTCCTACAGCTACGGCCTGCCGCTCGATCCCTATGCGCTCGTCGGCGACCTGTCGGTGGGCGAGCGCCAGCGCATCGAGATCATCCGCTGCCTGCTGCAGACGCCGCAGCTGGTGATTCTCGACGAGCCGACGTCGGTGCTCACGCCGCAGGAGGCCGACAAGCTGTTCGAGACGCTGGAGCGGCTGCGCGGCGAGGGCAAGTCCATTCTCTACATCTCGCATCGCCTCGAGGAGGTGAAGCGCATGTGCGACCGCGCCACCGTCCTGCGGCACGGCAAGGTGGTGGGCCATTGCGATCCGCGCCAGGAGACCGCCGCCTCGCTGGCCCGCATGATGGTCGGCACGGAGGTGCATGCCGTCGTCCGCAGCGTCGACGAGGGTGCGGGAACCGCGGACGTGCTCCTGCGAGTCGACCATCTGAACCGAGCTCCGGCAACGCCCTTCTCCATCCCGCTTCGCGACATTTCCCTCGATGTGCGGGCCGGCGAGGTGATCGGCATCGCGGGCGTGGCGGGCAACGGCCAGGGCGAGTTCTTCGAGGCGGTCTCGGGCGAGGTGCTGCAGGACCGGGCCGAGGCGGTTTCGATCCGCGGCAAGCCCGCCGGTCGCGACGGCATCTCGGGACGCAGGCGCATGGGCGCCGCCTTCGTACCGGAGGAGCGCCTGGGCCACGGCGCCGCGCCCGCCATGAAACTGTCGGAGAACCTGCTTCTGTCTCGCCATGCGACCGATCCCGGGGTCTATGTCGGCGCTTTCGGCATCGTTCGTGGCGCGGCCATTTCAGCTGCCGCCAAGCGCATCAACCAGATGATGGACGTGCGAAAGAGCGCAGAAGACCCGCCGGCCAACGCCCTGTCAGGCGGCAATCTGCAAAAGTTCATCATCGGGCGCGAACTCGACCGCCAGCCATCGGTGATGGTGGTCAACCAGCCGACCTGGGGCGTCGACGCGGGAGCCGCGGCACGCATCCGCCAGTCACTGATCGAGCTCGCCCGCTCCGGCTCGGCGGTGCTGGTGATCAGCCAGGACCTCGACGAACTGTTCGAGATTTCCGACAAGATTGCCGTCATGCACAATGGCGAGCTCTCCAAGCCCATGCCGCGCGCCGAAGCGACCTACGAGAAGGTCGGCCTCCTGATGGGCGGCGCCGAGCCCGGCCACGTGCACCACCACGACCCGGCGGAGATGGCGTGATGCGGCTCGAACTGGTCAAGCGGCCGCAGCAATCCGCGCTCTTTTCCGCGTTGTCGCCGTTCATCGCCTTCGGACTGATGGTGGTGGCCGGCGGCGTGATCTTCCTGATCCTCGGCAAGGATCCCGTGAACGGGCTCTACGCCTATTTCATCGAGCCGCTGACCGAAGTCTGGTCGCTGCACGAGCTGGCGATCAAGGCCGCGCCGCTCATCCTGATCGCGGTCGGCCTGTCGGTCTGCTTCCTGTCGTCGAACTGGAACATCGGCGCGGAAGGCCAGTTCACCATCGGCGCGATCGCCGGCTCGGCCATTCCGCTGTATTTTCCCCAGTTCCAGAACGGCGCCGTGCTGCCGATGATGCTGATCTGCGGGGCAATCGGCGGCGCGGCCTGGGCCGCCATCCCGGCCATCCTGAAGGCGCGCTTCAACACCAACGAGATCCTGACCTCGCTGATGCTGGTCTATGTCGCGCAGCTGATCCTCGACTGGCTGGTGCGCGGCCCCTGGCGCGATCCGGCCGCCATGAGCTTCCCGCAGGCGCCGGCCTTCCACTCCTGGGCGATCGTGCCGGAGTTGATGCCGATGTCGGGCCGCGCCAACTGGGGCATCGTCCTGGCCATCGTCGCGGCGGTCGCGGTGTGGTTCATGCTGTCGCGCACGCTGAAGGGCTTCGAGGTGAAGGTGATCGGGCAGAGCCCGAGGGCAGGGCGCTTCGGCGGCTTTTCCACGGCGCGCACCATCGTCTTCGCCTTCCTGGTCTCGGGCGCGCTGGCGGGACTCGCCGGCATCGTCGAGGTGTCGGGTGCGATCGGCCGATTGCAGCCGCAGATCTCGCCGGGCTACGGATTCGCGGCCATCATCGTCGCCTTCCTCGGCCGGCTGAACCCGCTCGGCATCGTTGCCGCCGGTTTCGTGCTGGCGCTTTCCTATCTGGGCGGCGAGGCGGCGCAGATCGGCATCGGCGTCACCGACAAGACCGTGCGCGCCTTCCAGGGCATGCTGCTATTCTTCGTGCTCGCCTGCGACACGCTCATCCACTACCGGGTCCGCCTCGTGCGGCCTGCCCCCGCCGCACCGCCGGCGGCCGCCCCCGTGACGGAGACCGCCCATGGGCATGGCTGAAGCGATCCTGCTCACGATCGCCACCGCTGCGACGCCGCTTCTGCTCGCCGCCATCGGCGAACTCGTCGTCGAACGTTCGGGCGTCCTCAACCTCGGCGTCGAGGGCATGATGCTGATGGGCGCCGTCACCGCCTTCGGCGTCGCGCTCATGACCGGCAACGCCTGGCTCGGCGTCGTCGCCGGCGCCCTGGCAGGCTTGCTGTTTTCGCTCTTTTTCGGCGTGCTCGCGCTGACGCTGGTCACCAACCAGGTCGCGACCGGGCTGGCGCTCACGCTTCTCGGCATCGGCCTTTCGGGCATGATCGGCGTCGCCTTCGTCGGACAGCCGGGCGTCAAGCTGGAGGCCATCTTCATTCCCGGCCTGACGGAGCTTCCGCTGGTGGGCCGCCTGTTTTTCGGCCAGGATCCGATGTTCTACATCTCGATCCTGCTGACGGCCGGCGTGATGTGGTTCCTGTTTCGCACCCGGGCGGGGCTGACGCTGCGCTCCGTCGGCGACAGCCATTCCTCGGCCCATGCGCTGGGCATCAAGGTGATTGCGATCCGCTACATGGCCGTGATGTTCGGCGGCGCCTGCGCGGGGCTGGCGGGCGCGCAACTGTCGCTCGTCTACACCACGCAGTGGATCGAGAACATGACGGCCGGTCGCGGCTGGATCGCGCTGGCGCTCGTCGTCTTCGCCTCGTGGCGGCCGTGGCGGGTGCTGGCCGGCGCCTATCTCTTCGGCGCCATCACCATCGCCCAGCTGCACATCCAGGCGACCAATCTCGCCGATCTCGCCAGCCTGCCCGGACCGCTCTTCTGGTTCGCCGGGCTGGTCAAGTCGGTCCCGTCGCAGTTCCTTTCGGCGCTTCCCTATCTGGCAACGGTCATCGTTCTCGTGCTGATATCGAGAAACAGACGGCTGACGATGATGAACACGCCGGCTTCGCTCGGACGGCCCTTCGTGCCCGACCGATGAACCTGTTACAGACACCAAGAATCCCAAACCACAGAGGACGAAGAACAATGAAGAAAACGATTTTCGCACTGGCGGCCACGACGGCGATGCTGGTCGCCGGCTCGGCCTTCGCGCAGGACAAGACCAAGGCCTGCTTCATCTATGTCGGCCCGATCGGCGATTTCGGATGGTCCTACCAGCACCACCAGGGCGCCCTCGAGATGCAGGAAGCGCTGGGCGGCGAGGAAAAGGTCGAGATCGCCTATCTCGAGAGCGTGCCGGAAGGCGCCGATGCCGAGCGCGCTATCGAACGCTTCGCCCGTTCGGGCTGCGGCATCATCTTCACCACCTCGTTCGGCTACATGGACGCCACCAACAAGGTCGCGGCCAAGTTTCCGGACGTGAAGTTCGAGCATGCCACGGGCTTCAAGCGCGAGCATGCGAACGTCTCCACCTACAATTCGAAGTTCCACGAAGGCCGCTACGTACAGGGTGTGATCGCTGCCAAGATGTCGACGGCAGGCGTCGCCGGCTACATCGCCTCCTTCCCGATCCCGGAAGTGGTGATGGGCATCAACGCCTTCGTGCTCGGCGCGCAGTCGGTCAATCCGGAATTCAAGGTCAAGGTCGTATGGGCCAACACCTGGTTCGACCCGGGCAAGGAAGCCGATGCCGCCAAGGTGCTCATCGACCAGGGCGTCGACATCATCACCCAGCACACCGATTCGACCGCACCCATGCAGGTGGCGGCCGAGCGGGGCATCAAGGCCTTCGGCCAGGCCTCCGACATGATCAAGTTCGGACCAGAAACGCAGCTCACCTCGATCATCGACGATTGGGGCCACTACTACACCGAGCGCGTGAAGGCGGTCATGGACGGCACCTGGGAGCAGGTGGACGTTTGGGAAGGCATGGCCGAGGAGCACGTCGTCATGGCGCCCTACACCAACATGCCCGACGACGTGAAGGCGGCCGCCGAAGAGATCGAGGCGAAGATCAAGTCCGGCGAATTCAACCCCTTCACCGGCCCGATCATGAAGCAGGACGGCACGGAATGGCTGAAGGATGGTGAGGTCGCCGAGGACGGCGTCCTGCTCGGCCTCAACTTCTACGTGGCGGGCGTCGACGACCAGCTGCCGCAGTAAGCTCTCGCTTACCCAACCACGCCTTCGAAGGCCGTCCTCCGGGGCGGCCTTCTTTCGTTCTGTTTACTGCAGGTCGCGGCCCTGGTCCGGCGGGCGACAGGCCCCGCGCGGCATGCCCCGACCGTCGGCCGGGCCGCGAAGGGACGGGGCCACGCCCGCTCCTGACATCCGGATGTCAGGAGCGCTGTGCTATCCTGCCCTTCACAACCAAAGAGGAGGCTCGACATGCTCGTGTTCCACCACGCCCCCTGGTCCCGCTCTTCGGCCATCTTCTGGCTGATCGAGGAACTCGGCATCGACTACAGGATGGAACTGGTCGACATACGCGCCGAGGGCGGCGTGCCGGAGAGTTACCGCGCCATTCAGCCGAACAAGAAGGTGCCGGCCATCGTTCACGACGGCGTCACGGTGACCGAACGCGCCGCGATCACCATTCATCTGGCCGACGCATTTCCGCAAGCCGGACTCGCTCCCGCGATCGGCGACCCGGCGCGAGGCCCGTATCTTTCCTGGCTCGTCTATTGCGATGCGGTCCTCGATCCGGCTGTGGCAGCGCGCGCCCACGGCCTGACATACGCATCAATGGACTATTCCTTCGGCCTGTTCGACGATCTCGTCGCCAATCTCGAGCGTCGGCTTGCAAAGCATCCCTACGTCGTCGGCGACGCCTTCACCGCTGCCGACACGCAACTCGCCAGCGCCATGCACTTCACCATGAAAGTGATGAACGTGCTGCCGGCGCTGCCCGTCTTCGAGGCCTATGTCGAACGCGCCACGGATCGGCCGGCCTGGCGAAAGGTCCAGTCTCGCGACGCCGAGCTCGCCGCCGCCAACCCTTGGACCCCGGCCTTCTGAGAGCCCGGGGACGGGGAGCGCTCCAAGCGCGATCAGCTGTCGGCGTCCCGCCGGCTGAATGCCGAGGCGGCCACCCTGGTGTGTAACGCCAGGGTGCCTACTGCTTGCCCATGTCGACGACGAAACGCTCGAAGATCGGGTCGAAGCGATCGGGCGAGTCCCAGAAGGGTGCGTGGCCGGAGTTCTCGAGCACGTGCTTCTTGCCTTCCCAGAGGTTGGAGAAGGCGACCGCCTCGACGAAGTCTGTGTTCACGAAGGGTTCGTCCAGTCCGTTCAACACCGCGATCGGCGGCGTTTTGCCGGCCACGAGGGCATTCTGGTTGCGGCCGATGCCCATCGCCAGCTTCTCGAACATCATGCGACGGGCGCGCCCGTCAGTTCGCGCGACGGTGTCGAGCATGAACGGTTCGAACGGTTCGCCCGCCGTGCTGCGCGCATAGTTTTCGACGTCTTCGGCCGAGAACACCTCCTGGCCGGCCAGGCCCATGTGCGGGCTCGGCTTGAAGCCTTCGCCGAGTTGCGCCGGGGAGACGGGAGGCGTTCCGGTGATCATCAGGCCGAGCAGTCCCGGATAGCGGTCGATCATCTCCAGCCCGATGTGACCGCCGAGCGACCAGCCGAAGACCACCGCCTTCTCGACGCCGAGAACCTGGAGTACTTCGGTCATCGCATCGGCATAACCGACCATGTTGTAGGTGCGGTCGGGATCGATGGCGTCAGCCGAATCGCCGTGGCCGGGCAGGTCGGGCGCGATCAACCGATACCGCTCCCCAAGCGCGCCAGCCATCTGGTTGCGGAAGACCGCGCCCGACGAGGAGTTGCCGTGGATGAGCAGAACGGGCGTTCCCGTGCCGCTGCTCTGCCGCACGGCGATCTTGCCGTGGCTGGTGTCGATCATCGTCTGCGTCATCGTCATTGGCATCCCCATCCGCGCTGCCGTTTGTCGTCCCGATGCAACTGCACAGTTCAAAGGCACAGTCGTCCCATCGCCCGCCAGATGTTCATTTATGTTCCCCGGCCGATGAAACCATCTTTTCAAAGAAGAACGCTTGTGCGTAAAATTGTCAATCGTTCAACTCCCGGCTCGCGGGCAAGACAGGGGCACCGACAATCATGACGTCCAGATCCGCACACCACCGCATTCGCCAGATTCTCCTCGGAACGGCGCTGGCAACCGTTTTCTCGGCCGCAAGCTTCCCCGCCTTCGCCGACGTCGTCAAGATCGGCCTGCTGGCGCCGCTCACCGGCCCCGCCGCCGCCGATGGCCAGGAGTTCCAGCGCGGCGCCCAGATGGCGATCGACGAGATGAACGAGGCTGGCGGCATCGACGGCAACACGTTCGAACTCGTCGTCGGCGACGTCAAGGACCAGTCGGCCGGCAACGTCACGAGCGCCGTGGAACGGCTGCTCGGCGATCCGAACGTGCATTTCATGATGACCGGCTATGCCAGCCTGACGAATTTCGAGATCGACAACATGGCGGAAGCCGAAATGCCCTACATGCTGGCGGCGACGTCGCAGCAGACCAAGGACATCATCGCCCCGTCGCCCGAGGACTACATGTGCTGCTGGTCGATGACGCCGTCGTTCGACGCCTACAACACCGACGTCACGCTGTTCGTTGAAAAGCTGGCGGCCGATGGCAAGATCACGCTCCAGGACAAGAAGGTCGCGATCATCTCGTCCGACAACGCCTATTCGAAGACCATTTCGGAAGGCATGAAGACGACCTTCGCCGAGAACGGCTGGACCATCACTGTCGACGAGATCGTGCCGTTCGGCGAGGTCACCGACTGGCGATCGATCCTTGCCAAGGTGCGCGAAAACGTGCCGGACGTCGTCATCAACACCGACTATCTTCCCGGCAACTCCGCCTCGTTTCTCAACCAGTTCATGGAGCAGCCGACCAAGAGCCTGGTCTTCCTGCAATACGCGCCGAGCGTGCCGGAATTCGTCGAGCTGACGGGCGCGAACTCCACCGGCATCATCTACAACCTGCTCGGCGGCGCGCTGACCACGCCGAAGAACCCGCGCGCCGAAGAGGTGGCGACCAAGTTCAGGACCAAGTACGGCACGGAGAGCGGCACCTACGGCGTGGCGCTGTACGAGATCGTCAACGTGTATTTCGACGCGCTGAAGAAGGTCGGCGATCCGACCGACCACGCCGCGATCATGACGGCCATCGGCGAGACCGACAAGCAGGTGGCGGCCGGTCGGCTCAAGTTCGATCCCGAGACGCATCTGGCCATGCAGGGCGACGACTTCATCCCGATCACCTTCTTCCAGATCTGGGACGGCGAGCGCACGCTCATTTCGCCGACGAAATATGCAACCGGCGAGTTCAAGATCCAGCCCTGGATGGAATAGAGCGTGGCCCTGCTCGCGGTTGAGGGGGTCTGCAAGGCCTTCGGCTCGCTGAAAGCCGTGGACGAGGTGTCGTTCACGGTGGCGCCGGGAGAAATCTTCGGCATCGCCGGTCCGAACGGCAGCGGCAAGAGCACGCTGTTCAACCTCATCACCGGCATCCCGTTCGCCCCCGACCGGGGGCGGATCGTCTTCGACGGCGACGACATCCAGGGCAAGCCCGGGCATGCGATCGCGCGCCTGGGCCTGGCACGGACCTTTCAGCGCGAGACCAGTTTCGACGGGCTGACCATGTTCGAGAACGTCCTGATCGGCGCGAGCTACGGCAAGCCCGACAGAGCGGCCGCCGCCGCGCGCGACGCTGCAGCCGAAGCGCTGGAGTTCGTCGGCCTCGAATCCCGGTCGTTCGGGCGCCTGGCTGGCGAGTTGTCGGTCTTCGACCGCAAATGCCTGATGCTGGCGACGGCGATCGCGATGGAGCCGAAGATGCTGCTGCTCGACGAACCCGCATCGAGCCTGACGCGGCCCGAGATCGAGACGTCGATCGGCCTCATCCGGCGCACCGCGGCTCGGGGCATCACCATCGTTCTGATCGAGCATGTGCTGACTTTCCTGATGAGCCTTTCGCAACATCTTCTTGTTCTGAATCAGGGACGCGTCCTGGCAGCCGGCGAGCCCGCGACGGTGATCGCCGACGAACGCGTCATCGAGGCCTATCTCGGAACGCGGAGAGCGGCGGCGTGATGCCCATCCTGTCCGTCGAGGGTGTCACGGCCGGCTATGGCCGCGTCACCGTCCTGAACGACGTCTCGCTGGAAGCGGGGCGCCATGGCAATGTCGGCTTCTTTGGTCCCAACGGGCATGGCAAGACGACGCTGCTGCGGGTCATCTCGGGCCTGCTCAAGCCCAGAAGCGGGCGGATCTTCTTCGATGGCGAAGACATCACGGCCAGGAGCGCACGCGCCATCGTCGGCACCGGACTGATCCACGTCCCACAGGGCAATCGCCTGTTTCCCGACCTGACCATCGCCGACTGCATGGCCCTTGGTGCCTATTCGGCCCGGGCACGGCCGCACGAGGCCGAAAACCGCGAAAAGGTCATCGAGCTTTTCCCCAAGCTCGCCGAGCGCTGGCGCCAGCGCGTGCGCACGCTGTCGGGGGGTGAGCGTCAGATGGTGTCGATCGGCACGGCGCTGATGAGCCATCCGCGGCTGCTGATCCTGGACGAACCGACGCTCGGCCTCGCGCCCAAGATCAAGGACGAACTCTGTGCCTCGGTGCTCGACATCTCCAAGGGCGGCGTGCCGCTGATCGTCGTGGAACAGGACATCGAGTTCCTGCTCGAACTGAGCAGCCAGCTCTACCTGATCAACCACGGCACCGTCGCGACCGAGATCAAGCCGGGCGAGAGCATCGCCCACAGCGAGATCATGTCGATGTATTTCGGGCATTAGGAACGAGCATGGGCGCACTCGCGGAAATCCTCTTCGGCGGCCTGTTCCAGGGCTCGCTCTACGCCATGATGGCGGTCGGGCTCGCCCTGGTCTGGACGACGATCGGCGTGTTCAACTTCAGCCACGGCGTGTTCATGATGCTCGGCGCCTATCTCGCCTGGCAGCTGGTCGCCTTCGGCCTGCATCCGGCGATCGCCTTTCCGTTGGCCATACTGGCGACGGCCGGCGTCGGGTGGCTGCTGCAGGCGACCGTGGTGCGACCGCTGATCGGCCGCGCCAACCTCGTCCTCGTCGTCGTCATCACCACGCTCGCCGCCGGTTCGCTGATCGAAAACGGCGTGCTGACGATCTGGGGGCCGCGTTCCAAGCAGCTGCCGCCGCTGCTCGCCGGCAACACCATGATCGGCAGCATCGGCGTCTCGCTGCACCAGATTGCCATCATCGTCGTCACGCCGCTGATCCTCTGGGCCTTGTGGATGTTCCTCACTCGAACCCGCATCGGACTGGCGCTGCGCGCGGTCGCGCAGAACGAGGATGCGAGCCAGCTCGTCGGGCTGAACGTCACCGCGCTCTATGGCCTGGCCTTCGCGATTGCCGCCGCGCTCGCCTGCATCGCCGGCATCTTCATGGGCGGCTATCGCTTCATGTCGCCGGTGATGGGCGCCGACCCGCTTCTCAAGGCGCTGATCGTGGTCGTGTTCGGGGGCATCTCGAGCATCTCGGGACCGATCTTCGCAGCCTATCTGATCGGCTTCTTCGAGGCCGCCTGCAGCTACTATTTCGGGCTCTACTGGACGCCGGCGCTTCTCTTCGCGGTGCTGATCCTGACGCTGATGGTGCGTCCGGAGGGGATCTTCACGAGCCGCGGCCGGGGACTTGCATGACTGACATGAACAAACGCGTCTCCGGCGCCCCTGGCCGAACCTCGTGGCAGCGCGAAGCCGTCGGCTTCGTGCTCGGCCTCGCCGTCCTGGCGATGCTGCCTCTCGTCTTCACCGACAGCTACAGCCGCCACATCCTCATCATGGCCTTCATCTACGCCATGGTGGCTTCGAACTGGGATCTCAGCCTCGGCTATGGCGGCGTGTTCAATTTCGGCCACCTGGCGCTGTTCGGCATCGGCGTCTACGCCTATGCGCTCCTGACCAAGCTCGCCGGCATGGACCCCTGGGTGGCATTGGTGGCGAGCGGCGTCGTGGCGACGCTCGCTGCGGTGATCGTGACGATCCCGATCCTGCGGCTGAAAGGCATCTACATCATTCTCGTGACCTTCGGCTTCGCGCAGCTGGTGATGCAGATCATCATCAGCCAGTCGGACATCACCGGCGGGACACAAGGGATCGTGCGAATTCCGGGCCTCTACATCTTCGACCACAACATGGTTCGCGACGGCAAGATCGGCTATTTCGGCATCGCGCTGACACTCCTGGCGTTGAGCACGATCTTCCTGCGCGTGCTGGTGCGCTCGCGCATCGGCGCCAGCATCGTGGCGCTGCGGGACAACGAGGAATACGCCATCAGCCGCGGCGTCTCGCTGGTGCGCCAGCGCATGATCACACTGGCCGCGAGCGCCTTCTTCACCGGCGTTGCCGGCGCCTTCTACGCCGCCTACCAGCGCAACGCCTCGATCGACGTCTTTGGCATGAGCCTGGCGACGATCGTTCTGTCGATGGTTCTGCTCGGCGGCACAGGCACGATCTACGGCGCGGTGATCGCCTCTTTCGTGCTGACCGTCTTTGCCGAGGCGATGGCCGATTTCGGCGCCTGGCGGCCGATGATCACCGCCGTGCTGATCATCCTCGTCATGCTGGTCTATCCGAGCGGCCTCGTGGGCATGATCCAGGCGGCCTGGGGCGGCCTCGGCGGGCGGCTCCGCCGCCCGACCTGACCCGCGGCTTCAGCGGGTACCGCACCAGTCGATGATGGTCGCGGCGATGACCTTGGTGGTCTCGACCAGCGATTCGATGTCGACATACTCGTCCTTGCCGTGAAAACCGTCGCCGCTAGCGCCGAAGATGACGCCATCGACACCGGCCCCGGCATAGTGGGCCGCGTCGCAGACCGCGATGAACCCCTTGATGGCAGGCTGCTTGCCGATGGCGCTCTTGCGCGCCGCCAGCGACGTCACCAGCGGATGGTCGACCGGGGTGTTCATCGGCGGAAAGTGCAGGCCGCCAAGCTCCCACTGGATCGTCGGCGGATTCGACCGCATCCAGGCATCGGTCTGCGCGAAATGATGGACGAACGCCTCGAAATCGCGGCGGATGTCGGCCGCGGTTTCGTTTGGCAGGAACTTCATGTCCAGGTCGATCACCGCGACATCGGGAATGATCGCGGGGTTGGTCATGATGTTGGGCAGGCCGTTGCCGCCAAGGCCCGCGCCACCATGGATCACGCCCGGATTGATCGTGTTGACGCCGAGCGGCACCAGCGGATGCGATCGGGCGCGGGCGCGGTCCAACTCGTAGTGGCGCAGCGCCGTTAGAAAGCGGGAGGCCAGTTCGATGGCATTGACGCCGGGTTCGAGGCGGCCGGCTTCGTGGTTCTGCGGATAGATCTCGTTGTAGCGCCACCCGGCATGGGCGGACCTGCCGCGGATCGTGACGCGCACCCATTCCAGCCCCCCTTCGGCCGGCAGCACGTCGCCCCAGGTCGGTTCCGCCACGAGGACGGCCTTGGCGAGCTTGCCGCGACGAACCGCGTCCATGGCGCCGAAACCGCCGGACTCCTCGTCGACGACGGAGTGGATCGCCAGCCGTCCGTCGAGCGTGATCCCGGCGTTCCTGATGGCGCGGGCCGCCGCGATGCAGGCGGCAACGCCGCTCTTCATGTCGATCGCGCCGCGGCCGTACAGCCTGCCGTCGACGATGTCGCCGCCGAACGGATCGACGGACCAATCCTTCGCGGCGCCGACAGGAACCACGTCGATGTGGCCGCAGAGGATCAGGCTCCGCTCCTCGGAGCCTGCCCATTCGCCGACGAGATTCGGCCGGCCGGGCAGGGCATCCCACCGTTCGGTGGCAAATCCCTGTTCCGCCAGGATCGGTTCGAGCAGGGACTGGACCTCCGCCTCCTTGTTGATGTCCGGATTGGGCTCGAACTTCGGATTGACGGAGGGAATGCGCACCATGTCGCGTGTCAGGCCGACGACCCAGTCACGGTCACGCTCGATGGCCGCCTGCACGCCGGCGATGGTTTCTTCCAGGTTCGTCATGGCGTCATCCTTTCTGTCGGTCAGCCTCGTGGCCCGGTGCCGGCCCCTCCGGTCAGAGCACGGCAGCGAGCCGGTCGGTCCATTCGCGAATGCCCGCGGCATCCGAAATCAGGTCGTTGCGGATTTCGATGAGCAGTGCCGGATGGCCTCTGTCGGTGCCGTGCACCGGGATTGCGTAGTCGCCGTCGCGGTCGATCTGGTAGGGCACGTTCTCGCCGACCAGAAGCGCGGGATCGCGCGACAGCGCGGTCATCACCCGGGACGCGTAGGCATGGGCGTCGTCATGGAGAATGCCGACATGCCAGGGCCGAGCAACGCCCAGAAACACCGGCGTGAAGGAATGGATGGCGACGATGCGCGAACGCTTCGACGCGACCGCGCGCCGGTCGAGGAAGGCCGCGAGCGCATCGTGAAACGGATCGAAGATCAGGCGTCGCCGTCGCTCGATCTCGGCCTGCGGCAGGTCGCGGTTGCCGGGGATCGACGTCGCCTCCGAAACGACCGTCATGCTGGTCGCACTGCCGAAGGGTCTGTTCAGGTCGACCAGCAGTCGCGAATAGGTGCCCAGAAAGGCGGGCGCGCCAAGCCTGGCCGCGAGGCCGCGCGTGACGCCCGCTGCGCCGACATCCCAGGCGATGTGGCGCTTGAGATCGGCGCTGCCGACGCCGAGACCGTCATACTCCGCTGGAATGTGGTTCGAGGCGTGATCGCAGATCAGCACGATCTCGGCGTCGGAATCGGCATTGAGAATGTCGATCGGCGCCGGCCAGTCCAGCGCGTGATGGTCGAGCGCCAGCATCAGTATCGGCCACCATAGGCCGCGCAGATCGCGTCGCGGTCGAGACCGGCCATGAGCCCGATCTCGGCGCGCTTGACGGCGACGAAGCTTGCCAGAAGCTCGGGCGCGAACCAGGAGGTCACGACCGTATCCGCTTCGAGGGCGGCGAGCGCTTCGTCCAGCGTTTCCGGCAACCGACGCAAACCGAGGCGATCCAGTTCCGGCGCGCTCATGACCGACGGATCGCCACTGACGATGGGCGGGGCGGGCAAGTCCGCCAACAGTCCCGCAAGCCCTGCACGCACGATCGCGGCGAGGGCCAGGTAGGGGTTGGCGGTTGCGTCGGCGGCTCGATATTCGATGTTGAACTGGCCTTCGGGATCGCGCCCGCCGATCGTCACCGTCGGGCAGATGCGCAGCGTCGCCTCGCGGTCGCGCTCGCCAAGCCACGTGTAGGACGAACTCCAGTTGTGCGGTGCCAGCCGGTAGTAGGAGGGCACGCTCGACGCCGTCAGCGCCACCAGCCCCGGCAGGTGCCTGAGGACACCGGCACAGAAGGCGCCGGCCGCTTTCGACAGGCGGCCCGGCCGCGCGGCGTCATGGGTTGCGGGACGGCCCGATGCATCGCGCAGGCTGAAATGGATGTGGACGCCGTTGCCGACCTGGTCGGCGGCGGGTTTCGGCGCAAAGCTCGCGCGCGCGCCGCTAGTGCGGGCAACCTCGCGGGTGATCTCGCGGATCGCCACCGCACGATCGGCCGCCGACAGCCCGTCGGTCGGAGCGTGGGTGATTTCGAACTGGTTGGCGCCGTATTCGGCAAGAACCATTTCGGGCTCGACGCCCGCCTCTTCGAGACAGGCCGCGAGCCGCGGGGCGAAGGGATCGAATGACCGCAGCGCCTCGACCGAAAAGGCATGGAGCGGCGGTGCGGCCGTCCGCCCGCCGCCGGTCACGAGCGTGAACTCCTGCTCGAAGGTCGCGACGAGGCAAAGGCCGGTTTGCGCCTCCAGCGCGGCCAGCGCATCGCGCAGTTGCGTGCGGGCGCAGGCGATCCAGGGCGTGCCGTCGAGCTCGACGATGTCGCCCATCACCAGGTCGAACCGCGTCGCCGCGCCCGTCGCCGACGTGGCATAGCGCGCAGCGGCATCGGGCAGGATCCGCAGATCACCGGACGACCCCCACGGATTGGGATCGGCGATGGTGTTGAAGGCGGTCAGGCAGAGATTGGCCGGCACCCAGCCGACGCCGGTCTCGAGCGATTTTGCGTAGCGCGTTTCGGTCAGCGGCCGCCCGCGCGTGATCGCCGAAAGGTCGGTCGTGACGATGCTGACCAGCGGGGAGGGGTTGTCGCCGCTCATGCGCCACCCACCCGGCCGAGCGCCTGGAAGCGCGCTTCGACGGTCGCCGTGTCGGTGACCCAGCAATAGCCGCCGAAGGCTTTCAGCGCGATGTCGTGCCGCGCCTGGGTCGGCGCCGCGCAGGCGTCCGCCACGCAGGTGACGAGATAGCCCCGGTCGGCGCCGTCGCGCACGGTCATGTCGACGCACTGGTCGGTGAGCACGCCCGCGACGACGAGATGCCGGATGCCGAGGTTGCGCAGCAGATAGTCGACATTGGTTGAATTGAAGATGCCGGACGAGGTTTTGGGCAGTATGATCTCGTCGCCGACCGGCGCGAGTTCCGCCGGCGGCAGGCCTTCGGCGAGGCTCGGCGGAATGTGGATCGGCGTCAGCTTGTGATCGAGCGAGCGGTCGCGCCCGTCCTCGGTCAGGCTCTGGATGATGGTGTGCAGGACCTCCACCCCGGATGCGCGGGCGGCGGCGAGCAGGCGCTGCTGGTTGGGAATAACCACCTCGCGCGTCTGCCGGTAGAAGTAGTGGTCGGCGCCCCAGTCGGGATGGCCGGGATCGAGCCCCGGCTCGAGCCAGATGCGCTGCATGTCGACCAGAAGCAGCGCGGTCTGGCCGGGCGAGAAAGGCTCGTCGCGGCGCGGCAGGGTCGGCATCATGCTGGTTTCGTCCGTTTTCCGGGGGGCGTCGCGTCGGCGGGTTCGCCGGCGCCGGCCTGGCCCACGCGATCCGCCGGCGACGGCGTGACCGCGTCGAGCGTGACGGCGTTGGCGCGGCGAATGTGTTCGATGTCCTCCATTCGCCGGCGCATGTCGCCGCCATGCAGCGCCAGCGCGTGGGCGAGCACCGCCTCCATCTGGGCGACGGCGGTGGCCAGCGTGTCGAACGGCGAGTTCGCCTCGATCGAGGCGATCATGGTCTGATCGGCGAATTCGGCGATCGGCGACAGCCAAGCATCGGTGAAGAGCAGGATGCTGACGCCGCGGTCATGCGCCTGACGCGCGAAACGGACGATGTCGGACTGGTAGCGGCGATAGTCGAACACGACCAGCAGGTCGCGCTTTCCAAGATCGATCAGGAGATCGAAGTCCGGCGGCGCCAATTCGCCGATGTCGCGCACGCCGGATCGGAACTGGATCAGGTAGCCGGCCAGCATGGAGGCGATGTGGCGGCTGAAGCGGCCGCCGAGAAGCACCACGTCGCCCTTGCTCTCGATCAGCATCCTGACGACGCGCGTATAGGTCTGCGAGGCGACGGCGGTTCGCGTCCGCTCGAGGCTCTCGGACACGGAACGAAAATAGTCGAGCGCTGACGCGGCCTCCGATCCGCCCGGCCGCTTCGCCTCCATCATCAGCAGCGGCGAATGCAGGCGGGCTTCGACTTCGGCCAGTACCCGCGTCTGGAAATCGGCGAAGCCGGCATAGCCGAGCTTGATCATCAGCCGCGTCACGGTCGGATCGCTGACCCCGGCCAGCCGCGCCAGCCGTGTCGCGGTGCCAAGGCCCGACATGGGAAAATCGGCGAGCAGAACCTGGACGATCTTTTCCTCCGAAGAGGTCAAAACGACCGGTGTATGCGCCAGATCTTCGCGAATCGACATCAGGCTTCCCGTTGCGCGAGCGGTTGGTGAAGTTCTTACATTGTTGCCAGGCACTGTCAATTTTTGGAAAAGAATCTACAGGCTTGAACCAAAGGACACCCGATCGCCCGCGCTCGCGCGGATCACACACACCAGGCGCGGGGGTGAGATCCCAAGACGGCGGGTGCCGGCGCTTGGAGCCGTCTGGCGCGAAGCCAGACAATGGCCGCCGCGCCGGATCGGACGCATGCGGGTCACCGAAGCGGTTGACGCTGCGATCCGCCGCACTGTAAATGCGGACGAAAGAGACGTTCGGTGGCAGAAATGCGTCGCAAGACGGTCGTTCCGATCCCGGTGGGCGGGATTAATGCCAACGATTTCAACGTCTGGAGGGATGGCCGAGCGGTTTAAGGCACCGGTCTTGAAAACCGGCGTGGGCGCGAGTTCACCGTGGGTTCGAATCCCACTCCCTCCGCCAGTCCTCGGATGTGTACGACCCGGGGACATGGTTTACACCAGATACCGGAGAGATGGTTTACACCTTGTCCGGGGCGAATGGGTTGGGCGACGATCTCGTCCCGAACGGATTGTCGGTGGACGGGAATGCCCGACCGCCCGGTTCAGCGACGGCGCGGCCTGCGCCAGGCATTGGCGACGAAGTCCCAGATCGCCAGCGACAGCGTGATCGCCACGACGACGAACAGGTCCACGCGCGGCACCTTCCAGACGAGGATGCCGAGAAAACCCGTGAGAACGACCAGCGCCAGCAGCGCCATCAGGCGGTCCATCATCATCAAGCTCCCATGGTTTCGGCCTTGGTCAGCCATTCGCCCAGCCATCGCGCGGTTCGAAGCAACCGCGCATCGTCGCCGCGACGCCCGACCAGTTGCACGCCCATCGGCAGGCCGGTGCCGGTGTTCAGGAGAGGCAGCGTGACTGCGGGCGTGCCGCAGAGCGTCCAGAGGCCGTTGAACACGGCACTGCCGGTGCCGGCCAGCCCGAGCGGCGCAGGCCCGGGCGCGGCGGGCGTGATGATCGCATCGCAGCGCTGGAAGATTTCGTCCAGCCCTGCGTAGAGAATGTCCGGCCAGTCCAGCGCGGCGATGTAGTCGCGGGCCGGAATGGCCTTGCCGGCCTCCAGCGCGTCTTGCAGCACCTTCGACAGCCGGTCGCGCCCACGCCGCTCGTAGGGATAGTAGAACTTCGCCATCTCGGCGAAGTTGATGCGCTCGCGGATGGTGGAGGCCTCCGCGAATGCCGTCGGCAGGATGGCCTCGAAACAGCGTTCGCCGAGCACCTCGACCAGTTCTGCGAAGGCGTCCTTCGTGTCGTCTTCGGCCTCCTCCCAGCCGGGTGGCCGGACGAAGGCCAGCGTGGGGACGACCGGCGGGGCGGCACTGGCCGTATCCAGCAGGCGGGGATGCGGAGCCGGTTGCGTCGCGCGGTCGGCGGCATGGAAGCCGAACAGGACGTCGGCAACGAGAGCTGCGTCTTCCGCGTATCGGGCAAAGACGCCGACGGTGTCGAGCGAGGGGGACTGGACCAGGATGCCGGTGCGCGCAATGGTGCCGAAGCTCGGCTTGAAGCCGACCACGCCGCAAAAGGCGGCCGGCCGTATGACGGACCCGCCGGTCTGGGTGCCGAGCGCCAGCGGAACCATGCCGGCCGCCACCGCAGCCGCCGACCCGGAGGACGAGCCGCCCGGCGTACGCTCGGGGTCGTGCGGGTTGCGGGTCTTGCCGGGATGCAGGAAGGCGAGTTCGGTGGACACCGTCTTGCCCATGATGATCGCGCCGGCGGCCTTCAGTCGCTCCACCACGGCGGCATCCGCGATGGGAACGCGACCGGCATCCAGCACGGTGCCGTTGGCGGTCGGAATCCGGACGGTGTCGATGATGTCCTTCAGCCCGACGGGCAGGCCATGCAGCGGCCCGATGGCACGGCCGGACGCCCGACGCGCGTCGAGGGCGCGCGCCTGCGCCATGACGTGGTCGCCGTCGAGCCAGGCCCATGCCTGCACGCGCGGCTCCTCCGCCGCGATCCGGTCGAGGCAGGCCTGGGCCAGGTCGACGGCGCTGAGCGCGCCGCGCGCCAGCCGGTCGCGCAGTTCGACGGCGCCCAGTCCGAGGATCGGGTTCGGCGTCGCGGATGCCCTAGCGTCCATAGAACACCTGCGGCAGGTGGAACACCAGTTCCGGGAAGATGTAGATCAGGGCCATCGAGACGAACACCATGAACAGGAACGGCATCACGCCCTTGAAGATCTGCATCAGTTGCACCTGCGGCGGCGCGATGCCCTTCAGATAGTAGGCCGACATCGCCATGGGCGGCGTCAGGAAGCTGGTCTGCAGGTTGAGCGCGACCAGGATGCCGAAGAACAGCGGATCGATGCCGAACAGCGGCAGCAGCGGCAGGAAGATCGGCACGAAGATGATGATGATCTCGGACCATTCGAGCGGCCAGCCGAGCAGGAAGATGATGAGCTGGGCGAGCAGCAGGAACTGCAACGGCGTCAGGTCGAGGCTCTGGACGAACTCCGAGATCAGATGCTCGCCGCCCAGATAGGAAAACACCGACGAGAAGGTGTAGGAGCCGACGAACAGCCAGCACACCATCGCCGTGGTGCGGACCGTCAAGTAGACGGACTCGCGCAGCCGCTGGAACGTCATCGCCCGATAGGCGATTGCCAGCACCATGCCGCCCAGCGCGCCGATGGAGGCGGCCTCCGTCGGCGTGGCCAGTCCAAACAGGATGGACCCGAGCACAGCCAGGATGAGGAAGGCGAGGGGAAAGAACGAGGTGAACAGCATCCAGGCAAGCTGGAAGAACGGGACGTCAGGCACCTCTTCCTTCGTCGGCTTCGGGGCGATCGAGGGTTGCAGGATCGACCGGCCGATGACGTAGACCAGATAGAGGCCGACCAGCAGCAATCCCGGCAGCAGCGCGCCGGCATAGAGGCGGACGATGGAAACGCCCGACGACGCGGCATAGACGATCAGCATGATGGATGGCGGGATGAGGATGCCGAGCGTGCCGCCGGCGCAGATGATGCCCGAGGCGAAGCTGGTGTCGTAGCGCGCCTTCAGCATCGCCGGCAGCGCCAGCAGCCCCATCAGCGTCACCACCGCACCGACGATGCCGGTGGCCGTGGCAAACAGCGCGCAGGTGATCAGGGCGGCAACGCCCATGGAGCCCGGCAGGTTCTTGGCGGCGATGTTGAGCGTGGAGAACAGGCGATCGACGATGTTGGCCCGCTCGACGATGTAGCCCATGAACAGGAACAGCGGCACCGCCGTCAGGACTTCGTTCGACATCACCGTGTAGGTCTGGTTGATGAAGAGGTCGAAGATGCGGTTGTTGAAGAACCCGTCGATCCAGGTGGTGACCGAGGTCCAGGTGTCGGCGTCCTCGCCCAGTCGGTTGAAGCTGCGCCACATCCGATTGGGATCGAAATAGGCGTAATATCCAAAGAAGATGCCCAGCGCCATCAGCGTGAAGGCGATCGGAAAGCCCAGGAAGACCAGCAGGATGAAGATCCCGAGCATGGCAAGGGCGACTTGAGGGTCGGTCACTTTCGCAACTCCGCTACGAATGGTCCGGCGTGACCGGCAAATCTAGTTCTGGCCTTCGGCACGCTGCTTGATCAGCAGCTGTTCGGTTTCGACGACGTCCTCTTCCGCAGTGTGCCAGTAGCCCTTGCGGATGGCGATGATGCACCGGCACATCTGGGCGATGCCCTGGATGAAGAGCAGGATGCCGGCGGCCACCAGGACCGACTTGAACTGGAAGATCGGAATGCCGGCAGGACTGTTGACGCTCACCTCGGCGTAGCCCCACGAGCGCGCCGAGTATTTCCAGCCGGTGAAGATCAGGGCGATCACGCCCGGGAAGAAGAAGAAGATGTAGAGCACGAGGTCGACCGCGCCCTGCGTGCGGACGGACCAGAGCCGGTAGACGAAGTCGCCGCGCACATGGCCGCCGCGCGACAGCGTGTAGGCGCCGCCCATCATGAACAGCGTTCCGTACATGATGAACGACACGTCGAGCGCCCACGACGTCGGCCGATTGAGCACGTAGCGCACGAACACCTCGTAGCTCATCCCGATCGTCATCAGGATGATGAGCCAGCCGAACGACTTGCCGAACCAAGCCGAGAGCCGGTCGGCGAAATTGATGAAGCCGATCAAGACGACGCGCCTCCCGTGCGCAAGCGAACCAGGCCGCCGGTCCGGGGTTCAGAGCCGCGACGTCGCCGCTCCATCGCGACACAGACCCCATCGACCGGGCGGATATCAGAGCGCGACATCCGGCAGGGCGCAGGCCGCGGCCGGATGTCTTGTCGTGACGCGCGACCGGCCCGCTGCCGGGTCGGTCGTCCGTCGCCCCCGTCGCTCAGAGCTTGAGCTTGCCGGGGAAGTAATGCTCGTAGGCCAGCGCGAGGTCGGGCGCATTCATCAGCTCGTAGTATCCGACCTTC
The DNA here is from genome assembly GCF_003970795.1 of Aquibium carbonis. Classification (GTDB taxonomy): domain Bacteria; phylum Pseudomonadota; class Alphaproteobacteria; order Rhizobiales; family Rhizobiaceae; genus Aquibium; species Aquibium carbonis. Next base: position 17,904 of record NZ_RWKW01000010.1, on the reverse strand, counting down.
TCGACCCATGCCCGCTGGCTGTCCATCACCTTCTTGGAGAAGGCATCGGCTTCCAGGTCGACGATGAGCTTGTCCCAGGCCTCGAGCTGCGCGGCGAGAATTTCGCTCGACGTGCGGTGGACCGTGACGCCGAGTTCGTTCTGGATCTTCTGCAGATCGTTCGAGTAGTTTTCCATCGCCAGCGCGGTGTTGGACGTGGACGCCGCTTCCACGCTGTATTTCAGGATGGCCTGGAGATCGGGCGCGAGATCCTCGAAGAAGTCGCGGTTGAAGCAGAACTCGAAGCTTTCCGAAGCCTGGTGGTAGGACGACAGATAGTAGTTCTTGGCCACGTCCGGCGAGCCGAAACGAAGGTCCGACGACGGGTTGTTGAACTCGAAGGCGTCGATGACGCCGCGCTCCATCGCCGGGACGATCTCGCCGCCGGGAAGCTGAGCCACGCTCATGCCCATGGCCTGCAGAAGATCGGCGGCCAGACCGACCGTACGGTACTTGAAGCCCTGGAGGTCGGCGACCGTGTTCACCTCCTGCTTGAACCAGCCGAACGGCTGCGCCGGCATCGGGAAGCCCATGAAGCCGACGACGTTGAGGCTGAGAATGTCCTGGGTCAGCTCACGGTAGAGTTCGGCGCCGCCGCCCTGGTAGAACCAGCCAAGCATCGTGGTGGCGGAGCCGCCGAAGACCGGCCCCGTCCCGAAGAAGGACGCCGCCTTGCTCTTGCCGTACCAGTAGACGGGGACGGTGTGGCAGGCGTCAAGAACGCCGTCATGCACCGCGTCCATCACCTGGAACGCGCCGACCACGGCGCCTGCCGGCAGCAGGTCGACCTTGAGGCGACCGGCCGACATTTCCTCGACGCGGGTCGTGTATTCGCGGGCGAAGTCCATCCAGATGTCGGAGGCCGGCCACGACGTCTGCATCTTCACCACCACCGGCTCCTGCGCGAGCACGGCGGGTGCGGCCAGCGTGGTTGCCGCGGCGGCTCCGGCGCCCGCGAAGGACGCGTTCCGGAGAAACCGGCGACGTGAAATGGGATCCTTGCTCAATTTCATTCCTCCCGTTTTGTTTTCTTTGGCGAAGGTCAGAATAGGCGATCTCGCCAAGTGCGCAAGCAGGAACTAATTGACCTTTGGTCCAATTTTGTTGCAGTGCAGTATTTCCGGTGTGCGGTTCTCTTGTTTTCCGTCCGCTTGCGGCTCGCGCAACTTCAGGTCGAGCCACGGCGATCCGGCGAAGCGGTTCGGAACACCGCGTGGTCGCCGCGTTCGTCACCAACGGTTCCAGCGAGCAGTCGCGCATAGTGGTCCGCGAGCGTCTGCGTACCGGCCGATGGCGTGGCTTCGGCGTCGTAGCGGCCGGCCCTGTCGTCCCAGACGAGCATCGATTCGCTGGCGTAGTAATGTCCGATGCCGGCCAGTTCCGCCTTGGCGGCCAGCGCCGGACTGAAATGCCCCAGACCGGCCAGCACACGGCGCACCGCGGAAAGCAGTGCGAGCGGCACGCTCCTGAAGCGGGGGGCGCGGCCCAGAAGCGCGAACAGGATCTCCCCCTGTTGCCGGGGCGTGATGGCCTCACCCGGCCCGCCGACCGGAAGAATGCGGTTCCACCGTGCTTCGTCGTCCAGGCATTCGGCGAGGTAGCGGCCGAGGTCCGTGTCGCTGATCGGCTTGCAGGCGGTCAGCCGGCCATCACCGAAGACGAGGAACGGCTTGCCGCGCCTGACGCGCTCCACCTGGCCGGACAGCGACTTGAAGTAGGCCGTGGGACGCACGATGGAGTAGGTGAGACCGGACGCGACCAGTTCCCGTTCGAAGGCGAGCTTGGCATGCTGGAATGCCAGCCTCGGCTTCTGGACGCAGATCGCCGACAGCAGCACCATCTGCCCGACGCCGGCCTTCTGCGCGGCGGCGAGCGCCAGTGCGTGCGCGCCGTAATCTATGGCCCAGGCGTCCCGGGCAGCACCCGTGCGCGAGGCGAGGCACGAGACCAATGCGTCGAACCGCTCGCCTCGAAATCCGTCGATCGACAGTGAGGCGGCATCGGTGACGTCGCCGAACCGGAGGTTGGCGCCCGGCAGCAGCCGCGCCATGTCGTCGGGCTGCAAAGCGCCGCCTGGCCCCGCCCGGGACCGGACCAAGCACACGACCTCATGACCGCGGGCGACGAGCGCGCGCACCGTGGCGCGGCCGATCGATCCGGTCGCCCCCAGAACGAAGACGCGGCGCGGGTGCGGAGACGGGGTTTCGTCAGCGGACGGGTTCTCGATCATGGACATCCCGGCGATTGAATAGTGCGAGCCTATCACAGACAATAGCAGGCGATGCGGACGGAAGGAGCAGCGGCGCTCCGATGCCCGCCAATTCGACGCCGCAGCCGATCATCATGGTTTCATGCCAAGAACGCCCCCGGATTGACGCTGTGCCCGCTGCCATGATCCGGCAGATCGGGACAGTCGTCTCGAGGGATCGCGGGCGGGTCGTTTGAGCGGGGAACGATCCGATGGGCGGGCAGGGGGCGGCCGCCGCTACGGCCCCTTCGGCGCAGCCTGGCCGAACTGGACGTTCGGCCTTCTCGTCGTGGTCGTCATCGCGGTGTCGATGTTCCGCCTGGAGGGCGCGAGGTACGGGCTCGACATCACGCAGATCCGGATCGGCCAAACCCCCGCGACCCTCTACCGCCAGCCGGAAGCGACGGGTCCGCTCGTCGTCGCCGCCCACGGCTTTGCCGGTTCGCGCCAGCTGATGCAGTCCTACTCGCTGACCCTGGCGCAGTCCGGCTACATCGTCCTGGCGTTCGACTTCGAAGGGCATGGCCGCAACCCGGTCCCGATGTCGGGCGACGTCACCTCGATCGATGGCACCACAGCGCTTCTGGTGGCCGAGACGCGGCGTGTGATCGACGCGGGACGAGCCCTGCCGGGCGTATCGGGAGACGTTGCCCTGCTCGGACATTCGATGGCGACCGACATCATCGTGCGGACCGCGATCGCCGAGGGTGCAGAAGGCCGGCCGGTCGGAGCCGTGGTGGCGATCTCCATGTTCTCGGGCGCGGTGACGGCCGGCGAGCCGGCAAGCCTCCTGATGATTTCCGGCCAGTGGGAGGGCGCGCTGCGGGACGTCGCACTTGCCAATTTGCGCCAGTTGCGGCCGGACGCGCAGGAGGGGACTACGGAGCACCATGACGGCATCGCGCGGCGGGCCGTGGTCGCGCCGGGCGTCGAGCATGTCGGCGTCCTGTTCAGCGCCACCGCGCTCCGCGAGGCGCGGGATTGGCTCGATGCCTCGTTCGATCTTGCAAGTGAGGGACCGATCGTGCGGATCGGGATATGGGTCGTCCTGCTTCTGGGTGGGATCGTGGGGTTGTTGCGCCCCCTGGCGCGCCTGCTGCCGCCTGCGCCGAAGACGCCGCCCGCCATCCCGGCGCCGCGGTACTGGGCGGCCATGCTGGTACCCGCCGTGCTGGTGCCGGTCATCGGAACGAGGGTCTACACACCGTTCATGCCGGTGCTGGTCGCCGACTACCTGATGATCCATCTGGCGGCCTATGGCGGGTTGCAGATGCTTCTGGTCTGGCGGCACGCGCCCTTGCGCCTGTCCATGCCTGCCGTGGTCCTGCTCACCGTCTGGGGCGTCGCCGTCTTCGGCCTGGCGATGGACCGCTACGTGGCGAGTTTTGCACCCAACGCCGAACGGCTGGCGATCATCGCGTTCCTGTGTGTCGGGACGATCCCGGCGATGATGGCCGACGGAATCCTCACGCAGGCGGGACGCGGAACGCTGGCGCGGCGCGTGGCGACGCGGACAGTTCTGATTCTGTCCTTGGCCGGGGCCGCGATGCTCGACCCGGAGAGGCTGATGTTCCTGTTCATCATCCTGCCGGTCCTGGTTCTTTTCTTCCTCCTCTACGGGTTGATGGGCCGCTGGGTCGGACAGCGCAGCGGCGCCGTCTCGGCGGGTCTCGGTCTCGGTCTCTGCCTGGCCTGGTCCCTCGGCGCGACGTTTCCGCTGTTCAGCGCGGGTTGACCCCGCGCCTTCGATTGGCCCGCGTCGTCAGTCCAGTCCTCTCGCCAGATCCTTCGGCCCAACCAGACGCTTCTGGAAGACGAAGAGCACCGCGGCGATCGAGAACCCGACGAGATCGGTGAGCCAGCCTCCCTCGATCATGGCCAGACCGGCCGCGAGCGTACCGATCCTGACGATGGTTCCGGCCGGTCCGAAGAACCAGCCCTGCACGGTCGACGACAGCATGTAGACGCCGAAGATCGCAGTGACCGTGACATGGATGATCTCGAGCCAGGTTCCGTCCATCAGCATGGCCGGAGACGAGAAGAACATGAACGGCACGATGAAGGCCGCGAGGCCAATCCGGAAGCTCTCGACGCTCGTCTTCATCGGATCGGACCCCGAAAGGGCAGCCCCTGCATAGGCGGCGAGCGCCACCGGCGGGGTGATGGCCGACATCACCGCGAAATAGAAGATGAAGAAATGCGCGGTCAACGGCGCGATGCCCATCTGGATCAGGCCCGGCGCGATGACAGAGGCCGCAACCGCGTAGGCAGCGGTCGTCGGCATGCCCATGCCGAGCACGATCGAGACGATCATGGCGAAGAACAGGGCGATCACCTGGTTCTGGTCGGCAAGCCCCAGCAGCAGCGACGAGAAACGCGTGCCGACGCCCGTGAGCGCGATGACGCCGACGATGATGCCGGCCGCGGCGCAGACGGCGACGAGCTGCAGCGACATCTTCGCGGCGATCTCGAGGGCGAACAGCACCGCTCTCGGCCCCATACGATGGGGCGTCAGCCAGCTCACCACCGCCGCGGCCGCCATCGCCAGCGTGCCGGCGCGGATCACCGAATAGCCTGAAAACAGCGCGCCGATCAGGATGATGATTGGAATGAACAGATAGACCTGGCGCAGCAGGACGGAGAATTTCGGCAGTTCGTCGCGGGGGAGCCCCTTCATGCCGTATTTCTGCGCGGCGAGGTCGACCATGAAATAGACGGAGATGAAATAGAGCGCTGCCGGAATGATCGCCGCGACGACGATCTCGGCATAGGCGATGCCGGTGATCTCGGCCATGATGAAGGCGCCGGCTCCCATGATCGGCGGCAGGATCTGCCCGCCCGACGAAGCGGCCGCCTCGACGGCCGCAGCGGTCTGCGGCTTGTAGCCGACCTTCTTCATCAACGGGATGGTGAGCGAGCCGGTCGAGACGACGTTGCCGGCCGACGTGCCGTTGATCATGCCCATCAGGCCGGAGCCGAATACGGCGACCTTGGCCGGGCCGCCTCGCGCGCCGCCGGCGGCGGCGAAGGCGAAATTGACGAAGTACTCGCCGACCCGCGACGCCTGCAGGAAGGCGGCGAAAGTCACGAACAGGATGATGTAGGTCGAGGAGATCGCCGTCGTTGGTCCGAGGATCCCCTGGTCGGTGTAGACGTAGGTGAAGAAACGCGACAGCGAATAGCCGCGGTGGTTGAGGATGCCGGGCAGGTAGGGCCCGACGAAACTGTAGAGAATGAACAGGCCCGCGATGATCACCAGCGCCAGGCCAGCAAGCCGTCGCGTCAGTTCGAGGATGAGCAGGACGCCGGCAATCGCGGCGAACATGTCGGCATCCTTGGCAAGCGCCGTGCCGGCGCGCAGTCTGAGGAACGGCGCGTGGAAGATGATGTACATCGCCACCGTGACCGCTGCGAGCGCCAGAAACACGTCGGCGAGGTCGATGCCGGCGCGATCGCGTTGCGGCGTGAGCCAGCTCACCACGATCAACCAGACGGTTCCGCCGACCAGCGGCCAGCCAAAACCCGCGACCAGCGCCGTCTTGGCCGATGCCTGGGCGACCCCTTCACCGGTGAGATAGAAACCCGCGGCCTGGAGGAAGGCGACCAACACCGCCAGAGCGCCGGGCGCCATCACCAGCAGGTAGAGATTTCGCGGCAATTGACGGGCGCCCGGCTTGCCGTCGGTGAAAAGCGCTGCCGAAAACAGCAGGAAGCCGAGCGCCAGCCCGCCGCCGACATGGATCAGCCGGTAGGTCCAGGTCTCGAGCGGGTAGAGGTTCATCACCCCCACATGGAAGGAGGTGTAGAGGATACAGAGTGCGATGATCGCCTTGCCGACGATGCCGATCGGGACACGCTGGTTGGAAGCGACGATCTCCGCATCGACGACGCTCGCGAGCTGAGCGCGGTCCGCGGACCCGGCGTCTATGGACGTGCTTGACGACATTGTGGTTCCCCTCCGGCTTTGAAGACCCAATACAGATGCGGCGCGAATCCGGATCGGATCGCGCCGCATCTGTCGAGCTGGTTGCGCCCTACTTCAGCCCGTCGGGGAGGGCGATTCCTTTTTCCTCGTAGTAGCGCACGGCGCCGGGATGGAACGGCATGAAGGTGTTCTTGTCCCAATGCTCCAGCAGCGTCTCGCTGGCCGCGGCGTGGATCTGCACCATGCGGTCGGGATTCTCCAGCGCCAGCTTGGTGATCTCGTAGGCGAGGCTGTCGGGCATGTCCTGATGCGCGATCGCGAAGTTCCAGAGCGCCACCGTTTCCTGGTCGTAGTCGTGGCCGGCATAAGTGCCGGCCGGGATCGACAGCGGCGCCATGGCCGGGAAGGCCTCGAGCACCTTGGCCTTCTCGTCGTCTGTCAGGCCGAACATCACCACGTCGTTTTCCGCGGCGAGTTGGCTGAAGGCCGAGATCGGTACGCCGGCCGCGAAGGCGAAGGCGTCGATGAGGCCGTCCTTGAGCTGGCTTGCAGCATCGGACGCCCCGGCGTTTGAAATGTTGGCGGTCACGCCGACCGCTTCCATGAAGCGGGGCCAGTAGGTGCCGGGCGTGCCGCCGGCCGGACCGACGCCGACACGCTTGCCGGCGAGATCGGAGACGGAGGTGATGCCGGACGACTTCAGGACGATCACCTGGAACGGCGTCTGGTACATCGGGAACAGGGCCCGGATCGACTTGTGCTCCAGCCCGGGCGCCAGTTCCGATTTGCCGACCCATGCGTCATAGGCCGGCCCCATGGTCACGAGTCCCATCAGGTGGTCGCCCGTTTCGACGAGGGTGACGTTCTGCACCGGGCCGCCGGTCACTTCGCCGGTGGCATTGAGACCGAGCGCTTCCGAGATGTAGCTCGCAAAGCCGTTGCCGTAGACGAAATAGGTTCCGCCCTGGCTGGCCGTTCCGATGGTCAGTTCGTTCGGCCAGCCCTCCTTGTCCTGCGCCAAGGCGGGGGCCGCCACAGCGGCGACGATGGCCAGCGCGGAAAGGTATTTTTTGAACATGTTCACGGTAATCTCCTCCACAATACGCCAAGACCTCCCAAGGCGCCGAACGCCTACAATAACCGCAACTTTGCGCTGACGGGAAGCCTCGATCGTCGAATGACCATTAACCGATAGTCTCGGATCGGTCCTCAGGCTGGTCCCGCTCATCGCCAGGCATCTCGGACAAAGGACGAGAAAATACTGCCGGGATCGCAGTGTTGACATCTTCTTCTACCCCTTTACGCATGGGCAGGTGACGAGCTTGGGGTGGTTTGATGATTGCATTGATGCGGGCAATGGCCCTGTTCGGTCTCCTTTTGTTTCCTTCATGGCTGCTGGCGCAGCCGGCGGAACCGGATGAGAAACTGGCGGCCTGGCGCACGCAGTTCATCGATCGACAGATCGACGAGCTGATTTCCGAAACCGAGAGCGACATCCTCTCGGACGCGATGCATCCCTACGCTCCGGAAATCTGGTCGCGGGTGAAGTACGCGAGCGGCGAACTGACGGAAGACTGGCGGAACCGCGCTCCGGACGGTCTCGCCGACCGGCTCGGGACCTTCCCCGACCTCTTTCTCGCCTTCGCGGAAGGGGACGACGCCCGCGGCATGGCGCTGGCTCTGGCGGTGATGCCCGGCGCCGAACCCGTGCGCGACACCTACAAGCTCGCCATGTGGCAGGCATCAGACCGCCAGCACGAAGCGGACATGACCCTGGCGCGCATCGAGGCGGGAGACCGGACCTTTCATCCCCTGTGGCAGCTTCTCTTCGACGTCGACCAGTTGCGGGCGACGCGGGCAAGGGCCGAGCAGTTGATCGAGGCCGAAACCGAAGATGATCTGTGGCGCGACACGGCGCGCGCGATCCTGGAAGGAGCGGCCGCCATGCCGCGGTCGCGGCAACTGGCGCTCGTCAACCGCTGGCTGGAAGCGCGTCCCGACGATCAGGGTGCGTTGCATTTCAAGGCGCAGATGGTCGACCAGGCGCGAGACTGGCCGCAGGCGCTGGCGATGCTGCGAAAACTGACAGAACTCTATCCCTTCGCGTCCTATGTCGAGGCGACGGCCAGGATCGCCGTGCGCTTCGAACCGGAAGATGCCGTTCGCGCGGAGTTGCGCACGCGGCTCCTGGCGACCACGCCGCTGCGCGCCGAAGCGCTGGACATGGAAATCGAACGAATTCTCGCCGACGCCTACCGGCGGGCAGACGATCGCGGCGCGGCGCGGCGGATCGCTCGCGCCGCGCTGGAGCGCTGGCCCGATGGGGTCCGTCTGCACAGCGTCATGGCGCAGATCGAAATCGACAGCAAGCGCATGGCCGAGGCGGCTCCATATGCACGCAAGGCGGCGGCCGCGCCCAAGGCCTCGCTGGACGACCTGGCGAACCTGATCGGTATCGAAGCGGGCGCCGGCGACGGCGCGGGGCTCGAGGCCGTCATGACGCGTTTTGCCGAGCGGTTCGGCCGCCCGTCCCAGGATGCCTTCTACAGGGCCGCCGCACTCTACGAAACCGGCTCGCCGGAGGCGATCGATCACTTCCGGGAGGCGGTGGAGGCGCATCCGTCCTCCGAATGGATGATGCGCAATCTCGTGCACCACCTGGTCAAGGGCAAGGTTTCGGCCGACGATGCGGACGTCATCGACGACTGGATCGACCGCTTCGAAAGCCCGTCTCACGGCACGAGCCTCTATCTGGAACATCTTCGCGCCGTCGAAACGCCGGAACGCGCGCTGGCACAGTATCGGCGCATGGCGGCGCGATGGGGCGCCTATGAAGACTACTGGAAGCCGCTTGGCGACGAGCACACGACCAACGACGCTCGACTGGCCTTCTGGCACGATGTGCGCGCGCGCCATCCCGACCGCGCCTTCCCGGTCCGAACGATCGCCGAACTTCACCGCAAGACGCGCCGATGGGACGACGTGTTCGCCACGCTCGAAGAGGCACGCTCGTCCATGACCGGCATCATGGGGAGCGAGCTCGATCGGGTCCTGTTCGAGCATTGCTATCTGGTGAGCGTGTTCATGCAGGAGGGTGGGGCAGCCGACCAGGCGCTCTACGACCGTGCCCGCGCCGATTGCGAGGAGGCGATCCGCCTTGGAGAGAACCAGGGCGAGGTCGCCCGCCAGTTCTCGCGCCTGTCGAGCACCTTCGGCGACAAGTCCAGGATGGTGGCGGACTGGAAGGCCGCGGTTCGGCTCCAGCCGGATTGGGCCGCAGCGATGACGGACGGCTTCTACGGCGGACTGGCCAAGACGCTGAATCGCCGCCATGTCTTCGCCGCGCTGCACCGCTGGTACGAGCGAGATCCCTATGATGGCGTGCGGATGGCGGAAATCGCCGATCGCCATTCGAAATGGGGCGGCAGCGGGATCTGGGCAAAGATACTGTTCGAGCGCATGAAGGAGGTTGCGCCGGATGTCTTTCGCGACAAGGAATCGCTCTATCATCACGTGAGCAAGGGTTTCGAAAGCGACTCCGACAATTTCGTCAAGCAGTACGGTCGCGAGAAGTATCTCTCCCACAGCCTTCGCTATGTCGGCTGGTTCGAGACCGCACGGCAGAAGGCGCAGGGCAATTCCCCCATCGTCCAGGTCGACGCCGCGACGGTGACCAAGACCACGCTTTTTCCGGACGGCCAGCGGCATGTCGAGACCGACGACCCGGTCACCGGCGCGCCGGTCCTTCGACAGCGCGGGCGCGGCTGGCAGCGGTTCGACTATGACGATCGAGGCAACCTGACCTCGGTCGAACGCTCCGACGGACGCGCCATCCTCTTCGGCTACGACGAGGCCGACCGCATCGTCCGCTTCGTGACCTCTGACGAAAGCGAACTGACGCTCGAGTACAATGACGACGGCCAGCCCGTGCTCATCATCCTCGAGGGGACCGGCCGCCTGTCAGTCCGCTATGACGGGGCCGGCAACATCGAGAAGGTCGAGGCGGACGACGGCGACACCACGACGGCCCTGAAGATCACCCAGGCCTTCCAGGAAATCCTGGCGATCACGCGGCAGGTCGATTCCAACGCCTCGGTCGTCGATCCGGCTTTCGAACGCGAACTCGAGCAGTTGATCGGAGACGTTCGCGATTTTCGCGATGATCCGACGAACGCCTTGCTGCTGAACAGGCTGGAAGCCCTGGTGTCGAAGGTCGACGGGACCGGCGAGGCTTTCCGCACCGCCGAGGATCGGCTGTTCGACATTCTCTCCGCAAGGCCCAAGCCCGAGATCGGCCTGAGGGCGCTCGCGCTGCTGCATCGGCTCTACGCGACGACCTTCCCGGCCGGACTGGACGAGCAGCATTGGGACTACTGGCGCGAGGCACGCGATCTGCTGCCCGCCGGCGCCCTCGATGGCGACGATGCCCTGGCCCGCGAGATTCGTGCCCGGCCGCTCGCCCTGCTCGCGCAGGCTCGATGGCTGCCGCGATCCGACCTGTCCAATCCCGGCTATTGGGCGACCTACGACATGTCGACCTATGCGCCGAAGCCGCTGCGCGAGAGGCTGCGCGCCCGCACCCTTCACGCAACGCAGGACGGCCGCGTTCTGCTGGCGTCCAATGACGGACTGTTCATCCGCAAGGACGGCTTCTGGCTGCGCCATCTCGTCGATCTGCGGGCCGGCGCGCTGGTGGAGGCTGCGCCGGACAGGAAGGCGAGCGCCGTTTCCGACGTCCTGTCGATCGCCGATGCCGGCGACGGCGCGCTCTGGCTCGGAACGGCCGACGGTCTGTACCGGGTAGACCAGATGGGCGCCGTCGTCGCCCGCTTCCGATCCGCGTCGGACGGACTGGCGGCGCGACGGGTGGCGGTTCTCGCGCCGTGGCGCGGCGGCGTCATCGCCGCCGGGCAAGGCGGGCTGTCGTTCTTCGACGGGGAGGGGCCCAGCCCCGACCTCCTAGAGCGATTCGGGGCCGAGGCATTGCTGGCGGATGCGGAGCCCGTCTTCGTCACGCCCGTTTCCGACGACGAACTTCTCGTCGGCGTCAATGCGGGGCTTTGGTGGCTGCGTGCCGGCGGCCCCCCCGAGCGGCTCGCCGATCTCGACGTCCGCGCCGCGCACGTCCTGTCCGACGGATCGGTCGCGATTGCCGCAGGCACCGATCTGTTAACGCTCGACCGGCAGGCAGACGGCGGCTTCTCCCCGCTTCGTCGCGTCGAGGGTCAACAGGACATGCAGGTTGCCCGTTCGCTCTACGGACTCGCCTCGATTCAAGCCATCGAGGACGAACCCGACGCGCTCGCCGTCTTGACCGATCTCGGCATCTCCATCCATCATCGCGGCTACTTCGAACACCTGAACCTGCCGCACACTTTGCGCCAGGCCCCCGCGCTGGCCATGGCGATGGCGGGCGGAAGCCTCTGGATCCTGTCCGACGACGGACGTCTCCACGCCTTCGAGCGTGGGCAGGCGCTGGTCGACAAGCGTGGACCAGTCCGTCATCTCGTTACGGATGCGGAAGGACGCGTGACCTATTTCGCGCGCGGCTCCGGCATGCACGCCCGGCTCCACGACGGCGAGATCGAGCCGCAGTACCTGTTTGGCGCGCGGGTCACCGCGATGATTCCCGCGCCTGGCGGGATGCTGTTCAACGATGGCTCCGACATCATGCGGTACCGCACCGGCGACGCCTATCCGGAACTGCTGTTTTCCGCCCGCAACGACACCGAGGCCTACGACGCGCCGGAAGCGCGCGAATCGCGAAACAACGAGGTCACCGGCATCGCGCTCGGAACCGACGGCGCGGTCTGGGCGACGACGCGGACCTCGGTGTTCCGGCATGTCGACGGCGAGACACGCGAGTTCTCCTGGTTCCTCGACCGGGCGGCGTTTCCCATGCCGACCGACTGGATCGCGGGCGTGCATGTGACCTTCGACGGCCGGGTGTGGGTGATCGGATCGAACGAGAAGCACATCCAGATCGGCGGCAGCCAGATGTCCGGCGGCGTCGCGCAGTGGAACGGAGAGACGTTCGACCGCGCCGGCACCGAGGATGACCTGTGGGCCCGACCCTGGTTCATCACCAGCTACACCCAGATCGGCGAAGGCCGCGCGATCCTCGGCACGACCGGGGGAATGGGCCTGCACGAGACCGGGCGCTTCACCTATGTCGAAGGCATCGACGAACCAAGCTACCAGGCCCTCCTCGAGGCACATCCGAACCTGTTCCTGGGTGGCCGCGGCGCGGCGATCGGCGACGACATCTGGCTTTTCCCGACGGCGGCCGGCATCATCGGCCATCATGCCGGACGGTGGTTCTATCCCGAACGCATCAACCAGCTTCTGCCCGACAGCCATCTGGCGCGCTATGGCGCCAAGGTCGTCCACGCCGTCGAGACCGATGGGGAGGGGCGCATCTACGCGGGGACCGACCGCGGCCTGCTCATCTTCGACACCGGCGGGGCAGGGGCGGAAAGCTTCCTGTTCGCCAGCGGTCTCGGCGACGAAGCCTTCCGCATCCAGGAGGAGGAAAACCTGCGCCGCCAGCGGCAGATCTTCATCAATGGTCTCGACGGCGACGACCCGCGCGCCAAGCTCGCGCGGCGCTATCTCGAGCTCGAGGCCGAGGTCTCCCGCCTCTCGGTCGCCGAGAAAATGATCGATCGCGCGCCCCTGGTCGAGCGCCTGGCGCCTCGGCCCACGGAACGGTCGAACGACGAGCCGACGGCCAGGGAGCCCGCCGACAGCGCCGAGCGGATCCGCACCCTGGTCACGCAGCGCGAACGCCAGATGTCGAGGCTCCTCCTGCAACTCGAGCGCGACTCCGAAGCGCTTGCACAGACGTTGCAGATGAAACCGCTCGACCTTGCCGCGCTCCAGAAGGACATTCCGGACGGCGCGGCGATGGTGCAATACATCCCCACCACCAAGACGCTCTACGTCCATCTGGTCTCGCGTCAAGAACGCCACGTCCGCGAGGTTCAGGTCGAGACCCGCGCCCTGTTCGAGCGGGCGCGCAAGGCACGACGGCTTCTGGAGGCGCGCGCCGCCGGACTCCTGCAGGGGGAACGGAGTGGCGCATCGCTGCGCAAGGAGGTCCTGTCGCCGGTGACGGTCGAGGAACGGGATCGGGAGCTCTTCGACCTCCTGCACGATCTCTACCGGACCCTCATCCTGCCCGTGGCGCATGAGCTCGGCAGCTATGACCATGTGTTCATCGTACCGGCTGGAGCGCTTGCGGAAGTCCCGTTTGCGGGACTGATCAGCGAGAGGGGCGAGCGCAACCGCTTCGTCGTCCAGGATCACACGATCGGGCTGATGCCGTCGCTGTATCTCGTGCACCTGTTCCTCAGCCATGTCGGCTCGGCCTCCGACCAGATGCTGATCCTGGGCGATCCGGACGGATCGCTTCCCGGCGCCCGCCGCGAGGCGAAGGCCATCGAGGAACGGACGAGCCTTTTTGCCGAAACCCGCATCGGCGACGAGGCGGACTACGACGCCTTCCTGCAAATGGGTCCGGAATCGAAGGCGGTTCACCTGGCGACGCACGGCGTGCTGGATGCCGCGCGGCCCGAGGAGAGCTACATTCTTTTGTCCGGCAACCGTAAGCTCAAGCTGGTCGACATTCAGCTGCTCGACTTCGCCAACACCGACATGGTGTTCCTGTCGGCCTGCGAGACCGGGCTCGGCGGGCAGGGGGTGGAATTCCAGACGCTGTCGCGCGCCTTTGCCCATGCGGGCGTTCCCACCGTCGCGGCCACGCTGTGGAAGGTCAATGATCTGGCTTCGCTCGAACTCGCCACACGGTTTTACGAGCACTACGAAGACGACGCGCTGGCGGCGATGGCGGCTGCCCAGCGCGGCATGATCGAGGAGGGCGTCTTTGCCCATCCCGCCGCCTGGGCCGGATACATGACGATCGGCATGCCCTGATGGGCGCCGTCGAGGCGTCCCGCTTTGCCAGAAGCGCGATCGTCGGCGCGGCGTCGCCGAAAACGCCAACGGCCGCCCATCGAGGCGGCCGTTCCGATTTGTCCAAACTGTATGGTTCCGTGCGCTTCAGCCGCCGAAGCCGAACCCTTCCGGCATGTCGTCGAGCGTGATGCCGAAGGGCTCCAGGCTGTTGACGATCCAGGTCTGGTTGTTGCCGATGCGACGGTTGTAGGCGGCCCAGCCCGAAACGAAACTCTTCCAAACTTCGTCCGCGCCATAGTTGATGGCCACCACGGACGGCGTCGAAAGCACCGGCGTGGGCACCACGACCTTGCCGAGGTCGGGCGTCTTCTTCGTCATCACCAGTCCGTTCAGCATGGTGTTGACAAGCCCGTCGGCCTTGCCCGTCGCCACGGCCACGATCGCCTCGTCGCGCGTCTTGAAGCGCAGCATGTTGGCCTTGGGCAGATACTGCGTCGCGATCAGGTCCTGCGCCGAGCCGAGATCGACGGCGAAGGTGTACTGGTCATTGTTGAGTTCGGCCCAGGTCTTGCCCTCCAGCTCGGCCTTCGCCGACACCAGCACGAAGGAGTTGAAATAGGTCGGCTCCGAGAACCAGACGGACAAGGCCCGCGTCGGCGTCGCTGTCACGGCGAAAGCCATGTCGACCTTGCCGCTCTGCACGTCGAGGATGGCGTTGGCCCAGCTCGACTCCACGACCTCCAGCTTCACGTCCAGCGTCTTGGCGATGTCGCCCGCCATGTCGATGACGAAGCCCTTCCATTCGCCGGTGCGCGGATCCTTGGAGAAGTAAGGCACCTCGTTGAGGATCCCCGGAACGCGCAGCACGCCGCGCGCCTTGATCTCGTCGACGGTGCTTTGCGCCTGCACCGCGCTGCTCATCAGTCCGAGCGCGACCGCCGCACCCGCCAAAATCGTTTTCAGCATCTTCATTCGACAAACCCCTTCTTGTTCCCCGGGCCGCTTGCGCGGCGGATCGCCTTTTCTGGACATCCGGACGTAGCGTAACCCCGGGGGAGGCGGGAACAATGCTAGACAATAGCGGCGACTTATCTCGAATTTTGTAGGTTGAGCGCGGTCTGGCGGGGTCAGAACCCGTCCGTGCCGACGTCGTCGAGTTCCCGCCCGACCAGTTCCTGCCGGCAGATGTCGAACAGTTCGCGCACGGCGGGATGGTTCTGGAGGAATTCGGCATTGCCGAAATAGACCCCGACGGCGGGAAGGTTGGTCAGCTTCACGCTGGAGATGCTTTGGTCTTCGTCGCGGATGCACCAGGAAGGAATGATCGCGAAGCCGAGACCGGCCTCCACGCATCGCTTGACGCTGGAACTGCCCGACGTCGAGATCGCTGGCTGCGCGGCCGGGCCGTCGCGGCCGAGGAAATCGAGCGCCAGGTTGCGCAGCGTCTGGCCGGGTTCGTAGGTCACGAAGGGTCGCCCGATGCTCCAGCCGGGCACGTCCTCCGGCGCCGGCGGAGCCCCCCATGCGCTCGGAAAGACCAAGCTCAGCCGGTAGGAGCCGAGCAGCTTCTGCGGGACCACCGGGTCGCCGAAATGCCGTTCCGACAGGCAGATGTCGAGGCTGCCGTTCTTGACCATCTCGGCCAGCACCGTGTCGCGCTCGGCCACCGCGATCTCCATGTCAGGGTGTCGTTCGCGAAACGTCTTCAGCACTTCCGGAAAGAGATAGAAGAAGATCGCCTGCGGCATGCCGACCCGGAGCGCCGAGCGCTGGTTCTCCAGAAGCTTCGACAGCCTCGCCAGCATGATGTCGAACTCCGGATGCAAGAGGTTGAACAGCGCCCGGCCACGCGGTGTCAACGAGATGCGCTTGGCGCCCTGCTCGGACTCGATCAGCTTCGCTTTCAGGATCTGCTCCAGCCGCCGCACGTGATTGGCGGCCGATTGGTAGCTGATATTGAGTTCGCGGGCTGCGCCCGAGAAGGAACCATGGCTGCCGACCTCGTAGAAGGTCTGGATCAGCGTCAGGTTGACGCCGCTCCTGCCTTTCCCCGCCTTGCTCATCCCGCGACCCTACAAATTTGCTGCGCAGCCAAGGCCGCCTTCTTGCATCGACAGTCCGGGGCGCGCCGCTGAAAATCCCCTCGCAAGCCCCGCATCGAAAGCGGGACAGGCGCGAAGCCAAGTCTGGCACGAAAGGGTGACGGCAGTCGATGGATGGCAGGGGCGGGAAATCGGTGGTCGTGGTCGGAGCCGGCATCGTCGGCGCGGCAACGGCCTATTTCTTGTCCCGGCGCGGCTACAAGGTCCGGCTGATCGAGGCGGTTGCCCCTGCCGCCGCAGCCAGCGGTTCGGCCGACGGCGCCGTTTCCGTCGCCAGCAAGCGGCCGGGGCCGATGATGACGACGGCGCTGGCCGGCATCGCGCTCTACCGGCAACTCGAAAGGGAGGGGTTGTTCTCCGGCCTGTTCAAGCAGCGGCCCACCGTGATGGTTGCCGAGGACGAGAGCGAGGTCGAAAGCCTCGTCGGCCATGCCGACGCATTGGCCGGAGAAGGGATGTCGCTGCGCCGCATCGAGGGCGAGGCACTGCGGCGCTACCTGCCGGACGTCTCGCCCGGCGTGCGGCTGGCCATCGAGGTCGGCAACGAGGGTCACGCCATCGGCTACGAGATCGTGCGCCGCCTGATCGCCGCCAGCGGCGTCGCCGTCGAGCGCGACACACGGGTCCTTGGCCTCGTCGACAGCGGCTCCGGCGGCTCGATTGCCGCGGTCGACACGTCGCGCGGACGCGCCGAGGCCGAACATTTCGTCATCGCAGCCGGGGGCGGCTCGGCCGACCTGATCGGCCTGCCGGGCATCGTGCGGCCGCGCAAGGGCCAACTCGTCGTCACGGAGCGCGCGCCGATGCTGGCCACCACCCTGCCGGGTGCGCTGATGTCGTGCCGCTATCTTCTCAGCAAGGACGCGATCCAGGGCGGCGGAACCGCCGCGCGCCGCTTCGGCCTCGTCGTCGATCCGCTGCGCACCGGCCAGTTCCTGATCGGCGGCACGCGCGAGGAAACCGCCGACACGGGCAACGACCTCGCCGCCATCCGCCATCTTCTTGCCAGCGCGGTACGGCTGCTGCCGCCGCTGGAGCGGCTGCGCGTCATCCGCGTCTTTGCCGGTGTCCGCTCTGCCACGATCGATGGTCTTCCCGTCATCGGACGCATGGCCGGCTATGACAACCTCGTCGTCGCGACCGGTTTCGAGGGCGACGGAATCTGCCTGGGGCCGCTCGTCGGCCAGGCGGTCAGCCGCATCGTCGCCGGTGAACCGGGCGAACTCGACCTGAGGCCCTTCTCGCCCGACCGCTTCGCACAGAGGAGCCTCGTGGCATGAAACGCGGTTGCTTCCTCTGGCGGGGCGAGCCGGTCGCCTTCGGCGATGGCGAGAGCATCGCGATTGCCCTTACGAAAGCCGGCATGCGCGATCTCAGCACTGGCGGGGACGGCGGTGGCTCGCGCTATTTCTGCGGCATCGGCGCTTGCCAGAACTGCCTCGTCGTCGTCGACGGCGCCGTGGTGGAGGCCTGCCTGACGCCGGCCAGCGACGGGCTCGACGTCGCGGCGCTCGGAGGCCGCCATGAGTGAGCCCCTGCCATCGTCCTGCGACGTCCTGGTGATCGGCGGTGGCGCGGCCGGTGTGGCGGCAGCAACGGGGCTGGCGCGCGCCGGACTGTCGGTTGAGCTCGCCGAGCAGCGCGCGGCCCTCGGCGGCGCCTATCATCGCCAG
>NZ_RWKW01000101.1 GCF_003970795.1 Aquibium carbonis | reverse complement strand
CGGATCGCGCGGCGTCGGGCGAGGGCGCGGCGCGTGCCCGTGCCGCCCGGCAAGCGGCGTGGGAGGAGATCGGTCCGCGCTACCGCACCCATGTCGGCGCGCTGGAGGCGATCCGCGAGGCGGCTCCCGGCGCGCTAATCGTCGGTGATTCCACGCAGGCGGCCTATGCCGGCAATCTCTGGTTCGACCACGACCGTCCGGGCGGCTGGTTCAACGCCGCGACCGGCTTTGGCGCGTTGGGCTACGGCCCGCCGGCCGCGATCGGCGCGAGCCTCGGCCGGCCGGACATGTCCGTAATCTGCGTGGCTGGCGACGGCGGCATGCAGTTCGTTCTGGCCGACCTCGGCACGGCGATGGACGAGAAGGCCCGCGTCGTCTTCGTCGTCTGGAACAATCACGGTTTCCAGGAGATCGAGAGCGCCATGGTCGAGGCCGGCATCGTGCCTGTGGGCGTCAGGCCTTCGGCCCCCGACTTCATCAAGGTCGCCGAGGGCTACGGCATGCCGGCCGAGCGGATCACGCGGCTCGATGCGCTGGGCGCCGCAGTATCGAGGGCTCTTTCGCGCGGCGGCCCGGCACTGGTCGAGATCGTCGACGATCCGGCCCTGTGACGAGGGTTGGGCGAAGCCCTGCCTACGCACAAAGCCGGGCTGCGGACTCCGGACAGAGAATGCCCGTTGCGTCGTCATCGAGCAGGATGCCACGCCGGCGCGCATAGGCGGTGACGACGTCGAGCGCTTCGCCGGTCTCGATTTCCACCCCCTCTGCGCCGATGATCGCGTCACGGCAGGCCGCGCAGGTGGCCTCGTAGGCCTCGTCGCGAACGGCGGCCGGCTCGCTCTCCAGCCATTCCAGCGCCTTGCGGGCATTGCTGATGCGAATGGGAAATCCGAGACCGACGAGGACGGTGACGGGCCGGTGGGTCGTGCTGGCGAACATGGGGCGTTTCCTCGGAACGTGAAGCAGGCTTGGGCGCCCGACGACGAGCGCCGTGAGAAAAGCGCCACGAGGCGAAAGGTTCCCGCCTCGTTAACCAGCTTTCCGCGGCACGCGACGATGTTTCGCCGTCTCCTGCGGCCGGACCCTGCCGGCCTGCATCAATCCGCCGCGACCTCGAAGCGCCCGCCCGCCGCACCGAGCGCGTCGGCAATCGCCGCCGGCGGCGGACGATCAGCGACCAGAAGGTCGAAGTCGGCGAAGTCGCAGACCTTCACCAGCGCCGAACGGTCGAACTTCGTGTGGTCCGTGGCGAGGATGCGATTGTCGCCGCAGGACAGAACCGTGCGCGCGAACTCGGCCTCTTCCAGCAGGTAGTCCATCGGGCCCATCCGCGCGTCGATCGCCCCGATCGAGATGATCGCATGGCGTACCCGGAACCGCGCGGCGAAATCGATCGCGGTGCGTCCGAAGGCGGCGCCATTGTCGCCGTGCAGCTCGCCGCCGGCCATGAACACCTTGTTGCCGTTGACGGTGGCGAGCGTGCGCGCGACGTCGGAGGAGTTGGTGACGATGGTGAGTTCGCGCCGCGCCGCCAGTTCACGGGCGAGGATGCTCGTGGTGGTGCCGGTGTCCATCATGATGGAATCGCCGTCGGCGATCAGCCGCGCCACGTGACGGGCGATGCGGCGCTTTTCGGCGGCGTTCTCGCGCATGCGCCGGTCGAAGGGCGCCTCCCGTCCATGGTCGGGCACGTGGACGGTGCCGTGCTTCTTCACCAGATGACCGTCATCGACGAGGGCGCGAATGTCGCGCCGCACGGTCTCGAGCGAAACGCCGAGGGCGGCGGCGAGTGCCGAGATGCTGGCCGCGCCGTCGCGCCGCGCGGCGGCGAGGATCTCGGCCTGTCGGGGGGAAAAGCTCGCTTGGATCACGGACACCTCATCTGCGAGGCAATCTGTGCCGCTTTCTCAGGCAAATCAACTCCAAAGCCACGCAAAACCACATCATCGCGGGAGAAGGCCACAAAACCCGGTTGACATCTCACGCAACGGCAATCCAAACTTCGGTCCAGCGGCATCGACCCGACCGACGAAGAAGCGGGACCTGCCATGTCATCACAGAGGGACGCGACCGATGCACATCCGGACAATCTCCAGACTGGGACGTTTCACCGCCCTGACCGCCGCGGCTCTGTCGCTTGGCCTTGGCATTGCGCAGGCGCAGCCGGAATCCAACGACCCCATCAAGCTCACCTTGCATGACTGGACCGGCCAGCTCATCACCACCAACCTGATGGCCGAGGTGCTGAAGAAGGCCGGCTACAACGTCGAACTCGTCCAGGCCGACTATCTCGCCCAGTTCGCGGGGCTGGAGACCGGGGACCTGCATGTGGCCATGGAGATGTGGGAAACCACCGGCCGCGAGGCGATGGATGCCGCGACCGCCACCGGTAAGGTCGAGAACATGGGGCCGACCGGCATGAAGGCCAAGGAAGAGTGGTGGTACCCGCTCTACATGAAGGACAAGTGCCCCGGCCTTCCGAACTGGGAGGCGCTCAAGAGCGACGCCTGCGCGGAAGCCTTCTCGACGGCCGAGACGGCGCCCAAGGGCCGCTATCTCGGCGGCCCCGTCACCTGGGGCGGCTTCGACGACGAGCGGGTCGAGGCGCTGGACCTGCCCTTCGAGGTCATCCATGCGGGGACCGACGCGGCCCTCTTCGCCGAACTCGAGAGCGCCTACCAGCGTCAGGCGCCGATCCTGTTGTGGGTGTATGCGCCGCACTGGGCGCCCGCCAAGTACGAGGGCGAGTGGGTCGAGTTCCCCGAATACACGGCCGAATGCTACACCGATCCGGCCTGGGGCTCCAATCCCGACATGGCCTATGACTGCGGCAAGCCCTTCGGCGAGATCTGGAAGGTCGGCTGGGCCGGCGTGAAGGACAAGTGGCCGGGCGCCTACGAGGCGATCAAGGCCTTCACCATCGACAATGACGAGATGGGCGCCATGATCACCGAGGTCGATCTCGACGGAAAGAGCGTCGAAGCGGTCGTCGCCGACTGGATGGGCGCAAACGAGGCCCGCTGGTCGGAGTGGATCAAGTAGCGGCCGACGACGTCGCATCCATGGCAGTCGCCCGGACATAGGGCGGCTGCTCGAGCGCAAGCGGGCGCGGGCGCCCGCGCCATTCCTGTTCACGGACACCATGCCTGACACCGAGGCGCCTGAAGCAGCGGCCAAACTGGTCTGCCGGTCGGTCTGGAAATTCTTCGGTCCCGACGCCGAGCGGCTGGGCAAGGCCGCCGATGCCGGCACGCTGAGGTCCGACCAGCTGGCCGGAGCGACCGCGGTCGCCGCCGTACGCGACGTCTCGCTGTCGATCCGTGAAGGCGAATGCTTCGTCATCATGGGCCTGTCGGGGTCGGGCAAGTCGACACTCGTGCGCTGCATGTCGCGGCTGGTCGAGCCGAGCGCGGGCGAAATCCTGTTCGACGGCGAAAACCTTCTGGCGGCCAGCGACCGGCGGATGATCGAGATCCGCCGCCGGCACATGGGCATGGTGTTCCAGAATTTCGCGCTGCTGCCGCATCTCACCGTGCTCGGTAACGTCGCCTTTCCGCTCGAAGTGCAAGGCGTCGCCCGCGCCAGACGCGAGGCGAGGGCCATGGAGATGATCGGCCTCGTCGGCCTGTCCGGCCGCGAGCACTTCTTCCCGCGCGAACTTTCTGGCGGCCAGCAGCAGCGCGTCGGCATCGCCCGCTCGCTCGCCGTCGAGCCGGACCTCTGGTTCCTCGACGAGCCGTTCTCGGCGCTCGACCCGTTGATCCGCCGCGAGATGCAGGACGAGTTCATGCGGCTGCAATCGGTCTTGAAGAAGACGATCGTCTTCATCACCCATGATTTCGACGAGGCGATCCGGCTCGGCGACCGCATCGCCATCATGAAGGACGGCGCAGTGGTTCAGGTCGGCACGCCCGAGGAGATCGTGCTCGCGCCGGCAACCGATTACGTCTCCGAGTTCACGCGCAACGTCACCCGGGCCAAGGTCGTGAAGGTGGCGGCCTTGTCGTCGCCGGCGGACGGCACGACCGGCGGGGACACCGTTGGCGAAGTGTCGGATCGCGCCACCATCGCCGAGGCCGCGCCGCTCTTCGGCCAGGCCGGCACGCGCCTTCTCGTCAAGGACAGGGACGGGTCGATCGTCGGCGTGCTCGAGCGCGAACGCGTCTCCGCCATGATGATGCAGGGCTGAGCCATGGCGGCATTGGGCCCAGCGCAGACTGCTCGCACCGGCTGGCCGGGGGCGCCGTCGTTGGGGCTGCTCGTCTGGTGCGTCGCGCTCGTCGTCTTCGCACTGTTGTGGGCCTACGCCGGCACGCTGGCGCCCTGGGCGCAGGAATGGCCGCGCGCCTGGACCCCGCGTGTCGCGGCCACCATCAGCACCTTCATGCGCTGGCTGGTCGACGAGGCCAGTTTCGGCCTGTTCACCTTCATCGAGTTCACGCGCTTCCTGTCGGCGATGGTCGAGGCGCCGTACCGCTTCGTGCTGTCCATCCTGTCGACCGGCTTTCTGTCGGGGCAGGGATCGCAGGCGGTGCAGATCGCCCCGCCGGTGTCGTGGGCGGGCGTCATCGGCGTCTTCGTCATCGCCGCCCACGCGGCGGGCGGGCGCAAGCTCGCTCTTCTGGCCGTCGTCTGCCTCGGCTTCATCCTCCTCTTCGGCCAGTGGGCCAGCGCCATGGTCACGCTCGCCTCCATCGTGGTGGCGGTACCGATCGGCGCCGTCGGCGGCCTGCTGCTCGGAATCGCGGCGGTTCGCTGGCGCGGTTTCGAGCGGGCGATCTCGCCGGTGCTCGACCTGATGCAGACGATCCCCATCTTCGCCTACCTGGTGCCGATCCTGTTCCTGTTCGGCTTTGGCCCGGTGGCGGCGATCCTGGCCACCATCATCTACGCCATGCCGCCGATGACCCGCATCGCGATCGTGGCGCTGCGCGGGGTCGCGCCCGAGATTCGGGATCTCGGCCGCATGACCGGCTGCACGCGGCGCCAGATGACCTGGCGCGTCATGGTGCCGGCGGCGATGCCCGGCCTGATGGTCGGCGTCAACCAGGTCATCATGCTGTCGCTCAACATGGTCATCATCGCCTCGATGATCGGCGCCGGCGGTCTCGGCTTCGACGTGCTCTCGGCGCTGCGCCGGCTCGATTTCGGCGCGGGGCTCGAGGCGGGCGTGGCGATCGTGGCGCTCGCCGTCCTGCTCGACCGCACCTCGCAGGCCTTTGCCCGGCGCACCGTCCAGCGCGCCCATGCCGACGGCGCGGGCATCCTAGCGCGGCACCCGCATCTCGCCGCCGGAACGGCGGTGCTGGTCGCGAGCTTCCTTGCCGGCCTGGTGGCGCCGCCGCTGGCCCGCTGGCCGCAGGCCTGGGAACTGTCGACCGGCACGTTCTGGTCGGAGCTGGTGCGCTGGATCAACGTCAACTTCTTCGACGAACTGGAGGCGGTGAAGAACGCGCTCCTCCTCAACGTGCTCATCCCCTTTAAGCGCTTCCTGCTTGGCCTGCCATGGCTCGGCGTCGCGTTGCTCGGGGGCGTCGCGGGGTGGGCGCTCTCGGGATTTCGTCTCGCCGCGCTGGTGGTCGTGCTTTCGACGCTGATCGCTGTCTCCGGCCTGTGGGACCAGGCGATGACCACGATCTATCTCTGCGGCATCTCCGTCGTCTTCGCGCTGATGATCGGCGTGCCGATCGGCGTCTGGTCGGCAGACCGGCCGGCCGTCTGGCGCGTCGTGCAGGGCGTCATCGACACGCTGCAGACGCTGCCGTCCTTCGTCTACCTGATGCCGGTGGTGATGCTGTTTCGGGTCGGCGACTTCACCGCCATGATCGCCATCGTCGCCTATGCGCTGGCGCCCGCCATCCGCTACACCGCTCACGGGCTGCAGCAGGTCGACCCGCGGCTGATCGAGGCAGGCCGCGCCGCCGGTTGCACGCCGTTCCAGCTGCTCGTCAAGATCAGGCTGAAGCTGGCGCTGCCGGAGATCATGCTGGGCGTCAACCAGACCATCATGCTGGCGTTGTCGATGCTCGTCATCACCGCGCTGGTCGGCACACGCGACCTTGGCCAGGAGGTCTACATCGCGCTGACCAAGGCCGACACCGGGCGCGGTATCGTCGCCGGTCTCGCGGTCGCCTTCATCGCCATCATCGCCGACCGGCTGATCTCGGCGGGCGCCGCCCGTGCGCGGGCAAGGCTCGGCCTGTCGGCCGAGGGAGGGGGCCGATGAACGACGATCTCGCCCGCATCCGCGCCCTGCCGATCTGGAGCGGCCCGGTCGAACCTGTGCCGCTGCATGGCGGTCTGTCGAACCAGAGCTACACGGTCGATGATGCGGGGCAGACATACGTCGTGCGGCTTGGCCGCGACTACGTCTTTCATCACGTGATCCGCGAGCGCGAGCTCATGACGGCGCGCGCCGCCCATGCCGGCGGCTTCGCACCCGAGATCGTCCATGCCGAGCCCGGCGTGACGGTGTCGCGCTTCATCGACGGAAAGCCCTTCTCCGAGGCCGACATGCGGGCGAAGATCGGCGACGTGGCGGCCATCGTCCGCCGCTTCCACGACGAGATGCCGTGCCACGTGTCGGGGCCTGGCTTCATCTTCTGGCCGTTCCACGTCATCCGCGACTATGCGCTGACGCTTTCGGCCGGCCGCAGCGCGTTCACGGGCGACTTGCCCGGATGGCTGGCGCTTGCTGAAGGGCTGGAAGCCGCGCAGATCCCGCTGCCGATCGTCTTTGGCCACCACGACTTCCTGCCGGCCAACATCATCGACGACGGCGACCGCCTCTGGCTGATCGATTTCGAATATGCGGGCTTCGGCACGGCCATGTTCGACCTTGCCGGCATCGCCTCCAATGCCGGGTTCTCGGCCGAGGAATCCGAAGCGCTGCTCGGCCAGTATTTCGGCCGGCCGCCATCATCCGACATCAGGCGCGCCCATGCGGCCATGCAATGCGCCTCGCTGCTGCGCGAGGCGATGTGGGGCATGGTCTCGGCCCTCCATCTCGACAACCCCGGCATCGACTACGACGCCTATGCCCGGATGAACCTGGAGCGGCTCGACGCTGCCCTCGACGCCTACAGAACCCAGTTCGGAAAAGAGACCTGACATGGCGCTTCCCAGCCACGCGGAAATCGTCGTCATCGGCGGCGGCATCATCGGATGCTCGACCGCCTATCACCTGGCGCGCGACCACAAGGCCGACGTGCTTTTGATCGAACAGGGCAAGCTCACCTCCGGCTCCACCTGGCACGCCGCCGGGCTCGTCGGGCAGCTGCGCTCCTCGGCCTCGATCACGCAGCTCCTGAAATATTCGGTCGACCTCTACAAGCAGCTCAGCACGGAGACCGGTCTCGAGACCGGCTGGAAGATGACCGGCTGCCTGCGGCTCGCCACCAATGCAGACCGCTGGACCGAGTTCAAGCGGCTGGCCACCACCGCGCAGAGCTTCGGCATGGACATGCATCTCGTCTCGCCCGAGGAGGTGAAACGCATGTGGCCGCTGATGGATGTCTCCGACCTCGTCGGCGCCAGCTGGCTGCCGACCGACGGCCAGGCGAGCCCGTCCGACATCGCCCAGTCGCTGGCCAAGGGCGCGCGCATGCATGGCGCGAAAATCGTCGAGGGGGTGCGGGTCACCGGCTTCGACACCGATGACGGCCGCATCACCGCCGTCCACACCACCGACGGTGTCGTGGTCTGCGACAAGGTGGTCAATTGCGGCGGCCAGTGGGCGCGCCAGATCGGCGCCATGGCCGGCATCGAGGTGCCCTTGCAGCCGGTCAAGCACCAGTACGTCATCACCGAGCGGATCGAGGGCCTGTCCTCCGACGCGCCGACCATCCGCGATCCCGACCGGCGGACCTATTTCAAGGAGGAGGTCGGCGGCCTCGTGATGGGCGGCTACGAGCCCAACCCGCAGGCCTGGACGCTGGGCGACGTGCCCGACGATTTCCAGTTCCAGCTCTTCCCCGACGACTGGGACCATTTCGAGCAGCACATGGAGCAGGCCGTCGCCCGTATCCCGGCGCTGGCCGAGACCGGCGTCAAGCAGATGATCAACGGTCCGGAGAGTTTTACGCCCGACGGCAACTTCATCCTCGGCCGCGCGCCCGAATGCTCCAACATGTATGTCGGCGCCGGCTTCAACGCCTTCGGCATCGCGTCCGGCGGCGGGGCGGGCTGGGCGCTGGCGGCCTGGGTGGTGCGAAACGAGGCGCCGCTCGACCTGTGGGTCGTCGACATCAACCGCTTCTCCGACCTCCACCGTGACCGGCAATGGGTGTGCGACCGCACGCTGGAGGCCTATGGCAAGCACTACACCGTGGCCTTCCCGCACGAGGAGCACGAGAGCGGCAGGCCGCGGCTGGTCTCGCCGCTCTACGACAAGCTGAAGGCGCGCCGCGCCGTCTTCGGCTCCAAGCTCGGCTGGGAGCGACCGAACTGGTTCGCGCCCGATGGCATGGAGCCGACGGACGTCTATTCCATGGGCCGGCAGAACTGGTTCGGCGCGGTCGGCGAGGAGCACCGGCTGGTGCGCGAGAAGGTCGGCATCTTCGACCAGTCCTCCTTCGCCAAGTTCGAGCTGAAGGGCCGCGATGCGGCGGCCGCGCTGGAGACGATCTGCGCCAACCGCGTCGCGCGCGAGCCCGGCCGGCTGACCTACACCCAGATGCTGAACTCGCGCGGCGGCATCGAATGCGACCTGACGGTCGCGCGGCTGTCCGACGACCTGTTCTACATCGTCACCGGCACCGGCTTCCGCACCCATGATGGCGGATGGATCCGCGACCACCTGCCGACGGGCGGCGAAGCCGCGCTGGTCGACGTGACGGAGGAATTCGGCACGCTGTCGCTGATGGGGCCGCGCGCCCGCGACGTGCTCGAAAAAGTCACCGACGCCGACGTCTCCAACGCGGCTTTCCCCTTCGGCCACGTGCGGGTGATCGACATCGCCGGCCAGCCGGTGCGGGCGCTGCGCGTCACCTATGTCGGCGAACTTGGCTGGGAACTGCACGCGCCGCTCGCCGGCCTCGGCGCCGTGTTCGAGACGCTGATGGAAGCTGGCGAGCCTTTCGGCATCGCGCCGGTCGGCTACCGCGCGCTGGAGTCGCTCAGGCTCGAGAAGGGATACCGCGCCTGGGGCTCCGACATCACGCCCAACGACACGCCCTTCGAGGCCGGCCTCGGCTGGGCGGTGAAGCTGAAATCCAACGCCGATTTCGTCGGCCGCGAGGCGGTGGCGAAGATCGCCGCCGCGCCTTTGAAGAAGCGGCTGATGACCTTCACCGTTGACGATCCCTTAGTGGTGCTGCTCGGCCGCGAGACCATCCTGCGCGACGGCGAATTCGCCGGCTACCTGTCGAGCGGGGGCTATGGCTACACGATCGGCAAGCCGATCGGCCTCGGCTACGTCCGCCGCTCGCAGGGTGTCACTGACGACTGGCTGGAGGCGGGAACATACGAACTGGTCGTTGCCAAGGAGCGCGTGAAGGCGTCGCTGCACATGGGGCCGCTGTATGATCCGGAGGGGGCGCGGGTGAAAAGCTGAGCCCGGGGAAAATACGCGGACAGTTTACTTAATTCGAAGTCTGTGTATCGTTGTTTCAAGAGGAAGCGGTGTCCGAATTAAGTAAACTGTCCCCGTATTTTTTTCACGTATCTGACGCCAACATTTCAGATTCTCACATCACCTTCAGCACCAGCCCGCGGCTGGGGATCGTGCCGGCTTCCCCGGGCATCGACACATAGGGCGCCGTCTCCTCGGCGACCGAAACCTTGCCCGCCGCCACGAAGCCGGCGACGTGCGCGGCGAAGTCGTCCCACAGCGTGTCCTTGACCGTGATGACGATGACGCCGCCCGGCCGGCAGATGCGCACCAGTTCGTCGAGGCCGTCGGGTCCGACATGGCCGGTGGTGAAGACGCCGGCCGAGACGATCCCGGCGAAATGCCCGTCTTCGAAGGGCAGGGGGCCGCCGAGCGCCAGCCGGTGCAGCCTCGCATAGACGGCCTTGCGCGCCGCCACCTTGAGCATGCCTTCGGAGAGGTCCAGCGCCTCGACATGGGGATAGCCGACGATGCCCAGCCATTCGCCCACCAGCCCGGTGCCGGCACCGGCGTCGAGCAGCGGTTCGGCCCCGCGCGGCAGGTGCCGCGTCAGCAGCGACAGGCAGATCGCCGGGTGGCGATAGCCGTTCGCCGCCATCTCCTTGTCGTAGCTGTCGGCCCAGCCATCGTAGAGGGCGGCGACCTCTTCGGGCCGTTTGGCCGAATAGACCGCTCCCAGCGCGCCGCCGTGCTTCGTACCTGCCATTCCGCGTCCAATGCCTCGTTTTCCGTGTCCTGGCACCCTAGCCGAATAAGCAAATCTGTGGAACCGTAGGAGCGTAGAGCGGGACAGAAAGCGGAGAAAAGCGTGGCGGATCAAACGGCGGCCGAGCTCGCGGAAGCGCGAAACACACTGGTGGCGATCCCGGCCTATGCAGGTATCGACGCGCCCTTGCAGCGTCTCGGCGGCCTGACCAACCGGGTCTACCAGGCCGGCGATCTTTGCCTGCGCATCCCCGGCAAGGGCACCGAGGAATACATCGACCGCAAGAACGAGAAGGTGGCGGCCGGCGAGGCGGCGCGTGCTGGCGTCAGCCCCGACGTGCTCTTCTTCGACGACGCAACCGGCGTGATGGTGACGCGCTACCTCGACGGCGCCGCGACCATGTCGCCGGAGGCCTTTCGGTCCCGGCAAGGCGCGCCGGCCCGCGCGGGCGAAGCCTTCAGGCGGCTGCACGACTCGGGCGCGGCATTTCCCTTTCGCTTCGAGCTGTTTGCGATGATCGACGGCTACCTGAAGATCCTGGCCACGAAGGATGTGACGCTGCCCGACGGCTATCACGACGTCTTGCGGGAGGCAGGCGCGGTGCGCGCCGCGCTCGCCGCCCATCCGCTGCCGCTGGCGCCCTGCCACTGCGACCCGCTGTGCGAGAACTTTCTCGACGCCGGCGATCGCATGTGGATCGTCGACTGGGAATATTCCGGCATGAACGATCCGATGTGGGATCTGGGCGACCTCTCCGTCGAGGCCGGCTTCGATGCCGCGCAGGAGGAGGAGATGATCCGGGCCTATTTCGGCGGTGAGCCGACGATCGCCGAGCGCGGCCGCATGGTCATCTACAAGGCCATGTGCGACCTGCTCTGGACCCTCTGGGGCCTGATCCAGCATGCTAACGCCAATCCGGCCGACGATTTCTGGGCCTATTCCGTCAACCGCTTCGAGCGCTGCAAGGCGCTGATGGGCACACCCGATTTTTCCCGCCACGTGGCGGCGGTGGCGCGGGGCTAGCCCCGGCGGCGTGCCGCGCGCCAGCGGCTGGGCGACAGTCCGTACGCGGCCGAAAAGGCGCGGCTGGCATGCGCCGCGTCACCAAATCCCCAGGCGAACGCGATCTGCGTGATCGTGCTGTCCGCCAGCCTGGGATCGGCGAGGTCGCGGCGCATCGCCGCCAGCCGGCGGGCCCGCACATGCGCGGAGACCGTTCCGCCGGTGGTCGAAAACAACATGTGCAGGTACCGCACCGAAATGCCGAAGCGCGCCGCGAGGCGCGATGGCGTCAGGTCGGGGTCCTCGAGGTTGGCCTCGATGTGCCCGAGGATCCGCGCCAGCAGGTCGCCGCCCGTCGCCGGTTCCGGACGGGGCTCCACGAGCCGACCGAGGAGGTCGACGAGGATGTCGGCCGCCAACGGTGCGTGTCCGGCCGGAATGTCGCCGACAATCGTCGTCAGCGCAGCGAGATGGCCGGCGGCAAGCGCGCCGAGGCCATTGCGGCTTTCCAGGCGCAGCGCGCCCCGCGCCGCCGTCGCGGCACGACCGAACCGTTCACGCGGGATGAGCAGCGTCACCTTGTGGAGCGGCTGGGTGACCTCGAAGCGGATCGGTCTTGCGCCGTCCCACAACAGCATGTCGCCGGGACCGAGACGCGTCGACAACTCATCCTGGCGGACGCTTTCTTCGCCCGAGAGAACGAGCAGCATGCCGACATGATCGCCCTGCGTGCGGCGGATGTCGGCTTGGTCGCGATGGCCCGACAAGGGCGCGCTGCGGCATTCGATCAGCGAGCATCCGCCGAGGTCGTGCCATGTCAGCGAACAGTCGTGGCCGGCGCGGTCCGGCAGGTCGAGCGACCACGGCAGATGCACCGAACTCAGCATCGCCCGGGTGCCCTCGGCGCGCAGCGACGGCGGCAGAACGCCGGACGTCCAGTGATTGCCCGCTTGCATGTCTCCTCCTGCGGCGCCGTCTGCAAGTCACGTCGCCCGAGCCGGACCTTATCGCAGCAGCTCTTCCCTGTCGAACAAGCCGCTTCCCTCCGCGGCAAGCATCGACGCCCCCCTTCGGCGAGGATGCGGGCCGCTTCAACGCATCCGGGAGGAAAAAGGCATGCGGCACGACATCGAGTTCAACACCGAGGACGGCGTGATCCTGCGCGGCTGGTTCTACCGCGCGAAGGGCGTGGAGGGTCCCGCGCCGACGGTGATCATGGCCCATGGGTTCACCGCCACGCGCGAGATCTTCCTTGGCTCCTTCGCGGAGGTGTTTTCGGCGGCGGGGATGAACGTCATCGTCTATGACCACCGCAATTTCGGTGTCTCCGACGGCACCCCGCGCCAGCATGTGGACCCGTGGGCGCAGATCAACGGCTACCGCGATGCCATCACCTACGCGCAGACCCTTCCGGAGGTCGATGCCGGACGGATCGGGATCTGGGGCTCGAGCTATTCGGGCGGCCACGTTCTGGTGGTCGCCGCGCTCGACCGGCGCGTGAAATGCGTCGTCTCGCAGGTGCCGCTGACCTGGGGCTTTGAATCCGCCCGCCGGTTGATCCGCGGCGACCACTGGGCCGGTCTGCGCGCCGCCTTCGATGGCGACCGCGCCGCCCGTGCCCGCGGCGAGCCCGGCGCGATGATGCCGGTGACGGCGCCCGAGGGCCAGCCCTGTGCGTTGCCGACGGCCGACACCTACGACTTCTTCACCCGCTTCGCCGCAGAGAACGAGACCAGTTGGAGGAACGAGGTCACGCTGCATTCGATCGAGATGTTCACCGAGTACGAGCCGGCGACCTACATCGCCCGCATCGCGCCGACGCCGCTGATGGTGGTCGTCGCCTCGGGCGATCATCTGACGCCCTTCGACATGACCGCGCGGGCCTATGCTCAGGCGCTGGAGCCGAAGCGGCTGGTCGTGCTGCCGGGCGGACACTTCGAAGCCTATACGGGCGAACCCTTCGCGATTTCCGCGCCGGCACAGCGCGACTGGTTCTCGACGCATCTCTAGGCCGGCGCGTTCTGCGCTGGCAATTTTTTCCCCAACGGAGACTGGCGAATCTGCCGCGGTGTCCAGTCTCCCGCCTGGCGGAGAGACCAGAGGCTTCGGCGGCGTTCTCCCTTCTACATCCGCACCCGCGCGGCTGTCGGGTCGTACATCGGCTTCAGCGAGGCGTGGGCGGGGTGGCGCACGCCGGCGATCTCGATCTCGTAGGTGGCGGCGAGCACGTCGGCCTCGCTCTCGCCCTCGCAGGGCACGTAGCCGAGGCCGATCGCGGCGCCGAGATGGTGGCCGTAATTGCCCGACGTGATGGTGCCGACGATGGCGCCGTCGCGCACGATCGCCTCGTTGTGAAACAGCAGCGGCTCGGGATCGGCGATCCGGAACTGGACGAGACGGCGGTCGAGCCCGGCCTCGCGCTTCTTCAGCACCGCGTCGCGGCCGATGAAGTCGCCCTTCGTCGTCTTGACCGCAAAACCGAGGCCTGCCTCCAGCACGTGGTCCTCGTCGGTGATGTCGTGGCCGAAATGTCGAAACGCCTTTTCGATGCGGCAGGAATCGAGCGTGTGCAACCCGCAGAGCTTCAGCCCGACGTCGGCTCCGGCCTCCTCCAGCGCCTCGAAGACGTGGGCGGTCTGATCGGTCGGCACGTAGAGTTCCCAGCCGAGCTCGCCGACATAGGTAACGCGGTGGGCGCGGGCGAGCCCCATGCCGACCTCGATCTCCTGCCAGCTGCCGAAGGGGTTGCTGGCGTTGGAAAAATCGTTCGGGCTGACTTTCTGCATCAGGTCGCGCGATTTCGGACCCATGACGCACAGCACCGCCTCGGCCGCCGTCACGTCGGTGATCACGCAGAAGGCGTCGCCGACATGCCGGCGCAGCCAGGCGAGGTCGCGCTGCAAGGTGGCGCCCGGCACGACAGCCAGGAAGGCGGTCTCCGACAGCCGCGAGACGGTCAGGTCGCTCTCGATGCCGCCGCGGGCGTTCAGCATCTGCGTGTAGACGATGCGGCCGACGGGCACGTCGACGTCGTTGGCGCACAGGCGCTGCAGGACCGCCAGTGCGTCGCGGCCCTCGACGCGGATCTTGCCGAACGAGGTCATGTCGAACAGGCCGACGCCCTCGCGCACGGCCATATGCTCGTCGCGCTGGTTGTCGAACCAGTTCTGGCGCTTCCAGGAATAGCGGTACTCGCGCTCCTGGCCTTCGCGGGCGAACCAGTTGGCGCGCTCCCAGCCGGCGACCTCGCCGAAGACGGCGCCGCGCGCCTTCAGGTGCTCATGCAGCGGGGAGCGGCGCACGCCGCGCGCCGACGCCATCTGGCGGAAGGGGAAGTGGTCGGCATAGAGCAGGCCGAGCGTCTCGGTGACGCGTTCCTTGAGGTAGCGCCGGTTCTTCTGGAACGGCTGGGCGCGGCGGATGTCCACCTCCCACAGGTCGAAGGGCGGCTCGCCGTCATGGATCCACTGCGCCAGCGCCATGCCGGCGCCGCCCGACGAGACGATGCCGATCGAGTTGTAGCCGGCCGCCACCCAGTAGCCGGAAACTTCGGGCGCCTCGCCGAGATAGTAGCGGTCGTCGGGGGTAAAGCTCTCGGGACCGTTGAAGAAGGTGTGGATGCCGGCCGTCTCAAGCATCGGCATGCGGTTGACGCCCATTTCGAGGATCGGCGCGAAATGGTCCATGTCCTCGGGCAGCTGGTCGAAGCAGAAGCTCTCGGCGATACCGTCCATGCCCCAGGGTTTCGCCACCGGCTCGAAGGCGCCGAGCATCATCTTGCCGGCGTCCTCCTTGTAGTAGGCGCATTCGTCGGGCACGCGCAGCACCGGCAGGCGGGTCAGGCCGGGGATCGGCTCGGTGATCAGGTAGAAATGCTCGCAGGCGTGCAGCGGCACCGCCACGCCGTTCTGCGAGGCGAGTTCGCGCGCCCACATGCCGGCGCAGTTGACGACGATATCGGCCTCGATCGTGCCCCGTTCGCCGTCCTTTTCCCACGACACGCCGGTGACGCGGCGGCCGGCCTCGTGAACGGCGGTAACCTTGACGCCCTCTGCGATGGTCGCGCCGCGCATCCGCGCGCCCCTGGCCAGCGCCATGGCGATGTTGGCCGGGTCGCACTGGCCGTCGAGCGGCAGGTGCACGGCCGCCATCACGTCGGAGACGTTGAGGTGCGGGTACATGGCCTTGACCTCGGCGGGCGAAATCTCGCGCACGTCGACATCGAAGGCGCGCGCCAGCGACGCTTGCCGGTAGATCTCTTCCCTGCGCTCCTCGGTCAGCGCCACGGTGATCGAGCCGACCTGGCGCATGCCGGTGGCGACGCCGGTCTCTTCCTCCAGCCGTGCGTAGAGGTCGGCGGAGTACTTCGCCAGCCGCGTCATGTTGCGCGAGGCGCGCAACTGCCCGACCAGCCCGGCGGCATGCCAGGTGGTGCCGCAGGTGAGCTGCTTGCGTTCGAGCAGCACGATGTCGGTCCAGCCGAGCTTCGCCAGGTGGTAGGCGACGGAGCATCCGGACACGCCGCCGCCGATGATCACGGCGCGGGCCTTGGCGGGGAGGGTGGTCATGGGCGTCCTGCTCTTTCGTTCGTCGTCATCCTCGGGCTTGTCCCGAGGATCTGCCCTTGCAGGTGATCGCGCGTTCGGATGCGCAGGCCGCGGATCCTCGGGACAAGCCCGAGGATGACGACGCACCGAGGAGTGGCAGCGTCCCGGCCGGCAATCACGCCACCGCCCTCCTGTGCCCGAGCACGAACCGTTTCAGCCGCTCGGCGGCTTCGGCCAGCACCGGCTCGGGCTGGCACAGGCTGATGCGGATGTGGCCGCGCGCCGCCTCGCCGAAGCTCGACCCGGGCATGACCGCCACCTTCTCCTCCTCGAGGAAGGCCCAGGCAAAGGCCTCGCAATCCGGCTCGATGGCCGAGATGTCGAGCATGACGTACATGCCGCCCTCCGAACCGCGCACGCGGATGCCGTTCATGCCGCGGACATGATCGAGGAAGGCCTCGCGGCGCCGGTGATAGAGCGCGGCGATTTCGGCCACGCCCCAGTCGTTCTCCAACGCCTCGATCGCCGCCCGGCTGGCGAAGTCGTTGAGGCCGTAGGTGGAGACGAGGTTGAGGTTGACCAGCAATACGATCATGTCGGCCGGGCCGGTGAGCCAGCCGATGCGCCAGCCGGTCATGCCGTGGCTCTTCGACATCGAGTTGACGACCAGCGTGCGCTCGGCCATCCCAGGCAGCGCGCGCGGCGACAGGTGGCCGCCATCGGCCGGCAGCGACCAGTAGACCTCGTCGGAGATCAGCCAGAGATCGTGCCGGCGGCAGATGTCGGCGATGCCCTCCAGCGTCTGGCGCGAATAGACCGCGCCGGTGGGGTTGTTGGGCGTGTTGATCAGGATCGCCTTCGTGTTGTCGCGCATCGCCGCTTCGATGTCGGCGGCGAGCGGCTGGAAACCGTTTTCAGCCTTCGCCTCGACGATGGTGAACGCGGCGCCGGCGGCTCGGAACGTGCCGGGATAGGTGGCGTAGTAGGGCGCCACCACGATCGCATGGTCGCCGGGATCGAGCGTGCCCTGCACCGCCGCATAGAGCGCGAGCTGGCC
Organism: Aquibium carbonis; assembly: GCF_003970795.1. Taxonomy (GTDB): domain Bacteria; phylum Pseudomonadota; class Alphaproteobacteria; order Rhizobiales; family Rhizobiaceae; genus Aquibium; species Aquibium carbonis. The sequence continues at coordinate 9,321 of NZ_RWKW01000101.1, read as the reverse complement.
GCCGGGCGTGGCGATCACTTCGGCGGCCGACGTCTCCACGCCGGTGCAGCGGGTCGAGACCTTCGCCATGGCCACCCGGAGCGCGGGCAGGCCGGGCAACTGCGTGTAGTGGTGGAACCCGGCGTCGAGAGCGGCCTTGCAGGCCTCGACGGTTTCCTTCGGCGTGTCGAAGTCGTGGTCGCCGACCGACAGCATCATGATGTCCTCGCCGGCCTGCTTGCGGGTCATCGCCGTGAAGTGAACCTCCCAGCCGTCCTTGCCGGACGGGGTTATGCCGCCGATGCGGGCGGAATGCTCAGGCATGGAATCCTCCGAAGTCGTATCCGGCCTCCACCAGCCGGTCGCGCAGCCGCGCGATGTGTTCGGGGCCGACCTCGCAGCAGCCGCCGACGATGGTCGCCCCACGCTTCACCCAGCCCATGGCAAAGCTGGCGTAGGAGTCGGGGCCAAGATCCTCGCGGGCCGACAGCACGTCGACCGTGCCGCCATGCTTCAGGGCCTCGACCGCGGTGAAGCCGTTGGCATAGGCGCCGACGGTGCCGCCCAGCGCGGCGAGGTCGCCAAAGGCGGCGTCGACCGTCTCGGGGCGCGAGCAGTTCACGAGGCGCGCCGCGATCGGCAGGTGCGCGACGGCGGCGGCCGCCTGCGCGATCGTCTCGCCGCTCCTCAGGCCCGGTGCGCCGTCGTCGGTCAGCGTCCACGAGATCCAGACCGGCTTGCCGCTTTCGGCCGCTGCGGTGGCGGCGGCGAGCCCTTCCTGCGCCGACGCCATCGTCTCGCACAGGAACAGGTCGACGCGGCCGGCCTCCTCGGCGACGATGCGGCGATAGAGGTCGACGCTCTCCTCGAAGGGGATCGTCAGCTTCGGCGCATAGGAGCCAAACAGCGGCGGCAGGCATCCGGCGATGGCGCAATCCGTCCCGACGGCATCACGCGCCTGCTCGGCCAGGTCGAGGCCGGCCTGCTGCAAGGGCTCGAACATCTCGCCCACGCCCTCGCGCGCCAGGCGCTCGGGCGTCGCGGCATAGGTGTTGACGGTGATGACGCGGGCGCCGGCGCGGATGAAATCGGCATGCAGGTCGCGCACGAGATCGGGCTCGTCCATCAGCACCTTGGCCGACCAGAGCGGCGTTGGCGTGGCGCCGGAGCGCCGCAGCAGTTCCTGGCCCATGCCGCCGTCGGTGAGGATCACGTTCGCCATGCGGTCAGCCCTTCAGTCTCGCGTTCTCCGGGTCCCACAGCGGCCGGTCCTCCTGCACGGTGGCGGCAAACCTCTCGCCGAAGATCTCGACCTCGACCGTCGTTCCCGGCACCGCCAGGTCGGCGCGCAGCATGCCGAGCGCGATCGACTTGTCCACCCGGTGCCCCCATCCTCCTGACAGGGTCTCGCCGACGATCGTCCCGTCATGCCAGATCGTCGACATGTACGGCGCGTCGCAGTCGCCGGGCCGGTCGATCACAAGCAAGGCGAAACGCTTGGTCACGCCTTGCTGCTTCTGCGACAGCAGCGCCGCCTTGCCGGTGAAATCGGCCTTGTCCCATTTGACGAAACGCTCCAGCCCGCCCTGCAGGATGGTGTAGTCGGTGGACAGCTCCTGCTTCCAGGCGCGGTAGCCCTTTTCGAGTCGCAGCGAATCGAGTGCGAACATGCCGAAGGGTTTCAGCCCGTGGCTCTGCCCGGCCGCCCAGACCGCGTCGAACACGGCGGCGGTGTCCTCCACCTTGGTGTGAATCTCCCAGCCGAGTTCGCCGGCGAACGAGACCCGAACGAGCTGCAGCCATCGTCCGGCGATCTGGCAGGACTGGTGCGTAAGCCACGGCTTGCCGAGATCCGCGTCGGAAACGGCCGCCAGGATGGCGCGCGCGTTCGGCCCGGTCAGGATCTGGCAGGCGAAGGCGTCGGTGACGTCCGTGAGTCCGATCTCAGTGCCTTGCGGCAGCTTCTTCGCCAGCCACTCGAAGTCGTGGCTCTGCGCGACGGCCGCGGTGACCAGCATGAAGGAGTCTTCGGCGAGCGTCATCACCGACATCTCGGTGACGATGCGGCCCTTCTCGTCGGCGAAATAGGCAAGCCCGATGCGGCCGGGCTTCGGCACCGCGCCGGTGATCTGGGTCGCCAGCCAGTCGCCGGCGCCCGGGCCCTGCAGCCGGAAGCGCGAGAAGCCGGGAAGATCGAGAATGCCGGCGGCGTCGCGCACGGCCAGGCACTCCTCGCGGATGCGCCGCTGCCAGGGTCCGTCGCGGCGGAAGGTCTGCGTCGCCTCCTCCGACGTGTCGTCGCCGGGCTGCGCATACCAGTTCGCCCGCTCCCAGCCATTGTAGGCGCCGAACTGCGCGCCGAGCGCGGCGATCCTGTCATGGATCGGCGACAGTTTTCGCCCGCGCCCCGCCGGCCAGGCATGACGCGGGAAGTGGATGGCGTATTCGTGGCCATAGACCTCCATGCCCTTGGCGACCGCATAGTCCGGGGCCGAGGCGAAGGCCGTGAAGCGGCGCGGGTCGCAGGACCACATGTCCCATTCGGTCGCGCCCTCGGTGATCCACTCTGCCAGCACCTTTCCGGCGCCGCCCGCCTGGGCGATGCCGAAGGTGAAGACGCAGGCCTCGAAGGCGTTGGGCACGCCCGGCATCGGCCCGATCAGCGGGTTGCCGTCGGGCGCATAGGGGATCGGCCCGTTGATGACCTTCGACAGGCCGGCGGTGCCGAGGATCGGTACGCGCGCGACGGCGTCGTTGAGATACCATTCCAGCCGGTCGAGATCGTCGGGGAAGAGCTGGAAGGAGAAGTCGTCGGGCATCGGGTCGTCGGCGGTCGCCCAGTGGGCGCGGCAGTTGCGCTCGTAGGGGCCGAGATTCATGCCGCTCTTTTCCTGGCGCAGATAATAGGAAGTGTCGACGTCGCGCAGCAGCGGCAGCTTGTGGCCGACCTCCTTCGTCCAGGCGGCCAGTTCGGGGATCTCGTCGAAGAGGATGTACTGGTGGCTCATCACCATCATCGGGATGTCGCGCCCGAACATCCGCCCCACCTCGGCTGCGCGGTATCCGGCGGCGTTGACGACATATTCGCAGCGGATGTCGCCCTGTGTGGTCGCGATCACCCACTCGTCCTTGTCACGGCTTGCCCCGGTGACAGGACAGAATCGGACGATTTTCGCACCCAGGTCGCGGGCGCCCTTGGCCAGCGCCTGCGTCAGCTGAGCCGGGTCGATGTCGCCGTCGGCCGGATCGAAGAGCGCGCCCTCCAGGTCGTGCGTCTCGATGAAGGGGTAATGCTGGCGGATCTCGTCCGGTCCGATGACGTCGAGCGCCATGCCCTGGTAGCGGCCCATCCCCCTGGCGCGCTGGAACTCGCGCATGCGCTCGCGCCCATGCGCCAGCCGGATCGAGCCGGTGACGTGGTAGTTCATCGGATAGTCGACGGCCTGCGCCAGTCCGCGATAGAGCTCGGTCGAATAGCGCTGCATGTTCATCAGCGACCAGGAGGACGAGAAGGTCGGCACGTTGCCGGCCGCGTGCCAGGTCGAGCCGGAGGTGAGCTCGTTCTTTTCCAGGAGGACGCAATCCGTCCAGCCGGCTTTGGCGAGATGGTAGAGCGCCGAAACGCCGATGGCGCCGCCGCCGATGATGACCACGCGGGCATGGGAAGGAAGGTCAGGCATGCGGTTCTCCCGAAGTGGACGCCATCAATAGACCGGTGGCGAAATGACCCAGACGACGACCGCCGGCTCCTGGCCGGGGTTGCGCCAGCGGAACGGCTTTTCCCTGAAGCGGAAGCTGTCGCCCGCCGCCAGCCGGTGCCACGTCCCGTCGATCTCTATGTCGAAGCGGCCCGCGACGATGTAGCCGGCCTCCTCGGTCGGCCGCAAGGACGGCGCCTCCAGGCGGGCGCCCGGCGCAAACTCGGAGCGGACGAGCTCGAAGCTGCCGCCGAGATCCGGCGACAGCAGTTCCTCCACCAGTCCCGTTTCGCTCGACCCGAGCGACCGGCGGCGGCCGGCGCGCACGATGACGCCCTTTTCGGCCTCGGTGGGGGCGTCGTGGCCGAAGAACAGGCCGAGCGGCACGCCGAAGGCCTGCGCGAAGCGGCGCAGATCTTCCACCGACGGGCGCGACAGGCCGCGCTCGACCTGGCTCAGCCAGCCGACCGACCGGTTCAGCCGTTGGCCCAGATCGGCGAGCGTCATGCGCCGCGACTTGCGCAATGCGCGCAGGTTTCCGGCCAGCAAGACGTCTCCCACCTGCGTCACGCCCGATCGCCTCGTGAAAAAATCCAGTCGAATTTCATCAATACGCTTGTCATGAAAAGTTCAAGCAGAATTTCAGGCGATGTGTTACGAGCCCGACGAAACCGGCACCTGCACCGGCGGATCGGTCGATTGGACCAATTGCAACCGATATGCCAGAGATGGTGCAAACGACGAGGGGACCTCGGCATGCTCGCTCCAGACAAACAGATAGACGTGATCGACGAGGCGGAGATCGTGGATGCTGCGATCACCTCGCGTCGCTCGGTGCGGGCATTCCTTCCAGACCCGGTGGACGACGAGACCATCCGCGACATCCTTCGGGTCGCCAGCCGCGCGCCGTCGGGCACCAACATGCAGCCCTGGAAGGTCTGGGTGACCACCGGCGAAACCAAGCAGAAGATCACCGACGCGATCCTGAACTCGGGCATCCGCGCCGAAAAGGCGAAGTGGGACGAGTACAAGTACTATCCCGACCAGTTCTTCGAGCCCTATTACGCGCGTCGTCGCGCCGTCGGCTTCGCGCTCTACGGGGCGCTGGGCATCGGCAAGCGCGACGTCGACCAGATGCGCGCCCAGCACGACCGCAACTTCGTCTTCTTCGATGCGCCCGTCGGCATGATCTTCACCATTGACCGCCGCCTGAACCACGGCTCGTGGATCGACCACGGCATGTTCCTCCAGTCGATCATGATCGCGGCGCGGGGCAGGGGCCTGCACACCTGCCCGCAGGCGGCGTTCGCGCCCTATCACAATCAGATCCGCCCGGTGCTCGGCATCCCCGACGAGGAGATCGTGGTCTGCGGCATGGCGCTCGGCTACGAGGACACCTCGAAACCGGAAAACAGCCTGCGCACCGAGCGCGTGCCGCTGGAGGAGTTCGTCACCTTCGTGAAGTGACGCTTCGTTGCCGGGGGCTTCCCTGGCTTACGAAATCGCCAGCAGCGCCGCGCGCAGGCCGTCCGCGTCGTCGAGCCCATGCTCCAGAGCGGCATGGGTGTCGCGCCAGATCGGCAGCGCTCGCGCGAGCGTCTCGCGGCCGGCATCCGTCAGTGTCAGCAGCTTGCCGCGGCGGTCTTCGGGGTCGGTGCGAACCTGAAGCAGGCCGCGCCGTTCCAGCGTCTTCAGCGCCGCCGTCAGCGTCGTGCGGTCCATGGCGAGCAGGGCCGCCACCTCCCGCATGCGCGCCGGCATGGGCCGGTTGAGCGACATCAGCATCGAGAACTGCCCATTGGTCAGCCCGACGGGGCGAAAGGCCTCGTCGAACAACCTCGCCAGCGATCGCGCCGCGCGCTGCACGTGAAGGCAAAGGCAGGCGTTCTTGACCTGCAAGGTGACATCGAACCCGACGGTTTCGTTTTTCAAGGGCTTTGACATGAACCTATAATGTTGATATCAACGTAAATGTCCAGCGTTTCCTATCGGGGCGGCGGAAGTGGCTGGTCGTTCGTGGGAGAGGAGACCGTCCCGTTGGCAAAGCGCATACTCATCCTGATCGGCACCAAGAAGGGCCTGTTCGTCGCCGAGAGCGACGGAGATCGAAAGGCCTTCCGGCTGCGTGGTCCCTACTGCAACACCTGGCCGATCCACCACGCCATTCTCGACCCGTCCTCCGGAGCCATCCATGCCGCCGGCGGCAACGAGTGGTTCGGCCCGGCGGTCTGGACCTCGCACGACCTCGGCGCCACCTGGACGCATTCGAGCGAGGGGCTGGCCTATGCCGAGGGCGAGGAGCCCGTATCGGCGGTCTGGAGCCTGGCGCCCGGGTCCGACGGCGCGCTCTACGCGGGCGTCCAGCCGGCTGGCCTGTTTCGCAGCACCGACGGGGCCAGGACCTGGACCCATGTGAGGGGTCTGCGCGACCATCCCACCCGGCCGGACTGGAACCCCGGCGGGGCCGGGCTGATCCTGCATTCGCTGGTGCCGCATCCGACCGATCCGAACCGCCTCTGGGTCGGCATCTCGTCGGCCGGGGTATTCGGCACCGACGATGGCGGCCAGACCTGGGAACCGCGCAACAAGGGCACGCGCGCCGATTTTTTCCCGGAAGACCAGCGCTATCCCGAACTCGGCCAGTGCGTCCATTGCATGGTGCTGGCGCCGGGCACCGACCAGCTTCTCTACCAGCAGAACCATTGCGGCATGTATCGCTCGGAGGATGGCGGCCGGTCCTGGACCAGCATGGAGAACGGCCTGCCGTCGAGCTTCGGCTTCCCGGCCGCCGTCCATCCGCGTGATCCGCGCACCGTCTATCTGGTGCCGCTCAACGGTGATTCCGCTGGCCGCTTCATGCCGGACGCGAAGACGGCCGTCTGGCGCACCCGCGACGGCGGCACGAGCTGGCAGGCGATGCGCGAGGGCCTGCCGCAGGAAAACGCCTATTTCGGCGTGCTGCGCCAGGCGATGGCGGTGGACGCGATGGAACCGGCCGGCGTCTACTTCGGCACCGGCAGCGGCGAGGTCTATGCCAGCGCCGACGAAGGCGACAGCTGGACCCAGATCGTGGCGCATCTGCCGACGATCTCGTCGGTCGAAACCCACGTGCTGGACGCCTGAAAATGGCCAGGCACGACGACCACTCGGGCGCGGCCGGCCATGCCTCGGCGGTTCGCGCCGCCCTGCCGGTGACGGTAAAGCTTCCGGCCGTGCTGTGCGACCTGTTCCCGGGCTCGCGGCGCGAAGTGTCGATGGTGGTCGCCACGGTGGCCGAGATGATCGACGAGCTCGACCGGCTCTGGCCCGGCATGGGCGACCGCATCCGCGACACGCGGCCGGCGATCCGCAAGCACATGAACGTCTTCGTCGACGGCAGCCGCGCGAGTCTGAAGACCCCGCTCGCCCCCGGCGACGAGGTCTATGTGCTCACTGCCATCAGCGGCGGGTAATCGCTGAGCATTCCAGCGGCGGGCGGGCGAAAGGCTCGCCCGTCACAGCACCTCGCAGCCGACCTCCTCAGCCGAATGGAGGAGGAGGGTCCAGAACGAGCGCGCGAAAGAGCGGAAGACGTAAAGGTCGAATCGGTCCGGCCCGGTGCGCTGGATCGCGGCGAGGATGTCGTGGTGCTGCGTGGCGCGGCCGGCCCCGAGCGGGAAGGCAGCGAGCGAGAAATCGATCGCGAAGAGCTTCGAAAGCACCCATTCGGCCTTGGGGCCGGCGATGCGAATGGCGGTGCGACCATGCGACAGGTCGGTCACGGCGCCATCCTTGATCCAGACGGCCGCCTTCAGCCGCTCGGCCAGGCCCTCGACCTGATCGACGACGAGGAAGCGGCCCGGCGCGATGCCGAAGGCAGCCTTCGTGCCGGTGGACATGCCGCCGCCGGCGCCATCGGGCAGGGCAAGCCCGGTGGCAACCTTGATGGCCGTCATCACCGCCTTCTCGCTGCCGGGAAAGGCGGCGGCCTGGACGATGGAACCGGGCCGTGTTTCCGACAGGACGACGCCCGGCGCGCCAGCGACGTTGCCGTGACGGCCGGGCTTCCAGGCAAATCCGAGCGGCGAGACCTGTTCAACCATGCATCCGGCTCCCGTCGGGATCGAAGAAATGGTGGCTGACGATCTCCACCGGCCCGAAACGCCCGCGCAGCGGATCCGAGACGAAGGCCCGCGTGCCATGCCGCGCCTTGCCGCCCTTGACCAGCGCCAGCGCGACGTACTGGCCGAGCGCCGGCGAGAAGCAGACCGACGTGACGTGGCCGATCGACCCGCTCAGCGTGCGGTCGCCGTGCTCGACGATATGCGCGCCGCCATTGAGCGCCCGCCCGTCGAGCGAGACAAGACCGACGAGCCGGATCCGGTCCTCGGCGATGAGCGCCTCGCGGTCCATCATCGCCGAACCGACGAAGGGCTTCTTCTTCGACAGCATCCAGTCGAGATGCAGGTCGCGCGCGGTGGTGCGGCCGTCGATCTCGGCGCCGGTGACGTGGCCCTTTTCGATGCGCAGCGTGCCCATGGCTTCCAAACCGTAGGGAACGATGCCGAAGGGCTTTCCGGCGTCCATCAGCGCGTCCCAGACCTGGCGACCGTGCCCGGCCCCGCAATAGACCTCGTAGGCCAGTTCGCCCGAGAACGAGAGCCGGCAGATCATCACCGGCACGCCGTCGATGGCGCCATGGACGATGCCCATGAAAGGCAGGGCGGCGTCATCGACGGGCGTCCCCGCCACGCAGGCGGCGAGCACCGCGCGTGATCGCGGACCCGACAGCGCGGCACCGGCCCACTCGTCGGTGACCGAGGTCAGGATCACCTTGAGCTCCGGCCAGACCAGGTCGAGCAGGTATTCGAGATGCTGCATGACGCGGCCGGCATTGGCCGTCGTCGTGGTCATCAGGAACTCGGTCTCGGCCAGCCTCCAGGTGGTGCCGTCGTCGAAGGCGAAGCCGTCCTCGCGCAGCATCAGCCCATAGCGGGCCTTGCCGACAGGCAGCGTCGAGAAGACGTTGGTGTAGACCCGGTCGAGGAAGGCGGCGGCGTCGGGCCCTTGCACCATGATCTTGCCGAGCGTGGAGACGTCGACGATGCCGACGGTGTCGCGCACGGCCTTCGCCTCGCGCACATAGGCCTGCTCGATCGTCTCGCCGGGATGGCCGTAGATCATCGGCCGGTGCCAGAGGCCTGCGGCATACATCGTCGCGCCCTGTTCGACATGCCAGTCGTGCAGCGGCGTCAGCCGGTCGGGCTTCAGCTCGCCGAAGCGCTCGGCCGCCAGCGCGCCGATCGAAACCGGGGCGAAGGGCGGGCGGAAGCGCGTGGTGCCGACCTCGTCGACCGCCAGGCCGCGCGCCTCGGCCATGATGGCGAGGCCCGCGACGTTGGAGGTCTTGCCCTGGTCGGTGGCCATGCCGAGCGTCGTGTAGCGCTTCAGGTGCTCGACCGAGACGAAGCCCTCGCGGTGGGCGAGCCGCACGTCCTCGGCGGTGACGTCGTGCTGGAAGTCGACGAAGGCCTTCGAGCCGCGGCCGTCCGGCGCGCGGATCTCGAAGACCGGCGCAGGCGCCGCGTCGAGCGCGGGCGCGTCGGAGACCGGCAGGTCGACCGCATCGGCCTCCCCGCCGTCGTCCGCCTCTGCGCCCGAGCCG
>NZ_RWKW01000100.1 GCF_003970795.1 Aquibium carbonis | reverse complement strand
CGCCCACCACCCGCGCCCCCTCGCGCACCACCGCACCCCGCGCCCCCTCGGCCCCGCGCCCGCGAGCCTCGAACCGCCAGACCGTCACCGAGGCGGCCGTCAAGTCGGTGGTGCGCTCGGTGGGCACCTCGCTCGGCCGGGCGCTGATCCGGGGGATCTTGGGGAGCTTGAAGCGGTAGGGGGGCGCTTTGGCCTAGATGGCTGAGATGGGGTGGGAGAGCGGAATGGCCTGTTCTGGAAGAATTTCGAAGAAAGCAGACATCGGTGGGTTTGCCAATTTCAAGCCAAAGTTGCGACAATGGACACCTCTACCTGATCGACTGGTGCGATCAGGGCGACGCCGCCCGTCCAGGCCCCAAGCGGTCGTACTAGGCCCACAGTCCTATGTCGTGAGCGCGCACCGCTAGAATTGCGCTCAAGAACGCATGAAGCCTTGGCAATGGCGCGAAATCTCATCTAGTGTTCCCTGCAGATCGGGGGACGAGAATTGAAAATTAAAGCTACCGCCAAAGGTTTAGAGCTAGCGTACAGCACAGAATATGGCGGGAACGAGTGGGTGTGGGAAGACCTCAAGAAGAAGGGCGCCGTTCCTATCACCGGTGTATTTTACTTTGAAAAGGCGGACCTTTTGGACCCGCCCACTGATACAACCGATTTTGGCAAGTATGAGTACGTTTTCAATTTTGCTGAGATCGACGGGACGTACATGCGCATAGCGGGGCGCAAATTGGGTATCGACAATGACGTGTTTATGCCTGTGGGTACCAAGTGGGAGCGCAAGCTCTTCGCCGCCTATCGCAACATCTCCATTTTCGGACGATTGAGCGAACTTTTAGAAACTACCGATCCAATCTATGTCGGCGGGACGCACCCTTCAGCTATTCCGATAGACGTTTTCAAGGACCTCCTGAAGAGGTTTCCCAGCACAGGTGAAATCACCCGGTATGCCGGTGCTCGGGTGCACACGATCCTGGCCGGTTATGTGGATGGCCTGAAGGATGCTCAAGGCCGCTATGAGACTTACCTGAACAAGAAAATGTCAGGTTCCAAATCGGCCAAAATCGATCTCGAGTTCCTCAAGGAATTGGAGATCGAAAAATACATCATCATCCGAGACCACATTAAAGAGGCTCTCGAGAAGAAAACAAAACTGTCCGAGGGCGAGTGGCAGAAGATGATGATCTCGTTCTTGCCGCTCCTTTTCCCGAAGTACATTAAGGTCCTGGAGAACGTCACTATCAACGACTACTACTCGGACTCCACCAAGAAAACCTCTCGATACATCGACATAGCCCTGGTAGATGCAAACGGCAATATTGACGTCATCGAGGTGAAGAAGCCATTTGACGACAAAATCCTGCAGAAGAGCAAGTATCGAGGGAACAGCATCCCGACCTCGGAGCTGTCCGGCAGTATCATGCAGGCAGAAAAATACCTTTTCCATCTGTCGAAGTGGGGCGTTGCTGGCGAGAAGGCACTGACGACGGAGTACTCAACCCATCTGCCGCCTGGCATGAAAATCCGTATCGCCAATCCGAAGGCAATTATCATCGTGGGGCGGGACCAGATCAGTGGTGCCGCGATGACCGACGGGCACCTGCTCGACTTCGAGGTGATCAAACGTCAGTATGCGAACATGATGGACATCATCACATACGATGACCTGCTTCGCCGGCTCGACAACACGATTGTTGCCCTGGGCGGTGCGACCGTTATCACGAAGCCAAGCCCATAGGCTTGCCTCTACTTCCCTTTCTCACAAAGGCAGGCCTAATCTTTCGAACGTAGCGTGAGGACGGCATTACCCCGACAATCGATCGAATGGCAAATGCATCCCTTTCACTGCGTGGAGCCGTCTCGGATGAAGGCGGTTGAAAGGCAGCTTCTGGCAATTTGCATTCGGAAAATGAACGGCTAGAACGTCGTCGAAACCCGCCATCCCGACCCTTTTCGACGCGGCTCGGTTGCCCCCCGCTTATCGCTTGCCAGCCACCGATGGCGCCACAAGTTCCAACACTCCGGCCGCGATCGCGCCCCAACTGTTGGAACCCCTGACCCGCCTGAGAAAACCCGCGCTTGGGAAAACCCGTGTTTCGGCGAACCTCTACCGAACGAGAATCGGCGTCTTGTTGGGGACGCGGTCGTAGAGGTCGATGACGTCCTGGTTGATCAGGCGCACGCAGCCCGACGAGACCGACTTGCCGATGGAGAACCATTCCGGCGAGCCGTGCAGGCGGTAGAGCGTGTCGACATTGTCCTTGAAGATGTAGAGCGCTCGGGCGCCGAGCGGATTGTCGAGGCCCGGCCGCATGCCACCATTCTCGGCACTGTACTTCGCCAGCTCGGGCTGGCGCGCGATCATCTCGGCCGGCGGCGTCCAGGTCGGCCAGGCGCGCTTCCACTGCATGACGGCGCGGCCCGACCACTCGAAGCCGGCGCGGCCGAGGCCGACGCCGTAGCGCAGCGCCCGCCCGCCCGGCTGGACGAGATAGAGGAAGTGCTTCGAGGTGTCGACCACGATGGTCCCCGGCGCCTCGCCGGTGGGATCGGAGACATACTGGCGCAGGAAGCGCGCCGGGATCTTCTGGTAGGGCACGGCCGGGATGTTGAACCCGCCATCGCTGCGCGCGGCGTAGATCTGGGCCGGGTCGAAACCGCCATAGCTCTCGTCGCCGAAGCGCGGCAGCGATGGCAGCTGCGGCATGGGACGCGATGTGGTGCAGGCGGATAGCGCGAGCTGGGTGACGCCGATCGCGCCCGCGGTCAGGAGGAAGCGCCTCGAAACGCCTCCGTTGGAAGTCGTACGTCCGGTCATCGAAATCTGTAACCCCTCTAGGAAGCGGCACAACGCCCGTGCGGCCAAACGGTTGCCCCGATTTCGCCGCACGGTGGTCATGCTTGCGGTATCCCCGATCAGCCGAGGTTCGGCAAGCCTCCAAGCGAGGGCAGGATCACGGACGGCGGATGGTCGAGATACTCGTCGGGTTGCCCGGCGCGGTTGATCCAGACCGTGCGGAAGCCGAATTTCGCAGCGCCCGCAACGTCCCAGCGGTTCGACGACTGGAAGGAGACGGCGTTCGGGTAGACCCGTAACGCCGTGGTCACAATGTCGTAAACGGCCGGATCGGTCTTGAATTTTCCGATGGCATCGACGGAGAAGACGTCGTCGAGCACGAGGTCGAGCCCGGCCGACTTGACCGCCGCCGCCAGCATGGCCGGCGAGCCGTTGGACAGGATGGCCAGCCGCGCGCCCTGCGCCTTCAGGGCCTTCAGCACGGACGGCACCTCCGGATAGCAGTCGAGCCGCCAGTAGGCGTCGAGCAGGTTCTGCCGCTGCGACCGGTCGGCGCTGGGCACCCGCGCGAAGGCATGGTCGAGCGCCTGCTGGGTCAGCTGCCAGAAATCGACATAGGCGCCCATCAGCGTGCGCACCCAGGAATATTCGAGCTGCTTGGCGCGCCAGATGTCGGACAGCAGCTGCCCGTCCGGCCCGATCGCTTCCGCGTGGCGGCGCACGGCGGCATGCACGTCGAACAGCGTGCCATAGGCATCGAAGACGTAGGCGGAATGGCGCATGCGGCGATCCTGTCAGTGAGCCATAGACTTGATCCGATCGTGACGCATGGGTCAAGCATCGCGCTGGCGCAAGAAAAACGCCGCACCGGACGATTGACGCGGCAGGACGAGCCGCTATCCATAGGCCCGACAGAAAGGTGGACGGATCATGACGGTCGATACCAAAGCGCAGAGCCTCACCTGGACCTATGTCGACGGCGACTGGCACGAGGGCAACGTCGCGCTGGTGGGGCCTCGAAGCCATGTGATGTGGCTCGGATCGAGCGTCTTCGACGGCGCGCGCTGGTTCGAGGGCGTCGCGCCCGACCTCGACCTGCATGCCGCCCGCGTCAACGCCTCGGCGCTGGCGCTCGGCCTGCAGCCGACGATGACCATGGAGGAGATCGTCGGCCTGACGCTGGACGGGCTGAAGAAGTTCGACGGCCAGACGGCGGTCTATATCCGCCCGATGTACTGGGCCGAGCATGGCGGCTACATGGGCGTGCCGTCCGACCCGGCCTCGACCCGCTTCTGCCTGTGCCTCTACGAATCGCCTATGATCCCGCCGGCCGGCTTTTCGCTGACGGTGTCGCCGTTCCGGCGGCCGACGATCGAGACCATGCCGACCAACGCCAAGGCCGGCTGCCTCTACCCCAACAACGGCCGGGCGATCCTGGAGGCGCGGTCGCGCGGCTTCGACAACGCTCTGGTGCTCGACATGCTGGGCAACGTGGCCGAGACCGGCGCGTCGAACATCTTCATGGTCAAGGACGGGGTGGCCTTCACGCCGATCGCCAACGGCACCTTCCTGTCTGGCATCACCCGCGCCCGCACCATCGGCCTGCTGCGCGAGGCCGGCCAGGCGGTGGTGGAAAAGAGCCTGACGGTGGCCGACTTCCTCGGCGCCGACGAAATCTTCTCGACCGGCAACCATTCCAAGGTGGTGCCCGTCATCCAGATCGAGGACCGGACGCTGCAGGCCGGGCCCGTCGCCAAGAAGGCGCGCGACCTCTACTGGGACTGGGCGCACGGCCACGCGGCCTGACCCCCACGCGACGGCGGCGGAACGCGCGGTCTCGCATCGCGCGGCCGGCTGCCCTATATGAAGTCCAACCCGTTCACCGACCCCGCAGACGATCACAGGAGATCGACCATGGCTTTCGAACTTCCCGAACTTCCCTACGACTACGAGGCGCTCCAGCCCTTCATGTCGAAGGAGACGCTCGAGTATCACCACGACAAGCATCACAAGGCCTATGTCGACAACGGCAACAAGCTCGCCGCCGAAGCCGGCATGGACGGGCTGTCGCTCGAGGAGATCGTCAAGCAGTCGTACGGCAAGAACGCCGGGCTCTTCAACAATGCCGGCCAGCACTACAACCACATCCATTTCTGGAAGTGGATGAAGAAGGGCGGCGGCGGCAAGAGCCTGCCGGGCGCGCTGCAGAAGGCGGTCGACAGCGACCTCGGCGGCTACGACAAGTTCAAGGCCGACTTCATCGCCGCCGGCACCACGCAGTTCGGTTCGGGCTGGGCCTGGCTCTCGGTCAAGAACGGCAAGCTGGAAATCTCCAAGACCCCGAACGGCGAGAATCCGCTGGTCCACGGCGCGTCTCCGATCCTGGGCGTCGACGTGTGGGAGCACTCCTACTACATCGACTACCGCAACGCGCGGCCGAAGTATCTCGAGGCCTTCGTCGACAACCTGATCAACTGGGACTACGTGCTTGAGTGCTGGGAAAAGGCTTCGGCCTGATCGCCTTCGGTCGACATTCACGCCCCCGACGCCCCGACCTTGGTCGGGGCGTTTTTCGTTGACGGTGTGTCGTGGAGGCTTATCGTGGCTTCACGCGAGCGTGAACGCGCGTGAACGCGAACTTTGCCATTGTGGGCACCGGACGGCTCCACCAACCCCAGCAAGGCTGCTTCCCAAGCAAGGCATCCGGAGGACGATGATGAAGAAGATGATTTTCGCCGCAGCGGCGCTCACATTCGCGGTTTCGGCTTCGATTGCCGGTCCCGCCGAGGATCGTGAGGCGATGATGAAGTCGTTCGGCGGCGCGCTCGGCCAGCTCGCACCGATCGCCCGCGGCGAACAGCCTTTCGACGCCGCCGTGGTGAACGCCGCGGTCGAGGCGCTCAACGCCAACGCCATGAAGTTCGACGTCGCCGCGCTGTTCCCGGCCGGTTCGGGCGAGGGCACCGACGCG
The DNA here is from genome assembly GCF_003970795.1 of Aquibium carbonis. GTDB lineage: Bacteria > Pseudomonadota > Alphaproteobacteria > Rhizobiales > Rhizobiaceae > Aquibium > Aquibium carbonis. The sequence continues at coordinate 28,618 of NZ_RWKW01000100.1, read as the reverse complement.
CTTCCGGCGATCTGGGAAAACCTCGCCGACTTCGAGGCCAAGGCCGAGAAGTTCAAGGCCGACGTCGCCGGTGTGGCCGCCAACCCGCCCGCCGACCAGGCGGCCGTGGGCGCGGCGCTGGGCGTGATCGGCGGCAATTGCGGCGCCTGCCACCAGCCCTACCGCGCCAAGCGCGGCTGAGGACACAGCCTTCGAATGAAGCTGATCGGCAAGCTCGCCATCGCGGCGGTCGCTCTCACCGGCGCATCCGCGCTTGCCTTCTGGTGGCTCACGATCCCCCGGACGTTTCCGGGTGAGGTCGTGGCCGCCTTTCCACCGGGAGATGCGGCCGAGGGCGAGCGCATCTTCTGGGCCGGCGGCTGCGCCTCCTGCCATGCGGCGCCGGGCGGCGACGGCGAGGCCCGGCTGTCGCTGGCCGGCGGCCTGCGGCTGAAGACCGATTTCGGCGAGTTCGTGGCGCCCAACATCTCCCCGCATCCCACCGACGGCATCGGCGCCTGGGACATCGCGGATTTCGCCAACGCCATGCAGCACGGCGTTTCGCCCGACGGCCGGCACTACTACCCGGCCTTCCCGTACACCTCCTATGCCCGCATGATCCCCGACGACGTGGCCGACCTGTTCGCCTTCCTGAAGACGGTGCCGGCCGTCGAAGGCAAGGCGCCGGAGACGCGGCTGGGCTTCCCGTTCAACATCCGCCGCGGCATCGGGCTGTGGAAGCGTCTTCATCTCGACCCCGCCCCGGTGGCGTCGATCGAGGGCGCGTCAGCCGAGGTGCTGCTCGGCCAGTATCTCGTCGAGGGCCCGGGCCATTGCGGCGAGTGCCACACGCCGCGCGACCTGTCGGGCGGCCTGAAGACGGGCGAGTGGCTGGCCGGCGCCGTCTCCGCCGAAGGCCAGGGCATCGTTCCCAACATCACCCCCCAGGGCCTTTCCTGGTCGGCTTCCGACATCGCCTATTATCTCGAAACCGGCTTCACGCCCGACTTCGATTCGGTCGGCGGCTCGATGGTGGACGTGCAGAAGAACATGGCGATGCTGCCGGCCGAGGACCGCGAGGCGATCGCGGCCTATCTCAAGGCCATCCCCGGCCATCCGAACGGCTACCCGGCCCGGCGGTAGGGGGATTGCCGAGTGCGGCGGGCGCAGCGAAACGATGCGCCTGGTACGCCGGATTGCCACTTCTCGAAACGGCATTCGCTCTGCGTGTTTGATGTGGTAGTTTTCCACGATGGAAACCGACTACCAAGCCATCATCACTCAGGAACCCGGAAAGCGGGGAGGGCGGGCCTGCATCAGGGGCTCGCGCATTGCCGTCGCCGACATTCTCGGTTGGCTGGCGGTGGGCATGTCCGACGAGCAAATCATCGCCGACTATCCGGAACTGACGCGTGAGGACATTCGCGCCGCGCTGGCCTATGCCGCCGATCGCGAAAGGCGCACCGTCACCGCGGCGTGAAGCTGCTGTTCGATCAGAACCTGAGCTTTCGGCTATGCCGAGCGCTGGCCGACGTCTTTCCGAATTCACAGCAGACGACAGCGATGGGACTTGCCCAGGCGAGCGACGCTATGCTCTGGACCGTTGCAGGTCGAGACGGGTTCACGATCGTCACGCTCGACGCAGATTTCGCCGAGTTGGCGGCGCACCGAGGGGCACCACCAAAGGTCATCTGGCTCCGATGTGGAAACCAGCCAACTGCCGTCATCGAACAGTTGTTGCGAAGTAGCGCTCCCCTGATCGCGGACTTCATCGATCGCAGGGGTGCCGTCTGCTTGGAACTCTATCGACGACGCGCCTGATCAGCCATCAGCCGGTGACCTCCGCCTTCCCCGCCATCTTCAGCGCGAAGGCGTAGGTGTAGGCGATCTCCTCCAGCCGCGAGAAGCGGCCCGAGGCGCCGGCATGGCCGGCCTCCATGTTGATGCGGAAGAGCACCGGGCTGTCGCCGGTCTTCTCGTCGCGGAGCTTGGCCACCCACTTGGCCGGTTCCCAGTAGGTCACGCGCGGGTCGGTCAGGCCCGAGACCGCGAGGATCGGCGGATAGTCCTTCGCGCCGACATTGTCGTAGGGCGAATAGGCGGCGATGGTCGCATAGTCGGCGGCGGACGCGATCGGGTTGCCCCATTCGGGCCATTCCGGCGGGGTGAGCGGCAGCGTCTCGTCGAGCATCGTCGTCAAGACGTCGACGAAGGGCACCTCCGCGACGATGGCGCCGAAGGCTTCGGGCGCCATGTTGGCGACCGCTCCCATCAGCATGCCGCCGGCCGAGCCGCCCTGCGCCACGATCCGGTCATGCGCGGTGAAGCCCTCGGCGACGAGGTGGCGGGCAACCGCGATGAAGTCGAGGAACGTGTTCATCTTGCGCGCGCGCTTGCCCTCCTCGTACCAGGCAAAGCCCTTGTCCTTGCCGCCGCGCACATGGGCGATGGCGTAGACGAAGCCGCGGTCGGCCAGCGACAGGCAGTTGGTGTTGAAGGCGGCGGGAATGGCGATGCCGTAGGAGCCATAGCCGTAGAGCAGGCACGGCGCCGAACCGTCGAGCGGCGTGTCGCGGTGGTAGAGCAGCGACACCGGCACCAGTTCGCCGTCATGCGAGGGCGCCATCAGGCGGCGCGTCACGTAGTGGTCGGCGTCGTGGCCGGACGGGACCTCCTGCGTCTTCAGGAGCGTGCGCTCGCGCGTCGCCATGTCGTAGTCGTAGACCTGCGAGGGCGTCGTCATCGAGGAATAGCTGAAGCGGATGACGGTGGTGTCGTATTCGAGCGAGCCAATCAGCCCGAGCGAATAGGCCTCCTCGTCGAAGAAGATCGAATGCTCGGCACCGCTGGCGCGCTCGCGCACCACGATGCGCGGCAGGCCGTCCTTGCGCTCCAGCCGGACCAGATGGTCGCGGAAGGCCATCACCGCCAGGATCAGCCGGCCCGGCTCGTGCGGCACGAGGTCGGCCCAGTTCTCCGGCCGGGGATCGGCGGCCGGGGCGGTCATGACCTTGAAGTCCTTGGCGCCGTCGAGATTGGTGAGGATGAAGAAGACGTCGCCGCCTTCCTCGAGGTCATACTGGACGCCCAGTTCGCGCGGCCGCACGATCCTGGGCTCGGCGGTCGGCTCGGCGGCGGGGATGAGCCGGTACTCCGACGTCTCGTGGTCGTTGATCGAAATCAGGATCCAGTCGTTGGTGCGGGTGCCGCCGACATTCATGAAGAAGCCGGGATCGGTCTCCTCGTAGACGAGGCGGTCGTTGGCTGCGTCGTCGCCGAGCGCGTGGAACAGGATCTTCGACGGCCGGTGGTTGGCGTCGACACGGGTGTAGAAGAAGCCGTCGTTCGCCGCCGTCCAGACCCCGCCACCGCCGGTGTCGGTCACGATGTCGGGCAGATCCGCACCCGAGGCGATGTCGCGGACCTTGAGCGTGTAGAATTCCGAGCCCTTGTCGTCATAGGACCACAGGAGTCGCGCGTGATCGCTCGAATGATCGGTGCCGCCGAGCCGGAAATAGGCCTGGCCCTGCGCTTCGGCGTCGCCGTCAAGCAGGATCTGCTCCGCGCCGCCGTCGCGCGGGGTGCGGAAATAGCGCGGCTGCTCGCCGCCGATGACGAAGGAGGAGCCATAGGCGAACGGGCCGTCCTTCATCGGCACGGAGGAATCGTCCTCCTTGATGCGGCCCTTCATCTCGGCAAACAGCTGCTTCCGCAAAGGCTCGAGATCGGCCAGCATGGCCTTCTGGTAGTCGTTCTCCGCCTCCAGATGCGCCCGGATCGCCGGGTCGAGCACGGCGGGATCGCGAAACACCTCCTGCCAGTTGTCCGCCCTGAGCCAGGCATAGGCATCCGTGCGGGTGGCCCCGTGATGCGTGTCGGTCACCGGCCGCTTCTCCGCGTGGGGCGCGGCGAGGGACGGAAAGGAAATTGTCTTGGCCATGGGCACGTCGCTTGCTTGAATGGGAAATGAACGGGGCGGTCGGCGGCTGTTCAAGTCAGCTATGTCATTCTCCGGGCCTGTTCAAATGCTTTGGGAGACAAACACGATGAAACCGCAGCTTCGCATCGCCTCCGCATTCGCCGCCCTTGCCCTCGTCGCCGGCCTGTCGGCCGGTGCGCAGGCCTCCACCTTCCATGCCTGGGAAGTCGCCAACGTGTCGTGGGGCGACGTGCTCAACGTGCGCAAGTATCCGGCAAGCACCTCGCAGATCCAGTCGGCCTATCCGAACGGAACGGTCCTGCAGATGACCGGCCGCTGCACCGGCGGCCTGCACCTCGACCAGGTGGCCGGCCAGCCCGGCTGGAAGAAGGCGCAGGCCGTGCGTTATCGCTGGTGCGAGGTGTGGCACGACCCGGCACAAAACGGCAATTTCGCCACCGGCTGGGTCTACGGCAAGTACATCACCCCGTACTGAGCGCGGCGTGCTTTCGCCAGGCCAGCATTGCCCAAGAGCGGTGCCGGCCCGGCGGCGCGGTCGCGCGCCGAACAAGCTGGAATTGCGAGGGTTGCCGGCCGTTGAAACGCCTGGGCACAAAAGTCGCGGCCGCGCGGCATTTGCTTGCGAGGATAAGACCGAGTCGCTATCTGTCCCCCGGCACGCGCGGCGTGACCCACACAATGGCGGGGACGGGACTCCTGGATGGCGGACGCATCGCAGTCGGTTACATTTCTTGCGCTGATCTTGCCGTTTCTGGCCGCCGCGATTGCCCCCGCGCTGACCCGCATCCTCAAGCACAACGCAGCCTGGGTTCTGGCGCTCGCGCCACTGTTTCTGTTCGTCCATTTCTTCGGCTATCTCGGCGACGTGGCGGCCGGCCGCGCGGTCACCGGCGGCTATGCCTGGATCCCCAGCCTCGGCGTCGACTTCTCCTGGTTCATCGACGGTCTGTCGCTGACCTTCGCGCTGCTGATCTCCGGCATCGGCACGCTGATCGTGCTCTATGCCGGCGGCTACCTGAAGGGCCATGAGCAGCAGGGACGCTTCTTCTCCTTCATCCTGATGTTCATGGGCGCGATGCAGGGGCTGGTCCTGTCGGACTCCTTCATGACGCTGTTCGTGTTCTGGGAACTGACCTCGATCACCTCCTTCCTGCTGATCGGCTTCGACCATTCCCGCGAGGCCTCGCGGCGCGCCGCGCTGCAGGCGCTGGTGGTGACCGGGCTGGGCGGGCTGTCGCTGCTGGCCGGCCTGCTCGTCATCTGGGCCGCGACCGGGGAGGGGACGCTGTCGGGCCTGCTGTCGTCGGGCGATGCGCTGCGCGCCGCACCCTTCTACCTGCTGGCGCTGGTGCTGGTGCTGGGCGGCGCCTTCACCAAGTCGGCGCAGTTCCCGTTCCACTTCTGGCTGCCCAACGCCATGGAGGCGCCGACGCCGGTGTCGGCCTATCTGCATTCGGCCACCATGGTGAAGGCCGGCGTCTACCTTTTGATGCGCCTGAACCCGGTGCTGGGCGACACGGTGTGGTGGGAGACGATCCTGCCCATCTTCGGCGGCACGACGCTTCTGGTCGGCACGCTGCTGGCCATCCGCCAGACCGACCTGAAGCTGATGCTGGCCTACACGACGGTCGCCTCGCTCGGCCTGCTGGTGATGCTGACCGGCCTGGGCTCCGAGATAGCGATCGAGGCGGCGGTGCTCTATCTCGTCGCCCACTCCCTGTTCAAGGGCGCGCTGTTCATGGTCGCCGGCCTGATCGACCACGAGGCCGGCACCCGCGACGTGCGCTGGCTCGGCGGCCTGCGCAGCGCCATGCCGATCACCTTTGCCGCCGCCCTCCTGGCGGCCCTCTCCATGGGCGGGCTGCCGCCGTTCTTCGGTTTCCTCGCCAAGGAGGAAATCTATGCCGCGCTGGACTTCTCCGGCGGCTGGAACGCGCTGTTCACGGCGGTCGCCATAATCGGCAACGCGCTGATGCTGGTGATCGGCTTCGCGGTGGCGCTGAAGCCCTTCCTCGGCGCCGCCGTCGAGACGCCGAAGCACGCGCATGAGGGGCCGGTGCTGCTTTGGCTGGGACCGCTGACGCTCGCCATCGTCGGCTGCGTCGCCGCGATCTTCTCCGGCGTGACGCATCACTACGTGTCGGAACCCATGGCCGCGGCCGTGGCCGGCGCGCCGGTGGAGATCTATATCTCCGTCGTCCCGCATGCGAGCCTGGCGCTGCTGCTCTCGATCGTCACGATCGCGCTCGGCATCGCGATCTTCCTGATGCTCGACCGCGCCCGCGACGCCATGGCCGCCGTGCTGGCTGCGATCGGCTGGGGTCCGGACCGGGGATTCGACCAGGCGATCCGCGGCCTGATCCGGCTCGCCAACGCCGTGACCGGCGTGATCCAGAACGGGCGGATGGAGGTGTACATGACGGTCACCTTCGTCATGATCGCGGTGGCGATCTGGGCGCCGATGCTGATGTTCGGCGAACTGCCGGCAATGCCGACCTTCCCGCGGATGACCTTCTACGAATGGACGGTGTTCGCCATCGCCGCGATCGGGCTCGGCGCCGTGGCCTACGCGGCCGACCGGCTGACCGCGATCGTGTCGCTCGGCATCCAGGGCTTCGCGGTGGCGCTGCTGTTCCTGCTGTTCGGCGCGCCCGACCTCGCCTTCACGCAGTTCATGGTCGAGACGCTGTCGGTGGTGATCCTGGCACTGGTCATGACGCGGCTGCGGCTCTATCCGAGCGACCACCGCCCGACCGCGGAAAAGATGGTCGACGTCGGCATTGCCGGCGCCTGCGGCATCGGCTTCGCGGTGCTGCTGCTGAAGGTCACGCAGATCCCCTTCGATTCCACGCTGTCGGACTTCTTCAGCACCTATTCCTACGTGATCGCCCACGGCCGCAACATCGTCAACGTCATCATCGTCGACTTCCGCGGGCTCGACACGCTGGGCGAGATCGCCGTGGTGATGATCACCGGGCTGGCGATCCTCGCCCTGATCCGCATACGGCTTCCGCGGTCGACGGACGTGACGGAGGCGAAGTCCTGACATGCAGACGGTGATCTTCAGAACCGCCGCGCCCTACCTCGCCAGCCTGATGGTGATGTTTTCGGTGTTCGTGCTGCTGCGCGGCCACAACGAGCCGGGCGGCGGCTTCATCGGCGGCCTGATCGCCGCGTCCGCCTTCGCCATCTACGGCATCGCCTGCGGCGTGACGCCGGTGCGCCGCGCGCTGTATTTCCACCCGATGGCGATCGCCGGCTTCGGCCTCTTTCTGTCGACCGTGGCCGGGCTGGCGTCGCTCGCCATGGGCGTGCCGTTCCTGACCGGCCTCTGGACCGAGGTCCACCTGCTGGGAGTCACGCTCGACCTGTCGACGGTGCTGTTCTTCGACTTCGGCGTCTATTTCGTCGTGGTCGGCGCGATCACCTCGATCGCGCTCGCCCTGGAAGAGAGGGAGGAAGACTGATGGAAACCGCCCTCACGGCTCTCGTCGGCCTGTTCTACGTCGTCTCCATCTACCTGATGCTGTCGCGGCACATCATCCGCGTGCTGCTCGGCATCGCCATCTTCGGCAACGCCGTCAACATGACGATCTTCACCGCCGGCCGCATCATGCGCGAGGTCCCGCCGATCATCCCGGAAGGGCAGTCGGCGCTGGACGGCGTGACCGCCAACCCGCTGCCGCAGGCGCTGATCCTCACCGCCATCGTGATCTCCTTCTCGTTCTTCGCCTTCCTGCTGGTTCTGGCCTATCGCGCCTACCAGGAGTTGGGGACCGACGACACCGACGAAATGCGCATCGCCGAACCGGAAGGCGAAGGCCTTCCGCCGCTGGGATATTGAGACAGACATGGCAGCCGTAACCTCCGCTCCGGTGGACACCAGCGCAGCCCTGGTGCAGGCCGCGACGAGCCTGCTCGACTGGGTGGTGATCGCGCCCGTGGCGCTGCCGATCCTCGGTGGCGCCCTGCTGATGATGGTGCGCCACCGCACGCATCTCCACGCTGCCGTGACCTTCGCGGTGCTGCTGGCCACGCTCGTCTCGACGCTGATGCTGCTGTCGCGCGTGGTCGGCGACGGCGCGCTGGTGATGACCATGGGACGCTGGCTGCCGCCGTTCGGAATCAGCTTCACCGCCGACGTGCTGGGCGCGTCCTTTGCCGCCGCCGCGACCTTCGCCACGTCGGCGGCGGCCGTCTTCGCGCTGCGCGACATCGACGCCACCGGCCGCCGCTACGGCTTCTATCCCTTCCTGCTGCTGATGATCGCCGGCGTGAACGGCGCTTTCCTGACCGGAGACCTTTTCAACCTTTACGTGTGGTTCGAGGTCTTCGTCATCTCGTCCTTCGGCCTCCTGATCCTGGGATCCGAGCGCCGCCAGATCGACGGCGCGGTGAAATACGCCGTGCTGAACCTGATCGCCACGACGGTGTTCCTGATCACCATCGGCTATCTCTACGGCGTCTTCGGCACGCTCAACATGGCCGACATCGCCCGCAAGGCCGACGGCCTGCGCGAAAACGGTCCGCTGATGACGATCGCCACGCTGTTCCTTCTGGCCTTCGGCATGAAGGCGGCGGCGTTTCCGCTGAACTTCTGGCTGCCGGCGTCCTACCACACGCCGCGCATCGTCACCTCGGCCATGTTCGGCGGCCTGCTGACCAAGGTCGGCGTGTATGCGCTGCTGCGCACCTTCACCACGCTCTTTCCCGTCGAGCGCGCCATCCTGTCGGACGTGATCGCGGTTGTGGCCATCCTGACCATGGTCCTAGGCGCGCTCGGGGCGCTGGCGCAGAGCGACACGCGGCGCATCGTCGGCTTCGTGGTCATTTCCGGCATCGGCACCATGCTGGCGGGGCTGGCGATCGGCTCGCCGCTGGCGCTGACCGGCACCGTGCTCTACGCCGTCCACTCGATCCTGATCATGACCGCGCTTTATCTGGTGGTGGGCCTGATGCGCGAGGCGGCCGGCAGCTTCTCGCTGCACGATCTGGGCGGGCTCTACCGGTCGCACCCGCTGCTGGCGGCGATGATGCTGGCGATGGTGCTGGCGGCGGCGGGGCTGCCGCCCCTGTCGGGCCTGTGGCCGAAGGTGGTGCTGGTCAAGGCCGCGATCGAGGGGAACGCCTGGTGGCTGACCGCAGCGATCCTGGTGTCCAGCGTGCTGACCACGATCGTGCTCGGCCGCGTCTTCGCGCTGGCCTTCTGGCGGCCCGAGCAGGACACGTCGCTGCGGTCGCAAACGCGGCCGATCGATGCGGTCGCCGGATATGGCACCGTGTTCGTGCTTCTCGTCCCGGCGGTCTGGATCGGGCTCTGGCCCGAGCCGTTCCTGCACGTCGCCGGCCTGGCGGCGGCCGGTCTTTCGGATCCCGCAGCCTACATCGGCTCGGTCTTTGCGGCGCAAGGTGGATCATGATGCTCTATCTGGCCAATATTCTGCTCGCGCTGGCCTGGATGGTGGTGACCGGGTCGGCCACCTTCATCAATTTCCTGTTCGGCTACGCGCTGGGCGCCGGCGCCCTGTTCCTCATCCGCGAGCAGGTCGGCTCGCTCGGCTACTTCGCGCGCACCCGCCGCGTTCTGTCGCTGGCGCTGATGTTCGTCTACGAGCTCATCCTCTCCGCCTGGCGCGTCGCCGTGCTGGTAGTGACGCCCGACATGAAGCTCAAGCCCGGCATCTTCGCCTATCCGCTGAAGGTGGACAAGGACTACGAGATCACCCTGCTGGCCTGCCTGATCACGCTCACGCCCGGCACGTTGGCCGTCGACGTCTCGGAGGACAGGCGCTTCCTCTACATCCACGCGCTCGACTGTTCGGATCCCGACCAGGCGCGCATGGACATCGCCACCGGCTTCGAGCGCAAGATCATGGAGGCATTCCGGTGAACGGCAGCGAAACCTTCCTGGCCGGCGCCGTCACCACCGCGCTCGCGCTGCTCTGCCTGGCCTTTCTCACGACCGTCTATCGCGTCGTGCGCGGACCGACGCTGCCCGACCGCATCGTGGCGCTGGACATGCTGGTGGCCGTCGCCCTCGGCTTCATCGCCGTCATCGGCATCCGCTCGGGCATCACGCTCTATGTCGACGTGGCGATCGCGCTCGGCCTGGTGGGCTTCCTGGCGACCGTGGCTTTCGCCCGGTTCGTTCTGAGCCGCGGCAGCTACCGCGAGAAGAACGCCGCCGAAGGCGAGACGGCGCCGCGCAATCCGGAGGTGAAACTGTGACGGACATCATCACCAACTACCTGACCGGCATCCTTCTGGTCATCGGCGCGGCCTTCGCGCTCGTTGCTTCCGTCGGTCTTCTTCGACTGCCGGAATTCTACACGCGCATGCATGCCGCCTCGAAGGCCGGAACGCTCGGCGCCTGCGTCATGCTGATCGCGGTGGCGGTCTACACAGACGACACGGCGGTTGCCTCGCGGGCGCTTGCCGGCGTGGTCTTCTTCCTGATGACGGCGCCGATCTCGGCCCATCTGCTGGCCAAGGCGGCCTATGCAGCGGGCTATCCGCTTTGGGAAGGATCAGTTCACGACGAGATGCCACCCCGTGGGTCTCATCAGAAAGAATGATCGGAACCAGTCGCACGCCAGACACGTGGATGAATGTTTCGGGACTTTTATTCGAATGCTGCACACATCTCGCGAAAGTTGCAGTTCAGAAAGATCATGAACCACTAAAACATGTTGTTACATTATTTTTCTGTAATCTCATCATTCATAATTGACTTGGTAACTGTCGTGTCCCATTTATCGTGATGGTAGGCGAGTCGTTCATCGACATTTTCGCGTTCCCATACGTACCGGCGCTTAGAACGCCGATTACAAACCACAAGCTAACTAACTGGGGCCTGATCATTATGGAACTATCCGAGTCGAACCTGACTCAGGGCAACATGCTCATCGAGCTGACCGCCGACGTCGTTGCCGCCTACGTCAGCAACAATCCCGTTCCCGTGTCCGAACTTCCGAACCTCATCGCCGACATCCATGCCGCGCTCGGCCGGGTGGGCACGACCGCCGAACAGGCGCCGGCCGAAAAGCCGAAGCCGGCAGTCAATCCGAAGAAGTCGGTCCACGACGACTACATCATCTGCCTCGAGGACGGAAAGCACTTCAAGTCGCTGAAGCGCCACCTGATGACGCACTACAGCCTCACGCCGGACCAGTACCGCGAGAAGTGGAACCTCGATCCGACCTATCCGATGGTCGCGCCGAACTATGCGGCCGCGCGCTCGCAGCTGGCCAAGAAGATGGGCCTCGGGCGCAAGCCGAAGTCGTCTCGCTAAGCGGCTCCGACGTCTTTTCTCCACCAAAACGGTGGCGCCTTCCGGCGCCGCCGTTTTTCGTCGTGCGGCCCCTGCGCTGACGTGGGCTGCCGCCGAGCTGGTCGAGCGCCTGCTTCAGGGCGATGTGGCGGTTGAGATCGTAGGCCCAGTGGCGCGCGGCGCCGCGGATCCGCTCGCGCTCGATGAGGCGTTCCAGCCGCCGTCGCACGGCAAGCCGCGCCTCGCCGACCAGGGCCAATGCGGCCTCGATGTCCTGGCCCGTCGCCAGGAAGAAGGCGGCGCGGATCGACGCCTGGCGGATGGCGAGCGCCTTCGCCGCGACATGGGCGCGCGCCTCTTGCGGTAGTGTCGTCACGGCAGCCTCCGATGGGGTGAAATCGACACCGCATGATCGTCGGAGGCGTGGGGGGCGGGGAAAGAATTCGTCTGCCTTTCGCGAAAAGTGCAGAAAAGATCGAACAAAAGCAGGATGTTGAGAGAAAGTCGCGATTTTCGGCGTTGCGGTTTTGTTCACACCCTCGCGGAGTTTCGGTATAAGAGGAACATATTCCTATTCAAAGGGGGAAATGTTCCGTGCCATCGCCAAATGCCTGCCAGATCCTTCGCATCTCCACCATCGCGCCGCCGCTGTCGGCGACGCCGCCGCACGATCGCGGCGCCCGCCCGTCCATGGCGGTTGCGCGCCCGCCCGAGCGGGTGGTCTTCGTCTGCGATTGCATGATCGACATCTGCTCGGCGCTGTTCAACGTCAGCGGCCGCGAACTGCGCGCCTCCGGCCGCGCCACGACCAGCGTGTCGCGCGTGCGGCAGATCGCGATGTATGTGACGCATGTGATCATGGGCCTGTCGATGTCGGAGGTGGGACGTGGCTTCGGGCGGGATCGCACCACCGTGCTGCATGCCTGCCACCTGGTGGAGGACATGCGCGACGACGCCGATTTCGATGCCATCGTGGCGATGACCGAACGGGTGGCCGGCGCGGCGCTTCGCGGACTGGAGTGCCGCTGGTGAGGCGCGCGGTGGACAAGGTTCGGCTTCGCATCCTGCGGTTCCTCGCCGGCGGCGAGGCGCATGTGGAGGAGGCAGCCCAGCGTGGGCGGGTCCGGATGCGTTCCGACCGGCTGGGCGTGATCAGCGTCGAGGTCACGTCCCTGGACGTGCTCGTGGAAGCCAACTGCATCGAGCGCTTCGGCGACGGCATGGTGCGGCTGACGGAGACGGGCCGCGCCGCCTATGCGCGGTTCCGGGAGACCGAGCGGCCGCTGCTGCTCCAGCGCGGCGAACTCGGCGTCGCGACGGTGGAGACGGATGACGGCCCGCGCGCGGCGGCGGTGAACATCCGCGAGTCGCCGCTGTTCAAGCTCGCCCGCCTGAAGGACCGCAACGGCCGGCCGTTCCTCGATGCGGTGCTGTTTGGCGCCGGCGAGCGGCTGCGCAGCGACTACACAAGGGGATTGCTCGTGCCGCGGCTCGGCGTCAACTGGGACTCGCTCGGCGGCGGCGGATCGGGCGGACCGGGCGGCAGCCCGCTCGACCTGACCGATGCCGCGCTGGCGGCGCGCGCGCGGGTCGATCGCGCCATCGAGGCGGTCGGTCCCGAACTCGCGGGCCTTCTGCTGGACGTCTGCTGCTTCCTGAAGGGGCTGGAGACGGTGGAGGCGGAACGCGGCTGGCCGGTCCGCTCGGCCAAGGTCGTGCTCAAGGCGGCGCTGTCGGCGCTGGCGCGCCACTACGCGCCGGAGACGAGGCGCCAGACCGGCCGCATCCTCCACTGGGGCGCGAGCGACTATCGGCCCCGCACCGCCCGGCCGTGACGCCGGGCGACCTCAGGCCGGGTGGGAAAGCGCCAGGCTGGCGTCGTGGCGGATGCGCTTGACCATCGAGCGCAGCCCGTTGGAGCGCTGGGGCGTCAGATGCTCGTCGAGGCCGAGGCCGGCGAGCATCCCCTCCGCATCCGTGGCGACGATCTCGCTCGCCCGGCGGCCGGAATAGAGCGCCAGCATCAGCGCCACGAGCCCGCGCACGATGTGCGCGTCCGAATCGCCCGCGAACTCGATGACCGGATCGTCGCCGCCGCCGCGGCTGGTGGTGAGCCAGACCTGGCTGACGCAGCCCGGCACGCGGTTTTCCTCGGTGCGGGCACTTTCGGGAAAGGGCGGCAGGTCGCGGCCAAGGTCGATCACGTAGCGATAGCGGTCCTCCCAGTCGTCGATGAAGGCGAAATCGTCGATGATGGACTGGATGTCGGCGGCCATGATGCTCTTTGCGTCCCTGTTGACCGCCATATAGAGCGGAACACCGGCCTGTTGAACCGGGCGCCCGCCGATTTCGGCGCAACGAAAAAAAAGCCGCATGCACGAGGCCCATGCATGCGGCGCGCCAGGAGTCCGGCAGTCGATCGAAAGGGGAACGACGGAGCGGCCCGCCGGTTCGTCGCGGCGTGGCCGCAGTCGGTCGCGGTCAGGTCATTCGGCGGGGGAGACGCCGCCGGTGGTGATGGCGTCGTCGGCGGTCGGTTCCGGCTCCAGCATCTGGTAGGCGATGCGGGCGCTTTCGCGGGCCCGCACGCCGATGGTCTGCAGCGCGGCGCGGCCGGTCTCGCAGACCTGCGGCTCGCGCTCGCACATGCCGCCGACGTCGCCGATCGCATCCCGCGCCGCCACCAGCGCGGCGAGCGGGCTGACCGTCTCGGTGTCCTCGCCCGGCGCGATCGGCAGGAACAGGAGAACCAGCGAAAACCAGAAACTCGTCCGGATCAGGAAACCCATTGCCTTACGTCCCGTCATCCCAGGGCCCGCCACGAATGCGCGGGCTGTCGAGGCCGTGATACAGGACGGCTCCCAACGCCCGATTGCAGCCGGTTTCGCAATTTTCCTCAAATTTGATGCAAATGGGAAGGGTTGGCGCTGCCTTTGATTCGAGGCAAATGCGCGTGGATGCCGAAAGCCTTTGGCAACCACCCATGTTGCTGAAAAGGTTTGGCAATCGCTCCGGAATGCCGGGCGGCCGCAGCTCTTGCCGGGCGCGGGCGTGGACACGCTCCGTTAACCATCAACCCAAGCTTGCCCAAGGATGATGCAGCCCGCGGTCGTTTTCGGGGTTGCCGAGGCGATCGCCATGCCCTGCCTTATTCATTCATTAAACCGGGGATGCGAGGGTCGAACCGAACGAAGATCCGTCGAACGGACGTCAGCGAGTGCGTGGTGTTGAGTAGGCTTCCGACAGGAACGAGCGAAGGGTGTTCGCGGCTTGGACAGGCCTGCGGTCGGCTCGTCCATCCCTCGATCGCCGACGCGGGTGAGCGCGAGCTGCACCGGCGGCTGCTCGCGGTCGCCCTGGCGGGACCGCTCGTCATCGGCGGCGCCTTCGCGCAGGTTCTGTTTCCCGCCGTCAGCCTTCCCATGGCGCTCGCCGCCATCTGCATCGTCTTCGTCGTCGGATGGACCGCCGCCGTCGCCATCGCGCAGACCGGCTCGCGCGCGATCGCCGCGCCCCTGCTGCTCGCCTTCGCGGCGGCGCCGGTGGCCGTGGTCATCCACCTGGGCGGGGGCGTGAATTCGCCGCTGTTCCTGGCCTGGCTGCCGCTGGTGATCGAACCCTGGTTCGCGCTGCGCAGTCGCAGCGCCTTGCGCGCCGGCCTTGCGGCCATGGCCGCGGCCATCGGCGGCGCGATCGCCCTGTCCCTTCTTTGGCCGGACGCGGTGCAGCCCGCCGCCGCCTCGCACTGGCTTCTGCCCATCGCCTACGGCATGACGCTGTGGCTGCGCCGCGGCGCCTTCTCAGACGTCGACGAGTCCGCCCCGAGCGAGGCGGCGCTGCCGCCGCTGGAGGCGATCCTGCCCGGTGTCGTGCTGCGGCTCACCCGAGCCGGCGACGTCGTCGATTGCTCCGACCGATCCCGCACGCTGTTGCGGCTGGAACCGGAATTCCTGCACGGCGCGGGCCTGATGGAGCGCATTCACGTCGCCGACCGCATCGCCTGGCTGACCGCGCTCGCCGATCTGCGCGACGGCGCCGACCTGCGCCAGGTGGAATTGCGGCTGCGCCTGCCCGCCGACGG
The DNA here is from genome assembly GCF_003970795.1 of Aquibium carbonis. GTDB lineage: Bacteria > Pseudomonadota > Alphaproteobacteria > Rhizobiales > Rhizobiaceae > Aquibium > Aquibium carbonis. The sequence goes on along the minus strand of NZ_RWKW01000100.1, from coordinate 13,348 downwards.
CCAGCGCCGCGATGGCGGCTACCATTCCTTCGCCGTCGACCTGATGGGGCAGGGGCGCGCCGACGCGGGCTTCGTGGCGCTGCTGCGCGACAATGCCGCGCACGCCGACCTGCGCGAGGCGCTGGCGGACGCCAACCACCGCGCCGAAATCGGCAAGGCGCGCTTCCTCGCCACCGTCAGCCACGAGCTGCGCACGCCGCTCAACGCCATCATCGGCTTCTCCGACATGCTGGCCAGCGGCATGGCCGGCCCGCTCGCCTCCGATCGCCAGCGCGACTATGTCGGCCTGGTGCGGGAGTCGGGCGAGCATCTGCTGGCCATCGTCAATTCGATCCTCGACGTGGCGCGCATCGAGTCCGGCACCTACCCGATCCTGCCCGAGACGTTCCGCCTCGCCGACGCCGTCGACACTTCGCTGTCGATGGTCTCGTGCCAGGCCAAGACCAAGGACGTGACGCTGGTGCGCGACATCGACGCCGCCAAGGGCGACCTGTTCGCCGATCGCCGCGCCATCCAGCAGATCCTGATCAACCTCCTGTCCAACGCCGTGAAGTTCACGCCGCAGGGCGGCCGCGTCATCCTGACCGCCGCGAGCGACGCCCGCCGCGTGACGCTGACGGTCGCCGACACGGGCATCGGCATCAGCGCCGACGACCTCGCCCGCATCGGCCGGCCCTTCGTGCAGGTTCTCAACGACTACACCAGGCAGTATGAAGGGACCGGGCTCGGGCTCTCCCTGGTCAAGGGCCTCGTCGAGCTGCAGGCCGGCTCGATGACCATCGACAGCGCCCCGGGCGAGGGCACGCTCGTGACCGTGACGCTGCCGATCCGCACGCCGCCAAGACAGCAGGACATGTTCGATGCCGAAATCGTCGCCATCCCGCCCGCAGCAAAGCCGAGGACGTCAGCCGATGAAGCGCTCCGGCAGTCGGCGTGAGCCGTCACCCCTGGCGGCCTTCGTCGGCGGCGCCGTCGCCGCGTCGGGCGCCGCGATCGCGGAAAACCCGGTGCTGGTCGGCTCGTCCACGGCCTTCCTGGTGGTGCTGTTCTACGTGTCGGCCAACGCCCTGTGGAACCAGCCCTATCGCCATCCCGGCCCTTTGATGGAAACACGCTTCGTGGTGCAGCGCCCGGCGCCGGCGCCGGCCCCGCAGCCGGTGTCGCAGCCCGCGCCGCGGCCCGCGGCTCTGATGCAGCCGACGTCGGAGGTGACCAATTCGGTCTCACCGGGGGACGAGCAGGCCGCGGCCGCCCCGATGCAGGCCGCGCCGGTGCAGCCCGCGCCCGTGCAGGAGCGCACCATGCGCGTGCAGATCGCGCTGGAGAGCCTCGGCCTCTATCGCGGCACGGTGGACGGGCTGATGGGACCGCAGACGCGCGCCGCCATCGCCGGCTACCAGAAGACGCTCGGCATGGAGGCGACCGCCGAGATCGACGACCGGCTGATGGAAGCGCTGGGGATCGGCGCCGACCGCCAGGCCGCCCGTGCATTGCCGGCCGGACAGCCGGTGCCGCTGCCGGCCTCTCCCGCCGTCGCGTCCGAGCAGGCCTATGCGGCGGTTCCGGTCGCTGCGCCCGTGCCCCGCTCGCGCGAAGCCGCCAACATCGGCGGCGCAGCCGACACCGCCGACCTCCTGCGCGAGGCCCGTGCCGCGGCCGCGCTGCAGTCCAACGTGGTCAGGGTGCAGGCCGGCCTGCGCGCCTTCGGCAACGAGGGCATCGAGATCGACGGGGTGATCGGCGAAAAGACCCGCGCCGCCATCCGCGAATTCCAGGCGCTTTTCCGCCTGCCGGTGACCGGCGAACCGGACGACAGGCTGCTTGCCAAGATGCAGGAAATCGGCCTGACGAACTGAGGACGGCTGACGGGACCTTTTTTCGGATACGATGGGCTTCACCGAATCCCATCGTCGACAGGAAGGCCTTTCAGCCATGGACATCCCGCGGATCTTCAACGTCACCGAAAGCGCGCATCGCATCCACAACCCGTTCACGGCCGACAAGCTCGCCACTCTCGGCGCGGCGTTGCGCCTGGAACCGGAGACCCGCGTGCTCGACCTTGGCAGCGGCTCGGGCGAGATGCTGTGCACCTGGGCCCGCGATCACGGCATCCGCGGCACGGGCGTGGACATGAGCCGGCTGTTCACCGAACAGGCGAGGCAAAGGGCCGACGAACTGGGCGTGGCGGATCGCGTCACCTTCATCCACGGCGACGCGGCCGGCCATGTGGCCGGCGAGAAGGTCGGCGTCGCAGCCTGTGTCGGCGCGACATGGATCGGCGGCGGCGTGGCCGGCACCATCGCGCTTCTGGCCGAAAGCCTCCAGAGCGGCGGAATGATCCTCGTCGGCGAGCCATACTGGATTCGGTTGCCGGCCACGGACGAGATCGCCCGGGGATGCCTTGCCGGTTCGATTTCGGACTTCCACCTGCTTCCGGGGCTTCTCGCGACCTTCCGCAACCTCGGCTACGACGTCGTCGAGATGGTTCTGGCAGACCAGGACGGCTGGGACAGGTACGAGGCGGCCAAGTGGCTGACGATGCGCCGATGGCTCGACGCGAACCCCGATGACGAACTTGCCGGGGACATTCGAGCCAAGCTGACAACGGAGCCGGAACGCCACGCCACCTATACGCGCGACCATCTGGGCTGGGGCGTGTTCGCGCTGATGGCCCGGTGACGCAGGGGGCGGGGCAGGCGGCGACAGGTCAGGCCTGTGCCCGCCCGCTCGCGAATTCTTACAGCCGGACATAATTCCAGCGAAATGCTGACGGTTTCTGGCGCCCGGCCGGCGCGTGTACGCGATCGTTGACAGTTCCGGCGTCGCCGATGCCTACTCGCGAAACTCTGCACGGGGGATCGAAATCCAGCCATGCTTCGCTTGCTTGCAACTCTGCTTCTGCTGGTTTTGCCCGTTCTTGCGGGCGTTGCGCCTGCCTGGTCCCAGACCGGCGCGTGCCAGGTTCCATCGACCGGGGCGAAGCCGTTCGAGATCCTGACCGGGGAGCCGGGCAGCGGTGCGCCGCTGACGATCGCCTGGACGGACCCCTGGGCCGCGCCCGAAGCCTGCCCCGGCGCGCGCTACCTGGTGCTGGCGATGCCGCGCGAGGTGCGCTTTTCCGGCAGCGGGTTCATGGCTCTGGAACCGGGTGCGCCGGCACCCTTCGGGCTCGATTTCGCGCAGGACCGGATGCGCGTCTTCATCCCGCTGCATGATGGCGACCACGGCGCCGGCCGGCTCGACATCCTGCCCTATGTGACGGGCGGCCTGACGCTGGACTGGGCGCTCGCCTATGTGCCCGTCTTTCTGACATGGGCCGGCGAACCGGTCGTGGCGCCCGGCGAAAGCCTTGCGCTGGAGCTCTCGCCCGGCCGGCCGCGGATCATCGTGCAGGACCCCTTCGACGTCGAGACGCCGACGCAAACCATCCTGTCCAACGACGGGCGGTTTCTCCTCGAAGTGCGCACGGAATCGTTTCGCGTGCTGAACGCGCAGACGGGCGCGCTGGTCTATGCCGGCCCCGGTTTCGAGCCGAACTTCTCGCCGGGCTCGCGCTACGTCCATGCGGTCGGTCCCGCGATCGAGCTGGAGGAAGGCTATTCGCACCTGCGCAGCGATCTCGTCGTCGTCGATCTCTACGCGGAACGTCCGGTCCTCCGGCTCGACGGCGGCGGCGGGTCGCGCAGCGACTTCGTCCATGCGTTGCACTGGGCCTGGAACGACAGCCTGCTGTTCGTCGGTCATGTGGGCGCCGGTGCGGTGACCTTCCGGCAGATGCTGCATGACGACCGCGAGCCGGTGGTCAATGCGCATGGCTGCGGCGCCTGTACCTTCGCCGATGGCGGCGTGGCGGAACTGCGCGGCGCCGACGGCGTGATGAAGCTCGGCCATGGGCCGACCGGCAGGACCTTCGACGTGGTCGACCTGATCGATCCGTCCCGGCACCGCTTCTTCGACTTCGACGCGCTGGAGGCCCCCGCCGTGCCCGGCTTCGGCCTCGACGACGCGGCGCTGGTCGAGACGGTCGACCTCCGATCCGCGGACGCCCGAAGCTGGGTGCTGTTCAACCCCGACGACGACCGGCCACCCGAACCCGTCGCCACCCATCGCGTGCAGGACCGGGCCCGGATCGACACCGCCGAGGCGGCGCGGATCGACGACGGCACCGGCCTGACACGCGGCGCGGCGGCGCTGTCGAAATCGGTCGGGATCGGGGCGCAGCGCCGGGCGCTGGTGCGGCTGGCCGAATTCGGCGTCACCTTGCGCCAGGCGCCGAGACTGCTGCGCGAACTGACCGACGCGCAGTTCGAGGCGCTGGAGCTGCCGGAAGACGATTCGTCCTGGGACGAGCTCGACTACTACGACGACGAAGGCGAGCCGATCGAGGAGAATTTGCGCGCGCTGGCCGCGCGGCCGCAGAACTGCCAGGCGGCCATGCCCGCCATGGTGGCGCGCCGGCTGACGCTCGACGAGGCGCGGACGCTGTGCGCCCGGGAAGCGACCGCGCTGCTCGACGAGCAGTTCGACACCTGCACCGACACGGAAGCCTATGTCTGGACGCTGGCCGCGGCCGGCGGCGTCTCCATCATCCACCAGCGCGTCTGCCGGATGGGCTCGTCGTCGGCGGCCTACGGCCTGGCAACCTTCCTGCGCCATGACCGCGACGGCCAGCGCGCCGCGCTCCTGTCGGGGCATCCCTATCTCTTCGTCTCCGACGACTGGGACGAGGACGAGATCGAGCTCAAGGGAATCCTGCCGCTGTTTGCAGAGGCGCCACTGGCCGTCCATGCGCTTTCGCCCAACCGGCTGGCGATCGCCGGGCGCGACCGGCGCATCCTCGTCGTCGATCCCGCGACGATGGACCTCGTGTCCACCATCCGCTCGCCGTCCTCGGCCGACGACATCGACCTGCTCGGCCTGCTTGCCGACGGCGCGCACATGCTGCAGCTCGACCGCGACGGCCGCTTCTACGTCTATGCCCTGGCCGACGGCACGCAGACGCTGTCGGGGCTGTATGTCGACGACGAGCTGGTGGTGATGGACCCGGACCTGCGCTACCAGTCGACCCCGGAAGGTGCGCGCTACGTGCAGGTGAAGTTTCCCGGCGACCCGGTGCTCTATTCGCTGCAGAACCTGGCCGCGCCGCTGAAGACCGACCGGCTGGTGGAAGCGCGTCTCGGCAGCCGCGCAAGGCTCGACGCGCCGCCCGCGATCGGCCGGCCTCCGCAGGTGGATCTGGTGTTGCAGGACGAGGCGCGCGTGCGCCTTCGGCTCTCGGCCACCGGTGGGCTGGCGGGGCTGTCGGTCTATCGCGACGGCATGCGGATTGCACGGACGCCGGTGTCGGGCGACCGGACGGAGCTGGAGATCGAGCTTCCCGCCCTGCCGGAGACACGCTGGTTTGCCTTGCAGGCGACCGACCGCAAGGGTCTCTCCAGCCGCACGGTGACGCTGCCGCGCACGGCCCTCGGGACCGGGCCGGCGCAGGGCCGGCTCTTCGTGCTGGCGGTCGGCACCGACCGGTTCGACGACCCGGGCATATCGCCGCTGAGCTTCGCCGTCGCCGATGCTCGGGCCTTCGCGCAGGCCTTCGAAAAGCCGGGGCGCTACGGCGACGTCGAAGTCGAGACGCTGCTCGACGATCCGGACCTCGCGACCACCCTGTCGGCGCGGCTGGAGGCGATCGCCGCGCGCATGCAGCCGCAGGACACACTGTTCCTGCATGTCGCCGGCCACGGGCTCACCGACGAAACCGGGCGCCTGCACCTTGCCCACCGCAACACGCGGCTGGCCGACCTTGCCGCCACCGCGCTGTCCTTCGACGCGCTGGCCGGGCGGCTGGCCGCTCTTCCCGGCCGCGTCATGGTGTTCCTCGATGCCTGTCACTCGGGCGCGGCCGGTACGCCGAGCAACGACGACGCCGTCGACGTGCTGTTGCGGCAGGACCGGCCGATCGCCGTGCTCGCAGCCTCCAAGGGCAGGCAGTTCAGCTACGAGAGCGCGCTGTTGCGCGGCGGCGCATTCACCGGCGCGGTGGTGGCGGCGCTGGCCCGCCCCGAGACCGACCTCGACGGCAATGGCGTCGTCGAGCTCGACGAACTCTATGCGCAGGTGAAGGCCGAGGTCGTGCGCGCGACCGAGGCCAGGCAGACGCCGTGGATCGCCCAGTCGGGCTTCGTCGGGCCGGTGCCGCTCTACTGACGCGGCCGGCCGGGCGGGCCGCGGCGCAGGGCCGGATCGGCCGGCCGTTCGGAAAATGCCGGTGCTGTCGGTATCGCCTCGCTTCCGCCTTGCCTTTGCCGTAAGGAGAACGATGGAAAAAGATCAGTTCGATACGCCCGTCACCGTCAGGATCGACGCGACGGGTTCACTCCTCACGCTCCGGACCGCCCGCGACACCTCGGATTTTCTTCTGAACCGCTGGCCCGGCAAGCGCACCGAAAAGCACCGCGCCGCCATCCAGGCCTGCTCGGACGTCCAGAACGGCGACAAGCCGCCAATCGGGGCGCGGCGCGCCTTCGTAGCGGCGGCCCGCGAGGCCGGCGTCTTCGCCGACCCGAAAACCGCCAACGCCTGAGCCGCGCCGCGCGGCCGGCTTTGGGAACGGCCTTCCGGCGCGCGCGCCGGGAGGACGAAACGCGCCATGCGGCGCGTGAGGCGGAACGCCGTTCCCGCGCGGTCTATTCCTCGGTCTCGCTCTTCGCTTCGGTCTCGGTGGCGGCCTTGTCGGCGCCGCGCTCCCTGGCGGCTGCCTTGGCGGCGAGCTTCTCGGCCTTCTTGGCCGCCTTGGCGCGATCGCGCTCCATGCGCTCGTGATTGTAGTTGGGGGGTCTCGCCATGTCTTGTTCTCCTTGAATGGTTCCTGCCTATTGCCATAGCGCCTGCAAAGCAACCGGCGAGGCGGTGGCGGGGGCTGGCAGGGCGCCGGGGGGCGGGCGTTTCCAGCGGTTTTCCGGCCGAACGGAACCGGAGAATGAAGCCGTTGCCGGCGGCGGCCCCGCGGCCTGTCATCGGGTGGTAACACAGCTTCACTACGCCGACTGCATTTCCCCGATTCCAAGGAGCACGAGATGCGTATGTTTCTAAAGGCCTTCCTGGCAGGCGCGGCCCTGCTGGGCGCCGCAACCGGCGCTTCGGCCGTCGAAGGCACCCTGACGCTTTACACCAGCCAGCCGAACAACGACGCGCAGCAGACCATCGACGCCTTCATGGCCAAGCACCCGGGCGTGACGGTGACCTTCGTGCGTGACGGCACCACGACGCTGATGGCGCGGCTGCTGGCGGAACTGGAAGCCGGCGCCTCGCCGGCCGACGTGCTCCTGATCGCCGACAGCGTGACGATGGAAGACCTCGCCAGCGACGGCAAGCTGCTGGCCTATCCGGAGGCGGACGTCTCGGCCTATGATGCGGCGATCCAGGATCCGGAGCGCATGTGGTTTCCCACCAAGCTGATCACCACCGGCATCATCTACAACACCAATGCCCCGATGGTGCCCGCCTCGTGGAGCGACCTCCTGAAGGAGGAAGCCAAGGGCCAGGTGGCGATGCCGTCGCCGCTGACCTCGGGCGCCGCGCTCATCCATACCCAGGCGATCGTCGCCAACCTGGAGCAGGGCTGGAGCTACTACGAACAGCTGGCCGCCAACGGCGCCCAGGCGTCGGGCGGCAATGGCGGCGTGCTGCAGGCTGTCGCCGGCGGCGAGAAGCTCTACGGCATGATCGTCGAGTTCCTGCCTATCCGCGAGAAGGCGAAGGGCGCGCCGGTGGAGTTCGTGTTCCCGACCGAGGGCGTCTCGGCCATTTCCGAGCCGGTGGCCATCCTGTCCGGCACCAAGAACCCGGACGCCGCCAAGGCCTTCGTGGATTTCCTCGTCTCGCGCGAGGGCCAGGAACTGGCGGCGTCGCAGGGCTACATGCCCGCGCACCCGGACGTCGCCGCTCCGGCCGGCTTCCCGTCGCTTTCCGACATCGACATCTTGCCGCTGGATCCGGCCAAGGCGCTCGAATCGGCGGAGGCCGACAAGGCGAAGTTCGCCGAGATCTTCGGGCAGAACTGATCGTCACGCAGCCACGCGATCGACCCTCGTGACCCACGGGCCTTTCGCGGCATTGCGCAGTCTCACATCCGCCCGGGATCGCAACTGGCCGGACAACGAGGGCGGCCTGATCTCCGCCCTCGTCATCGCCTCGGTGCTCGTCTTCTGCCTGCTACCCGTCGTGCAGCTGGTGCTGGCCGCGTCGAGCGTCATCCGATCCGACGCCACGGCGGCCTTCGACCTTCTGACGAGCCCGTCGGTCGCGAGGGCGACCCTCAACAGCCTGATCGTCGCGGGCGGTTCCACCGCACTCGCCGTCGTGCTCGGCGGCCTCGTGGCGCTGGCGCTGGCGACCATGGCGCTGCCCACCCGGCGCGCGCTCGCCTTCCTGTTCGTGCTGTCGCTGATGGTGTCGCCACAGATCTCGGCGCTCGCCTTCAAGTCGCTGGCGGGTCCGTCCTCGCCGATCCTCAACGCGGTGGGGCTGGCGCCGCCGCTGGGCACCGCCAACCCGATGCTGGGCTTCGGCGGCATCGTCTTCGTGATGGGACTACACCACGCGCCGCTGGTCGCCATCATCATCGCCGCCGGGCTGGTGCGCGTGCCCAAGGCGCTCGTGGAGGCGGCGAGGCTCGACGGCGCCAGGCCCCTGGCGATCGTCATCGACGTGGTGCTCCCGATCATCCGGGTCAACATCCTGTCGGCGGTGCTTCTGGCCTTCGTGGCGGGCGTGGGCAATTTCGGCATCCCGGCGCTGCTCGGCCTGCCAGTCGGCGTCACCACGCTTCCGACGGCCGTCTACCGGCAACTGGCGAGCTTCGGCCGCGGCGGGATCAACGACGCCGCGCTGATCTCGCTGCTGATCGCGCTGATTGCCGGCATCGCCGTCGTCGCCTCCACCTGGCTGACCTCGCGGCGCGGCGTGCGCACCGACATGGAGCGCGGCCTGGAGCCCTTCGTCCATGCCCGAGCCGTCACGCTGCCGGCCGAAGCGATGCTGTGGCTCGTCTTCGCCGCCACCATCCTCTTGCCGCTGGCCTCGCTGGTGGCCAAGTCGCTGGTCCCGGCCTATGGCGTGACACTGAGCTGGGAGACGCTGACCTTTGCGCAATACACCGACACGATGTGGCGCCAGGCGCTGATCCGCCGCGCCTTCGCCAACTCCTTCACCTATGCGGGCGGCGCCGCCGTCGCCCTGGCGGCGCTGTCGGTCCTCGTCGCCTATGCGATCGACCGGCGGCTGTCCTTCGGACGGATCGCGATCCTGCCGGTGGTGGAGATGCCCTATGCCCTGCCGGGCGTCGTCGTCGCCATCGCCTGCATCCTGCTCTTCGTCAACCCGCTGCCCGTGCTCGGCGTCTCGCTCTACGGTACCGGCTGGATCATCGTCTTCGCCTATCTCGCCTCCTTCCTGGCGGTCGCGCTGAAGCCGGTGGCGGCGGCGGTCTCGTCGCTGGAGCGCGACGTCGAGGAAGCCGCCCTGATGGACGGCGCCGGCATCGCCAAGCGCATCGGCACGATCATCCTGCCCATCGTCCTGCCCTCGGTGGTGGCCGGCGGCCTGATGGTGTTCCTGCTCGCCTTCAACGAACTGACGATCTCGGCGCTCCTCTGGTCGGCCGGCACGGAAACGCTGGGCGTCGCGCTGCTCAACCTCGAGGACGCCGGTCTTGGCTCCGAATCGGCTGCGCTCGCCGTGGTGGCGACGGGCGTCATCGCCGCGCTGATGCTCGTGCTGGAAGCGACGAGCCGCCACTTACCGGAGAACGCGCTGCCCTGGCGGCAATTGTGCCCGGGCGGGGGAGGGGACGCGGGTAGGGGAAAAGGGGTGGTCTGCTGACCGACGGCTCTCTGTGAGCCGGGGAAGCAGGACCGCAACGCCCTTCTACAGCGGCTTTCGCGATATCCGATAGACGGACGCGGGTGGGAAGTTCAGCAGCGCGCGTCCGATGAGCTTGGATTCCAATCCCAGCAGCCTGAGAATTTTCTGAGGGACGGGGCACAGGGGGCCGTAGGTGAACTGGTAGAACGAGCCATCGGAAACGAGATGTTTGAACGCGCCGGACATGATTGCCTCGACCTGGTTCGTCGACATCGACAGGAGCGGCAGCCCGCTAACGACTGCGCCGACCGGGCCGCCAATGCCGAGGCTTCCGAGTTCGGCAGCATCTCTCTCGAAGAGGGTTGCTCGCGGGAAGCGTCGGGAGAGCATGCTGGCGAACTCGCGGCCCATTTCGACGAGAACGAGGTTCTGTTCCGCGACGCCGCGCGCGATGATGGCACGGGTAAAGGCGCCAGTGCCCGGACCGAGTTCGATGACGGGGCCGCAGGTCCCGTCGAGTTCTTGCGTGATCAATCGTCCAAGCGAATGTCCGGACGGCACAATCGAAGCGACGCGAAGCGGCTTTCGGCTCCATGCGCGAAAGAAGACGAATGCGTCCGTGGTCGCGCATCTGGAATTCATGGGCGGAGAGCTCCCGCGCGCATTTCCTCGACGCCTTGCTCCCAGGTGACGACTGGAGCGTATCCCAGTTCGTCCCGGGCACGGCGGTCGGACATGGTGAAGTCGTAGCCGACCAGGCGCAGCATCTGGCGCGTCAGCGGCGGCTCCCCGCGGAGGCGGAAGGTGCGCCATAGAGCTTCCATCACGGTCGCCATGAACCAGGCGACGCCGAGGGGGGCAGACCTGTTGCCCGGATCGACGCCCTGCGTGGCGAGCAAGGTCCCCATGACCTCCCGCAGGTTTCGGTCCCTGCCGTCGGTCACGAAATAGGCGCGACCACCGGTCGCGCTTTCGGCCGCAAGCAAGGCGGCATGGCAAACATTCTCGACATGCGCGGTGGACATCAGGCTCTTGCCGCCGCCCGGCCACCTGAACCTCCCGGCATTCACATTATGGATTGTCTCCCGGATCATGGGCATGCCCGCGCCCCAGATCATCGGGGGCAGGATGATCGCCGTGCGCATGCCTGAAGGATCGTCAGCCGCGAGAACCAGTTGCTGCGCGCGTCCCTTGGAGGCGGTGTACGGGGCCCATTTCGGGAATGTCTGCGGGGCATCTTCATTCACACCGAGCATCGGTTTGCCTTCGCCCATGACGACGGCACCCGCGCCGATCTGAACGAAGCGCTTGACCCCCCGCGCCTTCGCCGCTGCCAGCACGTTGCGGGTGCCGTCGACATTCGCCCGCTCGAACGCTTCCGCCGATCCCCACAGCTTGAACAGGGCTGCGGCGTGGAACACCACTTCGGCGTCACCGATCCCGCGTGTCAGCGCCTCGACGCTGTCGAGGTCGCCCGGCACCGGAACGGCACCCAGCGCCGCCAGTTTCGCCGCATCACCGGGTGATCGGTGCAGGGCGCGGACCTGCCAGCCTCTGTTCACGAGCATCTTGATCAGTCGGCCACCGAGAAAGCCGGTGCCACCTGTCACGAAGGCTATGGTCATGTTGCCACCTCTGCACATCTGTCGTTGTTACAGATTACAAAATACGATATTTGTAACTTGTTGACAAGGGCTGGGGGCGCGCCTAATTTTTCGCCATGTCAGAAAAGCAGAACGTCATCTCGCCTGCGGCAATCCTCGAGGCTGCGACGGCGCTCGTGCGTCGGCTGGGCGAAGGCAAGACCAACATGGTGGATATCGGCAAAGCGCTCGGGGTCAGCCACGCAGCGCTCTATCGGTTCTTTCCCTCCAAGGCCGCGGTTATGGACGCCATCGTTCAAGAGGCCATGGACGAAGAAGAGGAACTTGCCGGGAAGTGGTTGGACGCGGAGGGACCGGCTGCCGAACGCCTGCTGCTCATGGTACTCGACATCCACCATCGCAAACGCAAACGGTTCACAGGCGACAGGGAGATCCATGACCTGTATCGGCGTATTCTGGTCGAGCGCCAGGACATGATCATCGCTTACGCGCAGCGCATGACCCGGCTGATCCAGAAACTGATCGCTCAGGGTGTCGACCGAGGAGAGTGGCACGTCAGCGACGTGTCCCAGGCGGCAAGGGTGGTGCGCGATGCCGTCACGGCCTTCATTCATCCCCAACTGCTCGCCCAGGCGATCGAAGGCAACGCGCCTGTCGAGGATCAACTCCGCGCCACGCTGGCAACCCTCACCCGAGCTTTTGAGGCTGGTGTTGACTACAGCACCATCCGTCCGTCGACGCGTCGTTGAAGCCCTGACCTGGGAAAGCAGCCAAAGCGCGCCGACTGCGGCCAGCTCTTGAGCCGATGGCATGCCTGCGCGATCCCAAGGCGGTGAGCGGTCGCTTCGAAACCCGCGTCAATCGGGACGGAATGGCCGTTGCCGGGACATTCCGACGAACGCTGCCATGTGTCGTGTGAGGTCGCAAGCGTCCGTCCATCTCCCGCCTTCCCCGATCGCCGCCCGCCCGCTACAACGCGCGCATCCGCCATGCGAGACCGCGCCGCCGTGCCACGCCTGACCTCCGAGTTCTTCGTGTCCGCCCTGACGCGCCGGGTGTTCAACGCCGGCGGGTTCGCGGCCGTCATGCGCAAGGGGTCGGCCGAGGCCGGCGCGATCTTTCTCGTGCTGCGCGGGCGCGACGGGCTGTACCGGCTGGTTGGCCCGGCGCCCCAGTCTGGCTATGGGGACGGGGCCAGTGACGAGGCCAAGTCCGGCCATGGCGGCGAAACGGGCCTTGGCCATGACACGGGCGGTCGGCGCTTTGCCGTGGTGGCGGAAGGGCTGGACGACGAAGCGCTGGAAAAGCGCATCGAGCGCGAGGCGCGGTTTGATTCCGACGTCTGGTTCGTGGAGCTGGACACGGCGACGCCCGCCGAGGACCTGGTCGCGCTTACGACGCCTTGACGTCGCCGCGCGGCGGCAGCGCGTGGACCGAGGCCAGGCCGCCGCTGCGCGACGGGGTCGAGCGCGGCGACAGCCGGTCGGCCCGCCAGGCGAGGACGATGCCGGTGGCGGCGTCACTGGAGAAGGCGCGGTAGCGCTCGAGGAACAGGCGGATGGCGCTGGTGCGCGAAAACCGCTCCGGACAGGCCGCGCAGACCAGCAGGAAGGCTTCTTCCTCCGACAGGTCGATGTGGCGGAAGGCGGCGATGAGATCGTCATAGCTGCGCGAGGCGGCGATCGAGCGCGCGGTCTCGACGCCGATGCCCAGCGCCTGCGAGAGCGCGTCGCGGAAGGAGAGCGCGGTGCCCGAGAGCAGCGTCGCCTTCAGTCGCTGGTAGTCGTCCTCGTGCGAAAGCCGCTCGGGCGAAGGCGCCGGTGCGCGGCGGCGCGGCCGCTGGCCGGCCATGATGGCGCGCAGGTCGCGCCGCACCGCCTCGGCGG
>NZ_RWKW01000099.1 GCF_003970795.1 Aquibium carbonis | reverse complement strand
CGCGGCGGCCACCACGCGCCTGTCCTTCGCCGAGGGCGCGGGCGAGGCAGCCGCGCGCGCAGGCGCGCCGGCGCTGGTCGAGACGATCCTCGCGATCAGGGGTGTCTGCGGGGCGCATGTCGGCCTGGCGCGCACCGAGGTTTCGGGCGTGCGCACCCGCGAGACCGAACTCCGCCCGGAGATGGCCGAGCGCGGCTTCGATGCGGTGGTCATCACGGAAGGCAGCGGCCGCCCCGAACTGGAGGCGGCGATCGGCGAAATCGAGGCGGCGATCGCGGCCAGCGCCTGCGGCTTCGTCGAACCGCGCAGCATCGCCTACAACCTCGCCTACGAGTTGACGTCGCACGACATGGGACAGTCCTGAGGGGCCGAGGGGAGAGATCGATGCGCGCGATCGCGAAGCTGGCGCCCCGGCATGGGGCCATGTCCATCGTCGAGAAGCCCGAACCCGTGCGGGCGGACGGCGACGTTCTGGTCAGGATCGGCGCCGGGGGCATCTGCGGCACGGACGTGGCGATCTGGAAATGGCACGAGGCGGTCGTGGGCCAGTACGCCCCCTCCTTTCCGGTCGTCGTCGGGCACGAGTTTTCCGGAACGGTCGAGCAGGCCCCGCTCGGCAGCGCGCTGAAGCGCGGCGACGTGGTGGCCATCAATCCGCAGCTTGCCTGCGGCAGGTGCCGCTATTGCGGCCTTGGCCGGCCGACGCTTTGCGACGACCGACGCCTGATGGGCGGTCATATCGACGGCGGCTGGACCGAGATGGTGAGCGTGCCGGAAAAACAGGTCTACCGGCTTCCCGGCGGTCTCGACACGGCGGTGGCGCCATTGCTCGAGCCGATGGCGGTCGCCGTGCATGCGGTTTTCGAGCGGGTGCCGGTGCGCGGCGGCGACGTGGTCGCGGTCATCGGCGCCGGCCCGATCGGCCTGCTCACCGGCATACTGGCGCTCCATGCCGGCGCCTCGGACGTGCTGATCACCGGCGTGGCCGCCGATCGCGCCCGCCTCGCATTGGCCCGCTCGCTCGGCATGATCACGGTCGATGTCGGTGAGACGGATCCCGTCCTGGCGCTGCGCAGGATAGCGCCGGCCGGCGCGGACGTGGTCTACGAGACGAGCGGCAACGCGACGGTTCTCGAGCAGACGCTCGCGCTTGCCGCGAAAGCCGGTCGCGTCGGCCTGATCGGCCTTTGCCATGGTCCGGCGAGCTTCGTTACCACGCCCGCCGTCCTGAAGGAGCTCGAACTGATCGGATCTCGCGGCTACAACGACCCGACATGGCGCCTGGTCATGCGGTTGCTGCCCGCCGTGGCCCCGACGATCATGAAGCTCGTCACGCATGAACTGGCCTTCGAGGACTTCGAGCAGGCACTCGGTCTCGTGGAGCGGCGCGAGGGTGTGAAGATCATCCTGCGGCCTTGAGCCCGTGCCGAAACTCTACTCCGACGGCCGCCTGACAGCGATTTCTGCGCTCCGGTGCTCACGGACCTCATGTCCACTCCGCTCCGGTTCTCGAAATCACCGCCATCCGACTCGCCGGAGCGACTTTCGAAACGGGCTCTCAGGTTTCCACGCGCGCAGAGCGGCCAAAGCGTCAGGCGCCGGCGCGGTTCCAGCCGCGATGGCCGTCGCCGAAGGCTTCCCAGCCCGTTTCGGTGACCGCCACCGTGTCCTCGAGCTTCAGGAATCCGAGACGCGGATGCTGCCAGGTGGTTTCGATCGAGAGAACCATTCCCGCGACAAGGGGACGGTCCCGGTGCGGCGCAGGATAGGGGATCGGCCCGTCGGCCATCAGCCGGGGCGCCTCGTGGCTGACGAGGCCCATGCCGTGCGCGACGAAGCTCAGCGTTCCTTCGCGCGGGATCTCGACCAGAGCCGCCACCGCTTCGAAGATGTCCGCACCGAGGCGGCCGGGCTGGACGGGCCGGCGCGCCGCCTGCTGGATGGCTTCGATCTCCGCCAGCGCCTCGACCAGTTCCGCGGCCGGTGGTTTGCCCAGGATGCCCATGCGGCAGATGTCGCCGATGTAGCCGCCGAGGTTGCCGCCGGAATCGAGCGACAGGATGTCTCCTTCCTGGATGATTTCGGCCGAGGGCGCGCGGTTCAGGCTGCCGCCGACGGTGATCAGGCAGTATTCGAACACCAGGCCATGGGCGACTTCGCGCTGCCTGAGCGTCTCCGTGATCTGCCCCTTGGTCTGGCCCGGCCTGATCGAGGCGAAGGTTTCCAGCATCGATCGCTCGATGCGTTCGGAAGCGGACCTGAGGAGTTCGAGTTCGGCGGGCGTCTTGATCATGCGCAAGGTCTCCATCACCTCCACGCAGTCGCGGGGCGGGACGGAGCCGAGTTCGCGTGACATCAACGCCCAGGCATCGGCGGGCAGGAATCCGGCCTCGACACCGATGCGGCCTCGATCCGCGCCGATCCCGCGCAGATGGTCGATGCAGAGCGCCATCGCGTCGGTCGTGCCGCGCGCCTTCGCCACGATCGTCGCCGGCCAGAAATCGCGGATTTCCTGCTCGTAGCGCTCGTTCGGGTTGGCGATGTAGGCTGCCTTGTCGGGTGCGCCCCTGGGATAGACGAGGATCGGCAGGTAGCGGCTGAGCCCGATCGCATCCATGGTGTCGAACATGAAGAAGCGATAGCCGCCGAGCATGTACTGCACGTTGTGCTTCGACGTGAGGACGAGCACGTCGAGCCCGGCCTCCTCCATCAATGCATCGAGCAGGCCGGCGTCGAAGGGAAGTTGCGGCGTCGAAATGGGCGAAGTGGCGTTTTCCATGCGTGGCGTCCCTCGAAGCAATGGCTCTAGACGCGAGCCGGCACCGGCGATTGTCGCGCGGCGTCGAAACGCTCCATCGCCGCGCGCGAGACGTCGAGCGTTCGGCGCGCCCATTGCGCCGCGCCGACGCTGGCGATCCGGGTGTGGCTGGGAATCTCCACGCTGACGATCAGGGACGCGGGGAGGGCCGCGACCTGGGCCTCGATGTCGACGCCGCCCTCGCCCGGCAGCAAACGTTCCTGGCGCGCGGTGAACAGGAGTTCGTCGCGAGACGTCGGAACTCCGGCCGGCGCGTCGCAGATCTGGATGTAACTCATGCGCGACGGCGGTATCGCCCTCAGGTCGTCGAGCGTGGTGGTCGATCGCGCCACGTGGATCGTGTCGATCAGAACCTCCGCGTTGGCGGCGCCGGAGGCAGTCACGACATCGAGCGCCATGCGGGCGTCGCGCAGCGCCGTCCAGGGCGTGAATTCGAGGTTGACGGTCAGCCCGAACGGCGCGGCGGCCGCACAGAGCGCGGCGAAGGTATCGGTCATGCGCGAAAGGTCCGGGTCGTCGCCGGCCGCGATCACGGTCCGGGCGCCGAGGCGTCCGGCGGCCTCCAGCATGGGCAGCCAGTCCTCCGCGCCGCTCCGGCCGTCGATCCTGGCGATCTCGACGTCGAGTACCCCGATCCCCGTGTCGCGCGCACGGCGCATGGTCTCGGCGAGCAGCGCCTTGTCCCTGAAGAGAGGGAAGGCTTTTCCCTGCTCGACCGCAGGCAGTATCCTCACGCCGACATAGTCGTAGCCGGCGGTCGCGGCGTGTTCGATCGTTTCGGCGGGATCGCGCTCAAGCGTCAGATATGAAAGGGAATATTGTCTCGTCATCGGGTTCGTGTCGCCTGTTTGCCAGATCGATTTTCAAGACCCTTATTGACATACAGTACCTCATTTGCCAAGCATGCGGCCGGGATTGTGCATCGTGTGAAAAGGCTGCGCGGTCGTCGCGACGATGATCGACTGCCGCAATTTGTCCCGCATTGGAGGAGAGACATGCGTTCCATTTCGAGAAGAATTTTCGTCGCCGCCCTTTCGGCAGGCATCGCGCTGGCGGCCGGCTCGGCCCATGCGCAAGACAAGATCACCATGCGCATCGCGCACAACATGCCGGAAGCGCACAGCTATGCGCTGTGGCTCGGCAAGTTCAAGGAAGTGCTCGAGGAGAAGCTGCCCGGCCGCTTCGACGTCAAGGTTTTCCCCGCAGCGCAGCTCGGCACCGAGACCGAGTATCTGGAGTCCATGCAGCTTGGAACGCTGGACGGCGCGATCATGGGCCGTCACGGCCAGATCGACCAGCGTCTCGACGTTCTCAACCTGCCGATGATCTATCGTGACGACGCGCATGTCGACGCGGTCCTGCACAGCGGCAGCGAGGTGCAGGAGCGCCTCGACGGCATTCTCTTCGAGCGCGGCTACAAGGTCCTCGCATGGGGCGAACTCGGCTTCCGCTACATCACCACCAACGGCAAGGAAGTCCGCAACGCGTCGGACCTGCAGGGGCTCGACATCCGGGTTCCCAACGTCCAGCCCTGGCTGACCGCCTTCAAGGCCTGGGGCGCCAACCCGACGCCGCTGCCCTTCGAGGAGGTCTATTCGGCCCTGCAGCAGGGCGTCGTCAGCGCCCAGGAAAACCCGCCGGAGAACATCTGGACCTCGAAGTTCTACGAGGTGCAGAAGACGATGAGCCTCACCGGCCACGCCAACATTCCGAGCCAGTTCGTCCTGTCGCGCGGATACTGGGAGAAGTTGCCCGAGGAGACGCGTGAGGTGGTGCTCGACGCCGCGCGCCAGGGCAGCCTGATCCAGGTCGCGGCCGCGCGCCAGGCGAACGCGGATCTCGTCGCCAGGCTCGAAGCCGAAGGCCTGACCATCATCCGCGACGTCGACAAGGAATCGTTCCGCGCCGGCGCGGAGGAGTCCTACAAGGCGTCCGAGGCGACGATCGGGCGTGACCTGATCGACGCGGTCCTGCAGGCGCAGTAACCAACGTGCGGCTCGTCAACACGATCCTGCGCGCGGTCATCGGACTGCTCATCGCCACGCTGGTCGTCAGCGTGGGGATGGGCGTCTTCTACCGCTACGTTCTCAAGGAATCACTGTACTGGGCGACGGAAGTCCCCAACGTGCTGCTGATCTGGATCGTGTTCCTGGGCAGTGTCGTGGCCTTCTACGAGAAGCGGCACATCGCCTTTTCCGTGCTGGCCGAGGCGCTGCCCGCGCCGCTCTCGCGCCTCATCTGCATCATTGCCGAGATCATCGTTCTCGGCTTCTTCGTCATCATGCTCGTCTATGGCTGGCAGATCGTCACGCAGGCCATGAACAGCCTCTCCGACGCGCTCAAGATTCCCCGCGGCTATTTCTATCTCTGCCTTCCCATCTCGGCGGCACTGATGGCGGCGTGCAGCGTCGAGAATCTCGTCAAGCTGGTCAGGCACCCCGCACCCGGACGTCCGTCATGATCCTCACGATCTTCGTCGTCTTCTTCATCTGCCTGTTCATCGGCGTGCCGATCGCCATCGCGATCGGTTCAGCAGCGGTCGCTGCCTTCTATCTCGACGGAACCTTCCCGCTCGCGCAGATTCCGCACAAGATGGTCAACGGCGTCTATTCCTTCCCGCTGGTCGCGGTGCCGCTGTTCATCCTGGCCGGGTCGCTGGCCGGAGAGACCTCCATCGCGCAGCGCCTGGTGCGGCTCGCCTCGGCGCTGGTCGGCCACATCCGCGGCGGCCTCGGACACGTCAACGTCGCATCGTCGATGTTCTTCGGCGGAATATCGGGATCGGCCGTCGCCGACACCGCCGCGGTCGGCAGCCTGATGATCCCGGCCATGGAAAAGCAGGGCTACTCCCGCGAGGACGCGGGCGCCATCACCATCTGCTCGTCGACCATCGGCATCCTCATCCCGCCCAGCATCCCGATGGTGCTCTACGGCGTCACCGTGGGCACGTCGATCGGCGCCCTGTTCCTGGCCGGTCTCGTGCCGGGCATCCTCGTCGGCCTGCTTTTGATGGTGACGGTCTACGTGATGGCCAAGCGCAAGGGCTGGCCGCAGTCGGAGCGGCGAGCACCCGTCGGCGAGTTGTGGGAAGCCTTCAAGGGCGCCATCCTGTCGCTTCTGTTGCCGGTGTTCCTGCTCGGCGCCATCGTCACCGGCCTGACCACGGCGACCGAGGCCGGCGTCATCGGCGTCGTCTACGCGCTGTTCCTGGCGGGTGTCGTCTACCGCGAATACTCGTTCCGCCAGCTCTTCTGGATCACCGTCGAATCGGCGGTGAACACCGCCGTTCCGCTTTTCGTGGTGGCGACGACATCGGTCGTCGCCTGGGTGGTGGCGATCGAGCAGTTCCCGGCCGAACTCGTTTCCTTCTTCACCGAACTCGACATCGGACCCATCTTCGTCCTGCTGCTGATGAACCTGTTCCTGCTGGTTGTCGGGATGTTCATCGACCTCGTGCCGGCGCTGATCCTGTTTGCTCCGATCCTGCTGCCGGTGGCGGTCGCGTCGGGGATGGATCCGATCCAGTTCGGCACCATGATGGTGGTCAATCTGGGTCTCGGCCTGGTCACCCCGCCGGTTGGCAACTGCCTCTATGTGGGCGCCGCCATCGCCAAGGTGGACCTGTGGAAGCTGGTGCGCGCCTCGGTTCCGTTCCTGCTGGTGAACGTGTTCGTGCTGATGCTGGTGACCTACGTTCCTGCCGTCAGCACGTTCCTGCCGTCGCTGTTCTTCTAGCCGAAAGCCGGAAAGCCATCGCATGAAAGCGCTCGTCTACCTGGGCAAGGAAACCCTCGACTATCGCGATTTTCCGGAGCCGGTGGCAGGTCCGGGGGAAGCGGTCGTGCGGGTCGACAGCTGCGGCATCTGCGGTTCCGACATGCACGGCTACCATGGCCACGATCCGCGTCGCGTCCCGCCGATGGTCATGGGACACGAGGCGGCCGGCGTGGTCGAGACGGGCGCGCTCGCGGGACGCCGCGTCGCGGTCAACCCGTTCCTGTTTTGCGGCCGCTGCGTCAACTGCCAGGCGGGCGCGCAGCACCTGTGCCTGAACCAGCGCAACATCGGGCTGCCGCCGCATGCCGGCGCCTTCGCCGACAGGGTCGTCGTGCCGGAGGGAAACCTGGTCGAAATCCCCGATTCGATGGCGATGGAAACGGCCGCGCTCGCCGAGCCGCTGGCGGTGTCCTACCATGCGGTGCAGATGGCTGTCCGGCTGATGCGCCGCCCGCTTCCCGGCGCGCGCGCCGTCGTGCTCGGCGGCGGCGCGATCGGCCTCGGCACCGCGCTGGCGCTGACGATCTGCGGAGCGGGTCGCGTCTCGATCGCCGAACCGCATCCGGGTCGCCGCGACGCCGCCGCGCGCGCGCACCCCGCCATTCATGCCTATGATCCGGCGACCGAAGAGCCGGACAGCCAGAGCGTGGACGTCGTCTTCGATGCCGTCGGCGCCCGCAGCACGCGCGAAGCGGCGTTCCGCATGGCCGCCCGCGGCGCCGTCGTGATCCACCTCGGCCTTCTGCCGGGATCGGAGGGCGTCGACGTGCGGCGCATGACGCTCGGCGAGATCATCTTTGCCGGTTCCTACTGTTACTCCATGCCCGATTTCCGCGAGACGGTTGCGCTTCTCGCGTCCGGGCGGTTCGGCGACCTCGGCTGGACCGAGCAGCGGCCGATGCGCGACGGGGCGCAGGCCTTCCACGATCTCGACTCCGGTCGTACCGCGTCGGCGAAGATCATCCTGAGGAACTGAAGGCGGAGCGGAGCGATGAAGAACAAGATCATCAAGGGCGTATCGGTGCCCGCCATCGGGCTTGGAACGTTCGAGTTGACAGGACCTGCGGGCACGCGCGCGATCCGATCGGCGATCGATGCCGGGTATCGCCATATCGACACGGCGATCCGATACGGCAACGAGACGGAGGTCGGCCAGGCGATCCGCGACAGCGGCATCGCCCGCGACGAGCTCTTCGTGACGACGAAGATCTGGTTCGACAACCTCGCACCAGAGAACGTCGCCGCCCGCACCGCCGAGAGCCTCGAACGGCTTCAGCTCGATCACGTCGACCTGCTGCTGGTGCACTGGCCGAGCCGCGACATTCCGCTTGGCGAGACGCTCGCCGCCTTCGCCGAGCAGCGCGCGCGCGGCCGGACCCGACTGATCGGGGTCAGCAATTTTACCACCGGGCTGCTCGACGAAGCGATCCGTGTCCACGGCGCCGACCTTTTCGCAAACCAGGTCGAGTATCACCCGTTCATGGCGCAGCCCCGCGTCATGAAGGCGGTGCGGGAGGCGGGAATGCTGATGACGGCCTACCTGCCGCTGGCGCGGGGCGCGGTGTTCCAGTCCGACCTCCTGCGCGACATCGGCGCCCGGCATGGCAAGTCGGCTGGCCAGGTGGCCTTGCGCTGGCTGATCCAGCAGGACGGCGTGGCAGCCATTCCGCGCTCGTCGAAGATCGAAAACATCAAGGCGAACCTCGACGTCTTCGACTTCGAGCTGGAGACCGGTGACATGGACCGGATTTCCGGCCTCGACGAGCACAGACGCCTGTGCGACTTCGACTGGTCGCCGGCCTGGGATCCGGCCTGAACGGTCACGTCCGGTTTTCGCGCCACCAGATGTAGAGGCCGCTCGCGACCAGCAGCACCGTTCCGGCGATCATCGTCGGGGCAAGCGGATCGCCGAACCAGTACCAGCTGTAGAGGGCGGCGAAGATCACCTGGCCGTAGAGAAACGGCGAAAGCAGCGACGCCGAGGCATGGGCAAAGCCGCGCAGCAGCATGAAATGCCCGACGGTGGCCAATCCACCCAAAAGCACCAGCAGCGCGGCGTCGGCAAGGCCTGGCGTGACCCAGGCCGGCACGACGACGACGGACAGGATGAGGGCGCCAGCAGCCGTGGTGTGGAACTGGGCCGCCTCGCGCTCCGTCGGATCCGCGAGCTGCCGGGTCAGCAGAATGTAGATCGCATTCGCGACCGAGCCGGCGAGCGCCAGAACGTGATAGACACCGGTGTCGCCGAAGCCGGGCCGGATGATCAGGATCACGCCCGCCATGCCGCAGACCAGGGCGCCGATCCGGTGAATGCCGATGCGTTCCTTCAGGAAGATCACCGACAGGAGCGTGATGACGAAGGGCGAGAAGAACACGATCGCGGTGACGTCTGCGATCGGGACATGCGCCAGTGCCGCGTAGACGCAGGCGCTCGCCGTGAGCAACGCCATTCCGCGCAGCAAGTGGAGCACCGGGCGGCGGGTGCGCAGGAAGCGGCGGCCCGTGGTGCCTGCCAGATAGCCGGTCGAAAACATCGTGTGCACGACGTAGCGCGCCCAGAGCACCTGCACGACGGGGAGCGTGGCCATCAGCTGCTTGCCCAGGCTGTCGAGCGTCGCGAAAGTGAGGCCGGCCATCAGGATCAGCACGATGCCGATCGTCAGCCCGCCGCCGTGTCCGGTCTTCATCGATCCACCGCCGTCGTCATCCGGCCATCCGGGCGTCTGGCAGGCCGCTTGCTTCGTCGGCTCAATAGGTTGCCCGACCACCGGAAACGTCGAAGGTGAAGCCAGTCGCAAAGGAGCATTCGGGACTGGCAGCGAAGGCCGCCGCCGCCGCGACCTCTTCCGCGGTGATGAAGCGCCCGAGCGGGATCTTGTTCCGGCTCTCCTCGACAAAACGCGGCGTCATCTGGCCCAGAAGCGCCGTCTCCACCATCGCCGGCGCGATGCAGTTGGCCAGCACGCCGGATCCGGCCAGTTCCCGCGCGATGGACTTGGTGAAGCCGATCACGCCGGCCTTCGCCGCTCCGTAGGCGCAGATGCCCGGCACCGGCTCCTTGCCGCCGATCGAGGCCACATTGACGATGCGGCCATAGCCCTGGGCCTTCATGTGCGGAATGCATGCGCGACAACACAGGAAGACCGCGGTGAGATCAAGGGCCAGGACACGCAACCAGTCTTCCAGCCGGTACTGCTCCACGGGAGCGACGGGCCCGGTGATCCCCGCATTGTTGACCATGACGTCGATGCGACCGAAGCTCGACCTGACGTCGTCCATCGCCGCGGTCACCGCCTCAGGAACGGTCACGTCGACCTTGACCGCCGAAGCGGGCCGGAAACTCGTCTTGTCGGCATCGAAACCCGTCAGGTCCAGATCCCAGATGACCACGGCGGCGCCTTCGGCGGCGAGACGCCTGGCGATCGCCAGGCCCAGTCCCCGTGCGCCGCCGGTGACGATCGCGACCTGCCCGTCGAAGCGGCCGGCCATCAAGCTGGCCCCCTGTAGAAGTCGATGGTCGAGCGCAGGCCCGTTTCGAGATCGGTCGGGCGCCAGTCCGGCAACAGGCTGGCGAGCGCCGCGTCGCGGTCCGGACAGGCAATCGGCATCGGATCTCCCGCACAGTCGATGCGGGCACCGGGTACGGCCTCGCGGATGGCGGCCACGACATCATCGGCCGACGTGGACTGGCCGAGCAGGTTGACGACATGCGCACCGGCGAGCGGCATGCGAACGGCCTGGACGAACGCGGCCGCCACGTCCGCGACGTGGATCATGTCGAACGATCCGGTGATCGGCATCGTGTAGGCCTCGCCCCGCGCCGCCGCCCGGCAAGCAAGGGTCGGGCCGGCCGACAGCCCGCCATCCCGACCGGGACCGTAGACGACGTAGGGCCGGAAGCCGATCGAGGCGATGCCGTCGTCTTCGAAGAAGGCGCGGGCGGAGTGCTCCGACGCCAGCTTGTAGGCGCCATAGAGCGTGGTCGGGTGTGGTTCCGGGCCGCCATCGGGACCAAAAACGCCGATGCTGCTCATGTAGATCACGGACGGCATGCCGTGCTCACGCGCCGCCAGGAAGGCGTTGAGCGTCCCGAGGAGGTTGACCTGCGCGCCGAGGATCGGATCCGCCCTGCAGGCGGGCGTCAACAGCCCGGCTAGATGGATGATCCGTTCGCAGCCGCGTGCGGCGTCGACCACCGCGCGCGTGTCGGCGATGTCGGCCGAAACCCATTCGAGACCGGCGGCGAAGTCCAGGCCGGCGATGTGTCCGACCTTCGTTCGGTCGTCGGCACGATCGAGCACGACGGGGATGAAGCCCTCACGCGCCAGTTCCCGCAGGATCCAGGCTCCGATGAAGCCGCCGCCGCCGGTGACGAGTACTCTCATGGTCTGCCCTCTCCGCTCGCGCGTGCCGGATGACGAAGGGTCAGCGGGCATCCTCCGCGCCGATGACGTGCTGCACCCGATACATCGTCGCGATGGCGCCTTCGGCTGCGTCGCCAAGGCGGTCGAGCGTCGCGCGCAGCGAAATGCCCGCCGCGCGATGATCGTAGGAATCGATCAGGATGGCGGCGACGACGGTGCGGTCGACCTCGCCCCGGCTCTCGCGAAACGCCTTCTCGGCCGTCGGCTGCTGGCCGAGCTGCGTGTCGCCATCCAGGATGTGGGCGCCCAGCACACCCGGGATATCCGCGATGGCGGGAAGCCAGTCGATCGGCCCGAGCGGGTCGGCGAACTGGACCGTGGCGTTCCAGCCGCCGACGCCGCGCCCGATGCTCTGCCGGACACGGCAGACGGTGCGCGAAGGCGCCACATAGGCCGACAGGATGCGCCGCGTCCACGGCGTCGGGTCGTTCAAGCGGGCCAGATAGGGCGGCGAGACGAACACGTCGGCCGTCTCGGCCTCGTACATCATGAAGTATTTCTGGTCCTCGCTGGTGCCGTCCACGCCGATTGCCCGTCTTCCGCGCCGGAATCCGGGCACCGAAAGGCGCTCGGGCATGTGCTCCATGCTGTGCCAGGCGTTGTAGTCGTCCTCCTGTTCGGCGACGACGCCGCCCCAGTTCACCAGCACACCCCGTCCAAGCAGTCCGGTCACGTCGACCTCCGTCAAAACCATCGTCCGCTATTTGCCTTTTGAGGTACTGTATGTCAATGATCGACGCCGACGTGGAGGCTGTACCGTGAAGCGAATTCGTCTAATGTCTGCATCTGGTATGTCAGAAGCAGGGGGCCGGGACGATGGCGTTGAAGGCAAACAAGAACATCAACCCGATGAAGAAGAGCCCCATCAGCCGGCCTCAGTCGCTGGCGATGTCGGTTGCCGAACGGTTGAAGGCGGCCATCCTGAAGCGCGAGCTTTCGCTGGGCGAGGCGCTGTCGGAAGAGAAGATCGCGGCGGCGATGGACGTCAGCCGGACGCCGGTGCGGGAGGCGCTGACGATCCTTCAGCTCCAGGGCCTGATCACCATCGTGCCCCGCCGCGGCAGCTTCGTCTTCAGGCCGGAGAAGGAGGACCTCCAAGCGCTCGTCGAGTACCGGCTGCGGCTGGAACTGCTGGCAAGCGAACTCGCCACGGAACGCGCGCCGGAGGCGTTGCTCCAGTCGCTGTCCAAGACCATCGAGACGATGGAAAAGGCGCGCGACAATGACGACACGCTCGCCTATGCGAACGCCGACACGCGTTTCCACAATGCCTTCTTCGATCATTGCGGAAATCACTTCTTCGTCGAAGCCTACGACATCGTCGCCGGTCGCATCGCGGCGTTGCGCGCGCACATGTCCGCCGAACTCGGGCTGCATCGCCAGCGGACCTTCCAGGAACATCTCGAGATCGTCGAGGCCATCAAGAAGCGGGACGTCGCTGCACTCCACGCCGTGCTCAGGACGCATATCGCGGAGATGGAACCCAACTACGCCAACGCGCTGCAACTGGTTTGACCTTCCTCGCCTGAACGGCGGCGCCGACGCGCGGCGCGCCTCGTCGGCGGCGGGCGCGATCCGGTCACGGCCGGGAGACCGGCGGGGATGGTGACGCGCAGCGACCGGTTCCTTTCGGGGCTCCCCGAAGACGCCGTCTACGACCTCGCCGTGCTCGGCGCGGGCGCGCCGGGCCTCGCATGCGCGGCGATGGCTGCGCGTCTCGGCTGTCGCGTGCTCCTGATCGAGCGAACCGCCCATGTCGGCGGGACGTCGGCCTATTCGGCCGGGACGCTGTGGGTGCCCAACACGCGGCACGCGCAGGCGCTGGACGCCGACGACGACGTCGAGAAGGCCGCGGACTATCTCGACCGTACGGTCGGCAACCGTTCGCCAAGGGCCTTGCGCGACCGTTTCCTGGCGGCGGGACCCGACGCGGTGGCCTTCCTGGAAGACCAGGCCGGCGTGCGGCTGCGCGCGCGGCCGTTTCATCCCGACTACCTGTCCGACATCGAGGGCTCGACGCATTTCGGTCGCGCGCTGGAACCCATGCCGTTCGATGGTCGGCTGCTCGGTGACGATTTCGACCTCGTGCGGCCGCCGATCCCGGAATTCACCATTCTCGGCGGCATGATGGTCGACCGCGACGACATCGCGAGCCTGCTGACGATGACCCGTTCGGCCAAGGCGTTCGCGCATACGCTGAAGCTGGTCGGACGCCATGCCGCCGACAGGCTCCGCCGAAGCCGTGGCACGCGGCTGGTCATGGGCAATGCGCTGGTCGGGCATCTGCTTCTGGCGGCGCGGAGGGCCGGCGTCGACATCGCCACCGACGCCCGTGTCGACCGGATGCTCGCGACGAACGGCACGGTGGATGGCCTCGTCGTCGAGCAGGGCGGAGTGACCCGGCGCATTGGCGTGACGCGCGGCGTGGTTCTGGCCAGCGGCGGCTTTGCCGGCAATGCGCCGATGCGGTCACGATATCTGCCGCCGTCCGTGCCCGCGTTCGGACCAGGGGCGCCGGGACCGAAGGGCGAGCTGCACGCGATGGCGATGGAGCTCGGCGGGTTTCATGGACGGGATGCCTGGCAGCCTTGCTTCTGGGCGCCGTGCTCGGTGAACCGCCGCGCCGATGGCTCGCTGGCGGTGTTTCCGCATTTCGTCTTCGACCGCAGCAAGCCGGGCACCGTGTGCGTGGCCCGCGACGGACGCCGCTTCGTCAACGAGAGCATCTCCTATCACTTGTTCGGGGCGGCGATGATCGAGCGCGACGAGGCCGGGTCCACGATCCCGGCCTTCCTGATTGCCGATCACGCCGCGATGCAGAAATATGGTCTCGGCATGGTGCGGCCCGGCGCGCGCGGGCTGAAGCGGTATCTGGCGTCAGGCTATGTGGTGGAGGGCCGCACGCCGCGCGAGCTCGCGGAGCGACTGGGCATCGATGCCGCGAACCTCGAACAGACGATGGCGCAGATGAAGGAACATGCGGAGCGCGGCGTCGACAGCGAGTTCGGCCGTGGCTCGACGGTCTATCAGCGCGCCAATGGCGATCCGTCGCATGGACCGAACCCGACCCTCGGCGCGCTCGCGACGGCGCCCTTCTACGCCGTCCGGCTCTATCCCTGCGACATCGGCAGCGCGCAGGGATTCGTCACCGATGCAGACGCATGCGTGCTGCGCGAGGACGGCTCGGCGGTGGAAAACCTGTATGCCATCGGCAACGACATGCAGTCGATCATGGGCGGCGTCTATCCGGGGCCGGGGATCACGCTCGGGCCCGGCATCGTCTTCGGCTATATCGCCGCCAGGCATGCTGCGGCGAAGGCCGCATCGGACAGTGGTTCTGCCGCGGCGCCGACGACACCGGAGCGGCAGGATCCTCAGGAGACGACGTAGACGTCGATCGCGATCCGGCCCGCCTTCGGGTCCGGCGCGAGGCTCGCAACGAAGATGCGGTCTCGCAGCCAGGCGTGCGGTCCGTCCGGTGTCTCGAAACGCGGTGCCGAGCGAAAGTAGTACTCGTCCGTCCCGACGGTTTCGCCGGCCCGCAGTCGCGCCAGCACCTCGGGCGGGGAGACCCGCAGGCCACGGTTCCTGACCAGGATCGGCGTGCCGTCGTCCGCGATGACCGTGTAGGTGGCCTCGATCTCGCTCGTCCCGTCCGGCCGGATCAGCGGCCAGTCTGAGCCGCCGGGCATGATCGTCCCCTTCAACCGGGGACCGTCCACCGAACCGGCGAGGATCGGGATGTGCAGCCGCTCGCCAGCGGCCGAGTGCCCGCCCGACATCGGCTTGGCGATCTCCGCCACGATGGTGAAGACGTGCTCGAGCGCGGGAATCGCGGGCGTCATCGCCTCAGGCCCCGTTGCGCTCGTCGAGCCAGGCACACATCGCCTGCAACGCATCCCGGCTCGCCGCGCAGTACTCCATCGCCCGCAGGTAGCCGTGAATCAGCCCCGTGCCCCGATGCAGGACGACGGGGACGCCGGCCGCCTCCAGCGCCTGCGCATAGGCGATGCCGTCGTCGCGCAGCGGATCATGCTCGGCCACCGCCACGAAGGCGGGCGGCAATCCGGAGTGGTCCTTCGCCTTCAACGGCGCCGCGAGCGGGTCCACTCGATCCGCCTCGTTGGGCATGTACATGGCGTTGACCGCGGGCATGCCGGCGGTGGTCAGCAGCGGCCCGTCGGCATTTTCGGTGAAAGAGGGCCGGGCCTGTTCGAACTCCACGGCAGGATAGATCAGCAGCTGGGCATGGAGGGGACAATCCGACCCGCGGAACTTCAGCGCGATGGCGGCCGCCAGGTTGCCGCCCGCGCTGTCGCCGCCGATGGCGATGCGCGTCGGGTCGATACCGAGTTCACCGGCCTGCGCGAAGGCCCATTCGACCACTGCGCCGACCTGCACGATCGCGGCCGGAAACGGATGCTCCGGCGCCAGCGCATAATCGACGCTGATCACCGTCTGGCGGTTGAAGGCGGCGATCCGGGCCGTGATGTCCCAATGCGTCTCGGGGCTGCCCTGCATCCAGGCGCCGCCATGCATGTAGATCAGGCAGGGCTGGGAGGTGCCGCCGTCTTCATGTCGGAAGACCCGCACGCGAACGGCGCCCGCCGGGGTGTCGATCCATTCGACGCGGTCGGTGGAGACGCCGTCGGGCGTCGGCAGGCGCATCTCGGCGGCGACCACCTCGAAATGGGCCCGCCGGTCCTGCGGCGTGGCCTTGGCCGGGAGTTTGGCCCATTGCCGCTGCCATTCGTCGAGAAACGGCTTCAGTTCCGGATCGAGCATTGCATGTCCTCGTGGGGCTGGGAGGCGAAGGGTCAGGCCATGACGAAGCGCATGACCATCTCGACGGCGTGTCCGCGCAGGATTTTCTGGCCATCGGGTCGAAAGAGGGCGGCTCCGAAAATGCGCGAAAAGGTCGGCCTGTTGGAAACGTTGAAGAAGCTGAGCGCGCTGATCATCCAGTGCAGTTCCAGCGGTTCGATCTCCGGGCGGAAGAGCCCGGCGGCGCGCCCGCGCGCGCAGATCTGCTCCAGCTTGCGGATGGCCCCTTCATTCATCGTCGCGATCAGGTCGGACTGTTCGAGATAGGCGCCGTGGTGGATGTTCTCGATCATCACGATGCGGATGAAGTCGGGATTGGAACTGTGGTGGTCGAAGGTGAATTCGACCAGCCTGGCAAGGGCCGCGTCAGGCTCGAGGTGCTCGAGGTCCAGCTCCTGCTCGCCGCTGCGGACCTTGCGATAGGCCTCCTCGAGCACGGTGCGGTACAGCCCCTCCTTGTCGCCGAAATAGTAGTAGATCATGCGCTTGGACGTCAGGGTCTTGGCTGCGATCTCGTCGATCCGCGCGCCCGACAGGCCGTTCTGGGCGAACTCCGCCATGGCCACCGCGACGATGTTGCTGCGAACGCCCTCCGGATCCTGCTTCCAGCCGACCCGACCGGCCTTCTCGACCGAACCGATGCCTTCACCCATCCCCGTCTCCTCCCGTCATGCCACCGGCATACACGAATTAACTGCTTCGTACAAAGCCCTTGACATAATTAACCGCCCCGTACATTGTTGGGTCCATACACCGGCCGGCGAGCGATGGAGGTCGTTCGGCTCGCGCCGGGCCAGGAGGATCTGCTTGCGTCATCGCGTCGAAAGCGTTGCGGACATCGGTCCCGCCGCCGGCCTGTCACATGACAGGACCGTTCTCGTCGGCCTGCTCGGCAAGGGCATCCAGCTGTCGCGAACGCCGGCCATGCACGAGGCGGAAGGCCGGGCGCTTGGCATTCCCTATGTCTATCGCCTTCTGGACACCGACTGCATGAGTGCGGCGACCGATGTCGCAGACATCCTGCGTTTCGCCGAGGATTTCGGTTTCTCGGGTCTCAACGTCACCTTTCCCTACAAGCAGGACGTCGTGCCGCTGCTCGACGAACTGTCGCCGGCGGCGCGATCGATCGGATCGGTCAACACGGTGGTCTTTCGCGACGGCCGACGCTTTGGCCACAACACCGACATGTGGGGTTTCGCCGAAAGCTTCCGGCGCGGGCTTCCAGGCGTGCCGCGCCGGCATGTCCTGATGATCGGCGCCGGTGGGGCCGGGGCGGCCGTGGCTCACGCGCTGCTGGAATCCGGCGTCGAGCGGTTGTCGATCGCCGACACCGACACGGATCGGGCGCAGGCGCTCGCCCTCAAGCTTTCCGGCTTCTTCGGCGAAGGGCGGTGCCAGGCCTCGCCGGCCGCCGACATCGCCGGCTCGGTGGACGGGATCGTCAACGCGACGCCGGTCGGCATGGCCAAGGTGCCGGGCATGCCGATCGATCCGGATCAGATCGGAGCCGGCACGTGGGTGGCCGACATCATCTATTTCCCGCTCGAGACGGAGTTCCTGCGCGTGGCGCGGGCAAAAGGGTGCCGCACGCTTTCGGGCGAGGGGATGGCGCTGTTCCAGGCCGTGCGGGCGTTCGAACTCTTTGCCGGCGTCAAGCCGGATACGGATCGGATGAGGGCGGCCTTCGTCGCTTTCGCAGACGCAACTGCCGGGTGAGGCCCCCTGGGCCTGCCCCGGATCCGGGTCCGGCAGCAGGAACTGAACCGCGCGGCAATTGCCGGGCGAACGACGCGGAAAGGGAGGAATTTTCATGCGTTCGACGACGACAAGATTCATGGGCGGCGTGGCGGGGCTCGCCATCCTGCTCTCCGTTTCGGCAGGACAGGCGCAGGACAAGGTGCAGATCGTCTATTCCGACACGGTTCCCGAAACCGACATCCGCACGACGATCCTGCGCAAGGAGTTCGGCGAGTGCCTGGGTGACGAGTTCGATTTCAAGTCCTACCACGGGGCGACGCTGTTCAAGCAGGGCACCGAACTCACCGCCATGCAGCGCGGCAACCTCGACATGGCCAACCTCGCCATCTTCGATTTCTACAACCAGGTTCCCGCCACCAGCATTCTGGGCACCGCCTACCTGTTCCGCGACTACGACCACATGCGCAAGGTGATGAGGCCGGAGCCTCTGGCCGATCTCTGGAAGGAGATCGAGGAGAAGGCCAACGTCAAGGTTCTGGCCAATGCCTATATCGGCACGCGCCACCTGAACCTGAGGGGCGACCGGAAGATCATGGAGCCGGCGGACCTTGCCGGCGTGAAGCTGCGCATGCCGGGCGGCGAGGGCTGGCAGTTCGTCGGCGAGGCGCTGGGCGCCAACCCGACCCCGATGCCCTTCACCGAGGTCTATACCGGCCTGCAGACCGGGGCGATCGACGCGCAGGACAATCCGCTGACCGCCAACAAATCGATGAAGTTCCACGAGGTCACCGACCAGATCGTGCTGACCGGCCACCTGATCGCCAACAATCAGCATACGATCTCGATGTCGAAGTGGAACAGCATGACGCCGGATCAGCAGGCCAAGGTGCAGGAATGCGCCCTGAACTTCGAGGCGGCGCTCGACGCCGAGACCCTGCGCCAGGAAGCCGAACTGGTGACGTTCTTCGAAAGCGAAGGTCTCACGGTCTACGAGCCCAACAAGGAAGCGTTCCGCAACCACGTGCTCGAGAAGTACAAGGCATCCAAATTCTCGGCCGACTGGCCGGAAGGCCTGCTCGACAAGATCAACGCACTCTGACG
Source organism: Aquibium carbonis (assembly GCF_003970795.1). Taxonomy (GTDB): domain Bacteria; phylum Pseudomonadota; class Alphaproteobacteria; order Rhizobiales; family Rhizobiaceae; genus Aquibium; species Aquibium carbonis. The sequence goes on along the minus strand of NZ_RWKW01000099.1, from coordinate 37,850 downwards.
CGGCGGGCCTGAACCGCGCCGGCGGCGGCGGCCGGCGCGGTTTGCAGGGGGAAACGAGATGGACAAACTGAACAGCCTGGGACGGTGGCTCGGCCGGCGCGCGGAAAACATCCTCGCGCTGCTGCTCGGCAGCATGTTCGCGGCCTTCATCGTGCAGATCGTCTTCCGCTACTTCCTGAACCTGCCGCTCGGCTGGACGGTCGAGTACGTCACCATCGCCTGGCTGTGGGGCATCTTCTTCGGCTACACCTTCGTGGTGAAGGCCGACGACGCGATCCGGCTGGACATCGTCTACCAGCTGGTTCCACCGACCGCGCGCCGCGTGATGGACGTTCTGGCAGGGCTCGCCTGCGCCGGCATCTTCGCCTGGTCGATCCCGAAGGCCTGGGATTTCGTGACTTTCATGGCGATCGAGCGGACGTCCTTCCTGCGCATCCGCTTCGACATCGTCTTCTCCATCTACATTCCCTTTGCGATCGCGGTGGTCATCCGATCCCTGATGTCCGTCTGGCGGGCGATCCAGGGCCGCCCGAGCCACCAGGATCCTCTAGAAGCACCGGTGTCCGATGAGCATGCTTGACCCCATGGGCGCAGCGCTTGGGCTGATCTTCGTGCTGGCGGTCTTCGCCTTGCCGATCGGCGAGGCGATGATCTGCGGAACGATCCTCTACCTGGCGCTGGCCGGCTTCGACACCTCGATCGCCGCCGAAACCATGCTGCAGGGCCTGTTCAACAGCTACACGCTGCTGGCCATCCCGCTGTTCATCCTGGCCGCCGACATCATGAACGTCGGCAGTCTGGCCGATCGCCTGCTGCGATTCTCGCAGGCGCTGGTCGGCCGCTTCCGGGGCGGGCTCGGGCACGTCAACGTGGTTTCCAGCCTGATCTTCTCGGGCATGTCCGGCTCGGCGCTCGCCGACGCGGTCGGCATGGGCCGCATCATCATCAACATGATGACCAAGGACGGGAAATACACGCCGAGCTATGCCGCGGCGATCACGGCGGCATCGGCCACCATCGGCCCGATCATCCCGCCTTCGATCCCGATGGTGCTCTACGCCCTCGTTTCCGACACCTCCATCGGCTACCTCTTCGCGGCGGGCATGCTTCCGGGCCTCATGATGGGCGTGGTCCTCATCCTGATGAACGCCTGGCTGGCGCGTCGCCGGCGCTTTCCGGTCGACGAAGCCGTGCCGATGCGGGCCATTCCCGGGGTGACGTTTCGCGCCATCCCGGCGCTGCTGCTGCCGGTGATCCTGCTCGGCGGCATCTATGGCGGCGTGATGACGCCGACCGAGGCGGCGGCCGCGGCCGCGGCCTATGCGCTTCTGGTGTCGGTGGTCTTCTACCGGTCGGTCAATTTCGGCCAGTTCTACGGCGCACTCTTGTCGAGCGGCCGCTCGACAGCCAACATCGGCATCCTGATCGCCGGATCGCTGGCCTTCAACTACGTCATCACCCGCGAAAACGTGCCGGACATGCTGGCCGGCTGGCTGCAGCAGTTCGAACTGTCGCAGGTCGGCTTCCTGATCGTGATCAACCTGCTTCTGCTGGTGCTCGGCTGCGTGCTGGAAGGCGGCGCGATTCTCCTGATCATCGTTCCGATCTTCATTCCAACGGTGCAGGCGCTCGGCATCGATCCCGTGCATTTCGGCGTCGTCGTCGTCGTCAACTCGATGATCGGCCTGGTGACGCCGCCCTACGGGCTGCTGCTCTTCGTCGTGCAGAACATCACCAAGGCGCCGCTATCGGCCATCATCCGCGACCTGATGCCGTTCCTCTACGCGCTGTTCGCGGCGCTCGCGATCGTCACGTTCGTGCCGGACCTGGTGCTGTTCCTGCCCCGGCTCCTCGGCTACCAGGGCTAGGCGCAGGATGAGCGGTCACAGCATCAGCATCGACGTTGCGGTCATCGGGCAGGACCAGCTCGGCGAAACGCCGCTCTGGTGCGAACGCACGCGAAGGCTCTGGTGGCTGGACATCGAGCAGCCGAAGCTGCGCTGGTTCGATCCCGCGACCGGCATCGACGGCCTGACCCGGCTGCCCGGCACCTTCGCCGGAACGCAGGCGCTGATGGCCGACGGCCGGCGATTGCTGGCCGAGGATCTCAGCCTCTACGCGCTCGATCTCGGGACCGGCGCCCGAACCGACCTGTCCGCGGTGGAGCCCGGCCTCGACAACCGGCTGAACGACGGACGCGTCGACGCGCGGGGCCGGTTCTGGGTCGGCACGATGGACAACCAGTTGCACCGACCCGCCGGCGGGCTCTACCGGATCGATCCGGACGGCAGCACAACACGGATGGCCGAAGACGTCATCGTCTCCAACGGGATCGCGTTTTCGCCCGATGGCCGAACGCTCTACTTCACCGACACGCGCCGCCATCTCGGCTTCGCCTTCGATCTCGACATGCACGACGGGGCCATCACCAATCGGCGGGTGTTTGCCGATCACACGGCGACCGGCGAGCGGCCGGACGGGGCCTGCGTCGACGTCGATGGCTGTATCTGGATGGCCTTCTTCGCCGGCGGACGCATCGTCCGGCATCGACCCGACGGGGCCGTCGACCGGACGATACCGTTGCCCGTCACCAATCCGACCTGCCTTTGTTTTGGCGGCGACGACCTGAAGACGCTCTACGTGACGAGCGCCACGAAGTTCCTCACGCCGCAGCAACGTGCCGCCGAGCCACTGGCCGGCGCGCTGTTTGCAGTTCATGGCGCGGGACAAGGGCTGCCGGAGAACCGGTTCGGCCAGACGACAAAGACTGCCACCGTTCAACCTCAGGGAGGAAAGACATGAGTTTCCACGCAATCAGATCCATCGCCGCAGGTGCCATGCTGCTCGCCGGCGCCGCGGGTGCTTCGGCGCAATCCAAGATCGAACTGATCTTCCCGGACGTGAATTCGCCCGACGTTCCGCGTTCGGTCGCCATGACGGAGATCTTCGCCACAGAGATCGGCGACGAGTTCGACTTCAAGCCCTATTTCAACGGCACACTCTTCAAGCAGGGCACCGAACTGACCGCGATCCAGCGCGGCAATGCGCAGATGGCGCTCCTGCCGCCGTCGGACTTCGCCAAGCAGGCGCCGGAGTTCGACATTCTCGGCGCCGCCTACGTCATCCGTGACGAAGCGCATCTGAAGGCCGTCTTCGACAGCGAGGTCGGCGACCAGTTCAGGCAGATCGCGCGCGAGAAGCTCGGCGTCGAGATCCTGGCGCCGGCCTATTACGGCACGCGCCATCTCAACCTGCGCGGCGACAAGCAGATCAACACGCCGGCCGACATGGCGGGCATCAAGCTGCGCATGCCGGGCGGCGAAAGCTGGCAGTTCCTGGGCGAGGCGATCGGCGCCAACCCGATCCCGATCGCCTACTCCGAGCTCTACACCTCGCTCCAGACCGGCGTCGTCGATGCACAGGACAATCCGCTGCCGAACAACAAGGCGATGAAGTTCCACGAGGTCACCGACCAGATCGTGCTGACCGGCCACAATGTCGGCTTCGGCATCCTGATCGTCAGCTCGAAGGTTTTCGACGCCTTGTCTCCGGAGCAGCAGGAGCGCATGCGCATGGCAGCGAAGAAGGCGTTTGATTCGAGCAATGCGGAGTATCTGAAGCAGGAAGCGGAGCTCGTCGCGTTCTTCGAAGGCGAAGGCCTCAAGGTCTACACCCCCGACGTCAAGGCTTTCCAGGATTTCGCCCAGAAGAAGTACCAGGAATCGCCTCTCTCGGCCTCCTGGCCGGAGGGTGCGCTCGACAAGATCAACGCACTCTGATCACTTCGGGCGGTTAGGGCGAGGCGGCGTCGGGGGGCGTCGTCTCGCCTGCCTCCAATCCGCCGGCTCAGGTCGGCGGGCATCATGCGCAGGAACGGACACCCGACATGAAGACCTCCATCGCCACGGTTTCGATCAGCGGCGACTTGCGCGAGAAGCTCGAAGCGATCGCCGCCGCGGGGTTCGACGGGGTCGAGATCTTCGAGAATGATTTCCTCGCCTTCGACGGGTCGCCCGCCGATGTCGGCCGCATGGTCCGCGACCATGGGCTCGAGATCACGCTGTTCCAGCCGTTCCGCGACTTCGAGGGCATGCCGGAGCCGCAACGCGGCCGCGGCTTCGACCGCGCGGAACGCAAGTTCGACCTGATGGCGGAACTCGGCACCGACCTGATGCTGGTCTGCTCCAACGTCTCGCCGTTGGCGCTTGGCGGCATCGACCGTGCGGCCGCCGACTTTCGCGAACTCGGCGAGCGCGCCGCCAAACGCGGACTGCGCGTCGGTTACGAGGCGCTTGCCTGGGGCCGCCACGTCAGCGATCACCGCGACGCCTGGGAGGTCGTGCGCCGCGCCGACCACGAGAACATCGGCCTGATCCTCGATTCCTTCCACACGCTCGCGCGCCGGATCGATCCGAACTCCATCCGTTCCATTCCCGGTGACCGCATCTTCATCGTCCAGCTGGCCGACGCCCCGCAGATCGAAATGGACCTGCTCTACTGGAGCCGTCATTTCCGCAACATGCCGGGCGAGGGCGACCTGCCCGTCACCGACTTCATGCGCGCCGTGGCCGCCACGGGCTATGCCGGCACGCTGTCGCTGGAGGTGTTCAACGACCAGTTTCGCGGCGGTTCGCCACGCTCGATCGCCGTCGACGGCAGGCGCTCGCTGGTGGCGCTGATGGACCAGGTGCGGCGGCTCGAACCCGATGTCGCGATCGAGACGCTCGACATGCCCGATCGCATGAACGTCGAGGGTGTGGAGTTCGTCGAGTTCGCCGCCGACGCGGACGAGGCGCAGCGCCTCGGCATGCTGTTTTCGGCGCTCGGTTTCCGAGTGGCCGGCCGTCACAGGTCCAAGGCGGTGACGCTTTACCGCCAGGGCGGGATCAACCTCGTCGTCAACACCGAACGGGAGGGCTTCGCCCATTCGTCCTTCCTGGTGCGCGGCACCTCCGCCTATGCCGTCGGCCTCAGGGTCGACGATGCGCAGGCCACGGTCGCGCGGGCGCGGTCACTCGGTGCGGAGATCTTCGAACAGGCGCCTGGGCCGGGCGAACTCGCCATCCCGGCGATCCATGGGCTCGGCGGCGGCATCCTCTACTTCATCGACGGCGGCTCCGACCTTGCCCGTGTCTGGGAGATCGAGTTCGAGCCGGTCGCCGGCATTGCAGCGGCTTCCGACGTCGGACTGTCGCGCATCGACCACGTCGCCCAGACGATGGAATACGAGGAGATGCTGAGCTGGGGCCTGTTCTACACCTCGATCTTCCGGATGAAGAAAACGCCGATGGTCGACATCGTCGATCCGGCCGGGCTGGTGCGCAGCCAGGCGATCGGCAATGCCGACGGCAGTCTGCGGCTGACGTTGAACGGCGCCGAGAACCGCCGCACGCTGGCCGGCCATTTCATCGCCGAGACCTTCGGCTCGGCGATCCAGCATATCGCCTTCGCCACCGATGACATCTTTGCAGCGGCCGCGGCGCTCAAGGCGAACGGACTGGAGCCGCTGGTCATTTCGCAGAACTACTACGACGATCTCGAAGCCCGCTTCGGGCTCGATCCGGACTTCGCCGACCGGTTGCGCGACGAAAACATCCTCTACGATCGCGACGAGGCCGGGGAGTACTTCCAGATCTACAGCCCGATCGTCGGCGAGGGTTTCTTCTTCGAGGTCGTGGAACGCCGCGGTCACTATGACGGGTATGGCGGACCGAACGCCCCGTTCCGCATCGCCGCCCAGAAGCGGCGGATGCGGCCGAAGGGAATGCCCAGGACCTGACGTCTGGTCTTCCGGCCAGGGCCCGGAAGACGCGTCGCGGGTGCGTGCTCGTCAGCGGCAGGCGCTGAGGCATCGGCCCGGATCGGTCCCGGGCCGATGCCGCCGCCGTGCCGTCAGTGCTCCAGCAGGAAGCGGATGAACTCGCCCGCGTGGGTGACGATCGCGTCCTTGTCGTTGTCGAGCGTGGCGACGTGATAGGATTCGTTGAGCCAGAGAAGACGGACATGGTCGCAGCTCGTCAGGGCATTGACGATGTCGAGGGCGTTTCGAGCCGGCACGACGTGATCTTCGCGTGACTGGATGACCATCGTGGGGCACGTGATCCTCGGCAGCAGGTTGGTGGTCAGGCCGAACAGCAGGTGTCCCTCCCGCAGGCGGCCGACCGGCACCTCCGGATAGGCCAGTTCCACCACGCCAGGCGCCTTGATGTCGGAGCCGATGCCGGGCGTGCGGGCCGGTGCGTTCGGGTCGCACAGCAGGGTCGCCATGTCGGGGCCGAGAAACAGCGCCGGCGCGTTGACGGAAATGGCGCCCTTGACGATGTCGCCGAACCGGGCCGCCAGGTTCAGGATGATCGAGCCGCCCATCGACAGGCCAAGGACGAAGACCGGACGACCTTCCGCCGCCAGCGCCTTGAGCGCTTCCTCGGCCGAGTTCAGCCAGTCGAGATAGCCGGTCGTTTCCATGTCGTCGACCGATGTGCCGTGGCCGGCGAGACGCGGGCCGCTGGCGGTAAAGCCATAGCGCTTGTTCAGCTGCTCGCCGACGTAGCGCATGCTCTGGGTCGTGCCGGTGAAGCCGTGCAGCACGAGGACGGACGCCTTGTCGCCATCGAAGCGGAACGGTTCGGCGCCGGGCATGATCGTTGTCATGAGAATCTCCTCAGTTTCTGGTTCTTGCGGAATAGGCGATCGCCGCCATGGCGATGATGGCGCCCTGCAGCATGAGCTTGCTCGGCTCCCCGAGACCAAAGCTGGTCAGCAGGTTGAACAGGAAGGTCAGCATGAAGGCTGCGACCGCCGGACCGAGAATGCCTCCTCGCCCGGACCCGAAGGTCACGCCGCCCAGGATGACCGCGGCCAGGGAGTTCAGCGCGAGATCGCGGCCGATGTCCAGGCTTCCCATGCCCACGAATCCCACCAGCAGGAAGGCGCTCACGACCGCGAAGAGGCTGGAGGCGACGTGGACCAGCACGACGACGGACGCATAGGGGATGCCGGTCGCATGGGCGGCACGCGGGTTGGCGCCGATGGCGTCGATATACTGGCCGAGCACGGATCTTTTCAGGTACCAGCCGATCGGGATCAGCAGGGCGAACCAGACGAGCGGCGCGAGCGGCACGTTCCAGATGCGCGTCTGGCCGATGTATTTCAACAACGCGGGCGCATCTCCCGGCGCGCGGAACTGGCTGAAGGCGATGACGATCCCCGTCAGCAGCAGACCCATCGCCAGCGTGACGATGACCGAGGAGGCGCGCAGGCGCACGATGAAGAAGGCATTCGCCAGGCCGACGGCCGCGCCGAACAGCAGGCTGCCGCCGATCAGCACGGCCTGGTTGCCCGGAACATAACCGCTGGTCAGGATATAGCTGACCCCCATCGCGACGCCGCCGAAGGACAGGTCGATCGACAGGATGCGTATGCAGAGCGACTGGCCGATGACCGCGACCCCGAGCGGGGCCGCCTGCCGGATGATGAGCATCAGCAGCATGGGCGACAAGAGCGCCGGCCGGAACATGTACGCACACAGCAGAAGCAGCAGCGTGCCGACATAGGCGATCGGCAATGCGGTTGCCGCCGACAGGAGCCGATAGCCGGGTCGTTCCCGGGGTGTCTCGAGCATCGCCATCGTGTCAGACCCCGATCGTCTTGCGGCGCTGGAGGCTGATCGCGCCCAGCAACAGAAGGCCGGTCGCCGCCATTCGCAGGAAGGGCGAAACACCGAGCAGATTCATGCCGTTGGTGGCGAGCCCAAGCGTGATCGCGCCCAGGATCACGCCGGGTACGCTGCCGATTCCACCCGAAAGCTGGACGCCGCCGAGCGCGATCACGGTGACCGAATCGAGACCGAACGACGCCCCGACGGTCGGATCGCCGGTCGAGACGCGGGCCGTCAGGAACACGCCCGCGGCCACCGCCGACAGGGAGCACAGCACGTAGCAGGTGATGATGGGGGCGACGACCTTGACGCCGTTGAGGGCCGCGTTGCGCGGATTTGCGCCGATGGCGTAGAGCCTCAATCCGAAGGACGATCGCGACAGCAGGAGCCAGAAGAACAGGATCGCCGCCGCACACCACAGCAGCGAGCCCGGCAGGCCGGAGATGGGGCTCTCCGCGAGCCGTTCGATCGCCGGCGGGACGACACCGCCCGGCGTCGGCAGGACGAGGAACGTCAGGCCCTGGACGAAGGTCGCCGTCGCGAGCGTCATGACCAGGGGATGCACGCCGAACACCGCCACGCCGACCCCGTTCACGACCCCGATGCAGCATCCGGCGAACAGGGCGAGCGGAATGACGATCGACGGATCGAAGGACACGATGATCGCGCTCGTCAGGCTCAAGGTGGAGCCGACGGAAAGATCGACGCCGCCGCTGATGGCGACGATCAACTGTCCGAGCGACGTGATCAGGAGCGCGGCGATCTGGTTGCTGATGTTGCCGATGTTCTGCCCCGTGAAGAAACTCGGCGCGGCAAACGACAGCAGGACGAACATGGACAGCGGCAAGGCGACCGTGATGATGCCGATGCCGGATCGCGACGATCTCGAAGCGGAGCCGCCGATCACGACTGCATTCCTTGCCGGTCCTGTGCCGAGCCGGTCAGTGCGGATGTCATGATTGCTTCCTCCGTGGCCATCGCGCCCGGCATCTCGTCGACGATCTGGCCACCGCGAACGACCAGAATGCGATCACACAGACCGATGTGTTCCGACAGTTCGCTGGAGGTCATCAGCACGGCTCCTCCCTCGTCGACGAAGGTGCGGAGCAGGGCGTAGATTTCGGACTTCGCGCCGACATCGACACCTCGCGTCGGCTCCTCGACCAGAAGGATGTCGACGCCGGCCGCCAGCCAGCGACCGATCAGGACCTTCTGCTGGTTGCCGCCGGAGAGAGCCTGCACCTCCTGCTGGGGACTGCTGGCCTTCACGTTCATGCCGGCCAGGAGGGCGGCCAGCCGATCGCGATCCACACGGGCCCGGTCCCACAGGGACGACAGGCGCATCATGCCGATGCCGATGTTTCGGTCGATGCCCAGCGGCAGGAAGAGGCCCTCCGACTTGCGGTCCTCTGGCACGAACCCTATCCCGGCGCGTGCCGCAGCGACGGGCGTCGATGGCAGTCGAATGGCTTCGCCGCTTTTCGAATGCCGCGTCACAACGCCCCCGAGCGGCGTCATCTGGCCGGCGATTGCGCGGATGATCTCGCGCTGGCCCTGTCCTTCGAGGCCGGTAAGGCCGAGGATTTCGCCGCGCCGCAGCGTCAGCGTCACCGGGGGAGCGTCGGCCGCCGCCACCAGGTCCTCGACGTCGATGGCCGATGCCTGCCCGGCGGGTGTCGCCGAACGCGGCGGAAAGAAGCGATCGAGCGAGCGCCCGACCATCAGGGACACGAGCCCGTCCCGGGTCACGTCGGCCGCGGGTTGGGTGGCGACATGCCGGCCGTCCTTCAGAACGGTGATCGTGTCGCAGAAACGGAAAATCTCGTCGAGACGATGGCTGATGTAGAATACGAGGCTGCCTGCGGCCTTGAGGGAGACGATCAGGCGCTCCAGCTTCTCGATTTCCGGCCCGTTGAGGGCGGCGGTGGGTTCGTCGAAAATGAAGATGCGGGCATCGGTCGCGACACCCTTGGCGATCTCGACCATCTGCTGCTGGGCGATCGTCAGGTCGCCGCAGTAGGAGCCCGGGTCGAGGTCGATGTCGAGCCGCGCGAAGACGTCGCGCGCCGAACGCCGCATCGCCGCGCCGTCGACGAAACCGAGCCGGCGTGGTTCGCGGCCGAGGCACATGTTCTCAGCGACGGTCAGGTTGGGGAGCAAGGTGAGTTCCTGGAACACCGTCGAGATGCCCGCCTGTTTCGCCGCCTTGGGCCCGCTGAAATGGACCTTGTCGCCGAAGAGCAGGATCTCGCCGGACGTCGGCTTGAGGACGCCGGCCAGGAGGTTCATCAGCGTCGACTTGCCGGCGCCGTTTTCCCCGGTGACGGCATGCACCGATCCGGTACGCCCCGTGACGGACACGTCGTCCAGCGCTGTGTTCGCGCCGAAGCTCTTCGTGATGTTGCGGAAGCTGACCGCCTCGCCTCCGGCGGCAGTGCCGGAGGCGAGCATGGTGCGGTTCAAGACGTCGGTCATCGGCCGGCCTCGATGCGTCGGAGCCCGATCAGCGCTTGAACAGCCTCTGAAGCTCTTCCTCGGGCAAGGTCGACGGAACCCAGAACGCATCGTTGAGGTCGGGACGGAAGTACTTGTCGATGTCCGCATTGGTCAGCGGCTCCGGCGCCGAGAAGTAGGTCCGGTGCAACGACTTGCCTTCCAGCAGGGCGACCGCCGCGCGCAGGACCGCAGGTCCGAGACCGGGCGTGAACACCGGCGAGACGGCTTCGACGCCCGACTCCGTCCAGGTCTTGAAGAACCCGTTGTTGCCTTCGCCGGTCATCGGCACCAGCGGCTTGCCGACCGACTGGAACACCTCGATGCAGGCACGCGTCATCTCGGCGCCGGACGACCAGATGCCGTCGACCGGCTGGCCCGAGAGGACCAGGTTCTCGCAGAGGCCCTTGGCCTTCGCGTAGTTCCAGTCGCCGAACACCTCGGCGCCGATCTTGATCTCGGTGCCTTCGATGGCGCGCCTGAACCCGTCGTAGCGCAGCTGTTCCTCGCCGACGCCTGCGACGCCGCGGATGGCCCAGATGGTGCCCTTGCCGCCGAGCTTCTCCTTGAGGAACGTGCCGCCGACCTCGCCGAAGTACTCTCCGGCGCCCATGATCTCGACGTCCGATTCCACCGCGCCGTTGCTGACGCCGAAGGTGATGACCGGGATCCCGGTGGCCATCGCCGCCTCGATCTGCTTCTTGACCATCGGGAAGGCGATCGGCGCGACGATCAGGGCATCGACGCCCTTGGTCAGGATGTCCTCGATGTCGGCCACCTGCTTGGCGGGCTGCCAGTTGGCCTCGGAGAAGATGAATTCCTTGACCTGCGGGTTGTTTGCGGCTTCGTACTCGGTTTCCTGGTGCATCTGCACGATCCAGGTGTTGCCGACGCCCGGAAACGACCAACCGATCCGGTAGGGGCCGTCCTTCTTGAACTTGCCCGGCTCGGTCATCGCTTCGGATTTGATGTTGAGAAGGTTGTCGGGCAGCAGTTCGACGTCATCCTGGGCAATCGACTTGCCGGATGACAACGCCATTGCAAACGCCAATGCGAGCCCGAAAACGGGCAATGAATGTCTCATGAAGTCCTCCCATTCGCTTAGCCCGCAGACGAGTTCGACCTGGGCTCCAAACGAAGGTTATCCAACTCAAAACGAAAATCAACGAAAATATATGACACGCGCTCAAAAACGACATGCGGGTGCCTGAACGGGCCGCGACGTTACACGGGACGACCGTTCCGGCGCGGGACGGGACCGGTGACGCGCGAAGCCTATTCCCTTTTGGACCTCGAAATGATGGTATCGATGGCCAGTCAATCGGTGCGGACGACACGGGTTGCGGGGAGGAAAAACGGTTGCGCGCTGGTGATCGGGCGTTGCCAGCACCGAATGTCGAAGAGAGGCCGTCGCCGTGAATGAACGACAATTGCGAGCGTTCCGGCTGGTCATGCGACACGGTTCGGTCACCGCCGCGTCCCAGGCGCTCAACATTTCACAGCCCGCCGTCAGCCGGCTGATCGCCGATCTCGAGCGCAGCGTCGGCTTTCCGATCTTTCTCCGCAAGGGGGGCAAGCTCGAGCCAACCGCCGAAGGCGGTCAACTGCTCCAGGAAGTGGAGCGGATGTTCTACGGCATCGAGCGCTTGCGCCAGGTCGCGAACGAGATTCGCGACCTGCGCCGAGCCACGCTTCACATCGCTGCCATGCCCATGGTGAGTCTGGAGGTGATGCCCAATGCGATCGCCCGGCTCCTGGCCGAGCGGGACGGCATCCGGATCACCCATGACGTCCATGGCTCGGCCCGCATCCTCGACCTGGTCTCCTCGCGTCAGGTGGAACTCGGGATCGGGCAGATGGTGGCGGAGCGGCAGGGCATCGACATCATCGCCTCCTACCGAACCTGCTGCGTGTGCGCGATGGTGCCCGGACATCCGCTCAGCGGGCGCACCGAACTGGGCCCCCGCGACCTGAAGGGTCACCCCATGGTCGCGCTTGCCCACCACACGGTCGCGGCCGGCTACATCACCCAGATTTTCGCCGAGGCGAACGTACAGCCCGAGATCGCGGTGGAAAGCCAGCCGTCCTATACCGCCTGCGGGCTAGCGGCTGCCGGCGTCGGGATCGCGATCGTCGACCCGCTGACGCCACGCGTCTTCCGGGCGGACCTGCGGCTGGTGCCGTTCAAGCCGGTCATCCCGTTCGACTTCCATGTCTTCAAGTCCGCCGAAGTGCCCCTGACGCGCGCGGCCAGCACGTTCTGCCGCCACCTCTTCGAAACGCTGGAGGGGTTCGGGGAGGTCGCGCGCATTGGTCCATAAGGATTTCACATGGCCTCTGAACCAGATTGTATTTGATCTTTGAGCCACGCGAGACACGATGCGCTCGTTGTGAAGCCGACAAAGGGCATCCGCCCCAACCCGACATCAAGGAGCACGTCGATGAGCACCAGGACCCATGCAGCCCGTGTAGCCCTTGCCATACTCAGTTCCGCGCTGGCGGGTACGACCGCCCTGGCGGCCGATTTCAACCTGCGCATCCACACGCTCGTGCAGTCGCCGCATCCCTACAACGACATGGCCGCCTTCATGAAGGAGAACATCGAGGCGCGCAGCGATGGCCGCATCGAGATCCGCATCTTCGATTCCGGCCAGCTCGGGCAGGATCCGGCCGTCATCAGCGAGGTCGGGCTCGGCACGATCGACCTGATGATCAGCACCACCAGCAATGCCGCCCAGCAGGTGCCGGAGTTTTCCATTTTCACCATGCCCTACCTGTTCACGAGCATGGACGACCTCATCGAGCGCGTGGGCCCCGGCACGCCGGTCCATGAGCACTTCGAGAAGGTCTACGAAGAGCGCGGCGTCGGCATGAAGCTCCTGGCGCTCGGCGGTTCGGGCGCGCGCAGCATGTCCACGCGATCCGTGGCGGTGGAAGGGCCTGGCGACCTGAACGGCCTGCGCATGCGCACGCCGCCGTCGCCGATGGACGCCGAAACCTGGTCCGCATTCGGCATGTTGCCGGTCACCGTGGCCTGGGGAGAGCTTTATGCCGCAATGCAGACGGGCATCGCCGACGCCTTGGAAAGCTCGCTTCCGGGCTATACCGGATCGAAGCTCTACGAGGTTGCGCCCAATCTCGCACTGACCGAGCATGTCATCCAGGTGAACCACACCTCGATGTCCAGCGTGACCTGGAACCGGCTTCCCGAAGACCTGCAGCAAATCGTGCTGGAGGTGGCCGAGGAAGCCAATCTTCACGGACTGGAGAAGGCCAAGGAGTATGACGACAAGCTGGTCGAGACGTTGCAGGCCGAACATGGCGTGACCGTCACCCGTCCCGACAAGGCCGTGTTGATCGCCGTCGCAGAGCCGATCCAGGCCAAGCTTGCGGCCGATCTCGACCTCGTCGCGGAATTCGAGCTGATGAGCCGCTGACGCCGAAGGCAGACGGGCACGGATCAGGCCATGCTGAAACGCTTCAATGATCTCGTGACCCTGGCAGTCGAAACGGCACTGGGGGTCGGGTTCCTGGCCCTCATCGGCACGGTGGCCCTGCAGGTCGTGGCGCGCAACCTGCTCGGCCTGCCGTTCATCTGGACGCTGGACCTCGCTCAGCTGCTGTTTTCCTGGCTGGTGTTCGTCGGCGCCGCCGTCGCGTTCCGGCGCGGCGCGCACTACACCGTCGATCTCTGGCCGGAAAACAGTCCCCGCATCGACCGGGTGCTGCAGGCGATCAGCCTGCTGGGGGCGGTCGTCGTGGTCTTCGTCCTGCTGCGCTACGGCTGGAACCTGACGCGCATCCGGTGGAGCGGGTCGGTGCAGTCGCTCGGCATTTCGAGGGGCTGGATGTTCGTCCCCATCCCGCTGAGCGGGGCGCTCATGCTGCTGTTCCTGATCGAATTCCTTTCCGGTGTCCTGAGGCGTAGAGAAGCATGAACCCGCTCGTCCTGCTCCTCCTCTCCTTCTTCGTCCTCATCGCGCTGCGGGTGAACATCGGCTTTGCCCTCATCATCGCCTCGGTCCTGGTGATGGTGCTGGAAGGGCTGCCGCTCACCTCCGTCGTCAACCAGATGTATTCCGGCATCGACAGCTTCACGCTGCTCGCCGTGCCCTTCTTCATGTTCCTCGGCCGCATCCTGAATGCCGGCTCCATCACGCTTCGGCTGCTGAAGGTGGCGGACAGCACGGTGGGGCACGTGCGGGGCGGGCTCGGACACGTCAATGTGTTCGTGTCGATGGTCTTCGCCAGCCTCTCGGGCTCGGCCGCCGCGGACACGGCCAGCGTCGGGTCGATCCTGATCCCGGCCATGAAGAAGGCCGGATACGATCCGGCCTTCGCGGTGGCTCTCACCGCGGCTTCGTCGACGCTGGGCGTCATCATCCCGCCATCCATCATCCTGATCGTGTATGGCGCGTTCGGCAACGTATCGATCGGCGCGCTGTTTCTCGGCGGGATCGTTCCGGGCGTTCTGATCGGCCTGTTCATGATGGGCTACACCTACGTGCTCGCGTTGAAGCACGGCTATCCGGCAAACCCTTTTCCGGGATTTCGTGCGCTGGCCAGTGCGGTGAAGCGTGGCGCTGCCCCTCTGCTGATCCCCGTCCTCGTGCTCGGCGGCATCGTGGGCGGCTTCGTCACGCCCACCGAAGGCTCGATCATCGCGGTCGTCTGGGCGCTGTTCCTGACGCTCGTCCTCTATCGCGACGTTCCGCTGGCGAAGATGCCGCGCATGCTGGCCGACGGCGCCGTAGATTTCGCGGTGCCCCTCTTCACGGTCGCCGGGGCCGCCATCTTCGGCTGGATGATCGCCTATCTGGGCGCCGCGCAGATCGTGGTCGACTTCATCACCGGCGTGACCCGGAATCCCTACGGCATCATGCTCCTGCTGATCGGATTCCTGCTGCTGGTCGGCACCGTCCTCAATCCGATCTCCGCCACCCTGATCTTTCTTCCGATCATCCAGGCGCTGGGCAATCTGGCCGGCTTCAACCCGGTGCATCTCGGTGTGCTCAGCACCATCGTCCTTTCGGTCGGCCTCATCACGCCGCCTTACGGCATCTGCCTGCTGATCGCCGCCCAGATCGGCGAGGTTCGTCTCGGCCGCGCCATGCTGGCCGTCCTGCCGATCTGCGGGCTGACGGTGTTCGTGGCGTGCCTGTCGCTCTGGTTTCCGCAGATCATCCTCGGGTTGCCCATGTGGTTCACCCCTCAATTCTTCCGCTAGAAAGGACAATTGCAATGGCGCATGTAAAGCCGAAAGGATCCTTCGTCGCGCTCGTCACGCCGATGAATGCCGATGGCTCGATCGATTACGAGGGCTTCCGCACCCTCCTCTCCTGGCACGAGCAGAACGGTACCGAAGCCGTGCTCATCATGGGGTCGACGGGCGAGGTGTCGATGCTCTCGGCCGAGGAGCGGCGCGACATTATCTCCCGCACCGCGAAGATGAAGACCGGCAAGATGCTGTTCTATTACGGCTGCACCGGCAACAACACGCAGACCACCATCGACTATGTCCGCTATGCCAAGGCCGAGGGTGGAGACGGGGCGATCATCGCGGCGCCCGCCTACATCTGCGCCGACAACGCGGCGATCACCGACTACGCCTGGGAGGTGTGCGACGCCCTCGATTTCCCGATCGGCTTCTACAACAATCCGCCGCGGGTGAAGACGGACCTGCACTGGACCGACATTCTCAAGCTTGCCAAGCACCCCAACATGGTCGTTCTCAAGGAATCGACCACTCGCGTCGGCCAGGTCGCGCAGGTCTGCGCAGCCGCGCCCGACATGGCGATCATGTGCTGCTGCTCGCCGAACCTCGGTCTCGTCATTCCCACCATGGCGCTCGGCGGCGACGGCACCGCCAACATGACCGGCAACATCATTCCGCAGGAGATGGCCGTCATCTCGAAGAAGTGGGAAAACGGCGACGATGCCTTCGCGTGCCGCGAGGCATGGCTGCGCAATCTGCCGATGCTGCATTTCGCCTATTCGGCGATCAACCCCGTGGCGATCAAGTCGCTGATGCGCGCCATCGGCCTGCCGGCCGGCCCCTTGCGCAAGCCGCTTCAGCCGGTCTCGGCGGATCACCTTCAGGTTGGTCTCGATGCCGTGCGCAGCCTTGGTCTGGAAGAACGATACGGCTTCCGCATCAAGCCGGCCGCGATCGCTGCCGAATAGTCGGGTGGCGGCCAGGGTCGGCATAAGCCTCAGCCACTGGGGCGCTTTCGAAGCCGAGGTGGCCGACGGGCGTCTCGTCTCGGCGCGGCCCTGGCGGAACGGCGGAGCCGATGCCGACATGATCGGCGCGCTTCCGGCATTCGTGCATTCGCCCTTGCGCATCGATCGGCCACACGTGCGGGAAAGCTTCCTTCGCCGACGCGAACGGGCCGGCGGGGAAGGAAGGGGGAGGGAGGCGATGGTGCCCGTGGAGTGGGACACCGTGCTCGACCTCTGCTCGTCCGAGCTCGACCGCGTGCGCCAGATGCACGGTCCCGCGTCGATCCTCGGCGGTTCCTACGGCTGGTCGAGCGCCGGCCGCCTGCACCATGCCCGCAGCCAGGTCCGCCGGTTCCTGGCCGCGGCGGGCGGTTACACCGACCAGATCGGCAACTACAGCTGGGGCGCGGCGCATGCCATCCTCCCGCACGTGCTCGGCAACGCGGACGCCGTTTCGTCGACCGCGACCGACTGGCGGACGATCGCCGACGAGACCGACGTGTTGGTCGCCTTCGGCGGTCTCAACCCGAAGAACTGGCATGTGACCTCCGGCGGCGCGGGGCATCACCACATGCCCCGTCATCTCGAGGCGGCGGCGGCGCGGGGCGTCAAGTTCGTGATCGTCTCGCCGATCGACGAGGACACGCCGCCCGGGCTCGACGCGATGCGCATCGCGCCGCGGCCCAACACCGACACCGCGCTGATGCTGGCGCTCGCGCGCCGCGCGGTCGTCGACGGACGCGCCGACCAGGCGTTCCTGGCGCGCTACGTGACGGGGCACGAAGCCTTCAGCGCCTATCTCGCCGGCGAGACGGACGGCATCGACAAGACCTTCGAGTGGGCCGCAGCCATCGCCGGCATCGACGTCGCCGACCTGGAAGCGCTTTGGAGCCTGATCAGGCGCGGCCGCGTCATGCTGACCGCCGCCTGGTCGCTGCAGCGCGCCGACCATGGCGAACAGCCGTTCTGGGCGCTCATCGCGCTCGCAGCCATGCTCGGGCAGATCGGCCTGCCCGGCGGGGGCTTCTGCTTCGGCTACGGTTCGATGAACGGCGTCGGCGCTCCCGCCCGCCGCGGCTACGTTCCGGCGATGGAGGGTCTCACCAATCCGGCCGCCAGCGCCATCCCGGTCGCCTGCGTGATCGATGCCCTGATGAAGCCCGGGGAACAGATCGACTTCAACGGGCGTCGCATCACCTTCCCGGACGTGCGGCTGGTCTACTGGGCCGGCGGCAATCCGTTCCACCACGCGCAGGATCTGTTCCTGCTCGAACAGGCCTGGCGTCGGCCGGAAACGATCATCGTCCACGAATCATGGTGGACGCCCACCGCACGCCGCGCCGACATCGTCCTGCCGGCCACCACCACGCTCGAACGGAACGACATCGGCGGCTCCTCGCGCGATCCCTTCGTGTTCGCCATGCCCAGGCTGATCGACCCGGTCGGCGGGGCACGCGACGATTTTGCGATCTTCGGCGAGCTGGCTGAGAGGCTCGGTTGCGGCGCCGCCTTCGGCGAAGGGCTGGACGAATTCGGCTGGCTGCGGCGCCTGTGGGCCAAGACCGAGCGCCATGGCGCCGGCGAGGGCGTCGCCGTGCCCGATTTCGACAGCTTCTGGGCCGACGGCGTCTTCGCCGTGCCCGAGCCCGACCTCCCCGAGGTGATGCTCGACGCCTTCCGCCACGACCCGCTGGTCAACAAGCTCGCGACCCCGTCCGGCCGCATCGAACTCCATTCCACCCGGATCGAGCATTTCGGCTATCGCGACTGCCCGCCGCATCCGGCATGGATCGCTCCGCGCGAATGGCTCGGCGACGCGGGCGAGGACGAACTGCATCTCATCACCAACCAGCCGCGGAAGAGGCTGCACAGCCAGCTGTTCCAGACCCAGCCCGACGGCGCCGTGGAGCCGATTTCCATCCACCCCGCCGACGCCGCGCGGTTTGGCATCGGCGAGGGCGACCTCGTCCGCGTCGAGAACCGTCGCGGCGCCTGCCAAGCGTGCGCGCGCCTCACGGATGGCTTGCAACAGGGCGTGGTGGTCATGGCCACGGGCGCCTGGTTCAGGCCGGACGACGAAATTCCCGGGCTGGAACGGAACGGCAATCCGAATGTGGTGACGGCCAATCGCCGGACCTCGTCGCTGGGGCAGGCCTGCGCCGCGCTCAGCACGCTCGTCAGGGTCCGGCCCATGGCCGCCCTTGCCGGCGACGACGATTCCGGCCGGCGCTGACGACGAAAAGGGCTTCCAGATGAATCTCGGTATCGAAGGACGCAAGGCGCTGCTGACCGGCGCGAGCAAGGGCATGGGCAAGGCCTGTGCGATGGCGCTCGCCCAGGAGGGGGTCGACATCACCATCGTCGCGCGCGGCCGCGAGGTGCTGGAGGCCACCGCTGCCGAAATCCGATCGCGGACGGGTACGCGGGTGACGGCGGTCGCCGCCGATCTCACCACCGCGCAGGGCCGCCGTTCGGCCCTTACGGCGTGTCCGGATCCCGATATCCTGCTCAACAATTCCGGCGGCTGCCCGCCCGGCGATTTCCGCGACTGGGAACGCGACGACTGGATCGCGGCCATCGACCTGATGATGCTGCCCCCGATCGAGATGATGAAGGCCACGGTGGACGGCATGATGGCGCGGGGCTTCGGCCGGATCGTCAACATCGCGTCGCGCAGCGTGAAGATCGCGCAGCCCGAACTCGGCCTTTCGAACGGCGCGCGCTCGGGCCTGGTCGGTTTCGTGGCCGGTCTCTCGCGCCAGACGGTGGCGTCGAACGTGACAATCAACAACCTCCTTCCCGGCATCGTCGACAGCGACGCCCAGCGCGAGCACATCGCCGGCATGCTCGATGGCATGGGCAAGAGCTTCGACGAGGTGTGGCAGGAACGCGCCAACGCCAATCCGGCGCGGCGCTACGGGCGGACGGAGGAGATCGGGGCCTATTTCGCCTTCCTGTGCAGCGTCCATGCCGGCTTCATCACGGGACAGAACCTGCTGGTCGACGGCGGCAGCTATCCGGGTACCTTCTGAGCATGCGCGTCGCGGTGTTGGGCGCAGGGGTCGTCGGCATCACGACGGCCTGGTATCTGACCGAGCAGGGTCACGAGGTGACGGTCATCGATCGTCGGTCCGGGCCGGCCCAGGAAACGAGCTTCGGCAATGCCGGCGGCGTGTGCCCGGGCTTTGCCGGTCCCTGGGCGGCGCCGGGCATGCCGCTGAAGGCGCTGAAATGGCTCTTCAAGAGCCAGGCGCCGCTGAAATGGCGGCCCCGCCCGGACATCAACCAGTGGAAATGGCTGGCGGCCTTCGTCGCAAACTGCACGCCCGAGGCCTTCGCGCGCAACAAGGCGCGCATGCAGCGCATGGCCCATTACAGCCTGGCCTGCCTGCGCGCGCTTCGCGAGGATACGGGGATCACCTACGACAATGCCGCCAACGGCGTGCTGCAGGTCTTTTCCTCCGACGAGGAAATGCAGGGCGGCGCGCGTGCCGCCCGCGTGCTGGCCGACCTGGGCATCGCGCATCGACTGGTCGACGGACCCGGCGTGCTCGACATCGAGCCGGGGCTCGCCCGCTCGGGCGCGACGTTTTCGGGCGGGCTTCACCTTCCGGGCGACGAGACCGGCGACTGCCATCTGTTCTGCGTGGCGCTGGCCGATCTGCTCGCGCAGCGCGGCTGCACGATGATGTTCGATGCCTCGATCACGCGGCTGGTGCGGGAGGGCGACCGCATCACGCATGTCGAGACCGCCGCAGGGCCCGTCCTGGCCGACGCTTTCGTGGTCGCGCTGGGTGCTTATGCGCCCGGACTGTTGCGGCCGCTCGGCATCGACGTTCCCGTCTACCCGGTCAAGGGCTACTCGATGACCTGCCCCATCACCGATTTCGACGCGGCGCCACGCTCCTCGGTGATGGACGAACACTCCAAGGTGATGGTGACGCGGCTGGGCGGGCGGCTGCGCGCCGCGGGCGTGGCCGAACTCGCCGGCTTCGACGGCCGCATTCCGGACCCCGCGACGGCCGCCCTGTCACAGCGCGTGCAGGCGCTCTTTCCAGGAGCCGCCGCCTATGAAGGCGCGCGCTTCTGGTGCGGGTTTCGGCCGATGACGCCAGACGGGCCGGCCCGGCTCGGTCCTGCGGGCTATCGCAATCTCTTTCTCAATGTCGGTCACGGTTCCAACGGCTGGACGCAGGCCTGCGGCACGGGACGGGTGGTCGCCGATCTGGTGTCGGGCCGGACGCCGGACATCGAGATCTGACGCCGCCCGACCGCGTCAGCGGTCCACGGTCTGCCCGACGGTGCCGTGCAAGGCGTATCCGCGCGGGTCAGGCGGAAACCCACCGCCATGCCGCTTCCGCTTCCTCGAGTTCGAACGTCTTCTCGTCGACGGGCGTCAGCGGCGAGAACGTGTTGATCATCGCCTTGGCCCAGGCGGGCGCGCCGACGACGGCATATTTTCGCACGTGGCTGTTGGCCTGGGCCTGCGCCGACATCGCCTTGGCATCGAACGCCGCGCCAAGCTCGATCCCGTCCCAGTCGGTGATGATGATCAGGACGTCGACCGTGCCTTGAGCCTCGAACGCCGCCTTGAGCTGCTCGGCCATGCGCTCGATGTCGGGCTTGGTGATCCGGGCGCGGACCTCGAAGGCATGCAGGTTGGGGCGGTCGGTCGGAAGGGAAACGATCGAAGGCATGGTCATGGCGCGGCGTCCTCGCATCGGGGGAACGGGTGTATCGTCGAGCTGACGAACGCGCGTCCGCGCCAACCCGTTCCCGACCGGCGCCATCGCGGCCGGCGGGGATCTTGTCACTCCGCCGTGATGCGAACCGGGCGCGATGCGCCCGGCGCGGCGACCATTGGCAACCTGCGGTGGAGGCGCGCTTTCCCAGACCCTCAAATGATGGCCGGAACGGCAGGCCGCCTTGCTCGTTAGGGTCGGTGATCACGTCCGAGTGATCACGAAGCCCCCACTCAGAATTCCGCGAAAGGAACACGCAAATGGCTAAGGAAAAGACGCTGGAAGATCTCTTCCACGACACGCTCAAGGACATCTACTACGCCGAGCGCAAG
Source organism: Aquibium carbonis (assembly GCF_003970795.1). Classification (GTDB taxonomy): domain Bacteria; phylum Pseudomonadota; class Alphaproteobacteria; order Rhizobiales; family Rhizobiaceae; genus Aquibium; species Aquibium carbonis. The sequence continues at coordinate 16,404 of NZ_RWKW01000099.1, read as the reverse complement.
ATCCTGAAGGCGCTACCGAAGATGAAGCGCGCGGCGCAGTCCGACGAGCTCAAGGCGGCGTTCGACAAGCATCACCAGGAGACGCAGGGACAGATCGAGCGCCTGCAGCAGGTGTTCGAGATCATCGGCAAGCGCGCCCAGGGCAAGACCTGCGACGCCATCGAGGGCATCATCTCCGAAGGCGAGGAGATCATGGACGAGTTCAAGGACACGGCCGCTCTCGACGCCGGGCTGATCTCCGCCGCCCAGGCGGTGGAGCATTACGAGATCACCCGCTACGGCACGCTGAAGCGCTGGGCGACCGAGCTCGGCCTGGCGGACGCGGCCAAGCTGCTCGACGCCACCTTGCAGGAGGAGTCCAAGACGGACGGCGACCTGACGAAGCTCGCCGATTCCTCCGCCAACGACAGGGCGAAGGCGCGCAAGGCCGCCTGACGCCGCACGGCCCGGGAGATCGTCTCCCGGGCCGTCGCGCTCCTCCCGTTTGACCCCGCGCGGCGGGACCATCCGCCCGAAACAGCGAGACACACCCCATGGCCCGCACCCCCGCCAAGACCCCATCCGGCAAGGCCGCCAGCCTTCACGACCAGACGCTCGTCCGAGGCACCGGCGGCGAACTGCACCAGATCGCCGAAGGCGACACCGAAATCCTCACGACGTCGCAAGGCGCGCCCGTGGCCGACGACCAGAACACGCTGAAGATCGGCCAGCGCGGCCCGACGCTGATCGAGGATTTCCATTTTCGCGAGAAGATCTTCCATTTCGACCACGAGCGCATTCCCGAGCGCGTGGTGCATGCCCGCGGCTACGGCGCGCATGGCTATTTCGAGACCTACGATTCCCTGGCGAAGTACACCCGCGCCGACATCTTCCAGCGCGCCGGGGAGAAGACGCCGGCCTTCGTGCGCTTCTCGACCGTCGCCGGCTCGAAGGGCTCGTTCGATCTCGCCCGGGACGTGCGCGGTTTCGCCGTCAAGCTCTACACGAAGGAGGGTAACTGGGACATCGTCGGCAACAACATCCCGGTGTTCTTCATCCAGGATGCGATCAAGTTTCCCGACATGGTCCACGCGGTGAAGGAAGAGCCCGACCGCGCCTTCCCGCAGGCGCAGTCGGCGCACGACAATTTCTGGGATTTCATCTCGCTGACGCCCGAGTCCATGCACATGATCATGTGGGTCATGTCCGACCGCGCCATCCCCCGGTCGTACCGCTTCATGGAGGGGTTCGGCGTCCATACGTTCCGCTTCCTGAACGCGAAGGACGAGTCGACCTTCGTCAAGTTCCTCTGGAAGCCGAAGCTCGGCCTGCAGTCGGTGGTGTGGAACGAGGCGGTGAAGATCAACGGCGCCGATCCGGACTTCCATCGCCGGGACCTGTGGGACGCGATCCAGGCCGGGGACTTCCCGGAATGGGAGCTGTGTGTCCAGCTTTTCGACCAGGAATTCGCCGACGGCTTCGATTTCGACATTCTCGATCCGACCAAGATCATTCCCGAAGAGATCATCGAGCCGATCCCGGTCGGCCGGCTGGTGCTGGACCGGATGCCCGACAATTTCTTCGCCGAGACCGAGCAGGTCGCGTTCATGACCCAGAACGTCCCGCCGGGTGTCGACTTCTCCAACGATCCGCTGCTGCAGGGCCGCAACTTCTCCTATCTCGACACGCAACTGAAGCGGCTGGGCGGACCGAACTTCACCCATATTCCGATCAACGCGCCGAAGTGCCCGATGCACCATTTCCAGCAGGACGGGCACATGGCGATGCGCAACCCGGTCGGGCGCGCGAACTATCAGCCCAATTCCTGGGGGCTCGGCCCGCGCGAGCATCCGCAGAAGGGGTTCCGCTCCTTTGCCGATGCCGAGGAAGGGCAGAAGGTGCGTCTGCGCGCCGAGAGCTTCGCCGACCACTACAGCCAGGCGCGGCAGTTCTTCGTCAGCCAGACGGTGACCGAGCAGAAGCACATCGCCATGGCGCTGACCTTCGAACTGTCGAAGGTGGAAACGCCGGTCATCCGCGAACGCATGGTCTCGCATCTGCTCAACATCGACGAAGGGCTGGCGGAAACCGTCGCCGAAAAGCTCGGCATGAAGACCTTGCCGAAGAAGGCCGATGCCGCCGTCGCGCCGCGCGACGACCTGCCGGCCTCCGACGCCCTGTCGATCGTGAAGAACGGCCCGGACAGCTTCAAGGGCCGCAAGGTCGGCGTTCTGGTCAGTGACGGCTGCGACGGCGCGCTGGTGAAGACGCTCGAGGCGGCTCTGGGCAAGGAAGGCGCGATGATGGAGATCGTGGCGCCCAGGGTCGGCGGCGTCGAAGCGTCGGACGGATCGATCATCGAAGGCAAGCAGATGATCGATGGCGGCCCGTCGGTCCTCTACGACGCGGTGGCGATCATCATCAGCCCGGAAGGCGCCGATCAGCTCCTGAAGGAGGCGACGGCCCGCGATTTCGTCGCCGACGCCTTTGCCCACTGCAAGTTCATCGCGCATGTGAAAGCCGCGCAGCCGCTGCTCGACAAGGCGGGCGTGGAGCCGGACGAGGGCGTGATGGTGCTCGACGGGGCGGCCGACGTCGCGGGCTTCGTCGAGAGCTGCCGCAAGCTGCGGCTCTGGGCGCGCGAGATGAAGGTGAAGCTGTAGTCGCCCGGACCGGTGGACCGATCGTTCCGGGAAAGAGAAGCCCTGCCCGTCGAGCGCGACGGGCAGGCCTTTTTCGGTTCGGCGCCGCGCCTCAGAGCATCGGTCGGCCGCCGGTGACCTCGTAGAGGGCGCCGGTCGTGTAGCTCGATTGATCCGACGCCAGCAGGACATAGGTCGCGGCAAGCTCGGCGGGCTGTCCGGGACGCTTGAGGGGCGTGTTCTCGCCGAAGGACTTCACCTTCTCGACGGGCATGGTGGCGGGGATCAGCGGCGTCCAGATCGGACCGGGGGCGACCGCATTGACGCGGATGCCCTGGTCCGCGACCAGGCCCGCAAGACCGGCGGTGAAATTGGCGATCGCCCCCTTGGTGGTGGCGTAGGCGAGCAGCGTCGGCGACGGGCTCGTGGCATTGATCGACGACGTGTTGATGATCGAGGCGCCGGGCTTCATGTGCTTCACGGCTTCCTGGCAGAGATAGAACATGGCGTGGACGTTGGTGCGGAAGGTGAGATCCCATTCCTGCGACGAGATGTCCTCGAGCTTCTCGAACGTCGCCTGATGGGCGGCGTTGTTGACCAGGATGTCGAGGCGTCCGCATTCCTTCATCGTCCTGTCGACGAGGGAGCGCGCGAAGCGCTCGTCACCGATGTCGCCCGGGGCGAGGATCGCCTTGCGTCCGGCCTCCTCGACCCACCGGGCGGTCTCCCGGGCATCTTCGTCTTCCTCCAGATAGGAGATGACCACGTCGGCGCCTTCGCGCGCGAAGGCGATGGCCACGGCGCGGCCGATGCCTGAATCGGCGCCGGTGATGAGCGCCACGCGATCCGTCAGCCTGCCGCTGCCGCGGTAGCTCCTTTCACCGTGATCGGGTCGCGGGTCCATCGCGCCGGTATAGCCCGGCATGTCCTGCTGCTGTTCGGGCAGCGGGGGCGTTGCGTGTCTGGTCTGCGGATGGTCATCCATGGGAGGGGTCCTTTCTGCGTTTTGCCGGCCAGGCGGGCGCACCCGCCGGGGTCCGGGATCGGGCGAAAACTCCACGGGCGGCCGGCCATCGTTGGAGGCCGCGTCCGCGCCATGCCTCAGGCAAGGGCAATCGATGCGAGGACGAGAATTGCGACGGCCATCAAGGCGGCGACAGGCAGCCACCAGCCGCGCCCGCCTGCCCGCGGCTCGACCGCAGCCATCGGCCGCATGGCGCTGCCGGTGCCGGATTCGGGCGGCCGCCCCGCCTCGGCGGCGGGACGGGTTGCCGCGCCCCCGAAGGCCGCTCCGCCCGCCTCCGCATCCGTCTCCATGGGCGCCATCGCCGGATCGAAGCCGGGGATCTTGTCGCCGGTCTGGCCGCGCTGCGTGGCCGCGCGTGCATCGAGCTCGCCGGTCTTCGACTGCTCACTCATCGTGCCTGTTCCCGTCGGTCCGGGCGGCCGCGCAGAGCGGCGCCCCGGACGATTGCAACGCCGGCCGGGTTTCGTGGCCCGGGCCGAGCGGACCGCGACCCGGCCGGGCGCCTCATCCGACCACCGCGTAGGCCGTCAACGGCCCCAGGGCCATGATGGTCGACACGATGGCCGCCGTCAGATCGAGCCGCGCGAGGCGCCGGTCGGACACCCGGCGGGGCTGGCGGTCGAGGGAAGCGTCGTGGGCGTGGACTTTCTGCAACATCGTTCTTCTCCTGAGGTTCTGGCCCGGGCGACGCATGACGACGGTGACGAAACCGCCCCGAGGGGGACCCACGGTTGCGTGCCGGGTTCTCGGCGATCAACCGTCCGCCCGGGCCTTTGTTCCCTTGGCCCGTCACTTGCGGGCGGTCGTATCTTCGCGGCGCTGCCCGTCGCTCGCGCTGGCCGGGCGGGCGAACGTCCCGATCGACCCTCGGCCGGTTGGCCTCCGGGGCGCGAATGATCGTTTCCGCGCATATTCTGATCGCTGTCATTCAGGCTTCATCTTGCCGTGCGAACAAGGCCCCGTTCCCGCCCGCACGGAGTCTGGACCCTTGGCTGAACTTCTGGATCGCGCCACCCATGCCCTGGCCCCGCAACGCCAGGCCCGCCTGCTCGAGCAGCTGGGCCGGCAGACCTATGTGGAGGTGCAGGACCTCTGCGCCGCCCTCGGCGTCTCCGAGGCGACGATCCGGCGCGACCTGACGGAACTCGAGGCGCGCGGCCTGCTCAAGCGCACCCATGGCGGCGCCCTGTCCATCCAGCAGGTCGCCAGGGATTATTCGAACGCCGACCGCAAGGTGCTCCGGAACGAGGAAAAGGCCAGGATTGCAGCGGCTACGGCCGAACTCGTGGTCGACGGCGATGCCGTCTTCATCGACAGCGGCACGACCACCGTGCAGGTCGCCCGGCAGCTCTGCCAGCGGGACACGCTGACCTTCGTCACCAACGGCCTGGACGTCTTCGCCTGCCTGGCGGCGGCCCGCGCCAGCCGGCTGTACATGATCGGCGGCGAGTATGTGGAGGTCAATCACGGGTTCGGCGGGCCGCTGGCCGCCGATGCCATCCGCCAGTTCAGCGTCGACAAGGCGATCCTCAGCGTTTCGGCCGTCGACCTGGCCCGCGGCCAGGTCAGCATCGCCGCGCCGGCCATGGTTCCGGCGCAACGGGCCATGATCGAAATCGCTCAAACGGTCATCGTCGTGGCGGATCACTCCAAGTTCGAGCGCGGCGCCCTGGCCGTGATCGCCGCTCTCGACGCGATCGACTACGTGGTCACCAACACCGCGACGCGGGCTCTGCTCGACGACATGCCCGCCGCCCTGCGCGGCAAGATGATCTTCGCCTGAGGGGAGCGCCGGCCATGTCACGCCTTTCGGTCCGTTCCCTGGTCAAGACCTGGGATGAAACGCGCGCGGTGGACGGCGTGAGCTTCGCCACCGAGGCCAGGGAGTTCGTCGCCCTGCTCGGGCCTTCGGGCTGCGGCAAGTCGACGACGCTGCGCCTCATCGCCGGGCTCGAAGCCGCCACCGAAGGCAGCGTCGAGATCGACGGCCTGGACGTGACGAACCTGCCGCCCGCGTCGCGCAGGATATCGATGGTCTTCCAGTCCTACGCGCTGTTCCCGCATCTCAACGTGGCCGACAACATCCTCTTTGGCCTGTCGGTGCGCGGCGTGAAACGGGCCGAGCAGAAGCAGCGCCTCGACCGGATCGTGCCCCTTCTCGGGTTGTCGTCGCTTCTCGACCGCCGGCCTTCGCAGCTGTCGGGTGGCCAGCAGCAGCGCGTCGCGCTGGGCCGCGCCCTGATCGCCGAGGCGCCCGTGTGCCTGCTCGACGAACCCCTGTCCAATCTCGACGCCAAGCTGCGCGCGGAAATGCGCAACGAGATCCGTTCGCTGCAACAGCGCCTCGGCCTGACCATGCTGTTCGTGACCCATGACCAGACGGAGGCGATGAGCATGGCCGACCGCGTCGTGCTTCTGCGCGACGGCAAGGTGGAGCAGTTCGCCACGCCGTCGGACCTCTACACGAAACCCAACTCCGTCTTCGTCGCGCAGTTCATCGGCACGCCGCCGATGAACATTCTCGACGCGACGCTGCTCGGCCCGGCCTGGGACCGCCTGCCGAAGAACACGCTCGTCGGCGTCCGCCCCGAGCATATCCGCTTTGCGGACCGGGGCATCGCCGCGACCGTGGTGTCGATGGAATATTTCGGAGCCGACTCCGTCGTCTCCTGCCGTATCGCGGACAAGCCCGTTCTGGTGAGAGTGCCCGGACAACCGGGGTTCGCCGGGGGCGAAACCGTGCATCTGAGCTGGCCGCAAGAAGCCCAGCACCTCTTCGACCAACACAGTGGAAAGCGCCGGGACCCCATCCCCGACCAGCGGCTGGCGCCGGCGCTCGAATTCGTCCAACCCTAAGGAACAAGGTCATGAACCTTCACAAGCTGAACCGCATTCTCGCCGGCGGCCTCGGGGCCGCGCTGCTCTCGACCACGGCGGCCTTCGCCGTCGACCTGACGTTCTACTATCCGGTCCAGGTGGGCGGCCCGCTCACGCAGGTGATCGACGGGTATGTCGCCGAGTTCGAGAAGCAGAACCCGGACATCAACGTCGACGCCATCTATTCCGGCAACTACACCGACACGACCACCCGCGCCCTGGCCGCGACCCGCAGCGGCAATCCGCCGGCGGTGGCCGTGCTTCTGGCAACCGACATCTTCACGCTGATCGAGGAGGACGTGATCACGCCGATCGACACGTTCATCTCGACGGACGAGGACAAGGCCTGGCTGGCGGGCTTCATGCCGGCCTATCTGGCCTCGGCGCAGATCGACGGCCACCTGTGGGCCGCGCCGTTCCAGCGTTCGACGGCGGTGATGTACTACAACAAGGAAGCGTTCAAGGCCGCCGGCCTGGATGCCGAACAGCCGCCGCGCACGTGGGACGAGCTGGTCGAGGTCGGCAAGGCGCTGACCGTGAAGGACGCATCCGGCAACGTCACGCAGTGGGGCCTGGGCATTCCCGGCAGCTCCAACGCGGCGCACTGGCTGTTTGGCGCCCTGGTCGCGCAGAATGGCGGCCAGCTCTCGGACGAGACCGGCACCCGCACCTTCTTCGACGACCCCAAGGTGGTCGAGGCGCTGCAGTTCTGGATCGACCTGAGCGAGAAGCACGCCGTTCACCCGACCGGCATTCTCGAGTGGGGCACGACGCCGAGCGACTTCATGGAAGGCCGCCTGGCCATGGCGTGGCACACGACCGGCAATCTCAGCAACATCCGCAAGAACGCGACGTTCGAGTTCGGCGTCGCCGCCTATCCGGGCAACCCGAACCCCGCTTCGGTGCTCGGCGGCGGCAATCTCTACATCTTCAAGGATGCTTCCGAGGAACAGAAGGCGGCCGCGTTCAAGTTCGTGCAGTTCATGACCTCGGCCGAACTGCTCGCCGACTGGGGCATCCAGACGGGCTATGTCGCCCCGCGCGACGACTCCTGGGAAACGGAAGCGCTGAAGGCCTATGTGAAGGAGGTGCCGCAGGCCGACGTCGCCCGCAGGCAGATCGCCGACTCCAAGCCGGAAATCTCCACGTTCGAGAGCGCGCGCGTGACGCAGGTGCTCAACGATGCGCTTCAGGCCGCGCTGACCGGCCGCTCCACGCCGCAGGAGGCGCTGTCGGCCGCGCAGGCCGAAGCCGAGCGCATCCTGAGCGCCTACCGCAACTGATGACGTCGCGACCGCAGGGATAGTCCGGTGAAAGTCTCGCGCAACCTGACCTACAGCATGCTCCTGCTGCTTCCCGCGGTGGTGCTGCTCGTTGCCTTCACCTACTATCCCACGGTCGCGACCATCATCGACAGCTTCTTTTCCACGCCTCGCGGGCGCAGGCCGGCACGCTTCGTCGGCCTCGCCAACTACGAGACGATGCTGGCCGATCCGGTGTTCCGCAAGGCGATCGTCAACAACATGATCTATGCGGCGGTGATCATCCCCTGTTCGATGGGGCTGGCGCTGGCGATGGCGCTGCTGGTCAACGCCCGGATCGCAGGGCGCGGCTTCGTCCGGCTCGCCTATTTCACCCCGACCGTGCTGCCGATGATCGCCGTCGCCAACATCTGGATGTTCTTCTACGCGCCCGACTACGGCCTCATCGACCAGGTGCTGGGCCATTTCGGGCGGGGCGGCAACAACTGGCTCGGCAATCCCGACACCGCCTTGTGGGCGATCATCGTCATCACCGTCTGGAAATGCGCCGGGTTCTTCATGATCTTCTATCTCGCCGCCCTGCAGCAGATCCCGCCGTCCCTGCTGGAAGCGGCCGAAATGGAGGGGGCGACCTACTGGCAGCAGCTTCGCCGCGTGATCCTGCCGCTCCTGATGCCGACGACGCTGTTCATTTCGGTCAACGCCGTCATCGAGGCCTTTCGGCTGGTCGACCACATCATCGCGATGACCAGAGGCGGGCCGGACAATTCCACCCAGCTGCTGCTGCACTACATCTACCAGGTCGCTTTCGGCTTCTGGGACACGGCCTACGCGGCGACGCTCAGCGTGGTGCTGCTGGCGATCCTGGCGCTGATCGCGCTCGTCCAGTTCGGCTATGCAGACCGCAGGATCTTCTACCGATGAGCGTCGACCGGCGATCAGCGACGACCCGTCTGGCGATCAATGTCGTCGCGTGGGCGCTCGCCCTGCTCTGGGTGCTGCCCTTGCTCTACGCAGTGTGGACCGCCATCCACCCGCCGCTCTATGCCGCGCGCTTCGACCTGTTCGCGCCGCTCACGCTGGACAATTTCGTCCGGGTCTGGAACGCAGCGCCCTTCGACCGCTATTTCCTCAACACGATCGGGCTGGTGGTGTTCGTGGTCATCGCCCAGTTCGTGGTGTGCACCATGGCCGCCTACGCCTTCGCGGTCTATCCGTTCCGCGGTTCGGAATGGCTGTTCATGCTGTTCCTGATCCAGCTGATGGTGATGCCGGAGGTGCTTCTGGTGCGGAACTACAGCACCATCGCGTCGCTGGGGGTGATGGATACGATGCTGGCCATCGCGCTCCCCTACCTCGCCTCGGCGTTCGGCATCTTCCTGTTCAGGCAGGCGTTCAAGAGCGTCCCCAAGGAGCTCGACGAGGCCGCCCGGATGGAAGGCGCCGGGCCGATCCAGGTGCTCCTGCGCGTCTACGTGCCGCTGGCCCGGCCGACCTATCTCGCCTACGGGCTGGTGATGGTGGCCTATCACTGGAACAATTTCCTCTGGCCCCTGATCGTGACCAACTCTGTCTCGACCAGACCGATCACGGTCGGGCTCGGGATCTTCTCCACCGTCGAGCAGGGCATCGACTGGCCCACCATCACCGCCGCCACGCTGGTCTCGATCGGGCCGCTGCTGGTCGCCTTCCTGCTCTTCCAACGCCAGTTCGTGCAAAGCTTCATGCGGTCCGGCATTCGCTGAGACCGTTCCAGCCAGAGGACATACACCTTGCGCATCGCCCATCTCTCGGACCTCCACGTCCTCGTCGACCCTACCGGCAGGGGGCTCGTGCGCGGCGATGCCGTTTCGCGGGCCCGAGCGCTCGTCGCGGACGTCGCCGCCCTCGCGCCGAAGATCGACGTGGTGGCGATAACCGGCGACCTGACCGATGATGGCGAGGAGGCCGACTACGCGCTCGTTCGCGACCTGCTCGCGCCGCTCGACGTTCCCGTGCTCGCGGTGCCGGGCAATCACGACCTCCGCGTTCCGATGCGCGCGGCCTTCGACGCGGCCGCCTACGAAGACCCCTTCTTCCTCCATCACGAGGCTGTCCTGGGATCGACGCGCTTCCTGGCGCTCGACAGCCTGTCGGCCGGCGAAGTGGGCGGACGCCTTTGCCCGGCCAGGCTCGACTGGATTGCCGGCAAGCTGTCCCGGCCGTTCGAGGGCGACACGTTCCTGCTGATCCATCATCCGCCCTGTCCCACCGCGACGGGCGTCCTCGACGACGCCATCCTCATCGAAGGCAATGCCGAACTGCGCGCCATCCTCGCGGGCCTGGAGCGGCCGGCGCACATTCTTTGCGGCCATCTCCATCGGCCGATCCAGTGCCTGTGGGACAGGAGCCTGGTCTCGGTGGCAACCAGCACGGCGTTCCAGTTCGCGCTCGAGATCGATGCCGAGCGCCAGCCGCCGCTGTCCGACGAACCCTTCGCCTACCGCATCCACATCGTCGACGGCACCGGCACGCACGTCATCCAGCGCCGTTTCGTTTCCTTCTGAACTCCCATCTGACAGGCAGACATGCTCGATTTTCTCACCGAACTCGCCCAGGAGGCGGGCGCGCTCGCCCTTTCCCATTTCGGCCGGCTGTCGGCGGACGCCGTGGAATCCAAGGGGCACCTCGATCTCGTGACGGTCGCCGACCGGGCGGTCGAACGGCACGTGGTCGCCCGGCTGCAGGCGAGATATCCGGACGACGGCATCTTCGGCGAAGAGGGAAGCGCCGTGGACGGCACCTCCGGACGCGTGTGGGTGATCGATCCCATCGACGGAACGTTCAACTTCGTCCGCGGCGGCGCGCAATGGGCGGTCTCCATCGGGCTCTACGAGGCCGGGCGTCCGGTGCTCGGCGTGGTTCATGCCCCGGTGATGGGGATGACGCTCGCCGGCGGCGCGTCGGCGTGGCCGACCCTGAACGCGAAGGCGCTGGCGCCGCTGTCGTCCTACGACCAGCGCAAGGCCTCGGTGGGCGTGGGGCTCGGCCGCGCGGTTCCCGAGGCGGACCGGCTCGCGATGTTGCGGTTGCTGATGTGCGACGCGCGCATCAGCTTTCGATGCTGCAACTCGGCCACGATCTCGATGCTGGAAGTCGCGACCGGCGAAGTCGACGGCTATGTCGGCTACGGCGAATCCAGCTGGGACGTGATGGCCGCCTATCCGATCCTCGTCGCGCTCGGCGCCGGTTCGACGCTGGACTGGTCGACCACGCCGCTCGACGCGAAACTCCGCTTCGCGATCGGCAAGCCGGGCCTGCTCGAGGCCATCGCCGGCCTGAACCACGCGGGCTGACGGGCGGCTCGGTCGACAGGTCAGCGCCGGCCGGCCTGCCAGAACGCGACGGCGGGACCACGAAGGTCGGGCGGCAGGCCGGTCGCGATGGCCATCTGGCCGCCATGGCCGCCCTGCGCCTTGGCGGTGACGACCAGCCCACCGTCGACGAAGGCGAGCTTGGTCGGCGCGATGAAGGGCAGCGGCACGGTGCTGTGCAAGACGCCCTGTCTGGAGAAGCCGCAGAGCGCGCCTCCGTCGACGGCGGCGATCCAGTAGGTGGCGCCGTCGGCGCCCAGCGCCGCCCCGTCGGGACGGCCCGCCATGTCGCGCATCGAGGCGAAGACGGTGCGGGGACCGACGAGGCCGGCCGCGCCGTCGCACGCGGCGGTCCAGATCGTCCGGGCGTCGGGATGGGAATCCGACAGGTAAAGCCGGGCTGCGGTCACGTCGACGGCAAGCCCGTTGGGGGTGGTGAGGCCATCGAACACGGTGTTCAAGGCAAGTTCCGCCGTCACGACGTGGATCGCGCCGCGTCCCGGCGCGGCATCCAGCGCCATGGTCGACACCCAGAGCCGCCCGGTCGCATCGACGGTCGCGTCGTTGAAGCGCTGGCCCAGGCCGTCAAAGGGCAGGATGCGTTCGAACCGCTCCCGTGCGCAGGAAAAGGCATAGATCCCCCGCTCCATCCCGACCATCGGTTCGTCCGGCGCCGCCAGGACGACGAAGCCCGGCATCTCGGGCGTGGTCCAGTGTCTGGTTTCGCCGGTCGAAAGCCTCGTCCTGAGGAGTTTCCGTCCTTCGATGTCGACCCACCACACGCTGTCCCGCCGGTCCCAGAAGGGGCTCTCGCCGAGAAGAGACCCTTCCCCGCTCGCCATGGCGAACGGCACGTCCAGTCTTCTCAACACCCCGCGCCTCGTTTCGTCCGCCGGCATCATCGTCCGATCGCCCCTTGACACGCGACGCCTAGACTAAGTAGGACTCCCCTGCAACTAATATATTAGTGTGCGAGCTACCCGAGGGAGGAACGAATGAAGACGCTGATGAGAAGCCTTGGCCTGTGCGCCGCGGTGATGACGATGTGCGCCGGCAGTGCGCCCGCCGTGGCGGAGACCATGCTGCGGATCGGGACCGTGCTGGCCCCGATGGACCCGATGGGGCAAGGGCTGGAGAAATTCAAGGCGGAGGTGGAAGCCGCGACGAAGGGCGAGGTGCGGATCGAGGTGTTCCACAACTCGCAGCTCGGCGACACGACCGAGATGATCGACCAGGCCCGCGCGGGCGCCAATGTCGGCACGGTGACCGACGTCGCCCGGCTGTCCAGCTTCGTCCCGTCGCTGGCCATCATGTCGGCGCCGTTCCTGTTCGACACCTACGAGCAGGCCGACACCTTCGCGCTGTCGGCCGACTATCTCGCCTGGGGCGACGCGCTGAAGGAGAAGTCGGGCCTGATGATGCTGGCGTCGAACTGGTACCAGGGGCCGCGCCACCTTTTGACGCAGAAACCCGTTTCGACGCCGGCGGACCTGGCTGGCGTGCGCATGCGCACCATCGGCGCGCCGGTCTGGATCGAGACCATCCGCGCCATGGGGGCCGAACCGACGCCGATGGCCTGGGGCGAAGTCTATTCGGCGCTGCAGCTCGGCGCGCTCGATGCCGCCGAAGCCCAGCCGACCGCGATCACCGGCGCCAAGCTCTACGAGGTGGTCAAGAACGTCACCAAGACCGGCCACATCCAGCTGGTCACGGCGCTGGTGGTGAGCGCGGAAGCCTGGGACCAGATCTCGCCCGAGAACCAGGCGATCGTGCGCGACCTTGCGGTCGAAAGCGGCCGCTACGCGTCGCGCCTGACCATCGAGCTGGGCGAGAAGTCGCTGGCCGACGTCGCGGCGTCCGGTGTATCGGTCTCGGACGTCGACCTTGCGCCCTTCAAATCCGCGGTCGCCGGCGTGTACGACATGCTGAACCTCAACGCGGAGGTCGCTTCGGTCAACAAGGTGCTCGGCCGCTGAGCGACCGACGCCCGGGCGAACGATCGAGGCCAAGTCGGGGGGCTACCGTTTGAGACGCGTGGAATTCGCATGTGCCGCCCTCCTGTTGTGCGCGGTGGTGGTGCTGGTCGGACTGGCCGCCATCACCCGCGCGATGGGCGTGCCCATCATCTGGTCCGTCGAGATCGCGCAGCTTCTGTTTCTGTGGCTGTGCATTCTCGCCATCGACCTCGCGCTTCAGGATGAACGGCATTTCGGCCTTCAGATCGTGAAGGACAACGTGCCGCCGCGCGTCGGCCAGATGGTCGAGGTCGTCAATCTTCTCGTCATCGTCGCGCTGCTGGTCTTCCTGATCCCCTATGCCTGGCGCAACACGCTGCTGATGCATGCGCGGCTCGACGGCGCCCTGCAGATTCCCGGATCCTGGTTCCATGCGTCCATGGTGGTGGGGTTCGCGCTGATGATCCGCACGCTGCTTGCCAGGCTTCTTGCCATGTTCGCACGAAGGACCGCCTGACCATGCTTCTCCTGATCGCGGTGCTTTTCGCCTGCTTCCTCCTGGTCGGGATGCCGGTGGCCTTCGCGCTGGCGCTGGCGGCCTTCCCGGTCTTCGTGCTGACGGGCACCATGCCGCCGACGGTCGCCATCCAGAAGATGGTGACGGCCACGCAGAGCTTTCCGCTGCTCGCGGTGCCCTTCTTCATCTTCGCCGGCAACCTGATGAACGCGACCGGGATCACCGAAAGGCTCGTGCGCTTTGCGCGCCTGCTGACCGGCTGGATGGCCGGCGGCCTCGGCCAGGTCTCGATCCTGCTCAGCCTGATGATGGGCGGCATCTCGGGGTCGGCCGTGGCCGACGCCTCGATGGAGGCGCGTCTGCTGGGGCCGAGCATGATCGCCCAGGGCGGCTACTCGAAGGCTGCGACGGCGGCGGTTCTCGCTTTCGGATCGATCATCACCGCCACCATTCCACCGAGCATCGGGCTCATCCTGTTCGGTTTCATCAACGAGGTGTCGATCGGCCGGCTGTTCGTGGCGGGCGTCGTTCCCGGCCTCGTGCTGACGGTGCTTCTCATGGCGACCGCCTGGGTGGTGGCCAAGCGCAACGGCTATGCCGCCGATCTCGCCGAGGTCCCGTCCTGGCGCGCGGTGTGGGCGAGCTTTCTGGACAGCGTCTGGGCGCTCGCCTTCCCCGTCATCCTCATCGTCGGCTTCCGCTTCGGGCTCTTCACGGCCACGGAGGCGGGGGCGTTCCTGGTCGGCTATGCGCTCTTCATCGGCTTCTTCGTCTATCGCGAACTGACCTGGGAGAAGCTCTACGAGGCGACGAAGGGCTCGATTTCCGATCTCGGCATGGTGATGCTGCTGATCATGATGGCCGCGGTCCTCGGCTACGCCGTGACCATCGAGCGCGGGCCGCAGCAGATCACCGAGCTGGTCACGTCCCTCACCAGCGAGCCGGCCCTCGTCCTGCTGCTGGTGGTCGTGCTTCTGGTCGTCAGCGGCATGTTCCTGGAAGGCGCGGCCAACATCCTCCTGGTCACCCCGATCGTCCTGCCCGTGCTGGTGAACGCGGGTTTCGATCCGGTGCACATGGGGATCCTGATCGTGACGCTGATCAATTTTGGCGGTCTCACCCCGCCGGTCGGGGTCATCATGTTCACCGTCTGCGGCATCCTCGACGTCAAGACCGCCGCCTTCGCCCGCGCGGCGCTGCCCTATTTCGTCGCCATGCTCGTTTTCTTCGTGGTGCTGGCGCTGGTTCCCGCGGTGTCGTTGTTCCTGCCCGGCCGTCTGATGTAGAACGGGACCCGAAACATGCGGAAGGCTTCGCCCGACATGAACGTCAGCTCGTTTTCGGCCGCGCTCGTCAAGGCCGCGGACAATCCGTCGGGAGCCGTGGCGCACGGCTCTGCGGCCATGCGCGTCTATGCGGCGTTGCGGGCGCAGATCATCTCGCTTCACCTGCTTCCCGACACGACCCTGGTGCGCAACGACATCGCCCGAAGCTTCGGCGTCAGCCAGTCGCCGGTGCGCGAGGCGATCCAGAAGCTGGAGCAGGAAGGCCTCGTCATTTCCTATCCGCAGTCGCGCACGGTGGTTTCGAAGATCGACGTCGCCCACGCCCGCGAGACGCAGTTCCTGCGGGTGAGCGTCGAGCTGGAGGTTGCCCAGACGCTGGCGCAGGCCGCGAACCCCGCCTTGCTGGGGCCGACGTCGCGGCTCCTGCGGATGCAGAAGCTGGCGGGCGACGATTGCGACATCGGGGAATTCACCACGCTGGACCGGCTGTTCCACCTGTCGCTCTTCGAAGCGGCAGGCGTGCGCGCGCTGTGGCACGTGATCGCCGACCGGTCCGGGCACATCGACCGCCTGCGGCGCCTCAACCTTCCCGATCCCGGCAAGATCGCCCAGGTGCTGCGGGACCACGAGGCGATCCTGTCGGCCATCGCATCGGGGGACCGGGGCGAGGTCGAAGCCGCGGTGAGGACGCATCTGAGCGGCACGCTGGCGGCGGTGGCGAAGATCAGGGACCAGCACCCGCACTATTTCTGACAGCCGGGCGCCGCCCCGTCACGGACCGGCGGTCGTGCGCAGATGGTTCAGCAGCGCGACATGGCGGGCCGAGGGAAACGCCCCCGCCGGCCGGGCAAGGCCGAAGACGGTGGGCGGGAGGCGCTCCTCGATCTCCATCGTCACGACCGACTGTCCGTCGTAGGTCAGCGTCGGCGCCGGCCTCTGGAACAGGACGGAGTAGCCGAGCCTGCGGCCGACGAGGCACCGCGCGAGCTCGAAATTGGTCGTCACGTGGCCGATGCGCGGCGTCACCCCGAGCGTGGCGAAGATCTGCTCGGTGTTCCGGCGCGCCGGATGCACGTCCAGCAGGACCAGCGGCTCGGCCGCCAGGTCGGCCAGCCGGACGCTGCGTCCCTTGGCGAGGGGATGCCCCGCACCGAGCAGGACATAGGGGCGGTAGGCATGCACGGGATCGAACACCAGCTGCCGCGAGACGTCGACGCTGTAGAGCAGCGCGACGTCGATCCGACCCTGCAGCAGCATGTCGTCGAGATCGGGCGCTGAGGCTTCCGCGATGTCGAGCCCCAGCCCCGGATGGCTGCGCTGGAAGTGGTCCATGATGCCCGGCAGGAGAAAGGGCGCGAGCGTGGAAAAGCAGCCGATGGCGAACCGACCCGTCAGGCTGCTCGCTTCCTCCGTCGCCGCGTCGGCGAGGGCTTCGGCCTGCGACAGCACGGCGCGGGCCGTGGCGAGGAGCCGCGCGCCGGCGGCGGTGAGCGCGACGCCCCGGCC
>NZ_RWKW01000098.1 GCF_003970795.1 Aquibium carbonis | reverse complement strand
GTGCTCGCCATCCTGCGCTATGCCGAGGGCGTGACGCTCGACCACCTCGCAGACATGACGGGCCTGGACTGGGCGGCCTGTTTCGAGGAAGACTTGGCGCCCGGCAGCGGCCCCGCCGATGCCGCGATCCTCGCCTGTCGTTTTCGCATGCTGGCCGCGCTGCTCGGCGCGCGTCTGCCGCCGGAAGGCCGGTTCGATTATCTCGCTGGCTGCACGGCCAGCCTTGGCGCCGCCCGGCACGCCTGCGCGCCGCGCGCCCTTGCCGGCCGCGTCACGTCCGGCGGCTGGACGCTCTCGCCCTACGACACGTCATGACGGCAGCGCGGCTCAGCCTGCGTTGATCCGGCAAGGCTCCGGCGACCGCGGCGGATTGCGCCACGCGGCGCGGTCGCGGTGCTGCGCCTCGTCCATGAGGCGACGTACGTGCCGCGCCTCGACGCGGTCGCTCGCCATCAGCATCCGCACGATCGGTTCGTCCAGCAGTTCGTCCAGTGTCGGTTCGCTTCGCATCTTCGGCCTCCAGGGCCCCCGCCGTCCGCGTCATAGGCCGAAGCGATGACTCCCTGATGTCGATCACGTGACGAAGTGTGGCCGCGGTTCGAGAGCGTTTGCCATGCCCGCGCCGTGCCGGCTTGCCGCAAACGGCATTTCCTGAAATCGTGCGCCCCGACTCACAGGCAGGAAGGAAGACCACGATGAAAACCCGCGCAGCCGTTGCCGTCGCCGCTGGCAAGCCGCTCGAGATCATGGAGGTGGACCTCGACGGGCCCCGCGCCGGCGAAGTGCTCATCGAGGTCAAGGCCACCGGCATCTGCCACACCGACGAGTTCACGCTGTCGGGCGCCGATCCGGAAGGCCTGTTCCCGGCCATTCTCGGCCACGAGGGCGCGGGCATCGTCGTCGACGTCGGACCCGGCGTCACCTCGGTGAAGAAGGGTGACCACGTCATCCCGCTCTACACGCCCGAGTGCCGCTCCTGCCCGTCCTGCCTGTCGCGCAAGACCAACCTGTGCACCGCCATCCGCTCCACCCAGGGCCAGGGCCTGATGCCGGACGGCACCTCGCGCTTCTCGATCGGCAAGGACAGGATCTTCCACTACATGGGTTGCTCGACCTTCGCCAACCACACGGTGCTGCCCGAGATCGCGGTCGCCAAGGTGAACCCGGACGCGCCCTTCGACATGATCTGCTACATCGGCTGCGGCGTCACGACGGGCATCGGCGCCGTCATCAACACCGCGAAGGTGGAGATCGGCTCGACGGCCGCCGTCTTCGGCCTCGGCGGAATCGGCCTCAACGTCATCCAGGGCCTGCGGCTCGCCGGCGCCGACATGATCATCGGCGTCGACATCAACAATGACAAGAAGGAATGGGGCGAGCGCTTCGGCATGACGCATTTCGTCAATCCGATGGAAATCGAGGGCGATGTCGTGCCCTACATCGTCAACCTGACCAAGCGCGGCGCCGACCAGATCGGCGGGGCCGACTACACCTTCGACTGCACCGGCAACGTCAAGGTGATGCGCCAGGCGCTCGAATGCGCCCATCGCGGCTGGGGCGAATCCATCGTCATCGGCGTGGCCGGCGCCGGCCAGGAAATTGCCACGCGGCCGTTCCAGCTGGTCACCGGCCGCACCTGGAAAGGCACCGCCTTTGGCGGTGCGCGCGGCCGCACCGACGTGCCGAAGATCGTCGACTGGTACATGGACGGCAAGATCCAGATCGACCCGATGATCACCCACAAGCTCACGCTCGACGAGATCAACAAGGGCTTCGACCTGATGCATGCCGGCGAGAGCATCCGCAGCGTCGTGGTGTACTGAACCGACGCCCTGCGGGGCGATCACGCCGGGAGGCGCGCCATGGAACTTCCGAGCCTTCAGAACCCGCTTCTTGCCACCTATGCGATCGCCGCCAGTCTGATGATCCTGAAGGCGGTCGCCATGTCCTGGCTGACCGTCATACGCATGGTGCAGGAGAAGGGCGGCTATCGCTCGCCTGAGGATCTGCGCAAGACCCCGCTCAACCCGAACCCCGACCCGACGCAGCTGGCGCCCAACGAACGCGTCGAGCGGGTCCGGCGCATTCACCTCAACGACCTGGAGAACATACCGTTCTTCCTCGTGTCCGGCTTCCTCTTCATCCTGACGGAACCGCCGATCTGGCTGGCCTGGCTGCTGCTCTACGGCTATGTCGTGTCGAGGCTCCTGCACTTCGCGGCCTATTTCACCGCCCAGACCCACGACATGCGCGCCACCTTCTGGACGGTGGGGTCGGTGATCCTGATCGTCATGACGCTGTGGACCCTCGGCGCGGCCATCGCGAGTTGACGGCGGCGGGGACACGCGACAAGGGCCTCGATCGGATGCCCGCAGGCAATCCTCCCCTCCGATGGAGGTCGACCGTCCACCGCGCGGAACTTACCCCGACGCTCGGCATTTCTGCTGACGAGAGCAAACGGGGGTTCATCATGTCGATCTGGTCCAGGCTGCCGCTGATGGCCGTAGGCGTCTCTCTGCTGGCGCTCGCCGCCTGCAGCGACGAGCAGAACGCGGCTCAGGCGCCACAACAGCCACCGGTCGCCCAGGCGCCCGAACCCGCGCCCGCTCCGAACCGGAACGACGATGCCCTCAACCGCATCGGCGAAGGTGCCGGCATGATTCTGGACGGCGCGGGCGACCTGGCGCGCGACGCGCGTCAGCGGACCGAGCGCCTGCTCGAGGATGCTGGACCGACCCTGGAGCGGGCCCGTGGCTATGCGCGCGAGCTCGGCGTGGTCATCAACGAACTGACCGAACGCGCGATGCGGGAGTTCGCCGCCGGCGTCGAAACGGTCGAGCGGCGGATCGAGGAATCCGAGCGGACGAGGCAGCCCGCGAGCGGCGACGCCGCAGCCGTCCTGTCGCCGTCCGCACAGTTGCGGGCCGACACGCGGGCCGCCGCACGCGCCGGTCCCGCGGGGGTCGGTCCTGCCTATGTGGGTGTCTGGGCCGGCGACGCCGCGTCCTGCGCGCGCATCGACGTCGATCCCGTGGAGATGATGGCCGTCATCACGCCGACGACGATCCGCCGGTACGAGGCGGTCTGCAACTTCACCGAAACGCCGCTCGTCGACGGATCCGCCAACCTTGTTGCCGCCTGCATCGCCGAAGGCGAAATGGAAGATCGCAGCATTTCGCTTGCGATGCCGCAGACGGACCGCCTGACCCTCGATGGTGCGGAGCTGGTGCGCTGCCACCTGCCCGAATGAGCTTCGCGCCCCGGCCTGGCCGCGCTACGCTGTGATCCGACAAGGAATCACGGCATGAACGCGAGACGGGCCCTCCAGATTTTCGTCGACGCCGACGCCTGCCCCGTCAAGGACGAGGCGGTGAAGGTGGCCGAGCGCCACGGCCTCGTCGTCACCTTCGTCTCCAATGGCGGGCTGCGGCCCTCGCGCGATCCGATGATCCGCAACGTGGTCGTCTCCAAGGGCGCGGACGCCGCCGATGACTGGATCGTCGAAAACGCCGTCGAGAACGACGTCGCGATCACCGCCGACGTTCCGCTGGCGGCGCGACTCGTGCCCAACGGCGTCCACGTACTCGGCCCGACCGGCCGTCCCTTCACGCCGGAATCGATCGGCATGGCCGTCGCCATGCGCGACCTCAGGCAGCACCTGCGGGAGACCGGCGAGGACCGCGGCTTCAACCGCAGTTTCACCCCGCGCGACCGCTCCGAGTTCCTGTCGGCGCTCGACCGGGTCGTCCGGCGGGCGTTGAACGCCAGCGCGAGCGGTTGAATGATCGCGCCGCGACCGATATCATTCCGATATCAGGCAGAGGTGACGTCATGGCCAGCATGGTTATCCGCAACATTCCCGACGACGTGCTGGAACGCTTCAAGCAGCGCGCGAGGGCCGATGGCAAGTCGGCCGAGCAGCTGGCGCGCGAGGTCATCGCCGAAAAGGCCGTGCCGTCGCGCGAGGAGTTGATCCGCGAAGCGGCGAGCATCCGTGCGCGATCCAAGCCAGTCGGCCTCGAAACGGCGTTGCGGATCATGCAGGAAGCGCGCGCCGAACGGGATGCGCGCCCCTACCTGCCGGATCTCGACGATGATCATTGACGCGAACTTGGCGACCTACTGGTACGTTCCGTCGCCGTTCAGCGGCTCAGCCTCGACGTATATCGGCCGTATCGATCTTGCCGCCCCGCAAATCGTGATGCCCGAGGCGGCCAACGCACTGCTGAAATACATGAGGGCGGGGCAGATTTCCGCGGATGTTCTCTTCACGGCGATCGATCACATTCCGAAAGTCATCACAACTCTCATAGACGACGCGTCCCTCACTGAGAGCGCGGCCCGGCTGGCATTAGCCCACAATCACAAAATCTACGACTGTCTCTATCTCGCGCTGGCGCTGCAACGCGGAGAGCCGCTCGCGACGGCGGACCGCCGCATGGCGACACTGGCGCGCCAACTCTCGATCGAAATCGAACTCGTCGAGCCCGATCCATGACACGTGGCCGCGGCGGTCAGTTTCGCCGTCAGGCTCGGCTATTGAAAGAGTAGCATGAAGACAATCTCCACCGCGAAATCCCACGGCGGCACGCAAGGGGTCTACGCCCACGCCTCCGAGACCTGCGGCTGCGACATGACCTTCGCGGTCTTCGTTCCGCCGCAGGCCAAGGACGGCCCCTGCCCGGTGCTCTGGTACCTGTCGGGCCTGACCTGCACCCACGCCAACGTGATGGACAAGGGCGAGTACCGCCGTATGGCGGCCGAGCTCGGCCTCATCGTGGTCTGTCCGGACACCAGCCCGCGCGGCGAGTCCGTCCCCGACGAGAAGGACGACTGGCAGTTCGGTTCGGGCGCCGGCTTCTATGTCGACGCGACAGAGGCACCCTTCGCCACGAACTATCGCATGTACTCCTACATCGTCGATGAGTTGCCGAAGCTGATCGCCGCGCACTTTCCCGCCGACATGACGCGGCAGTCGATTTTTGGCCATTCGATGGGCGGCCACGGCGCGCTGACCATCGCGCTGAAGAACCCGGACCGATTCGCCAGCTGTTCGGCCTTCGCCCCGATCGTGCATCCATCGACAGCCGACTGGTCGTCGAAGGCATTCGAGCGCTATCTCGGGCCCGACGAGGCCGACTGGCGTTCCTATGACGCCTGTCTGCTGATCGAGGACGGGCATCGCTTCGACGCCTTCCTCGTCGACCAGGGCAAGGCCGACGGTTTCCTCCAGGACGGGCTGCGTCCATGGCTTTTGGAAGAAGCCTGTCGTAAGGCCGGCATTCCGCTCACCTTGCGCATGCAGGACGGCTACGACCATTCCTATTTCTTCATCTCGACCTTCATGGACGATCATCTGCGCTGGCACGCGGCCCGCCTCGGCACGGGCGGAGGCGACGTGGAATGACGCTCGTCGCTCAGACTCCGGCCGGGAGGTTGGCATATGATCAAGAAAGACTCGTTTGAAGAGGACGTTCGAACCATGGCGGTCGTGACACCCATCCACAGGCGGCTCCCGGATCCCGACACGTTCGGTGGCCGGCTGTCGCGCATCCGCGACGCGCAAGGCATGAGCACGGCCGCTCTGGCGCGCCGCGTCGGCGTTCGGCAAAAGACGATCGAGCAATGGGAAAGCGACCGTTCCGAGCCCGGCGTCGAGCGCCTCGCCCTGCTCGCCGGAATCCTCAACGTCAATCTGGTCTGGCTCCTTCACGGCGTCGGCGACGCACCGACCGACGAGATCGGCCCCGATCCGCTGGGGGCCATCACCGTCCAGCTGGAGCGGCTGAAGCGCATGCACGAGGACACCGGGCGCATCATCGACCGGATTCAGCGCGAGCTGACACGGCTCGAGGAAGAACGCTGAGCACGAGCCCTGTCGGCATGCCGGCCAGCTGAACTGGCCTGCATGCTCGGACTGTCCTCAGGCGACCTTGTCGATCAGGGCGCGGATGGACGGATGGATCATCCGCGATTCGCGGCCGATGAAGGCCAGCAGCGCCTTCTCGTTGTCGTGGACGGTCCCGTCGCGCGTGATCCGGTTCACCAGCCACTCCGCCTCGGCGGCGTCGATGGCCTCGGCCTTTGCGTCAGCCGCCGCGCGCTCGCCATTGCGGAGGCGCCACGCCTCTTCGAGGCCGGACGACGCGCGATAGGCGTCGAGGATCCCCCTCGCGCCGGCCGAGGCCATCGAGCGGAAGAAACCGGCGACATCGATGCTCGTGTCATCGAGGAACGTCTCATGGCGCAGCGCCTCTTCGCGGCTCGGTGGCGTGTAGCCGGAGGCGCACATCACGAAGTTCGCCATCGCCTTGACGAAGAGTTCCGTCCATTCGGGATGGTTGGGCGCGCCAGCCGTGCGGTCGTTCAGGTCGAACAGGACTTCGGCCTCCTCGCGGCTGATGCCGATGCCCGCACCACCGCCGAAGGCGTAGAGAATTCGCCGAAGGAGATCGACTTCCGCCTTGCCGATGACGCCCGGAACGAGATGGCGTCCGTCCGGCATCCG
Source organism: Aquibium carbonis (assembly GCF_003970795.1). Classification (GTDB taxonomy): domain Bacteria; phylum Pseudomonadota; class Alphaproteobacteria; order Rhizobiales; family Rhizobiaceae; genus Aquibium; species Aquibium carbonis. The sequence goes on along the minus strand of NZ_RWKW01000098.1, from coordinate 1,234 downwards.
CAGGACGCCGTCGACCACGACGTCCGCCACGCGTTCGAGCGCGTGGGCGGACAGGCGCGCCGGTGAGGTTCTGGCGCGCTCGAGAACGCCGATCAGCACCTCCAGCTCGTTTGCGGGGCTTGCCGTCCCGGCCGCCGTGATCAGCCACGCCGCGTTCGCGTCCGAGACGTAACCCGGCGGCACCTCCTGGTGCACCAGATAGTCGCTCACCGCCTCGACGAGGAAAACCGTCCATTCCATGCAGGTCGAGACGGCCTTGCCATCCAGCGAGAGCAGCCGCTCGGCTTCGGCCCGGGAGACCAGGCCGTCGGAGAAGATCTCCGCCCGCAGGCGCGCCACGTCTTTGGCGACGATGCCGCCCTGGGCAGCGGTCTGTTCCAGCGTTTCGTTCAGAATGCTCCTGCCCGTCATGTCCTTCACCCCGCTCGTCGACCAATCCCCCGAATCCCGAACAGAATATCCGGTCCGGCTTGAGGAATGGCGAAGACGGTTGGTTAGCGAACCTTTAGGACTGTTCCGCCGAACGGTGGCGCAGATCGGCAAGCACCGGCGGCAGCAGCCCCGGCAGATCTTCGGCGATCAGGCCTGGCCCGAAGCGGGCGCCAGCCTCGGCATGCAACCATACGGCGGCGCAGGCGGCCTCGAATGTGGGCATGCCCTGCGCCAGCAGGCCCGCCACGATCCCGGCGAGCACGTCGCCCGATCCGGCCGTCGCCAGATAGGGCGTTCCGTTGCCGTTGACCGCCGCACGTCCCGCCGGATCGGCGATCACCGTATCCGGCCCCTTCAGCACGACGACAGCCCGCGCGCGTCGGGCCGCATCGCGTGCCCGATCGAGCTTCGACGACATCCCGTCCGCCGCGAGGTCCGGAAAGAGGCGCCGGAACTCGCCTTCGTGCGGCGTCAGCACGGCTCCGGGCGCACCGGCAGGCGCCGATCGTCCCAGCGCATCGAACAGGGCACCCGGGCTGCTCTCGAAGGAGGTCAGCGCGTCGGCGTCAAGCACGAGGCGCAAGCCTCCCTCGCCTGCCAGGCCCGCGAGCGCGCCCACGAAGTCGATGCACCGACCACCCACGCCGAAGCCCGGGCCGATGACCGCGGCGGCCAGCTTGCGCGCGCGGGCGAAGGCGACGGCTTCATCCGCCGCGGCGCAGCGGCGCAGCATGATCGACGTCAGGTGCATGGCGTTGACCTGCATGGCCGCCGCCGGCGACAGGACGGTCACGGCCCCGGC
>NZ_RWKW01000097.1 GCF_003970795.1 Aquibium carbonis | reverse complement strand
GTCGTGTCGCAACAACAACCTCCCATCCAAGCCTCGGACGGACAACCTCCATAGCAACGACATCTAGCGAAGCAACCTCCGCGAAACGCGAAACGGGGCGCCCATCGGCGCCCCGTCTGCATTCGAACCGAAGGAACGGTCGATCAGTTCTTGGTCTTGTCGACCAGCTTGTTCGCCGAGATCCACGGCATCATGCCGCGCAGCTTCTCGCCGACCTGCTCGATCTGGTGTTCGTCGTTGAGGCGGCGGATGCCCTTGAAGCGGGCCATGCCGGAGCGGTACTCCTGCATCCACTCGCTCGTGAACTTGCCGGTCTGGATGTCCTTCAGGACGCGCTTCATCTCGGCCTTGGTCTCGGCGGTGATGATGCGCGGGCCCGACACGTATTCGCCCCACTCGGCGGTGTTGGAGATCGAATAGTTCATGTTGGCGATGCCGCCCTCGTAGATGAGGTCGACGATCAGCTTCACCTCGTGCAGGCACTCGAAATAGGCCATCTCGGGCGCATAGCCGGCTTCCACCAGCGTCTCGAAGCCGGCGCGGATGAGCTCGACCAGGCCGCCGCAGAGCACGACCTGCTCGCCGAACAGGTCGGTCTCGCATTCCTCGCGGAAGTTGGTCTCGATGATGCCCGAGCGACCGCCGCCGACGCCGCAGGCGTAGGAGAGCGCGAGGTCGAGCGCGTTGCCCGACGGATCCTGGTTGACGGCGACGAGGCACGGCACGCCGCCGCCCTTCTGGTATTCGCCGCGCACGGTGTGGCCGGGGCCCTTCGGCGCGACCATCAGCACGTCGACCGATGCCTTCGGTTCGATCAGGCCGAAATGCACGTTGAGGCCGTGGGCAAACGCGATCGCCGCACCGTCGCGAATGTTCGGCGCGATCTCGTTCTTGTAGATGTCGGCCTGCAGTTCGTCGGGCGTGGCCATCATCATCAGGTCGGCCCACTTGGCGGCTTCCGCCACGGTCATGACCTTGAGACCGTCGGCCTCGACCTTCTTGGTCGTCGCCGAACCGGCCTTGAGGCCGACGGCGATGTCCTTCACGCCCGAATCCTTCAGGTTCAGCGCATGTGCGCGACCCTGCGAACCGTAGCCGATGATGGCGACCTTCTTGCCCTTGATGAGATTGAGATCGGCGTCGCGATCGTAATAGACACGCATGGTGGTTTCCTTCCCGTGTTTTGCGTCGTCAGTTGGATCTGTTTCGCGGAGCGGGCCGGCCCGCACCGAAAAGGGTGAGAAACTGTCTTGTGGCGCGGGCGGCGTCGGCGGCGATCTCGGCCTTCGACAGCGTAATTGAATCGCCCAGCAGCAGCCTGATCTGAACATCGCGGCCGACGAGGCCGAAGAAGGTGCGAAACGCCGCCTCGGTGTCGTCGAAGGCGATCAGCCCCGCCTCGCGCGCGGCCTCCAGCAAAGGCTTCAGGCGCTCGCCGATGGCGAACCGGCCGTTTTCCAGCACGATGCGGCCGAGGTCGCTGCGGCCTGAGGCGGCATGCGCCACCGCGACGCGATTGAGCGCAACGGAAGTCTTCGACGAGATCACCGCCAGCCAGTTGGCCGCGAAAGCCTCCAGGCTCTCGGCCAGAGCGTCGGCGTCGAGGTGCTGGCGGTCCCAGTTGCCGGCGCGCACCTTGGAAGCCTGCCAGCGCACGGTTGCGGTGAGGAGGCCGTCGCGGTCGCCGAACCACTTGTAGAGCGTTTCCTTGGAGCAGCTCGCGCGGCGCGCCACCGCCGTCATGGTCAGCCCGTCGCGGCCCTCCAGAAGAAGCGCAAGCACGGCGTCGAGCACCTCGCCCTGGCGGGGCGTGACGGTGTCGTCGACGGCGATGGCGGCGGCGGCTTGGGGCACGCTGGTCCCTGAAGGCTGAAAGGGTGTACCGTACGGTACGGTTCGGCGTGAATATCCTCCCCCGCGACCGGGGTCAAGGGCGAGCCGGACGATCGGGCGCCGGCGCGGCCGTGGCAGCGGCAACGACGGACCAATCCGGTTCGGCAAGGCCGATGCGCCGCAGCGGGTCCGCCAGCATGCCCGACACCAGCGCCGCCAGGATTGCGGGTGCAGGCGGCACCCGGGCGACACTGGACACGAGCGTGTCGCGCAGCAGCGGCACCAGCCTCGAGTCCGACTGGTAAAAGGGCGTGAAGGCCAGCGAGAGCGCCTGGAACAGCCGCACGTGCAGACGCCGGGCTTGGCAGTAGCGCGCAAGCGCATCGGCGATGTCGTCCGTCGAGGCGAGCGCATGCGCGAGTGCTGCGGCGTCGAGCAGGGCCATGTTGGCGCCCTGCCCCAGTTGAGGACTGGTGGAGTGCGCGGCGTCGCCGATCACGGCGAGGCGACGTCCCGCCGGCCTGTGCAAAGTGTGGTGGCCGTAGCGGGCGAGCGTCAACTGCTCGAAACCGTCGATCTGACCGAGACAAGCTTCCGTTTCCGGCCAGAGGGAGCGCACCCGGTCCTTCCAGGCGTCGAGCCCGCGCGCCTGCACGGCGGCGGCGTCGTCGGGCTTGAGGCTCCAGAAGAACGCCGCCTGATCCGTCTCGCCTACCGCGACGCGGCCGATCGGCATCACGCCGATCATCACGCTGGCCTGCCGGTAGCGCTGCGAGAGCGCATGCGGATCGAAACCGCCGCGCCAGGCCAGCGAGGCCCAGAACGCCCCATAGGCTAGCGCCCGCGGCTCCGATGCGACAGCGACGTGGCGCTTCAACCGCGAACGGGCGCCGCTGGCGTCGACCACCAGATCGAAGGAAACCGTCCGGGTTCCGCCCGCGTAGACCAGGCGTGGCTTCCGGCCGGTTTCGTCCAGGGCATCGACGTCACGGCCGGTCTCGATGGACAGCCCAGCCGCCTCCACCGCTCGGTGAAGAACGCCGAACAGGGCCGCCCGGTGAACCGCGAGGCCGAAGCGTCCGTTGCGGCCGGACGCGTAGCGGACGTCGAGGACCGTGCGTCCGGTCGCAGCATCGGCGCCGTGCAGCCGCTCGATGCGGCTTCCAAGCTCCAGCATCGCCGGCAGCAGCCCGAGCGCGCCCAGGACCGTCAAACCGGTCGGCTGAAGGATGAGCCCCGATCCCAGCGGCCTGGCGGTTTCGAAACGCTCGAAGACGGTGACGCGATGCCCGGCCCGATGGAGGAACAGCGCAGCCGCGAGGCCCGCCGGGCCCGCGCCGCAGATCGCAATGTCGAGCGGCGGCAAGATCGGGCCGTCAGGCGTCGGTCGCGTCGAACCGTGCCCGCGCCTCGACCACCGTCGCATGATGGTTCTCGGCCCAGTGCAGCAGGTGTTGCAGGCTGTCGAACATCGACCGCCCGAGATCGGTCAGGCTGTACTCGACGCTCGGCGGCTTGGTCGGAAACACCTCGCGGTGGACGTAGCCGTCGCGCTGGAGGTCGCGCAGCGTCTCCGTCAGCATGCGCTGCGAAATGTCGGGGACGAGCCGGCGCAGTTCGCCGAAGCGGTAGGGTTTTTCAGCCAGTGCCGAAAGGAGAAGCGACGTCCACTTGCCGAAGATGCTCTGCACCACGCTGCGGATGGGGCAGTTCGCAAGACGCCCCTGCCCGGCGCCGGCCCGGTAGATCTCGATCTTCTGACGCGTCGAAGCGACCCGCGCATCCATGGTGGTACCCTTTGCGTAACGACCGGAGCGAAAACTGCCTCCTTTACGGCAGAGGGTCAATGCATATTTTCGACCTACTCTCTTTTTGAGACCACCAAATCGAGATCATCCAGAATTCGAAAACAAGGAAGAATGCAGATGTCCGACACCATCCTCGTCACCGGAGCTTCGGGCTCGCTCGGCGGCGCCGTCATCCGCCACCTGATCGACAGCGAAGGCGTCGCGCCGGGCCGCATCATCGCAGTCACCCGCGATGCATCCAAGCTCGGCGCTCTGGCTGAAAAAGGCGTCACCGTCCGGGCCGGCGACTTCGACGACGACGCAAGCCTTGCCGCTGCCTTCGCCGGGGCCAAGACCGTGCTGATCGTGTCCACCGATGCCGTCGGTCAACCCGGAACACGGCTGCGCCAGCACCGCGCTGCGGTATCCGCCGCCCTCGAGGCGGGCGCGTCGCGGATCGGCTACACCTCGATGTTCAGCCCCGGACCCGGCAATCCCGTGCTGTTTGCACCCGATCATCACGGCACCGAGGAAGCGATCCGCGCCAGCGGCATCCCCTACTCCATCTTCCGCAATGGCTGGTACATGGAGAACCTGTCGATGTCGTTGCCGGCGACGGTGGCCAGCGGCCAGTGGTTCACCTCGGCGGGCCAAGGCCGCACGTCCCATGTCCAGCGCGACGACCTTGCGCGCGCCATCGCGGCAGGCCTCGCGAAGCCGCCGGCGGACAGCGCCACCTACACGCTTTCGGGCCCAGAGGCCTTCACCAACGCCGAAATCGCCGCGATGGCCGCCGAGGTTCTCGGAAAGCCGATCGCCGTGGTCGACCTGACCGACGAACAACTCGCCGAAGGCATGGCGGCGGCGGGCGTGCCGGCCCCGGTGGTGCCGCTGCTGGTGTCGTTCGACGCGGCAACGCGCAGTGGCGTGCTCGGCACCGTCACCGGCGACGTGGAAAGCCTGACGGGCCGCAAGCCCATCGCGCTGAGGGCGTGGATGGAAGCCAACAAGGCCGCGATCGGCGGTTGACGCCCGACGACGCCGGATCGGCCGCCGACGCGGCCGCTCCGGTTGCGGGTGGTCAGCCTTCCAGGGCCGCGAGAAAACGCCTGACCGACCCGGCCATGCCGTATTCGAGCGCGTCGGCGGTCAATCCGTGGCCGATCGACACCTCGGCAAGGTTCGGAACGGCGCGGGCGAGCGCCGGCAGGTTGTCGACGGTCAGGTCGTGGCCGGCATTGACGCCAAGCCCGGCCGCCTGCGCCAGCAGCGCCGTCCTGTCCAGCTTTTTCAATTCGCTGTCGGCTTTCGTTGAACTGGCGTAGCAACCGCCATAGGGGCCGGTGTAGAGTTCGACCCGATCGGCGCCCGTGTCGCGCGCCGCCTCGATCTCGCGCTGCGAGGCATCCGGATCGCAAAACAGCGACACGCGCATGCCGCGCTTCCTGAGCCTGGCCACCACCGGACGGAGGAAGTTGCCCTGCCGCTCGAACGGCCAGCCATGGTCGGACGTGGCCTGAGCCGGATCGTCGGGCACCAGCGTCACCTGTTCGGGCTGCGTCCTTTCGACGAGAGCGAGGAATTCCTCGGTTGGATAGCCCTCGATGTTGAACTCCGCCTCCGGGAACTCGTCGTCGATCAGCGCCCGCAGATCCGGCAGGTCGGAGAAGCGGATGTGGCGCTGGTCCGGCCGAGGATGCACGGTCAGCCCATGGGCGCCGGCGGCAAGGGCAATGCGCCCCAGCGCCGTCACGCTCGGCCATGGAAGATCGCGCCGGTTGCGCAGCATGGCAACGGCATTGAGATTGACGGAGAGCTTGGCGGGCATGGCGTCGGCGGGTCCTGCGAGATTGGCCTGATGGCGTTAGCACAGGCACATCGGGGGCGCACCGGGCCAAGGTCGTCCTGATCGACCGTCCAGCGCCGATCCATGTGTTCCCTCCGAGCGGGATACCGGCTACCAGAACCGGCAACTTCGACCGGAGCGCTCCCGCTTGCGTATCTTCTGCATCAATCTCGACCATCGGACCGATCGTCGGCACTACATGGAAGCGCAGTTCGCCGCGCTCGGCATGACGGTCGAGCGCATCCGCGCGACGACGCCAGCCGACATCTCGGCCGCCGACGTGTCACCCATGAGCGTCGAAACGGTGCGCGAGAAGCTGATGCCGACCGAGATCGCCACCAGCATCAGCCACCATCGGGCCTGGCGCCGGATGCTCGAGGAAGGCGCCCCCTTCGCGCTCATCCTGGAAGACGACTGCGAGCTGTCGCCGCGGTTGCCGGCCTTCCTGGCGGCGCTGGACCGACGTAGCCCACTGGCGGCCGTGATCCGGATCGAGACCCGGCGGATGCCGCAATTGCTGGAGCGGCGCGCCCTGGACCAGGTGGGCGACATCGCGCTGCATCGCCCTTTCGCATGGGAATGGGGCACCGCCGGATACGTGATCACCGCCGACGAGGCGCGACGCATCCTGGCCTCGCCTCGCCGTTTCGAAATGCCGATCGACAACACCTTGCTTTCGCCGGCCAGCCCGCTCTACCGGCCCGACGGCATCCTCCAGGCCGTTCCGGCGCTCGTTCTGGTGGAGGACGAAGAAGCCGGAGGCGGGTCGCAACCGGCATCCGTGCGCCGGAGCGACGCACAGGCCGAGCGCGACGCCCGCTTCCGCAACACCGGACGGAAGCCGCCGCTTCACAGGATCGGTCGCGAAATCCGGCGCATCCGACGGCAGGTGGCAGGCATCGGCACGCATCTGCGCCACAGGATGCTCGGCCGCAAGATGGCCGTTCCCTTCGCCGACGAGGCGACGGTCAGCGCACGATCGTCAAGCGCTCGGCCGCCCGCGTGATGGCGGTGTAGAGCCAGCGCTCGCGCGTTTCGCGGAAGGCGAAGCTCTCGTCGAACAGGACGACGTTGTCCCATTGCGAGCCCTGCGCCTTGTGGACGGTGAGCGCATAGCCGTAGTCGAAATCGTCGAAACGCTTCTTCTGCTGCCAGGGAATGTCGGCATCGGGGTTCTCGAAGGCCGCCTTCAGCAGCTTGATCTTGGCGACGCCGCGCTCCGGATCGTCCTCCTCGGGGGAGACGAGCAGATTGATGCCGGGCTTCACCGTCTCGCGCGACGCGGTCATGACCTTCCAGAGCGAACCGTTGAGCAGGCCCTTGGCGGGGTCGTTGCGCAGGCAGACCAGCTTGTCGCCGGCCATGGGCAGCGCTCCGTCGAAGCCCTTCAGTTCGCGCAGCCGCGCGTTGTAACGCCGGCGCGTGCGGTTGGTCCCCACGAGCACCTGGTCGGCGGCTAGCACGAGATCCTGGTTGACGTCGTCGCGCCCGATCACCTGCGCCGTGCCATAGTCCCCCCGCATGAACTCGCGGCCCTCGCGCACGTCGAGGGCCAGCCGGATGATGGGATTGTCGCGCGCCTGGCGGTGGATCTCGGTCAGGAGAATGTCGGGCTCGTGCTCGGTGAAGAAGCCGCCGCCCGAGATCGGCGGAAGCTGGGCCGGATCGCCCAGCACGAGGATCGGCGTGCCGAAGGTCAGGAGATCGCGGCCGAGCTGCTCGTCGACCATCGAGCATTCGTCGACGACGACGAGCTTGGCGCGCGCGATCGGGCTTTGACGGTTGAGCGAGAAGGTCGGCGACATCGACGTCTTGCCGGTCGTCTCGTCGGACACGGCCTCCTCGCCGCGCGGACGGTAGATCAGCGAATGGATCGTGCGGGCGTTGGTGGCGCCCTTGGACCTCAGCACCTGCGCGGCCTTGCCGGTGAAGGCCGCGAACTGGACCTGACCGTCGACATGTTCCGCGAAATGGCGCGCAAGCGTCGTCTTGCCCGTGCCGGCATAGCCGAACAGGCGGAAAATCTGCGGCTTGCCGGTCTTGAGCCAGTTCGCCACCGCCTTCAGCGCGGCATCCTGCTGCGGAGAAAATTCCATAACCGCGAGAGACAGGATTCGCGGCGGTTGTGCAAGCGGGAAGCCCCCGTCCCTTCCTGGTCCGACCGTTGCTTCGGTACCAGCACTCAGCCGCCGCCGGGATTTCGCGCATAGCCCGGCCCGATGGTCAGCGGACGATCGGGAACCACCGCATCGCTGATCCGGCTCCTGAAGGCCAGTTCATGCGCCCACAGGAGGTTCTGCTCTGTCCGGTCCAGCACCCGGATCGCCACGCGATAGGGCCTGTCGGCCTCGACGCCCCGTACCGGCGGCGAGTGCAGCGCATAATGGTTGGTGCCGGTGCCGACGCGCTGGCGCACGACATGGTCTGGTCCGCCCGACGGGTCCTCGAAGGCCGCCTCGATGATCGAGCCGGTCGGCAACGGACGCTCGACGATCGCGGTGAAGCCGTAGTGGACGTCGGCCACGCGGTAATTGAAGATGAAGCCCCCACCGAGGATCTTCAGATAGGGCCGGGTCTCGGGATCCTCGCGGGTCAGCCAGCCGACGGCCATGAGCACGGCGAGCAGCGCAACGCTGGCGACGACGATGCGCGGCAACGAAAGGCGATCCAGCATGCGGCGGTCTCCTGACCGCCGAAGTATATCATGGGCCGGGATCGACCCGCCAGCCGGCGTGCGGCCGGGTTCAAGCCAGCATGGGCCAGAGCGTGGCGGCCAGCAGCAGACCCATCGCGATGTTGAACCATTTGAGCCTTGCCGGATCGGCGAGCCAGCCGCGCAGCGCCGTCCCGAAGCCGGCCCAGACGGACACGCTCGGAACGTTGACCAAGGCGAAGGCCACCGCAACCAGCACGACCGACAGGACAGGCGCCTCGGGGCTGGTATAGATCGCCATGGCGGTGACTGCCATCACCCAGGCCTTCGGATTGATCCACTGAAAGCCGGCAGCCTCCCGGAACGACATCGGCCGCGATGCACCACCGGCCTCCGCCAGCGTGCGCGAGGTGGCGATGCGCCAGGCGAGATAGAGAAGGTAGGCCCCGCCGGCGATCTTCAGGCCGACGTGGAGCGCCGGAAAGGCCGCCAGGAGCGCGCCGAGCCCGAAACCCACCCCGAGCAGCAGCGAAGCGAAACCGAAGCCGATGCCCAGCATGTGCGGTACCGTGCGGCGGAAGCCAAAGTTCACGCCCGACGCGAGCAGCATCATGTTGTTGGGTCCGGGCGTGACCGACGACACGAAGGCGAAGCCGACGAGCGCGGCGAAGAGATCGAGGGTCATCTGGGACGTTTCCGGTCGTTTTTTATGTCAGTAATATTGACCTAAAAACACGCGCGCGCATCCGCAATCTTGTGCCCATGACAAGTTCCCGGTGAAAGGAGCCGGCGGGGGCCTCTCCTCAATGCTTTCGCGACTGCACGAGATAGGCGTCGATTTCGGTTTCGCCCAGCCACCTGGCCGCTTCCAGCCGATGCAGACCTTCGATCAGCACGTGACGATCGCCATCCTTGCGGACCTGGATCGGCACTTTCATGCCGTTCTCGAGGATGTCCTCGGCCAGAATGCGAACGGTCTCGGGATGCAACGTCTTGCGCCGCGCCGTCGGCACGTAGATCGTCTCGATCGCGACTTTGTGGGTCCGAAGCATGGCTCTCCCCTGATGCACCAGTCCGACATGTGGGCCAGGCGGCAAGCGAAGTCCAACACCGAATGACGGCATGCGCGCCGGCCCTGGCAAATCGAACGGCGACCTCACAGCGTGTCGCGCCCGACCACCCTCGGCAGAATGAACCGGATTGGAGGCGACGCGGACATTTTTAGGCGAGCGTTAACCATGTTCATCGACACTGGAGCAAGTTCTGATTGCATTTGGTGGCTTCATGCGTCTGCTCCTCCTCGCAACCATCGCGCTCGCGCTGGTCGGCTGTGCCAATTCACCCAAGCAAGTGTCGAGTTCGGACGGCGCAACGCTCGCATTCGCGCCTGGCGAGCAGACACGAAACGAGGCAAGTCCGCATGTGGCCATCCTGCGGCCGGGTCAGCCGCCGGCTCCTCGCGGCGGCCTCGCTGGCCGAACGATCAGTGTCTCGAAGACATCCGATATCCGCCTGGGACCCAAAGAGGTGGTGCTGACGTTCGACGACGGGCCGGTTCCGGGGAAAACGGATACGATCCTGCGCGCACTCGATCAGTTCGGCGTCAAGGCGACTTTCCTGATGGTCGGGCAGATGGCCAATGCCTACCCGGGAACGGCACGCAAGGTCGCGGCTGCCGGGCACACCATCGGCACCCACACGCAGAATCATAAAAACCTGCGCACGGTCAGCGTCAACGTGGCGGAAGCGCAGATACGCGAAGGCCGAGAGAGCGTTGCCGCCGCGCTGCGACCGGGAGGCTACCGTCCCGCGCCGTTTTTCCGATTTCCCTATCTCGCCGACACCACGACGCTCCGCGGCAGCCTGGCCGCCCAGGGGATCGTCGTCATCGACGTCGACATCGATTCGAGGGATTACTACGCTTCCGGTTCCGACGCGCTACGCGCCCGCGCCGTCGCCGCCGTGGAGCGACGCGGTTCGGGCGTCATCCTCTTCCACGACCTTCATGCCCGCACCGCGACCATGCTGCCGCTGCTTCTCGCCGACCTGAAGGAGCGTGGATACAAGGTCGTGCATCTGGTGCCCGCCCGCACCGGCGTAGACCTGATTGCTTCATCGGCGCCGGTCGCTCTGCCGAAGTTGGAAACGACATCCCCCGACCGCGGTTGACCGACCATACGTCGGCTTCTGCTCAGACCCTCAAGGCCCGGCGCAGCGCGTCGGCCGCGCACATATCGCGCCAGCGGTTGGCGCGCGCGGCAGCCGCTTCCGCATCCTCTCCCCATTGCGAGATAGTCCAGTCCTCGTCGACATGCGCCCGGCCCCAGGCCGTTTCCGCATCGATCTCGTCGGCATCGACGGCAAGCGCCAGGAGCGCCGAGCCGGTCAGCGTCGTCATCATGTGCAGGCATCCCAGCCGGAAGGCAGCGGGGTCGCGGCGCAGATGTGCGCCGATCGAGGCGATCGCCTCGATCGGCTGCTCGACATGCATGACGCCCTCGGCCAAGAACAGCCGCGCGCCGAGCCGGTCGCGGGCCCAGGCGAGAATGGGATCCCAGGCCTGCGCCTGCAGCGCGACCAGCTTTTCCGGGCTTTGGGCGCGGTAAGAGAGCAGATCCGTCCCGGCATAGCGCAGGATGTCCTCGATCACCGCGTCGGGGTCGAGCGTGACGCCTTCGATGACGGTGTTGACGAGCCGTGTCACCGGCATCCTGACAGGGTTTATCTCGGTTTCCTGCGCGCCGAACTCGTCGGCGACGAGCCGCGCCGCTGCCTCGGTCGGAACGGTGAGCGGCCCCCTGCCGGGGGTTCGGACCGGGCGGCCGTCGAGGTGCACGCCGTAGCCGTTTTCGACGGACGCCACCGAGACGACTTCGTAGAAGCGCTTCGGCAGCGGCTGGCGCATCTGGATCTGCGCCCGCTTCACCGGATCGGGATCCGAGAGGAATCCGCCGTCGAGATCGTTCAGGATGTCACGCATCGTTGTCTTGCCGTCGTCGAGGAAGGAGAAGCCAAAGGTAAGCCGGTTCGGCCGCCGTTCAAGCCGGAGGGATTCGACGCGCCGGGCGGTTGACGATGACGATGCCGACCGCGATCAGCCCCAGCGCCAGGAAAATGCGCAGGCTGAGCGGCTCGTCGAGCAGAAGCCCGCCAGCCAGCACGCCGAAAGCCGGGGTCAGGAAGGCGAAGGACGACAGCCCGGCGGCCGGATAGCGCCGCATCAGCCAGAACCAGAGCAGATAGGTGAAGGCGACGATGAAGATGGCCTGGAACAGGATCGAGGCGATCGGAACGAGGCCGACGTCGCGCAGGACTGGTCCCGTGAACAGGAGCAGCGGCAGCGTCACCAATGGCGCGACGGCAAGCTGGTAGAGCAGCGTCTTTTCGGCACGGGCGGTCGACAGCCGGGTCGTCTTGATGACGATGATGGTCGCGGCCCAGGCCATGCCGGCTGCCAGGCTCATCAGGTCGCCGATGATGGCTTCCGGTCCCGGCAGGCTGAGCTTGTCGGAAAACACCAGCGCCACTCCGCCGAAGGCGAGCAGCGTTCCCGCCACCTTGACCAGCGACATGCGTTCCCCCAGCAGGAAATGGGCGCCGATCAGCACCCAGAACGGCATCGTGTTGACCATCAGCGCACTGCGCGCGACGGTCGTGTAGTCGAGCCCGGTGAAGATCAGTGCGAACTCGATACCGAACAGCGCGCCGGCTGCGAGCCCTCCCTTCAGCGTGCCGTCCCGATCGAACAGCGAAATGCCGCGCCACCGGCACCAGGCGAAGACGCAGGCCGCGCCGATCGCCGAACGGACGATGGTGACGAAGACCGGATCGAAGCCCTGGTTGGAAATCTTCGCCGCGACCCCGTTCAAGCCCCAGGCAAATGTCAGGAACAGCATGAGCGCGACGGCGGCGCCGTCGACCGCGTCGCGACGCTCGAATGTATCGGTCGTCACGCTCACCTCTGGTGCTCGTCGGCATTTGCCTCGTCGAGGCCCAGGAGGTTCCAGCTCTGGCGCATGTGTGGCGGCAGCGGCGCGGTGACGTCGATCACGCCACGATCCGGATGCGGAATGACGATGCGGCGGGCATGGAGGTGCAGGCGGTTCTGCAAGCCGCCCGGGAAGTCCCAATTGGTGTCCGCCTCGAAATATTTCGGATCGCCAATGATGGGATGGCCGATGTGGGCGGCGTGAACGCGAAGCTGGTGCGTGCGCCCCGTATAGGGCTCCATTTCCAGCCATGAGAGCGACTGCGCCGCCTGCTCGACCACGCGGTAGTAGGTGACGGCATGGTCGGCGTTCGGCTCGCCATGCCGGGCCACCCGCATCTTGTCGCCGTCCGGCGTCTGTTCCTTCACCAGCCAGGTGGAGATCTTGTCCTCGCGCTTGGCCGGCACCCCCTTCACCAGGGCCCAGTAGGTCTTCTTGGCGTCGCGACCGCGAAACGCCTCGGCGAGCTTCATGGCCGCCAGCCGCGAACGCGCCACGACGAGAACACCCGACGTGTCGCGGTCGAGGCGATGCACCAGGCGCGGCTTCTCGCCCTTCTTGTTGCGCCAGGCCTCCAGCATGTCGTCGACATGGCGCGTCACGCCCGAACCGCCCTGCACGGCCAGCCCCGACGGCTTGTTGAAGACGAAGACCTTGTCATCCTCGTGGATCAGCATCTTGGCCAGTACCGCGCCGTCGTCCTGGCCCCGGATGGACTTGCCGGTCAGCGGCACGTCGCCCTTGCGGTCGACGCCGAGCGGCGGAACCCGGATCACCTGGCCCGGCTCGACGCGCGTGTCGGACTTGGCGCGCCCGCCGTCGATGCGGATCTGGCCGGATCGCAGGAGCTTCTGGAGGTGCCCGAAGCCGAGCCCCGGAAAATGCGTCTTGAACCAGCGGTCGAGCCGCATGCCCGCCTCGCCCGGCTCGACGCTGATCTGCTGGATGCCCGTCATGATTGCCTGCGGCTGCCTCGATGGTGGATGCGGGCGGCGCTGCCGTCCGTTCGGCAAGCCAATAGTGCAGGCGGGGACGGAATGCAAAAAAGGAATGGGCAAGGCCCGGTCTCCCGTTTTTAGGGGAAACCGGGCCTTGCCCGGAAAAGCCGGGGCCGAGCGGGAGGCCGATCTGCGCGGCCTCCCGCCTTTGGCCGGGTCAGCGATAGACGTAGACGATCTGGCGCGTCGTCGGGTCGACCAGAACCGGCTGACCGTTCACATAGCGGTAGCGGTACTCGTAGTCGGGAACCTCGCGCAGCTCGACCGTGTCCGGCAGGCCGGCACCGACCACGACCTCGCCGTCGAGGTAGATCGGATCCGTGCGGTTCTCGACAACGTAGGTACGAACCGCCTCGGGCGGCGTGACGACCGCACCGGCCGCCGCGCCGGCCACGCCGCCGATCGCGGCACCGACCGGGCCGGCAATCAGCGCACCGGTGATGGCGCCGCCCGCCGCGCCCACCGTCGCGTTGGTGCTGGCGGTCTGCTCATAGTCGACGACCGGCACCTCCACCGTCGCCGGTGCGGACGAGATCACGATCCGTTCGCCGCCGAAGTCACCGGCGAGGTATTCGGAATAGGACCAGCCGGTCACGCCGTTGTGGCTGACCTCGCACCACCGGCTCCCTTCCATGCAGCCATTGACCGTGGCGGTTTCAGACGCACCGATCGACCCGACCACCTCGTACTGCGGCCCCGGGCCGCTGCGAATGTTGAGGTCGGTGGTGGCGACGGCCGCGAACTGCGCCAAAGCCGGCGTCGCGAAAGCGAGAGGGGCGGAAACGGCAAGGATGCCGATCGAAAAGAGAGACTTGTTCATGATGTGACTCCATGGATTGGGGGCTGGGTCGGGCGCGTCCGAGGGCCGGACGCGCAATGGATGGCGGTCGTCTTCCGGTCAGGACCGGATGACGTACACCACCTCCATCGTGGCCGGCTCGACGATGACGATCTGCCCGCCTGCCAGAACGAAGTACTGGTAGCTGCGATAGGCGGGGACGATCTCGACGATCCGAGGCGGCAGCGGGTGGAGCGTGACCGAGCCGGGAACCGTCGCGCCGATCGAGACCTGCATGTCGACATCCACGGGCGCCACGTTGGTTTCGACGATGACCTGACGAAACTCCGACCGCTGCTCTGCCGACAGATCGATGCTGGCGGTCGTCTCGCCGGAGACACCGTCCTTCAGCTGTCCGGGCGCGGCTTCGGCGGCGCTGTCCACGTCGCCGGACTTCTGCAACTGGCCCGGCGCGGCGTCAGCGGCTGAATCGACGTCGCCCGACCGCATCTGCTGGCCAGGCGCATACTGCGATGCGGAGTTCCCTCCCTTAGCCGTGTCGTCCGAGGCGGCCCGATTCAACTGCCCGGGCGCGGCTTCGGCGGCGCTGTCCACTTCTCCCGACTTATGCAGCTGGCCGGGGGCTGCTACCGCAGCCGAATCGACGTCGCCCGACCGCATCTGCTGGCCAGGCGCAGACTGCGATGCGGCGTTTTCGCTCGACGGTCGCGTCAGTTCGGCGCCGCCGCCGGCTGAAACGGATGGCTTGCTGGCGGAGGTCCCACCGGCCTGTGCGCCGGCCTTCGCGCCGGCCACGGGCTTGAGCGTGGTATCGCCCTGGGCGCCGGCCTGGGTGGCGAAGGTCGCCGTTCCGGCGAGCAGCACTATCGCCAAGGTCTTGGTAAGAATCGGTCTCATGTCATTCTCCTTGAACTCCGAACATGCCGTTCGGACTTCTGTTGTCTTTGTGTCGTGCGGATTTCGACCTGAGGAATTCGCTTGTGAGCGATGGATATGCTTGCCCATCCGCAGGTCTTCCGCCTGCCTTCCCGCCACGAGACGCAGCGGGGAAGCGCAGCTTGAACCACCGATGGACGGGGATGTTCCGGGTTCGGTCTCAGGTCCGTTCCGCACCGGGACCATCGCATCGAAGGCCTGGGACTTTGGCCCTGCATGGTCCCGCGCGATGGTCCCGATGCCGACGAAATCAGGAACGGGCAGCCCCGCACCTCATTCCCGCCTCATTCGACAAGGGAGATGACGATGGAAAATAGTGTATATCAGGCGCGGTGGCTGCTCCTGCCGGTGTTCTCGCTCTGTTTCGGGTTCCTGACGCTCGGCGTGGTGCTAAGTTGAATGTATGCTGGCGCCCGGCCGTCGTGTGCGGACGCCCCCTCCCGGCTTGCAAGGTTCGATCATGATCACTCGTCGAGCATTGACGCTTCTGTTCATCGGCGTGGCGGTGTTTTCGGCGGACATGCTGCGGATGACGACCACATCCCCCGTATTCGCGCAGGGCAACAGCGAGGGCGCCGGCGGTGGCAACGGCGGTGGCAATGGTGGGGGTAACGGCGGCGGCGGTGGAAGTGGTGGCGGAAGCGGCGCCGGCGGCGGAAGCGGTGGTGGCGGCGGAAGCGGTGGTGGAAGCGGCGGCGGCGGTGGCGGAAGCGGTGGTGGCGGCGGAAGCGGTGGTGGAAGCGGAGGCGGCAATGCCGGTGGAAACGCGGGCGGTAATGCAGGCGGTAATGCCGGTGGAAACGCGGGCGGGAATGCCGGTGGCCAGGGAAAAGGTCTCGGGCGTTCGGAGGCATCCGGTCTCGTCGGCACCGCGCCCGGGCTTTCGCGATCCGGTGCGGCGGCCGGCACCACGATCCAGATCCGGGGGCGCTCCATCGAGGTCCGATATCACGACGGCAAGCGCGAGCATCTCGAACCTGGCCGCTACGTCATGAAGGACGCCCGCGGGCGCACCATCATCGACAGGAAAGCGACCCCACAGGACTGGCAGCGCCTTCACTCCATGGCCGCTCGCTAGCTTCGTCGGTCGAGGCCAGGCACCCGGCCCGATGAAGCAGCAACGCCGCCTCGGTGCGGTTCGACACGTTAAGCTTCGCGAGCACCCGGGTCATGTGATGCTTCACGGTCTTCTCGTGCAGATCGAGCCTGAGCGCCACGCGCTTGTTGCTCAGCCCGGAAGCGACGAGGCAGGCCACGTCGCGTTCCCTCGGCGTCAGCTGCGCCAAGGGGTCGACCGCGTCAGGGCGGTCGTGGCCGCCTTCCGCGGCGGTCAACAGACGTGCCGACAGCGTGGGCGAGACGTAGCGCTCGCCTGCTGCGACGGCCACCAGCACCTCCGCCAGCGCCTTCGCGCCGATGCCCTTCAGCACGTAGCCCATCGCCCCGGATCGCATGGCGCGGGTGACGTCGTCGCCGGACTCCGACACCGTCAGCATGACGATCTTCTGGCCGGGCCGGGCGGCGAGCACGGCGGGTATGGTCTCGAGGCCGCCGTCGGGCATGGAGATGTCCATAAGAAGGATGTCGGGGCCGACATCGGCGACAAGGCGCACGGCGTCTGCTCCGCTGCCCCCTTCGCCGACCACGTCCAGACCATCCACCTCGCGCAGGATGCGCATGACGCCCTCGCGAAACAGCGGGTGATCGTCCACCACCGCGATCCGGATGGTACCGGTCATGCCTTCGCCCTTCCATCCATCGACAGGGTCATGCGCAGCCGTGTTCCGGAAGGCGAGGTTTCCACCTCGAACGTGCCGCCGATGCTCTCGATGCGGTCGCGAAGTCCGGGGAGACCCAGGCTGCCGGGCCGGGTTGCCGACAGGTCGAACCCGCCGCCGCCGTCGGCGACCTCGATGACCAGCATGCCCCCATCGACCCGCTGCGCGATCGACTGCCGCTTTCCGCCGGCATGACGAAAGCTGTTGGTCAACGCTTCCTGGAGAAAGCGGTAGAGGCAGATCTTCTCGGCCGGGCTGATGGCTTCCGGCACGTCATGGAGGTCGAGGTGGACCTCCGTGCCGGTGCGACTCTGGTGGGTCCGCGCCACCTGCCTGATGATTTCCTCCGGCGACGCCGTCTCGATGTGCGGCAGCACGAGTCCGGTGCAGATCGAGCGGATTTCCTTCATCGCATCGTCGAGGTGGGCCTTCACCGCCTGTGCTTCGCGCAAGCCCTCCTCGGACTTGACCGCGCCCGTCATCGCCTTGCTGTCGAGCCGCAGCGCGGCGAGCGCGATCAGTTGCGCGGGTCCGTCATGGATGTCGGCGCCGACGCGGCGCAGATAGCTCTCGTTCAGCGCGGTGGCGCGGCGTGACGCGCCCTGGACGCGCTGATGCAGATCCTGGTTCTGCGCCAGAAGCACGGAGAGGTCGCGCACCCGCATCGCCAGATCGACACGCTGACGGTCGATCGTGCGGCTTCCGCGAAGCACCACGAGGGAGAGCGCCAGAAACAGCCCCAGTGTCGCACCGGCGACGGACAACCAGCTGTGCACCTGCGCGCGCCAGAGATCGTACACGAGATCCGGCGCGGTTTCGTCGAACTGCATGACACCGACGACTTCGCCGCTCCACGGCTGGAGGACGGGGCTGTAGACCCGCAGGATGGGGCCGTCGATTTCGCCGAAGCGGGCAAAATCCGCCGTGACGCGGCCCTGCATCGCCTGGACGGCCATGGCGTCGAGGTCAACGCTCTTGCCGATCAGGTCACCCTCGTCGGCGTAGAGCACGGTGCCGTCGGCGGCCAGAAGTCGAAACGATATGAGCCGGCTGGCCAGTGCGCCCTGCGAAAGGGTTTCGTCCAGCGCGCGCCGGTCCTGTTCCTCGAGGTTCTCCGTCCGCTGCATGTCCGGCAGAAGGGGCGCGATCACACTGTCGACGTAAAGCGCCGTGGTGGCGGCGGCGTTGCGCGTGACGGCTTCCCGGATCAGGCCAGATACGACAGCCCCCACCATGATCATGGCGACGACTGACACCAGCCCGCCCAACAGAAGAAACTGGCCGGCAAGCGTCTGCCTGCCCCAGCCGCTCGTCATGCTCCTCATGAGGGCCATCCAGCGATCCATGGCGGCCGCCCCGTCAGCGTCCGGCCCGAAGCGGGCGGGCGCCCGCCACATCGGCCCAGCAAACGAGCCGACCGCGCTGAATGGACCATGGCTTCGCATCGAAAACGTCTGCCGCCGGATGAACGGCGGGCCCCTTGGTTCTGCTGCGGAGAAAACCGCAAGGGGCCCGACAGGTTCCCGAGCCGGCACGACACGAAACATTACGGTCGCCGCGGGCGCATCGCCGCTGCTTGGAACGCGCGCGGAACGGCGGGGGGACGCGCATCCTTCTCATCTCGTGATCCCACCGAGCAGGCGGGCGACGAACAGGCGCATGGCAGGGGATCGAGCGCCGTCGTTCACGCGCGTACCCCGCGGGAATGGCGCCCTGCCGGGCGCAACGTCTGCGTGACGGCCGAAGACCGCAGCGCCAGGCAGACAAACCCGCCTGCCGCAAGGATCGCGATGTCTTTCATGACAGTTTTACTGCCCCCCGGTGAACAGAGGCAGTCTTAGCGGATCGGAAAGCCCGATACCACTCTGACGCGCTTGGGATGACCCAAGCGCTCGTCAGTCCGTCCCGGACACGCTTTCCGTCTGGCAGGTTTCCATGAAACCTTCGGCAAAGGCCGCCAGCGCGTTCCAGTTGGTGAACTCGTGGTCCGTGGTGACGTCGGTCGGCCCGCCCTCGCGATAGGCGATATGCTTCATCAGGAGCCGTTTGAGAAAATCATACTGCGGATATTTCAGGGCGCCGGCCGCCTGATGCACCATCTTCGGCCTCCAGCCGGTCTGCTCGAACAGCGTGCCGGTGATGCTCTGGATCTCAGCATGCTCCTCGGGGAACGGCGACGCGGCGGCGAGCGAGACCGACACGAAGGCGCCCGGCAGTTTGGCGAGCCGCTCGGCCTTCGTCTTCAGCCAGTGCGAGATAGCCACCGGGTAGGCGCCCAGGTGGACCGGCGCGCAGACGATGACCGCGTCGGCGAGGTCGAGATCGACGTCGCCCAGGTCGCCGGCGTCGAACACCGTCGCCTGGTGGCCGAGGCTCTGCACCGTCGATGACAGGGTGCGCGCGATCTTGCGTGTGTGCCCCTCCACGGTTCCGAAGATGATCAGGACATGCATGGCATTGCTCCTTGGATGGCGGGGCGATTTCGCGTCAACAGACGCGCGTCCCGCATTCGCTGATGGTGAAGCGGGAATCCGGTTCCGTGCGCGAGGCGTCGAACTGGCGGCCATCGACACATTGCGCCCGCGCCTCCTGGACCGTGCGCCCGCCGAGCTTTTCCTCGTTGACGTAGATGTAGAAACCGACCTCGCACTGTTCTTCGGATGCGATCTGCAGTTCGAGCTGCTCGAGCCAGGCGGGATTGCCGGTCTGCGCGAAACTCGTGCCGGAGACGAGCAACAGGCTCGCGGCGGCCACGGCCAGGCGGGAGGGAAATCTCATGGCGCATCCTCTCTTCGATGCGCCGGACCCTAGGCCGCACAGGACGCCCCTACATTGACAAGGGTCAAATGGAAGAGGCTGCCCACGCCGCGCATGCGCAAGCCGGCGGGCAGGACGCGGCCGATCATGAACCCGCGGGGTTCATTTCGACGATGGCGGGATCAGAGAGCTTCCGTCAGGCGGGACGATGGTGGAGGGGGCTGGATTCGAACCAGCGTAGGCTGAGCCAACGGATTTACAGTCCGTCTCCTTTAACCACTCGGACACCCCTCCGGATGCCATCGCGAAGGTCATGTCCGTCGCCGGACTCGGCCATTCGCGAGGGGCCTTATGGCGACTGGCTCCAAGCGTGTCAACCACATCCGGCGCCGTTTTGCAGGGAGATTGGAGCGCCCGGGCTCGCGCCGCACTCGAAGCCGCGCACAGCACGAGGCGATTCGATGCACAGCCACTGTGCCGGGCGAAATGTTGCGCGCCCCCGACATTGGGCTAGAGTGGCCAAAAGACAATCGACGCCAGGGAGGACGCCATGGACGCGGTGGTCGACACAGCCATATCGCAGTTCGATCTCAACGAGGACCAGCGCGCGATCCAGGACATGGCACGCGCCTTCGCCGACGACCGGGTCGCGCCACATGCGCTGGACTGGGACCGAAACCGGCATTTCCCCGACGACGTGATCCGGCAAACCGGCCCGCTCGGCTTCGGCGGCATCTATGTGCGCGACGACGTCGGAGGCTCGGGCCTGGGGAGGCTCGATGCCGTGCTGATCTTCGAGGCGCTGGCACAGGCCTGCCCGGCCTTCTCGTCCTTCATCTCGATCCACAATATGGCCGCCTGGATGATCGACGTGTTCGGCAATGACGAACAGCGGCAGCGCCTGCTGCCGTCGCTGACCTCGATGGAGACCTTGGCGAGCTATTGCCTGACGGAGCCGGGTTCGGGATCAGACGCCGCAGCGCTGCGCACCCGCGCGGTCCGCAGCGGCGGCAACGGGTCGGACTACGTGCTCAACGGCGCCAAGCAGTTCATTTCGGGCGCGGGCGACACGGACTACTACGTCACCATGGTCCGCACCGGCGAGGATGGCCCGAAGGGTATCTCCACGCTTGTGATCCCCAAAGATGCGCCCGGCCTCTCCTTCGGCGCGATCGAGAACAAGATGGGCTGGCACATGCAGTCGACCCGCCAGGTCATCTTCGAGGACTGCAAGGTGCCGGCCGAGAACCTCCTGTCGGGCGAAGGCGTCGGCTTCCGCATCGCCATGGCGGGGCTCGACGGCGGACGCCTCAACATCGCCGCATGCTCGCTGGGCGGGGCACAGTCGGCCATGGACAAGGCGCTCGACTACGCCTCGCAACGCAAGGCCTTCGGCAAGACCATCGACCAGTTCCAGGCGATGCAGTTCAAGTTCGCCGACATGGAGACCAGCCTGCAGGCCTCGCGCATGCTTCTCTACACCGCCGCCTCCAAGCTCGACCGCAAGGCGCCCGACGCCGGCAAATGGTCGGCGATGGCCAAGCGCTTCGTCACCGACGCCGGATCCGACGTCGCCAACGAGGCGCTGCAGACGCTCGGCGGCTATGGCTACCTGCATGACTACGGCATCGAGAAGCTGGTGCGCGACCTGCGCGTCCACCAGATCCTCGAGGGGACCAACGAGATCATGCGCGTCATCATCGCGAGGCATGTGGTGGGGCGGTGAGTAGCGAATGGCGAATAGCGAATGGCGAATAGGGAATAGGGAATAGGGAATAGGGAATAGGGAATAGGGAATAGGGAGGGTATTTATTAGGGAGAAAGAACAGCTTTTTTTTCAAAAAAGTATCAAATGAGCGCTTGATGGCCGGATGCGTTACGAAAAACCATTCGCCATTCGCCATTCGCCATTCGCCATTCGCCTCTCACTCCCCACTCCGAAGGACCAACCACATGACCACCATCGCCTTCATCGGTCTCGGCAACATGGGCAACCCGATGGCCGCCAATCTCGTCAGGGCCGGGCATGTCGTGCGCGGCTTCGACCTCGTGGCGGCCAATCTCTCGGCGGCGACGGCCAACGGCGTGACGGTCGCGGCGGACGCCGCCGCGGCCGTCGAAGGTGCGGAGGTCGTGATCACCATGCTGCCGGCCGGCAAGCATGTTGTCGCCGTGTGGGCCGACATCGCGCCGAAGGCAGCCAAGGGCACGCTGTTCATCGATTCTTCGACGATCGACGTGGATTCGGCGCGCAAGGCGCATGCGATCGCGGCTTCGCATGGGCTGCTCTCGATCGACGCACCGGTGTCCGGTGGAACGGGTGGCGCCGCCGCGGGCACGCTGACCTTCATGGCAGGCGGTGCGGACGAGGCTTTCGCCCGGGCGGAGCCCATCCTCGAGCCGATGGCCGGCCGGATCGTCCATTGCGGCGGCGACGGCGCCGGGCAGGCGGCGAAGATCTGCAACAACATGATCCTCGGCATCTCGATGATCGGCGTCTGCGAGGCTTTCGTGCTGGCCGAGAAGCTCGGCCTGTCGCACCAGGCGCTGTTCGACGTCGCGTCCACATCCTCGGGCCAGTGCTGGTCGCTGACGACCTATTGCCCAGTTCCCGGCCCCGTGCCCGCCTCGCCGGCCAACCGCGACTACAAGCCCGGCTTTGCCGCCGCACTGATGCTGAAAGACCTGCGGCTGGCCCAGGAGGCGGCGTCCGCTTCGGGCGCCGTCACGCCGATGGGGGCCGAAGCGGCCCAGCTCTACGCGCTCTTCAACGCGCAGGGCGGCGCCGACGCCGACTTCTCCGGTATCGTCGAGTTCCTGCGCGGCCGGGCGGGCTGACGCGGCCGTGCAGATTTCTCGCCCGGAGCCCCGAAAAAAGCGCCGATTCAGACTTGCTTAATCACCTGCTAACCACGCGGTAAGGATGTGCCTCTACAACGGATTGCAAGGCGGCCGACGCGAAAGCCGCCCCTGCTCCGGATCAGGTCTCGCGTACCGGAGCCGCACATTCGCAAAGCGTTAGAGTAAGACGAAGTGCCATGCGTTCCGTGGCAAAGCCGCATTCTTCCCGCCGGGAGAGTGCGGCTTTCGTGTTCGGGGGCAACGCCCGTTCAGAGCGCCGGACGCGACAGGCGCCTGAAGTTGGCCCGCACGCGCTTGCCCGACGGTTTCAGTGCGGCGTGCAGCGAATGCTCCAGCGCCGCGCCCGACAGGAGCGACGGGGTCTTGCCGGCCAGCACCTCTGGCCAGAAGCTCATCATCGAGGTGACGTAGGACAGATTCGCCGCCATCAGGCCCTCGGCGAAGGCAGCGCTCTTCTCGGTTACGGCCTTCAACGTCTCCACCCCCATGACGCCCGAGCCGCGCGGCTCCGAAAGCATCAGCGGGAGCCGCATCGTCGCCACCATGGGCGCGAGCATCAGATCGGCTGCGAGGATCATTCCCGAGCGCCGGTTGTTGCGTCTGGTCATGCTGGTCCTGTGCTTTCCTTGGACGCCGGCCGGACGCCGCACGGGGCGCGCGGCGCAGGGTTCGAGGTCAGTGCTCCGTCGGTCAAGCCCTGGGCTTGAAGGCCTCGTCGACGGGTGGTCTCAACGCGTTGGCGAGGCGGTTGGTTTCGTTGGCCTTGCCGGCCACCGCCAGAACTTCCATCAGCATGGCGTCGGTCATGCCCTTGGCGCGCGCCGAGGCCGTGTGCGAATAGGTGCAATACTCGCAGCCATTGGTCGCCGAAACGGCGATGTAGATCAGTTCCTTCGTCAAGGGATCGAGCGCACCCGGCCCCATGATCTGCTTCAGGCTCTCCCACATCCGCTTCAGCTGCGCCGGATCGTGCGCCAGCACCTTCCAGAAATTGTTGACCCAGTCGGATTTCCGCGTGGCCATGATGTCGTCGTAGACGGCGCGGACCTCCGGCGAGGCGTCCTCGTATTCGATCAGGGACACGATGGGAGGGTTGGACATGGGAGGTCTCCGGGAGCTGTCAATTGCGTGTGTTCGGATGATCGCCAGCGCCCTGCGGCGCCCCCCTCTGGGCCGCCGCCCATCTCCCCCACGAGTGGGGAGATCGGCAGCTTTGGGGACAGTCCCTAGCCGGCGTTGCGAAGGTCCTCCTTCGCGAGGTCCAGCGCCTTGACGATGCGGTCGCAGGCCATGTCGATCGTCTCCTTCGTCCAGATCAGCGGCGGCGAGAGGATCATGGTGTCGCCGGTGGCGCGCAGCATCATGCCATTGGCGATCGCATGGTCGCGGATCAGCACGGCGGCCGACCCGCCCGGCTGGAACCGCTGGCGCGTCGCCTTGTCCCTGACGATCTCGATCGCGCCGAGGAAGCCGAACGAACGCACCTCGCCGACGAGGTCGTGGCCTTCGATGCGCTCCTTCAGGGCCTTGGCGAGATAGGGGCCGGTCTCGTCGCGCACGCGCTCGATCATGCCCTCGCGCTCGATGATCTCGATGTTCTTCAGCGCCACCGCGCAGGCCACCGGATGACCCGAATAGGTGTAGCCGTGGTAGAACTCGCCGCCCTTCTCCACGATCGTGGCCGCCACCCGGTCGGAGACGAACAGCGCCGAGAGCGGCTGGTAGCCGGAGGTGAGGGCCTTTGCGGTGGTGATGGTGTCGGCCTCGATGCCCATCGACTGGGCGGCGAACCAGTCGCCGGTGCGGCCGTAACCGGTGATGACCTCGTCGAGCATCAGGAGCACGTCGTATTGCCGGCAGATGCGCTGGATCTCCGGCCAATAGCTCGCCGGCGGAATCTTGACGCCCCCTGCCCCCTGGATCGGCTCGCCGATGAAGGCGGCCACGTTGTCGGCGCCCACGCGCAGGATCTCGTCCTCGACGGCCCTTGCTGCGCGCAGGCCGAAATCATGGTCGCTTTCGCCGGGCTGCGCCAGTTCGTAGGCATAGGGCATCATGACGTGGGCGATGTTGGGCACCGCGCCGCCCAGCTGGTCGTGCATACCCTGCATGCCGCCGAGCGACGCGCCGGTGATGGTCGAGCCGTGGTAGGCCATGTGGCGCGAAATGACGCGGTTCTTCCGCGGCTTGCCTTCCAGCGCCCAATACCAGCGCACCAGCCGCAGCGCCGTGTCGTTGGCCTCCGAGCCGGACGAGCCGTAGAACACCTGGTTCATGTTCGACGGCGCGATCTCGGCGAGCTTCTGCGACAGCAGGATCGGTGTCGGCGTCGAACAGCGGAAGAAGGAGTTGTAGTAGGGCAGCTCCTTCATCTGGGCATAGGCGGCGTCGGCGAGTTCGTCGCGGCCATAGCCGATCGCCACGCACCACAGGCCCGCCATGCCGTCGAGGATCTCGTTGCCGGCGGCATCGTAGATGAACGGTCCCTTGGCGTGGGTGATGACGCGCGAGCCCGCGTCGCGCAGGTCCTTGTGGTCGGTGAAGGGATGCAGATGATGCGCGGCGTCGATCTGCTGGAGCTGTTCCAGAGTGTAGTTCTGATAGGTCATGAGGTGGGTCTCCTATGAAATCGTTCCAGCCGGGGCCGGAGGCGGATTCAGGCGGAGAGCGGGGGCGAATAGCCGATGCGCGCGCACAGCCGCAGCAACTCGGCATGCAGCGTCCGCCGCGACGGGGTCACGGCGACAGGCTGCTTCCTGCTGGTGCGGGCCGAAAGAGGCATGCGCGCAGTGTAGACGAGGCCGGGCTCGCGGTTCAAGCGGCGTCGCGGACGGCGATGTCAAGCCGCCGGCCGAGCACGAAGAACGCCTGCTCGAGCTGGTCGAGGCGCGAGGCGTGGTCGAGCCGGAACAAGCGGTCGACCTGCTCGCGGTGCCAGCCGAGACGGCGTGCCAGGTCGGCACGGGTCACGCCGGCGCCCTTCATCTCGCAATGAAGCGCGACCTTGAGGGCGGTCAGCGCCGGCACGACGACACGGTCTCCGGTACCGGCAGCGTCGGATGCCGGAATCTCCGTCCCGTCCGCGATCCGGCCGGCAAGCGCGACCTCGACGGCATCGACCACCCGCTCCAGCGCCTCCGCCTCATCCGCCCCGAAACTCGTCACCTCCGGAAGGGCCGGACAGGTCACGAGAACGGAGCCGTCGTCGTCGGGCTCGAGACGCACACGGTAGGACAGCATCACTTCAATCCCAAATCCTTCTTGATCCTGTTCACGAGTCCCGTGCCGAGTTCCTTCTTACTGCCATGCATCGGCAGGATGGATCGCCTCGCCGAGCAGCACACGGACATGGCCACTGCCACCCCGATGGGTCTCGAAGGTGCAGCCGCGCGCCGCCAGCCATTTCCGAAACTCGGCCGCATTCATGCTGAATGATACTCCACACAAGTGTGGAATTCAATGCCACTCAATCGCCACTGCGCCGCCGCACCTTCTCGCGGTAAAGGGCGAACACCACCAGCGCCACGCACATCGCCATCAGCACGGCGGGCAGGCCCTGTGGTCCGAAGGCCTGGATGGCGAAGCCCGCGCCCGGCGGGCCGGCGATGCCGCCGAGCCCCCACATGACCGCGAAGGCGGCATTACCCGCCACCAGCGCGGAGCCGGTGAAGCGGTTGCCGAGCTCGATCAGCGCCATGGTGTAAATGCCGTAGCCGGTGGCGCCGACGACGAAGAGCAGCGGCCAGACGACTGGGGTGGCGACGAAGACCGGCAGGAGCGCCACGCCCCCGGCGCTGATGGCCGCGCAGCCGATCAGCAGCAGGCGCGGACTGACCCGTTCGGCGAGCAGCCCGAGCGGCAGCTGCAGCACGATGTTGCCCGAGATCATCACCGTCAGGAGGGCCGACATGGTGACCGCGGCGATGCCGTAGGCGGCGCCGTAAACGGGCAGGAGCGACAGGATCGTCTGTTCGAAGGCCGCCGCCACCGCGGTCGCCATCAGCAGCGCAGGCGCCAGATGCAGGAAGCTCTTCAGCGGCACGGCGGCATGATCGTCGAGCATGGTGGGCAGGCGCGGCCCGATCACCACGAGGATTGCGACACAGGCGAGGAAGGCGGCAATGCCGATCGCGAAGGGCGCCCAGCCGGTGGTGCCGACCAGATAGAGCGTCAGCGGTCCGCCAGCGAAGCCGGCGCCGACGATGGCGGTGTAGAGACCCATGATCCGGCCGCGCTTGGCGGCGGGCGCGAGCGAGATCATCCAGACCTCCGACAGCACGTAGAGCGGGTCGATCGCCACGCCGATGAGGAAACGCAGCAGGAACCAGGCCCAGCCGTTCTGCAACGTTCCGACCAGGAACAGCAGCACGGAGGCGGTGATCGCGCAGGTGATGGCAAGCGTCGGACCGCCGACGAGCCGGGTCAGCCGCGGCACGAAAGGCGCCGACGCGATGATGCCGAGCGGCGTCATGGCGGCCGACAGGCCGATCATGGCCGGCGGCATGCCCTGCTCCTGCATCAGGAAGGTGAACAGCGGATAGGACAGTCCCTGCGCCAAGGCGAACACCGTCACCGTGGCAGTGACGCCGGCAAGGGCTGCGACGGGCAGCGGCGCGGAACGGGGGGTCGGGGCAGTGGCCATAGCGAGGCCCCTAACCCGCATACGCCGCACGCGTGAAGTGCCAGCGGCCAGGCGACGGTCGGCCAGTCGAAGAGCAGGCACTAAAAAGGCTCAGGAGGCTCGTCAACTATCGAACTTGGTCACGAACTCTCGTGGTCTACCCTTTGGGTCATGGAGGCCGGCCTAGACTGCTCTTCCTTCCACTCTAGCCGGGTATTGCCTTTCCCGGGTTCTGAATTGCCGGGTAGAGGTCAGATCCTGGCGAGGGCATGTTCGCGATACACCCATCCATGCTATCCATCCGGCAACCCATACCGCCCCAGTTCTTTAAAAAATCATCATCATTCAACAATGATCGAATACTGCTACTAGGATCTCCGCCGGCCTTTATTATCGCTTCATTGAACGCGGCAAGTTCTTCATGATAGGGCGACCACCGAGAACGTATCTCCACACTGGGCGCGATTGACTTGAAAAGATGAGCCGCGCGGATTCTCGTACCCAAATCCTCAGAAAGGAACTGCGCGCCAAATGCAGTTGTTAGGCCTGAGTCTATCTTAATCAGCTCTATCTCTTTGGCGGATTCATTATTTAGATAACCGACATATATCGACCCGAACGCAGTGACTACAGCTATGGCGATCGCTGATGCACCGCTGACGACAAGCGTTTTCCAGAAATCCCATTTTGCCTTTGTTTTTTCTAATTCTATCTTTTTAAACTCCAAGCTTATTTCTTGCTTCCACTTTTCAACATATTCTGACATTGCATTACACACATCTGGCCCAAAAAATCATAATTTACAATAGAAAGAATTTTTGAAAAGCACATTTTTTACTACCTAGCCTTCGTCGCAGTTTCCAATTTGAAATATTCCGAAATTATCGCTTGAAATTCAGAGAGTTATATTCTGTTCTCCTAGAGATTTTTCGGTGATTGTTTTACAATAAATTTGTCGCCTCCAGTGTTTTGGCGCCCATGTCGCATCCCTTGCCCTTCTGGTCGCGGCCTCCGCTATCCCGCACCGCCCGCGCCGCCAATATGGCCGGCAATGAAACCGACCTGCCCGCGGGGACGCGCATGACCGACGAGATTTCGGCTCTCGAGCCCACAGCCGGCGCCGACCGCTCGCGCCGGGGCGGCGGACGCGCAGGCAAGCGCGCTGGCAGTGGTGCGGCCTTCGAGCAACCCCCGTTCCGGCAATTGCGCATCCCCTTCGAACCGGTGAAATTTGTTTCCGACGACCAGCTGGAAACGATTCACGACGCCTCGCTGCGGGTGCTGGAGGACATCGGCGTTGAGGTGCTGCACGACGAGGCGCGCACCATCATGGCGGGCGCGGGCGCGCAGGTGACGCCGGGCACGCAGCGGGTGCGCTTCGACCGCGCCCTGATCATGGAATACATGGGCTACTGCCCTTCGCAGGTGACGCTGCACGCGCGTAACCCGGCCCATTCCATCACGCTCGGCGGCGACAATCTCGTCTTCGCGCAGATGGCTTCGGCGCCCAACTGCTCGGATGCGGATCGGGGCCGGCGCGCCGGCAACCAGGCCGACTTTCGCGATCTGGTTAAACTCGGCCAGATGCACAACATCCTGCATCTGACGGGCGGCTATCCGGTCGAACCGATCGACCTGCATCCATCGATCCGCCACCTCGAATGCCTGCGCGACTTCGCGCTGATGACCGACAAGGCCTTCCACGTCTATTCGCTCGGCAAGGAGCGCAACCTCGACGGCATCGAGATCGCTCGCATCGCACGAGGCGTGAGCCATGAGCAGATGATGAACGAGGCCTCGCTCATCACCATCATCAACACCAACTCGCCGCTCAGGCTCGACATCCCGATGATGGAGGGGATCATCCAGATGGCCCGCCACGGCCAGATGTCGATCATCACGCCGTTCACACTGGCGGGCGCCATGGCGCCGGTCACCATTGCCGGAGCGCTGGTCCAGCAGAACGCCGAGGCGCTGGCGGGCATCGCGTTTTCGCAGATGGTGCGCAAGGGCGCACCGGTCGGCTATGGCGGCTTCACCTCCAATGTCGACATGAAATCGGGCGCGCCGGCCTTCGGCACACCGGAATATATGAAGGCGCAGCTGGTCGGCGGGCAGCTGGCGCGGCGCTACCGCCTGCCCTACCGCACCTCCAACGTCTGCGCCGCCAATACGTTGGACGCGCAGGCGGCCTATGAAAGCGTGTTTTCGCTGTGGGGCTGCATCCACGGCGGCGGCAACTTCATCAAGCATGCCGCTGGCTGGCTGGAAGGCGGACTCGTCTGCTCCTACGAGAAGACCATCCTCGACATCGACCTGTTGCAGATGGTGGCGGAGTTCCTGACGCCGCTCGACCTGTCGGAAGACGCGCTGGGCATCGATGCAATCCGCGCCGTCGGCCCCGGCGGCCATTTCTTCGGCACGCCTCACACGCAGGAGCGCTACAAGACCGCCTTTTACTCGCCGGTGCTGTCGGACTGGCGCAATTTCGAGAGCTGGGCCGAGGCCGGTTCACCCACCGCCTACCAAAAGGCCAATACGGTGTGGAAGCAGCGGCTGGCCAGCTACGAACGCCCGACGATCGACCCGGCGGTCGAGGAAGAACTCAATGCCTTCGTCGACAGGCGCATCGCCGAGGGCGGCGCGCCGACGGATTTTTAGCGAGGGCGGGCAACGTGGATAAGAAGGCCCCCTCTCCGTCACCGCTGCGCGGTGACACCTCCCGCAGCCGTCGAAAGGCAGGCACGACCGAGCGCGCCCGTGCTCTCCGGTGGGTCGAAAACAGCGCTGAAGGAACGCTCTGGCTTGAGCTGAAGAACGGCAGGCTCGGCGGCTTCAGGTTCACGCGCCAGTTCCCGATCGGCCCCTATTTCGCCGACTTCGCCTGCCGCAAGCAGAAGCTCGTCGTCGAGGTCGACGGGTCGCAGCACGCCGGCAGTGCGCGTGACCGCCGGCGCGACGAGCATTTTCACGCACTGGGCTGGTCGACGCTGCGCGTCTGGAACCACGACGTCCTGAAGCATCGCACGGCTATCTGCGATACCATCCTTGCTGCTCCGGACGGCCGCCTCGCAAAGGACGTCGTCGCCACAGATTTTCGCTTTGCCCACGCAAAGAGCCCACCTTCCCACTCAACTCGTTCACGCACGGAACCCACCCCATGAAATCCCACGTCAAGGCAGTCGTCATCGGTGGCGGCGTCGTCGGCTGTTCGGTGCTCTATCACCTGGCCAAGGCCGGCTGGACCGACATCATGCTGATCGAGCGCTCGGAGCTGACCTCCGGCTCGACCTGGCATGCGGCCGGCGGCTTCCACACGCTGAACGGCGATCCCAACGTCGCCAAGCTGCAAGCCTACACGATCTCGCTCTACGAGGAGCTGGAGAAACTGACCGGCCAGGCCTGCGGGCTGCATCTCGTAGGCGGCTTCCAGATGGCCGACACGCCCGAGCGCATGGACTTCCTGCGCCTCGTCCACGCCAAGTGCCGCTATCTCGGCATGGACACGGAACTCGTCACGCCGTCCGAGGCCAAGGCGATGTTCCCGATCATGGACGAGAGCAATTTCGTCGGCGCGCTGTGGGACCCGATCGAGGGTCATCTCGACCCCTCCGGGACCACGCACGCCTATGCCAAGGCCGCCAAGATGCTCGGCGCCGAGATCGTGCTGCGCAACCCGGTGAAGGAGCTGACGCAGGAGCCGGACGGAACCTGGAACGTCGTCACCGTCAACGGCACCGTGAAATGCGAGCACGTCGTCAACGCGGGCGGGTTGTGGGCGCGCGAAATCGGCCGGATGGTCGGCGTCGAGCTTCCGGTGCTGGCCATGGAGCACATGTACCTGCTGACCGAGGACATGCCCGAGGTCATGGAATACAACGCCTCGAGCGGCCGCGAGCTCTGCCACGTCATCGACTTCAAGGGCGAGATCTACACGCGCCAGGAGCGGCAGGGCATGCTGCTCGGCACCTATGAGAAAGCCTGCAAGCCCTGGTCGCCGGTCAATACGCCTTGGGACTTCGGCCACGAGCTGCTACAGCCCGACATCGATCGCATCGCGCCGTCGCTGGAGGTCGGCTTCCGTCACTTCCCGGCAATCGAGAAGGCCGGTATCAAGCAGATCATCAACGGACCCTTCACGTTCGCGCCCGACGGCAACCCGCTGGTCGGGCCCGTGCAGGGCCTGACCAATTTCTGGTCGGCCTGCGCGGTCATGGCGGGCTTTTCCCAGGGCGGCGGTGTCGGGCTGGCGCTGTCGAACTGGATGGTGAACGGCGATCCGGGCTTCGACCTCTGGGGCATGGACGTGGCGCGCTTCGGCGAATGGGCCGGGCTGCGCTATACCAACGCCAAGGTGCGCGAGAACTATTCGCGCCGCTTCTCGATCCGCTTCCCCAACGAGGAGCTTCCGGCCGCCCGCCCGGCGCAGACGACGCCGCTCTACGACACCATGGTGGCGCAGAACGCCGTGATGGGAGATTCATGGGGGCTGGAGACGCCGCTCTGGTTCGCACCGGAAGGCACCGAGCCGAAGGACATCGTCTCCTTTCACCGCTCCAATGATTTCGAGCATGTGGGGGCAGAAGTTCGCGCGACACGCGAGCGCGTCGGCGTGACCGAAATCGCCAACTTCGCCAAATACGAGGTGGCGGGTGCCGGCGCGGAGGCATTCCTCAACCGGCTGATGACCAACCGCATGCCCAAGACCGGCCGCATCGTGCTCACCCCCATGCTGAACGAGAACGGCAAGCTGATCGGCGACTTCACGATCGCCAAGACCGGCGACGAAAAGTTCATGATCTGGGGGTCGTCGTCGGCGCAGAAATACCACATGCGCTGGTTCGAGCAGCACCTGCCCGCGGACGGGTCCGTCCGCATCCACCGCTTCGACCAGACGCTGGTCGGGTTGTCGATCGCCGGGCCGAAGAGCCAGGCGCTGCTGGCCAAGCTCGTCGACGTCGACGTGTCGAGCGCGGCGTTCCGCTTCATGGATTTCCGCGAGATGGCGGTCGGCGGCGCGCCCTGCATGGTCAACCGCATCACCTATACAGGCGATCTGGGCTACGAGATCTGGATGCAGCCTGCCTATGAGCGCCTCGTCTACGCGGCCATCAAGGAGGCCGGCGCCGAGTTCGGCATCGTCGACTTCGGCATGCGGGCGCTGCTCTCGATGCGGCTCGAGAAGAATTTTCCGACCTGGTACCGCGAGTTGCGCCCCATCTACGGCCCCTTCGAGGGCGGCATGGACCGCTTCGTCAAGCTGGAGAAGAACGACTTCATCGGCCGCGAGGCGGCGGCGAAGGAGAAGGCCGACGGACCGAAGCTGCGCCGCGTGTCGCTAGTGGTCGAGGCGGTCGACGCCGACGTGATGGGCGACGAGCCGATCTGGGCCAGGGTCGGCGACACCGACCATGGCACGGTGTCGGGTCCGGACGGCCACGGTCCGAAGCGCTACGGCAAGGACGGGCAGGTGGCGACCCGTTCCGAGGCGGACTATGGCGCATCCTCGATCCGCGGTATCCGCGACGGCGAATGGCGCGTCGTCGGCTGGGTGACGTCGGGCGGCTACGCCCACTACATCGACAAGTCGATGGCGCAGGGCTACGTGCCGGCCGCGCTGTCGACCGACGAGAGAGAGGGCCTGTTCGAGATCGAGATCCTCGGCCGGCGCTGCCCCGCGCGCATCAACGTCGAGCCGCTGTTCGACCCGTCGGGCGAGAAGATGCGGGGATGATCGCGCCATAGACGATTGCGGCGGTCGGCCCCTTCTGCGATGAAGTGGCCGATCCCGCCCGGCGTCGCCGGGCCCTCGCATGCCCGCATGCGCGCCGGGGTGACATCCGGCAGGAACCGACGATCGGAAACGCCATGGCTGCCCTCGACCGCTCCCCTCGCCTCGCCGTCCTCATCGACGCCGACAATGCCTCCGCCAAGATCGCCGGCGGTCTCTTCGAGGAGATCGCCAAGATCGGCGAGGCCAGCGTGCGCCGCATCTATGGTGATTTCTCCAGCAGCCGGTCGAAGGCCTGGATCGACGTGCTGGCGAAGCATGCGATCGTGCCGCACCAGCAGTTCGCCTACACGACCGGCAAGAACGCCTCCGACATCACGCTCGTCATCGACGCGATGGACCTGCTGCATTCCGGCCGTTTCGACGGCTTCTGCCTCGTGTCGTCCGACAGCGATTTCACGCGGCTCGCCTCGCGCATCCGCGAACAAGGGATCGACGTGTTCGGCTTCGGCGAGCAGAAGACGCCGGAAAGCTTCCGCCAGGCCTGCCGGCGCTTCATCTATACCGAAAACCTTCTGCCAGGCGCGGCCGCGGACAGTTCCGAGGCCAGCGACGAGCGTCCGTCGGGGACGTTGCAGCCGCCGAGCAACGCCGTTCCACTGATCCGGCGGGTCCTGGCGGAAATGGAGAGCGCCGACGGCTGGGTGCATCTCGGCGGCGTCGGCACGCAGCTGGTGAACCGCTATCCCGACTTCGATCCACGATCGTACGGATTTCGCAAGCTGTCGGACCTCGTCCGCAAGACCGGCGCCTATGAGGTGAAGCCGGGGCCGGGTACGTCGCTCGTCATGCGGCCCGTTCCTCGCGTGGCGGAACAGGCGGCAACGGAGCAGGACACCGCAAAACCGGCGGCGAAGGGCACGTCGCGTGGCAGAAGATCCGCCAAGGCAAAGCCCGGCACGAAGCAGGATTGAGCCGTGGGGACAGCGTCGGAGAAAGAACCGGCGTCTGGTCAGCCCCGATGGCGATCCTTGCGGATACGGACCGGCACCGGACGCGGCCGGTTTTGCTGGGAAATGGTGTGTGCAACGATCGCCACGAGCGCGATCGACGAGCCCACGAGTGCGAGAAGCCAGAAACCCTGATCGACCATGGCGACATCTCCTTTGGATGAGGCAACGCCGCCTCGTCCGTCCCGTTCCATGACAGTGTGTGTCATTCGTGAAGATTAGGTAAGCACCGGAACGCCCGCGTCAACTGCGGCAGCGTGTCCTCACGATGTCGTGCGGTCATGCGAGGGCGCTCGCGGTTCGCGAACGCCCCGCCGGTCGAGGCCCTACGCTACGACGCGGGCTGGCCGGACTTGCGGCCCCGCGTTCCCATGCCGATCCAGAGTTCGGCATCGGCGACGAAGCCCATGACCCAGTCCCAGACGCTATCGTGGACCTTTTCGAGCCGGGTCATGTCCTCGTTGTAGGTCCAGACCGACGAATCCGCCGCGCCGTTGGCCAGCAGGCAGGACTGGTACTCCAGATAGCGGGCCGAGATGAAGAAGGCGCCGGGCGGCGGTGGTGTGATCTGCTCGTCTTCGTCGGCTTCCGCGACCGCTTCGGCGACGCTTTCGTTCACCGCGTCGAGGCGGTCGGCGAAGAAGTCGATCTCGCGGGCATCGACGAGGCAACCGGCGCGGCGGCCGATCAAGGCAAGGATCGAGCGGTAGGATGCGGGCAAGGGACCGTATCGTTCCTCGATCGCCGCGATCTCGGTCTCGGAGCAGCCGCCAAGGCTCGACACGTCGGCGATACCGCTCGAGATCAGCCGTCGGCGAAGGCTTTCGATATCCATGGGAGGCCGAAGCGCCGCGCGGATCGCCGGGGCAAGGTGCGCGACCCGACGCGCGCAGATGTAGGGCAGCCCCAGCCGGCGCCGGGTCCAGCCGACCACGCGCAAGCCCGCGGCGGCCTGCTCGAACCGGCGCGCCAGCGCCAGGCTCCTGCAGTCCACCGCGCAGAGGTCCGCATGGCCCGCCGCGACGGCCTGCATGGAGGCGCGGTGCCCGCCTGTCGCAACGAGAGGGCCAAGCAACGCGAGGTCTTCGCCCGCTTCGCGCAGGTCATCCGCCAGCGCCAGCCAGCCAGACATCGAGTGCTTTTCGTTGAAGGCGAACCTCCGGCCTCGCATCAGGTCGAGCGGCAAGAGCGATTCTCCGCCCGGCCCCGGGGCGACATCGCGTTCAGGCGCGCCTGGATCGCCGGCACGCATGAGGATGGCGCTGGAATAGGAAACGTCGGCTCCCCCGGGCACATCCGAATAATCCGGCTGTCCAATCACCAGCACGCGATCGCGAAGGAAGGTCGCGTTCATCGGCCCCCAGCAGGTCTGGGCCAGGAGCAGGTCCGGATGCCGCCACAGCGTCGGCAGGTCGAGTTCATCGGGCGGCAGCGTCGCGGGATCGGGCGCGAGCAGACGGCCGTCCAGATCGCGGATACCGCCCGGCACGGCCGGCATGTCGGCGTTGCGGCGGCAAAGCGTTTCGGGCGCGTCGACGCCGGCCGCCCGCAACCGGTCGCGCATCGCCGACCATTGCGCATCGACCTCGGCGCGGACCTCCGGCCAGTCATACATGGGAAGGGCGGCGATGAAGGGGCTCATCGCGACATCACGCCCCATCCGCCCGCCCCTGGCAAGGCACCGCGGCAGCCGGCGTCACGCGGCGAGCCGGCAACCGCTCAATCCTTCGGCGGTTCGGTGGGAACCGGCGCGCTGCCGGCAAAGCCGGTGAGGCCTCCTGCCCGGATGCGAGGGCGGAACGCGCGGCCCGGTTCCGCCGCGCGGCGCAGCACGGGATGCGCCACCGGTTCCTTGGCGCGGAACGCGAAGGCCGCGAAGAGTGCGCGGTAGTTCGGGAACACGTAACCGCCGTTCATCTTGACCCACTCGTCACGGCGCTCGGCGAACAGCGCGGGCAACCGGTACCATGCGACATTGGGCATCTTGTGGTGCACGAGATGGAGGTTGTTGTTGAGGAACAGGAACGACAGCGGCGAACGCTCGACGATCAGCGTACGGCCGTCCGGCCGCTCCGACCATTGGTGCTCGGCATAGGTGCGCACCGAGATCAGCGCCTGGCCGAGCCAGACGGGACCGAGCACATAGAGCCAGAGGGGCATCCCGAAACCGACATGGATGACCGGCAACACGATGGCCAGGCCGATCCCGTGGAGCACCCAGGCCCTGCCTATGACGCGGTCGCCATGCAGCATTGCGCGTGCGTCCGAGATCAGGAAGCCGAGCGAGCCGAGCCAAGGATTGAGCAGCATGCGCCCGACCAGCGTGTTGTTGACGGCCAGCAGCGTCTTCATCGCCCGGGGCAACTGCTCGTGCTGCCAGAGAGCGCGGTAGTAGCTTTCGGGATCGTCGAAAGGATCGGTCAGCCGGTCGTCGGCATGGTGGCGCAGATGCACCGCCTTGAAGCGGCGGTAAGGCCAGACGAGACCGACCGGAAGCGCGACGAGCAGTTCGTTCAGCCGGGGCGAGCGCGTCGGGTGGCCGTGGCAGGCCTCGTGCATGAGCGACGACTGGAGCGCGAGCACGATTCCCATGCCAGCGAGCGCCACCAATGGCCAGTCCGGCCAGACCCAAAGTCCCAGCGCCAACCAGGCACCATAACAGGCCACGATCAGGGCCACCGTTGGCCATTCGATCCGCAGGAGGCCCCCGCCTCGCTCACTGCCTTTCATGACTGTCAAGTTTTCTCCGGAATCACGTTGGCGTGATGCTGACGGGATGTTGTCAGGAGCGGGGGTGCCGGACAATGTGAATTTGCGCACAATACGTTGACATTGCGCCACTTGCACCGCAGTTGTTGCGTTTTGTGAGCAGAACGGCAGACATGGTCGACAAGCGTGACCTTTCGGATCTGTTTCGGGAGCGGCTTCGGGTGCTGCTCGCCCGTTCGGGGCAGAATCAGTCGTCCTTTGCCGCGAATGTCGGGATCGATCGTTCCGCCCTGTCTCAGTTGCTGTCCGGTGCCTCTGCCCGGCTGCCGCGCGCGGAAACTCTGCTGAACATCGCCGCCGAGCACCGCGTCTCGCTCGACTGGCTCATGGGCCTGAGCCATGACGAGGGGCTGACGGGCGAGATGCGCGAGACCTTCGAAATGGAGGAAGCGACCGGCGGCTACGACGGAACGCCGCTCGCGCGATGGCATTCGGAAGCGGCCGGCACCAAGATCCGCTACGTGCCGGCGGGAATTCCCGACCTGCTGCGCACCGAGGCGCTGATCGACTTCGAGTCCGACGTATCGCTGCGCAGCCGCGAGGTGCAGGCAGGCGAGACGCAGTACCGGATCGACTACACGCGCCGGCCCGAGACCGACATGGAGATCTGCATGCCGCGTCATGCGCTCGAGATCTTCGCCGCCGGCATGGGCGTTTGGGCCGGCTTTCCCGCCGAAGCGCGGCGCGCGCAACTGCGCCACATGGCCGGGCTGCTCGACGAACTCTATCCCGCCGTGCGGCTTTACCTCTATGACGGGCGGCAGCGCTATTCCCTGCCCTACACGATCTTTGGGCCCTACCGGGCTGCGATCTATGCGGGCGACGTCTACCTCGTGCTCAACTCCACCGCCGCGATCCGGGCGCTGACACGCCATTTCGACAATCTGATCCGGGGCGCCGTCGTCAATGCTCACGAAGCCGCGTCCCACGCGGCAGACATGGAACGCAGCGTCCGTTGACGCGATATAAAGATTTCTTTATATACTTATCTGGTATTCACCTTGTTCGGATAGCACCCCATGACCAATCCCATCGACGCGCTCCTTGCCGAAAAGGGCGTCCTTCTGGCCGACGGCGCCACGGGGACCAACCTGTTTGCGATGGGGCTCGAGTCAGGCGACGCGCCTGAACTGTGGAACGAGACCGCGCCTGAAAAGATCGTCGCGCTGCACCGGGGCTTCGTCGACGCCGGCGCCGACATCATCCTGACCAACTCCTTCGGCGGCACCCGTCACCGGTTGAAGCTGCATCATGCCCAGGACCGCGTGTTCGAGCTGAACCGCCGCGCTGCCGAAATCGCCCGCGAAGTGGCCGATGGCGCTGGACGACCCGTGATCGTGGCCGGCTCCGTCGGCCCGACGGGCGAACTGCTGGAACCGCTCGGCGCCATGACCTATGGCGAGGCGGTGGATGCCTTCGCCGAGCAGATGGAGGGGCTCAAGGCCGGCGGCGCCGACGTCGCCTGGATCGAGACCATGTCGTCGCCGGAGGAAATCCGCGCCGCCGCCGAGGCGGCCATCCGTGTCGGCCTTCCCTACACCGTCACCGCGTCCTTCGACACCGCCGGCCGCACGATGATGGGGCTGGCGCCAAAGGACATCCACGGCGTGGCGGAGGGTCTCTCGCAGGCTCCGGTCGGCATCGGCGCCAATTGCGGCGTCGGCGCCTCCGACATCCTGTCGTCGCTGTTCGACATGGCGGATGCGCGGCCCGAGGCCACGCTCATCGTCAAGGGCAATTGCGGCATCCCGGAGTTCCGCGGGACCGAGATCCACTATTCCGGCACGCCGGAACTGATGGCCGACTATGTCCGGCTGGCGGTGGACGGCGGCGCGAAGATAATCGGCGGCTGCTGCGGCACCTCGTTTTCGCATCTGGCCGCCATGCGCAAGGCGCTCGACAGCCACCACAAGGGCGCGCGCCCGACGGTCGAGGACGTGGTGACGCGGATCGGGCCGCTGCGCAACAAGATCGCCAGCGAGAGCGGTGCAGCCAGCGGTGGCGAAGGCCGGCGCGAGCGACGCCGCGCGCGGGGCTGAGGACGCGCCGCGGCCCTGCGCTCGCGCCGATCCATCAAATTCGAACGATCCCGCAAAGCCCGCCTTTGCACGTGCGTGGTAGCTTCCGCACCGTTTCCGGAGAGTTCGCATGCCGCGCATTCTTTTCGCATGCCTGGTCCTGTTCCTGACCATGACGGCGACCAACGCCGTCATGGCGTCGCCTTCCGTGACTTTCTCGGACGCCCGCACATGGCCGTTCCTCGACGCGACGCTGGCGCGGGACGAGCCGCTCTGGATCGAGATCGACTACCGGAGCGACGTCCCCCTCCGCTTCCAGGCACGGGCCTACCGCGAGGGCGTCCCGGTGGACGTCGGCCAGAAGATGAATGCTTCGGCCGTGCATCCGGCCGGCAACGGCTCGGCCCTCGTCTGGGTCGCGTTCTACAAACCGGCCGTGGTCGATGAAATCCGCGTCACGGCCTATGATGCAGGCTTCGTGCCGATCGAGACGCGGTCGATACGGGCCAGACTCCGGTGGACGGACGGCGGACGACGCCAGCCAGCACCCGGCTGGGTCGATGCACTGCGCGCGGAGGAGAACAGGCGCATCGAGGCGGCAATGTCCAGCGAGCCCGACGAGGGCTTCGACGTCGCCGGACTGCTCATCGCACTTGCGATCTTCGGCGCCTTTCCCGGATACCTCTATCTTCAGGTGCGCTCCCTGAGCAGATGGCACGGCTTCTGGCGGCTGGCCGCCGCCCTGCCCTTGCTGGGGATGGGACCGGTGATCTTCTACACCGTTCCCGCCTTTCTCGCCGGCGCGAACCTGTGGCCGCTCGGGCTCATCTTCGCCGCTCCGCCGGCCTGCCTCTATCTTCTCATGCTTTTCGCCTGCCGAAGCTACGTCTGGCGACCGGCATAGGGTCTGTCTGGATGCTGAGCTCCCAGGTTGAGCGGTCCGGACGTACACACCGGGCGATCGACCGGCGGAAACGGAATCCGATCGCGATCGATCCGGTTTGACCGCGATCGGTCATCAGCCGGCCATGCTCGCCCTTCCGACGCGCTCGGCGCTTACAATCGAACGTTGCTTCGACCGCAAGGATGTGGAAGCCCGCGCCCCGAACAAGGGCCACTCTCGATCCAGCCGCAGGAACCCGTCTGCGGCCCGTAGCGAGAGAGGATACCAGATGTTTTCGAGATTTGTTCGAATGGGCCGGTCGGTCGGCCGAGCCGGGGGCGCCGCCGTCTCCGCCCTGCTGCTCCTTCCAGCCTTCGCGGCTCAATCATCGGCCGAGGTGATCGTGCGCGGCACGGAGGGAGCGCCCTTGCACGAGGCGCGCCCGGCGCCCGGCTCGATCTTTCCCGACGAGCACCTCATCGTCGCCCAGCCGTCCCCGTCAGAAGTGAACCCGAGCTTTCTCGGCCCGGTGCTGTTCATGAAGTCCGCCCATATAGACCTCGAGAAGGGCACCATGACGCTGCCGCTGCGCAAAGGACGACTGGAGTCGGGAGAACTCGTCTGGTCGGTGATCACCGACGTCACGGACGAGAACCTGGCCCACCTGCACGGCATCAACTATTCGGCCAAGCTCGCCTACGGGCTGATCGGAAAGGCGACGAGAAGCGCCCGGATCGAGAAGGACGGCAGCTTCGTGTTCGCGTCGGGTGCGGTCGATTTTTCTCCCGTCCACTCGATCACGCCAGGAGATGCCCCCAACTTCTTCCCGCCCAAGGCCGTGCAGCCGGGCGCGATAGGCGATGCCGACTACTCGCCGCTGGTGCAGTTCGAGAACGGCAAGAACGCCGTTTTCAACATGCCAATGGTGGCCTTCAACGCGTCGGAAGAGACGCTCGACGCCATGTGCGACGGCATGGTGGACAGGGCGGTGGTGCACGACAAGGTCGTGGCGATCTGCCCGCGCGACGGGACCGTGACCTTGCAGATGACGCTGGGCTACACCTTCGGCAAGCCGATCTTCTACCTGTCGACGGAGGCGAACGACCCCGCCGTCGCGGCGCTGGAAGGCGCCATCCTGACCCCTGCGCTCGACGACATGCCATTCGCGCTCGAAGACGCAGCGCCCGGCGAATCGGCTGAGCGGATCTATGTCTTCATCAACGGTCCGACCGGGAGCGAGCACCCGTTCCGGCAGGGCATCAACTCCGCGCTCTCGGATGGCGGCCATGGACCGCTCAACGTTCTTGGCGGCGTGCCGACGATCAATCTCGACTACAGCCCGATCTGGCGCCTGTTTCCCGTTCTCTGGACCGAGGAGGCGATCGAGAGGGGCTGGCGGACGAAACTGACCAACGCCATCGACATCGAGAATGCCGGCGCAAAGGGGATCGTCGAATCGATTGCCGGCGGCGCGCCGAGAGCTGTCGGCTTCCTCGTCAACTGCCCGGTTGTCTACCGCATCAACTGAGGTAGCGGGATCCGGGCCTCCCCCCGGCCCGGATCCCTTCCCATTCCGAGAATTCGACGAAAGGAAAACCCATGCTTCCCGTCCAGCTTGCCGTTTGCGCCATGAGCGTCATCGCCGTCGCCACCGGTCCTTCCCCTGCCATCGCCGATCCCGTCACGATCGAAATCGGTGAGCCCGGCATGCGCCACGTCGCTTTAACCTTCGAGCGGAGCGCCGCCGGGCCGACCGTGACGCTGCGCACGGAACTGACCGGCGTGGCCGGTTCGCGCATCACCGTGCGGATCGACCGCGCCCCGACACTGGCGCTCGACCATGTCTTCGCCGACGAGGAATGCCGTTTTCCCGACGGCAACGCGAGCAGGTGCGAGGTGGTG
This sequence comes from Aquibium carbonis, assembly GCF_003970795.1. Lineage (GTDB taxonomy): Bacteria > Pseudomonadota > Alphaproteobacteria > Rhizobiales > Rhizobiaceae > Aquibium > Aquibium carbonis. The sequence continues at coordinate 10,955 of NZ_RWKW01000097.1, read as the reverse complement.
ATCGGTCCCGATCACCCGTCGGCGCAGAGCCTGCTCGTCGGCTTCAAGCGTGGGCTCGAGGCACATGTGACCATCGAGGACGCCGGAATCATGCGGATGGACCAGTCCGTGTCACTCAAGGGATTCACCCGCCGCTATGGCGCCTGAGGCCTCGCGCCGCATGGTCGACGACAAGGGTCACGCATCGCTGCGCGCCCTGCTCGACGAGGGACGTCAGATCGTCACGTTCTGACAGCGTCAGGCCCGGGCGAACTGGCGACGCCATTCCGACGGGGTCGTGCCCGTCTCGCGCCGGAAGGCGGTGGTGAAATGCTGGTGCGAGGCAAAGCCGCAGGCAAGCGCGATGGTCGTGATGGACTCCCGCCCGGCGAGCGCGGCCTTGGCACGGTCGATGCGCCGCAGGGTCACGAAGCGATGCGGCGTCAACCCCGTGGCCTGGCGGAACGCCGTTGCGAAGTGATACTTGCCGAGCCCGGCGACGGAGGCGAGCCGGTCGAGCGACACCTCCTCGTCGATCCACGCCTCGACGGCATCCACCACCATGCGCAGGCGTCGGGGCGAGAGGGCGCCGACGCGCGGGGCAGCGATGCCCCCCGATCCGGCGGCATGAAAGCCGACGAGGCGCATGGCGATCAGAAGAGCCCGGAGATCCATTTCCACGGACGAGGGTCGGGACACCGGATCAATGCCCCGGCGCACATACTGGTCGAGCATCAGGCGCAATTCGGCGTCATGGGCGAAGACACGGTCCTCGCGCAGGTCGGGCTCGTCGGTCCGGCCCAGTTCGCGCGCGGCTTCCGCGATGAGGCCGAGGTCAAGATAATGGTGCCTCCCGGTCGTGTCTCCCGGGGCGATCCATCGACGGTCATAGCCGCCCGGATAGAGCAGGAACGCATCCGCCTCCTTTCCGCCCGAGCGGCCCCGCCAGGGACCGTCCATGCGCATGAAGGCCGGCCCTTCGTCGAGTATGCTGATCGTGACGTGGTCGACGGCCGGGACCGAGACATCGAAACCCACGGGCGCGCGCCACATGACGAAAGCGACGTCCCACCCCTCTTCCACGCCGATCACGCCGCTGGACTGTGCCTGCTGGACCGCCGGCAGCATGATGCGGGCCTGCGACGGGATTTCACGAAAGGCGTACCGCATCCTGCCTCATCGGACCTGCAATCCCAGACCATCGCCTGCGATCCTAGGCAACGGTCGGGGATCTGACATTCGGAAGCTAGGGTCCGCGACGCCGGATCGTCAACGGCGCAGCCGAACACGCGACAGACACGATTTGGTGTAAAAAAAACGGCGGCCCACCGGCAAGTGGACACCGTGTCCGACCTCGGCACCCGGGCGCCCCCGCCCTGCCTCGGCCGACACGGTGTCCGGACCGCCACTACCGCCTTGCGTCGAGCGCCGAGGCGAGGCGCACGAGCTGGAGGAACTCCGCACGATAGCCGTACGGGTCGGCGCCGCGGGCGGCGGTGGCGATTTCGAGGATCCTGTCGTAGCCGAAGCCGGCCGTCTGGTCGGCGCCCCGGAGCTTCTGCCCGAAGGCGGCGACGGCGACGGAGAAGCGCTGGTCCTGGCTCGCGGCCTCGAAGGAGGCGATCTCGCCCGCCGGCGTGACCGGCGTCTCGATCAGCTTCGAGACGTCCTCGTCGGGCAGCTTGTAGCGGATCTTCACGAAGGCATACTCGTCGCCATGGGCGATGCCGGTGGCATTGTCCGTCTTCGCCTCGCCATAGCGCAGATCGTCGATCACCTGCGCCGGGCTGCCCCTGGGCGTGATCTCGTAGATGGCGGTGACCGAATGTCCAGAGCCGATGTCGCCGGCATCGACGCGGTCGTTGTTGAAGTCTTCCCGGTTCAAGGCGCGGGTCTCGTAGCCGATCAACCGGTATTCGGAGATCGTCTCCGGATTGAACTCGACCTGGATCTTCACATCCTTGGCGATCGGGAAGAGCGTCGACGACGCCTCCTGCACCAGCGTCTTTTCGGCTTCGGCGAGCGTGTCGATGTAGGCGGCCGTGCCGTTGCCGTTCTGGGCGATCGCCTGCATCATCTGGTCGTTGTAATTGCCCTGGCCGAAGCCGAAGACCGACAGGAAGACGCCGCTGTCGCGCCGCGAGACGATCAGCCGCTTCAGGTCTTCGTCCGACGCCTGGCCGACATTGAAGTCGCCGTCGGTGGCCAGCATCACCCGGTTGACCCCACCCTCGACGAAGCTCTGCTCCGCGAGCCGGTAGGCCTGGCGCAGGCCCGCCTCACCGGCCGTCGAGCCGCCCGCCTCGAGCCGGTCGAGAGCGGCGCGGATCTTGTCCTTCTCGGATCCCTTCGTCGGTTCCAGGACCGTGCCGGCGCTGCCGGCATAGGTGACGATGGAGACGGTGTCGTTTTCCGACAGCCGGTCGACCAGGAGGTGGAAGGCGTTCTTCAGCAGCGGCAGCTTGTCGGGCTGGTTCATCGAGCCGGACGTGTCGATCAGGAAGACCAGGTTGGAGGCCGGGTTCGCGGCGGGCGGAATGTCGAAGCCCTTGATGGCGACGTGCATCAGCTTCGTATGGTCATTCCACGGCGTCGGCATGACGCTGACGGTGGTGTTGAACGGCGTCGCGGCATCCTGTGGACCCGCCCAGTCGTAGGGGAAGTAGTTGACCATTTCCTCGACGCGCACGGTGTCGGCGCGCGGCAGCACGCCGCGCTTGAGCGAGGACCGCACGAAGGCATAGGACGCGGTGTCGACGTCGATCGAGAAGGTCGAGACCGGGTTTTCCAGCGCCGAGCGAACGGGATTGGTGTCGAAGCCCTGGATGCGGTCGCGGTTGTCCTCGATGGCCGGCATCGGATCGGCCGGCGCCGGCAGGATCGCCGACGGCCGCGGCTGGCTCGCGGTGCGGTCGCCCGGGACGGCCTGGCGCGTCATCAACCGCGCCGGAGCCTCGGCAAGCGGCGCCACCGCCATCGGCACCGGATCGAAGGACCGCAAGGTTTCAGTCGCCTCCCCGCCCGAGGCCATGTCGCGGGACGGGTCCTCGCGTTCGGCGACCGGCGGCGCAGCGGCCGGTTCAGAGGTGACCGCCTTCGGCGCCGCACCTTCTTCGAGCCGACTGTCGACGAAGGGGCTCTGCCGGCCGAAGGGGTTCTCGTTGACCAGGATGTAGGCGGCATAGCCGGCCGCGGGCAGCGCCAGGATGCTGGCGATGGCGGGTGTGGATAGAAATCTGCGGTCCATGATCCTGCTCCAGAACGACGTTGGTCTGGTGCTGGGACGCTGCGGCTTCGCCGATCCTTGGGGCGCGGACGCATTTTTTTCGTCGAAGGCCGTCATGGCCGCCGACAGCGCGCGCCGGCGCGCCGCCTCGTCCGGGCTCGGGGCGCGCTGGTCGCGCAGGATGTCGAGTTCGTCCCTGGGCATGATCACTCTTCCCGGACCGGGCGCATCAGCGCCTTCAGCCGTTTCCTGGCCTCGTGGATGTGCCACGACACCGTCGCTTCCGCGCATCCCATGACGTCGGAGGCGGCATCGTGGCTGAGCCCCTCGCCATAGACGAGCAGCACCGCTTCGCATTGCTTGGGCGGCAGTTGCCGCACGGCCTCCCACAGCGCCTCCGCCGCGTCTTCCGGTTCCGGCTCGACGACGGCTGCTGCCGACAGGGCATGAACGCCGTAGGCCGCCACCCTGGTTGCCTCGCGCGCCAAGCGGCGCCCATGGTCGCGCGCGGCATTGAGCGTCAGCTGGTAGAGCCAGGTGGTGAAGCGTCCTTCGCCGCGAAAGCCCTGGATCGCCTTGCCGAGCCGCACGCAGACCTCCTGGGCGATGTCCTCGGCGTCGGTGCGGCGTCCACACCAGCGCCAGGCGACGCGGAAGACGAAATCATAGTGGCGCGCGACCAGCGTCGAGAACGCATCGCGGTCACCGCGGCGCGCCAGCGCCACGAGGTCGTCGTCCTTTGCTTCGGTCCGTGCCGCCATCGCCTTCATTTGTCATTGTGACGTGGCCAGTTTGCCATTCCTTGGGTCCGGGGCACGATTTTTTTAGGCGTCGACGCCCGAGCCGCATGCCTTCGCTGCCGGCCGTGTAGCAAGATGGTCACATCGGCGTGAGCGGATGAAGGGGGCGGCGACCCTTGTTCTTTGACGGCTCGAAGGCCACATAGGGGCAGACCGAGGAGCGTGCCGGGGGGCTGAGTCGCCTGCCGACACTCGTTGCTCGGCATTCGGTTTGCCGGCATGTTCGGCACGGTACGCGAGCGACCCGCAATCCATGAACGACACAGCCTCTCCCACCTCCCCCGTCCGCGGATCGCCGGCCCGCACCCAGCGGCGGCTGGCGGCCATTCTCGTGACGGACGTCGTGGGCTATTCGCGGCTGATGCATTCGGACGAGGCGTTGACGCTGGAACGGCTGCGCCGGCTTCGTTCGGAGCTGCTGGACCCGAAGCTCGCCGAATATAGCGGACGCATGGTGAAATCGACCGGCGACGGCATGATCGCGGAGTTCCACAGCGCCGTCGACGCCGTGCAGTACGCCGTCGACGTGCAGCGCGCCATCAAGGACAGCAACCGCCTGACCGAGACGCCCGGCTATCTGACGTTGCGCGTCGGCATCAATGTCGGCGACGTGGTGGTCGAAGGCGACGATCTCTTCGGCGACGGCGTCAACGTCGCCGCCCGCATCGAAGGCATAGCGCAGGATGGCGGCATCTGCATTTCCGGCACCGTGCACGACCAGGTGAAGGACAAGCTCGACCTCGACTTCGAGGATCGCGGCCTGCGCAACGTCAAGAACATCGCCGAGCCGGTGCGCACCTTCTCGATCCGCATCGACGACGAGCCGCGCGCGTGGTTTCCGATGGCGGTCGAACAGGTCGAAAGCGCCTCGATCGCCGTCCTGCCCTTCGACAACATGAGCGGCGACGCGGAGCAGGACTATTTTTCCGACGGCATCACCGAAGACATCATCACCGACCTGTCGAAGATCTCGTCGCTGCTGGTCATCGCGCGCAACTCCTCCTTCACCTACAAGGGCCGCGCCGTCGACGTGAAGCAGGTGGCGCGCGAACTCGGCGTGCGCCACGTGCTCGAAGGCAGCGTGCGCCGTGCCGGCAACCGCGTGCGCATCACCGCTCAGTTGATCGACGGAGCGACCGGCGGCCATGTCTGGGCCGAACGCTACGACCGCGTGCTGGAGGACATCTTCGCCATCCAGGACGAGATCACCCTGACGATCGTGAACGAGCTGAAGGTGCACCTGAAGCTCGGCGAAAAGGATCGGCTGTCGCAGCGCCACCAGCCGAACATCGAGGCCTACGACCTGACCCTGCGGGGACGGGACCTGATCTTCAGCGCCACCAAGGAGCGGCAGCAGGAGGCGACGAGGATGTTCGAGCGGGCGATCGAACTCGATCCCTACCTCACCTTCCCCCGCTCGGGTCTCGCCTTCGCCCACATCCTCGCCTACGTGAACAACTGGAGCGCCGACCCGCAGGCCACGCTGGAACTGGCGCGCCGCACGGCGGAGAAAGCGCTGGAACTCGGGCCAGACGACGCGCTCGCCCACCGCGCGCTGGCGGTGGCGCTGTTGTGGGAACGCCGGATGGAGGACGCTTGCGCCGTGCTCGCCAAGGCGGTCGAACTGGCGCCAGGCGACGCGGAGACACACGTCACGCGCGGCAACATGCTGGTCTACATGCACGAGCCGGATCTCGCGATCGAATCGCTGGAGAAGGCGTTCCGGCTCAATCCGCGCTTTCCCGACATGTGGCTCTATTTCATGGCCCATGCGTATTTCATGAAGGGCGAGTACGAGCGGGCCGAGCCGCTGTTGCGCGAGCGCATCGCCAAGACTCCCGAGACCGACATCGCCCGCGTTCTGCTCGCCTCGACGCTCGGCCATCTCGGCGACAAGGCGGAGGCGAAGCGGCTCTGGGACGAAGTCTTCATCGTCAATCCGCACTATTCGCTCGAGCACCGGTCGCGCATTCTGCCCTACAAGGATCCCGCCGACTGGGAGCGCGTGCTGGACGGGCTGGCGAAAGCCGGACTGCCGACGCACTGAGGCTGTCGTCGCGGCGCGACCTCGGGCCGGCTGTGGAGGCCGACCCGCTGGTCGCCTCGCCGGCGTTCCGGCCGACATTTGCCGTAACATTGCTAGAGCGTGTCAGGATCCTTCGCCGAGCAGGGCCACGAGCAGGTCGTGCTTCTCGTCGGCGAACGGGTTCACGACCGTTACGCCGCCCCATGTGAAACCCGCCTGCATGTCTTCCGACAGCAGCACCCGGCAGCCGGCCTGTGAAGCGACGGTCAGGACGACCGCATCCCAGATTCCGAGCCTGTGATCGGTTGCGAGGTCCATCGCCTTCGCCATCGTGTCTGCGGTGGTCGGTGCGACCTGAAAGGCATCGCGCCAGCCGAGGATAGCCGCCCGCACGTCGGCCGGCTTCCGACCGGCCTTGCGCAACAGGACGTTGAAAAGCTCGCCAAGGACCTGGGCGGGAATGACGGTCGAGGCCTGCGGCATGCGTCGAAGCAGATCGAGCGCCAGGTCGCGCTTCTCGACGTCGTTCAGACCCTCTGCATAAACGAGCACATTGGTGTCGAGGGCCGCCTTCACGCTCAGTCCTCGTATAGTTCGTCGCGCGACCAGCGTCCTGCGTCCACCACCGGCTGCCTGGCCAGGCGCGTCAGCAGGGTCGACCGGGCCGCAGCCTTCGCGCCATCGTCGGCCTCGACCGGAAGAATGCGGGCGAGCGGCCTGCCATGGCTGGTGACGACGTAGGTGTTTCCCTTCTGCACGCCCTGCAGGATGCGCGAAAACCGACGATTGGCATCAGCTGCCGAAACGGTCTCATCCATGTGCAGTCTCCAAAGTAGTGAGAAACACTACATTAGGGGCGAAGGCGCCGCGTGGCAAGGCGCCGTCGGTTCGAGCCATAGGCATGCCGTGTCGGGCCTTCGTCGCGGGAGCCAAACACAGGCTCCGCCCATGCAAAGGCTCGAAGGGCGATGAACCCTCTGTTGCCCGCCAGCAAAAATGGCGCCGTCGCGCGCGACTGCGATCAACCGCCGCTGGTCGGGGCGGATGCGATGGATGGCGAGGCGAACGCCGCCATGTGGAAGGCCTGCTGAGCGGGTTCATAGCGATACTCGGTTCCCACCGGACAGGCCCGACGGTCGAGGCAGCCGCCCGAAGCGCAGGCCGAGCCAGACGGGGACCGCACATGCCCCAGACAGGCCGGATAGTCGAAGCCGCCTCCGGCATGCGCGGCCACAGGACAGGCCTTCAGGCAAGGTTTTCCGATACATGCGTCGCAGGGATGATGCAACGAATCAGGATTGCGGGGGCGTTCCAGCGCGTTGTCGAACAGGAGCGCGCCGCGAAAGGCGTGCCAGAGCCCCCACACCGGGTGCATGAGCAGGCCGAGCGGCGACGGGCGCAGGCCTTCCGCGCGCATCGCCCAGGCCTGGAAGGGCAGCCAGGGCTGGTCGGAGGGCGAGACCGCACGGGCGCCGAAGCGCACCGCCACGGCGCCGATGACCTGCCGCGACCAGGCATCGAGCGGATCGGCGAGGCCGGCCGGCTGCGTCGCCCGCCAGGCCTGGAAATGCGGCCAGATCGAGGATCCCGCATGGCCGACGAGGAGGACGGCGCGGGCCGACGCGCCCGACGGCCCGGGCGGCGCGGTTTCGCCCTTGGCAAAATCGATCCCGCCGCGCGGGATCAGCCCGTGGACGGCGAGCGCTGCGGCAAGGCCGTCGAAATCGATCGTACCCATCCGCTTGCAGTCCCCCCGCCCCGACCCGGGATCAATGCACCAGCGTCTCGTCGAAGAGGGTGACCAGACGCGTCCAGTGACGTTCGGCGCCCGCCTCGTCGAAGACGGAATGATCGGGCACGCACCAGCCGTGTCTGGTGCCGGCATAATTCTCGATGACGTGGTCGACTTCGGCGGCGCGCAGCGCTTCGGCCAGCCTGCCCGCCTGCTCGGGCGGGAACGAGCCGTCGACGCCGGCCGCACCGACATAGATGCGCGCCTTCATTTCGGCGGCGCGCCGGTGCGGGCTGTCCTCGGCGTCGGTGGCGAGATTGCCGCCGTGAAAGCTCGCCGCCGCCGCGATGCGGCCGGGAAAGGCCGCAGCCACGTTGAGCGCGCGGGCGCCGCCCATGCAGTAGCCGGAAACGCTGACCGGGCCGGCATGACCTTCGGCCGAGAGCGCCTCGAGGAAGGCGCCGGTGTCGGCGATGGTCATGGCCTGCGTGGTCTCGCGCAGCATGGAAAACAGCCGCGCCTTGGTGGCCTCGTCGGCAAAGGCCGTCCTAGTGTCGAACTGCGGCTTGTCGCCGAAGCGGAAGAACAGGTCCGGCAGCAGCACGGCGTATCCGGCCGAAACGAGCCGCCCGGCCATGGCATCGAGCGCCGGGCGCAGGCCGAATATGTCCATGAACAGGATGACGGCGGCCTTTGCCGGCTCTTCCGGCTGGAAGAGGCCGGCCCGGCAGGTGCCGTCGGCGGTGGCGATGTCGATCGTGCGCTTGATCACGGCAAAGGCTCCGGGCTGGTATGCTCCGGAGCCTTGTCGCATTGCGGTGCGGTCGGTCGCAAGTCTCGGGCGTCTCAGGCGGCGTGGCGCTCGGGGCGGATCATTCGCCTGAGCACGTCGGTCTTCTTGACGAAATGCTGCACCAGCGCGCCGACGACGTGCAGCGCCACCGCGATGACGATCACCGGCTTGGCGAAATGGTGGACCGTGCCGGCGATCTCGACGCCGCCGAACCAGGCGATCGCACCGCTGATCGGCATGGCGACGATGACGAGATAGAGGATCGCATGGACCGCATGCGCGATCGTGGTCTGCAGCCGGCTCTGGCCCGCAGGCAGCGGCGGCGCCCCGTGGGTGACGCGCAGGAAGATCCGGATCACGGCGAGCGCGAAGACGCCCATGCCGACGGCGACATGGACGTTGGCGGCGAAAAGGTCGGCCTCGGCCGGTGTCGTTCCGTCCCGGAACGCCAGCCAGGCCGGACCGATGTTCTCGCCCATGACGACCTGGAAGACGATCATCGCCGCCATCACCCAGTGCAGCATGATCTGGGCGGAGGAATAGCTGGTGGGACGGGCGGCGACACCCGGGGCAACGTTTGCGGACATGACGAGACCTTTTCGAAACCGCTCCGTGACGTGGGCGTCACGATCTCCTGGAGGTTAGGATCAGGCCTTGATCGAAAACAAGCCGAGCAATGTTGCGCAAGGTAAAGTTCTGTAAAGTCGCGCAGGATCGGCATCCCGGGCGCCACGAAAGCTCCGTCAGGGGCGTGGCGGGACCTCCGCCGCGCGCTACGTCGCGCGCGGTTTCTTCGGTCCGGAGAAGGCGCTTCTCCAGACTTCCTTGTGAATGATGTCGGCCACTTTAGCCCGGCCTGTATCGGGCTCGCTTCAAGTGAAGGCGTCTGGCATGGACTGCTTCCTGGCCGCGATGAAGTCGCGCAGGCCCTCGGCGATGCCCTCGTCGAGCGGCGGCGCCTCGTAGGTCTCCAGCCAGCGCCGGGCGAGTTCGTTGGCGCGGGTCTCGGCGCGCTTCTCGCCCTCGGCCTGCCACTGCTCGTAGGAATTGTTGTCGGCGATCGACGAGCGGTAGAAGGCCGACTGGAAATTGGCCTGGGTGTGCGAGCAGCCGAGATAGTGGCTGCCGGGGCCGACCTCGCGGATGGCGTCCATCGCCTGGCCGTTCTCCGACAGGTCGACGCCGGCCGCGAGCTTTTGCTGCATGCCGAGCTGGTCGATGTCCATCATGAACTTCTCGTAGCAGGAGGCCAGCCCGCCCTCGAGCCAGCCGGCGGCGTGGAGCACGAAGTTGGTGCCGGCGAGCAGGGTGGAGGTCAGCGTGTTGGCGCTCTCGTAAGCGGCCTGCGCGTCGGGGATCTTGGAGGCGCAGAGCGAGCCGCCGGTGCGGAAGGGCAAGCCCAGCCGCCGCGCCAGCTGGCCAGCGCCATAGGACACCAGCGTCGGCTCCGGCGTGCCGAAGGTCGGCGCGCCCGACTGCATGGAGATGGACGAGGCGAAGGTGCCGAACAGCACCGGCGCGCCGGGCCGCACGAGCTGGGTGAAGGCCGCACCGGCCAGCACTTCGGCCAGAACCTGCGTCAGCGTGCCGGCGACCGTGACCGGGCTCATGGCGCCGGCCAGGATGAAGGGTGTGATGATGGTGGCCTGGTTGTTGCGGGCATAGACCTTGGCCGCGCCCAGCATGGTCTCGTCGAAGACCATCGGCGAATTGGCGTTGATCAGGTTGATGATGACGGTGTTTTCCTCGACGAACCTGTCGCCGAACAGGATCTTCGCCATCGCCACCGTGTCCTCGGCCCGCTCCGGCGCTGTGACGGAGCCCATGAAGGGCTTGTCCGACAGCGTCATGTGGGCTGCGATCATGTCGAGATGGCGCTTGTTGACCGGCACGTCGACCGGCTCGCACACCGTACCGCCCGAATGGTGCAGCGACGGCGCCATGTAGGTGAGCTTCACGAAGTTGCGGAAATCCTCGATGGTGGCATAGCGGCGGTTGCCGTCGAGGTCGCGCACGAAGGGCGGGCCGTAGACCGGCGCGAAGACGGTGGCGTCGCCGCCGATCTGGACGGACCGTTCCGGATTGCGGGCATGCTGGGTGAAGACGGACGGCGCGGTCTTCAAGAGCGAGCGCGGCAGGCCCTTCGGGAAGTGAACCCGCTCGCCGCGGACGTCGGCGCCCGCGTCGCGCCACATCTGCAGGGCTTCCGCGTCGTCGCGAAACTCGATGCCGATCTCTTCGAGCACGGTGTCGGCATTGGCCTCGATGATCGACAGGCCTTCCTCGTCGAGCACCTCGTAGACCTTGATGTTGCGCTGGATGTAGGGCTGTTGCAGGCCCGGGCCGCCGCCGGACCGCGCCGCACGCCGCGCCGACGCGCCGCCGCGATCGCCACGCCC
>NZ_RWKW01000096.1 GCF_003970795.1 Aquibium carbonis | reverse complement strand
GCAGCGTCGCCGCTGTCGTTGGTGAGGCGTATATAGGCCCCACCCCCGCAGCCTGTCAACGACGATTCTGAAGTTTCTTGAACTTTTTACGACGGACCATGATGATCTAATGAATCGCGCGCGCCCGCGAGACCCGCCCGAAACCGGCCCCATTGACGCCACACTGCGCGGGAATTGTCCGCTCCGACGAGGGGGCTCGTCTTGAATCGCGCGCCAGCGGCCACCGGCCGATCGGAGCGTCGTTCATTGACAGGATGGCTCGTGGCGGGCACTTTCGCTCGCCACGCAAAAAAGACTTCAACCGCGGCTCGGGGAAAACGCCTGCAGCGATGCAAGATTTCAAACAGGCCATCGCCAGGCTCGGCAACGAACCGCCGCTGACGACCGCCGGCCGCGCGGGCCCGCCCGATCGGCGGGAGATCTCCGCGCGGTGGCTTTCCGGCACCTTTCTGACGGGCGTCACCTCCGCCGTGCTCATGGGCGTCGCCCTGCTGGCAGCGCTGGATGGTCGCGAGCAGCTGGCGACGCCGCCCGAGATCGCCGAAGTGGAAGCCATGGCGCGTCCCGATGCCGGCGACACCGCGAAGGCGGCGCGGGTGGTTCCCACCTCGGCCGTCAACCGGGCGCGCGACAGGCGGCGGATGGAACTGCCGACGGTCAGCCGCGTCGGCGACCGCGAGGTCGTGCGCAACATGCCGTTCGTCGAGCTTCGCATGCCGCTCGCCGCCGCCTACACCACGACACGCAACTATCCGCCCTTCGACCCGCTCTCGGTCTTCGCCGAAGGACCGGGACCGCAGCCGCAGACCGCCCCCGCCACGACGCTCGCCTATGATGCCAAGGTGGAGAGCGAAGTCAGCCTCGAGGTGATGGATTTCCCGATCGAGACCGCGGCCTTCGACGAAACCAGCAGCCTGTCGCCCGACGAAGTCGAGGAGGTGGTGCGCACCACCGGCGCCATCCTGACGGACGGCGAGGTGCAGCTCGCCGCGCTGCACTACGTCGATCCGCTGCGCTTCGGCGAATCCGCCGCCACCGCCACGCTGACGCAGTCCTACGGCGTGCGCATCGTGCAGGAAAACGTCTCGGTGGCGCACCGCAACAACGACGTGACCGCGGCGCCGAGCTTCGCCGAGGAGATCCTCATCGTCCGCAACGACCGCCCGACGGTGGACGTGCTGGCCGACGCCGGCTTCGTCGGCGACGACGCGACCGGCATGGCCGACGCCATCGGCAGGATCATGAACGCGCCGGCCCTGAAACCGGGGACCGTGCTGCGCCTGGGCGTGGAAGCCGCCGGCGAGGACCCACGCATCGTGCGCGCCAGCCTCTATGACCGGCAGACGCACCTGGTGACCATCGCCGTCGACGACCGGGAGCAGTTCGTCCCCGCCGACGAACCGGACAAGAGCCCGGCGGTGATCGCCGCCTTCGACGACGACAGCCCGCCGGTGCGCATGCGCGGCGAACTCCCGCGCGTCTATGACGGCATCTACCGCGCCGCCTATTCCTACGGCATGTCGAGCGACATGACCAAGCAGCTGATCCGGCTGCTGGCCGCCGACGTGGACTTCCAGTCGCGCATCAACCCGAGCGATTCGATCTCGGTGTTCTTCTCGCAGCCCAGCGAGGACAACACGGCCTCGGCCGAATCCGAACTGCTCTACGTGCGCGCCAGCTTCGGCAACACCACGCGCAACTTCTACCGCTTCCAGATGGCCGACGGCACCGTCGACTATTTCGATTCCGATGGACGCAGCGCCCGCCAGTTCCTGCTGCGCAACCCGCTGCCGAACGGCAAGTTCCGCTCGGGCTACGGCATGCGCCGGCACCCGATCCTGGGCTATTCGCGCATGCATTCGGGCGTGGACTGGTCGGCGCCGACCGGAACGCCGATCATCGCCGCCGGCTCGGGCGTGGTGAAGAGCGCCGGATGGGCGGGCGGCTACGGCCGCCAGACCATCATCCGCCATGCCAATGGCTACGAGACTTCCTACAACCACCAGAGCCGCTTCGCCTCGGGCGTGACCACCGGCGCCCGCGTCCGCCAGGGCCAGGTGATCGGCTATGTCGGCTCGACCGGCATGTCGACCGGTCCGCATTTGCACTACGAGATGCTCGTCAACGGCACCAAGGTCGACCCGATGCGCGTCAGGCTGCCGACCGGACGCGTTCTCAAGGATGCCGAACTGGCCGAGTTCAAGCGCGAACGCGAGCGCATCGACGCGCTTCTGGTCAATGGCGTTTCAGGCTCTCTGCGACTGGCGAGCGCCGCGCGCTGAACGCGGCGCCCTGCCCGGAACCGGTCAGTCGATGAACTGAACGAAGATCCCCGGCCGGACCATGTTGGCGAGCTCGGTCGCGTCCCAGTTGGTCAGGCGCACGCAGCCATGGCTGTTGGTCTTGCCGATGCGCGACGGCTCGGGCGTGCCGTGAATGCCGTAGGTCGGCTTCGACAGCGCGATCCAGACGCTGCCGACCGGACCGTTCGGCCCCGGCGGAATGGTCAGCACCTTGTCGTTGTCGCCCTGCTTGAAGTTGATCTTCGGGTTGTAGGTGTATTGCGGATTGAGCGCGATCCGCTCGACCTTGACCGTGCCGGACGGAGACGGCGTGTCGGTGGAACCGATCGTCGCCGGATAGGCCGCGATCAGCTTGCCGTCGATGTCGTAGGCGCGCACCTGCTTGCGCCCCTTGTCGGCGACGATGCGCTCGACCTTGCCGGTCTTCGGCTTGCCGGGATTGGCGACCCGGACCAGCATTCCCGGCCGGTTGAAGTCGACGCTCGGGTTGAGCGCCTTGAGATAGTCCTCGTCCATGTGGAAGCGCTCGGCCAGCATTTCGGACGTCGAGGTGTAGGACATCCGCTCCAGCGTGGCCTTCTGGCCGTAATCCTCGGGAATGGAGGCCACGTAGGGACCGGCGACGTCCTCCGGGGTGAGCTCGTAGGTCATGAAGGCCGGGCCGCCGGTCTCCATGAGCGAGGCCTCGATCCGCGCGGTGTCGTTGGGGTCGAGACGCTCGCCGGTCATCTCGACCAACGCGTCGAGCGCCTTCTGCACGTTCGAGCCCATCTTGCCGTCGATCACGCCGGGGGACGCGCCGGCGCGGTCGAGCAGCACCTGCAGGCGGGCGACCTGCTCCGTCTCCATCTTGCGCGGCGCGGCGATCGAAGGCTGGCCGTCGCCGGGCCTGACCACAGGCTGGCCGCTGCTCGGCGGCGTCGATCCGGTGATGGGGTTTTCGGGCAGCGGCTGGCGCTCGACCGGCTCGCCGCGCGCGTATTGTCCGTCCGGATAGGGCGGCAGGACCCGACGCTCGACGGGACGGTTGCGCTCGCGATAGACCCGGTAGTCGTCGTCGCGGAAGGGGCGATCGCCGAAACCGTCATCGTCGTCATAGTCGTATTCATCGTAGAGCCCATAACGCCCGGCGTCGCGGCGCGACTCGCGGTAGACCGGCTCGGGCGCCTCGCGCAGGCCGAGCTGCTGCTCGCGAAACAGGCGGTAGCGTTCGAGGGCGGCCGGGTCGTTCCCGGGAATGGACGGCAGGATGCCGGCGTCGCGCAACCGGTCGATGCCGGCGCCGCGCCGCTGGGGCTCCTCGATGGCGATCACCTCGCCGGTGCGGCTGTCCACGAGGACGCGGCGGCCGCGCGAATCGAAGTAGACGTCGACGCCGCCGTTCTGGGCAAGCTTGATCCCCGCAGACGGCGCGGGCAGCGACATCGCGGGCGCGCCGCGATCCGACACGGCCGCGAAGGCGAAGGAAGCGAAGCCGGTCGTCACGGCGGTGGCGGCGGAAAACAGAAGGTGGCGTCCGATCATGTCCCTCGTCTCGTCGGTTCGCGGCCGCGGGCGCGTGCGCGCCATGGCCCTGAAATGTGGCGTGATGATGCAGGGTTCCACATGAACGGGACATGAAGATGGCGGTCGGAACCGGCGCTTTTCCTGCGGACACGGGCGCCTGGCGACGGCGACCGTGCAGGACCGCCGCGGCCGGCGCCGGGTTGCCGGCACAAGCGTGCCGATCACCCGGTGATTTCGCCGCCCGTCCTGGGCTATCCTGCGGCGACATCGCCCCGGGAGAATCGGCCATGACCGCACCTGACATCCAGTTCGAGGAAACCGCCAAGGGCGGGCGCTACTTCGTGCCGATGCCGAACGGCGAGGATTCGCGGCTCACCTTCGTGCGGGCCGGCGAGCGGCGGATCGTCGCCGACCACACCTTCGTGCCGGTGCCCTATCGCGGCGACGGCATCGCCGAGGCGCTGGTGGAGCGGCTGGTGGCGGACGCCCGCGCGCAGGGCCTGACGATCACGCCCGCCTGCTGGTTCGTCGCCGACGAGATCGCCCGCCACGCGCCCGACTGGGACGACGTGCTGGCGGGCTGAGACGCCGCGGCGACGCGGGCGGCGACGCGGGCGGCGACTCCGGAGTTGATCGTCGTTTGACCCGCATCAAGCCATCTTGAGGAACTCTGTCCTAATCTCCATATCAGCCCGAGTTGGGCCGGCTTCATGAGGAGCGGCCCGTCACCTCGAGCCGAACCGGTGCCGCCAGGCGGGCCGGCAAGGGAATGGAGACCAAGAGCATGAACATCGAGAAATACTCCGAGCGCGTCCGGGGCTTCATCCAGTCCGCTCAGACCATGGCGCTGTCGCGCAACCACCAGCAATTCACGCCCGAGCACGTGCTGAAGGTTCTCGTCGACGACGACGAAGGCCTCGCGACCTCGCTGATCGAGCGCGCCGGCGGCCGGCCGAAGGACGTCCAGCTCGGCGTCGAGGCCGCGCTGAAGGCGCTGCCGCAGGTCGAGGGCGGCAACGGCCAGCTCTATCTGTCGCAGCCTGTCGCCAAGGTGTTTTCCACCGCCGAGGACCTGGCCAAGAAGGCCGGCGACTCGTTCGTCACCGTCGAGCGGCTGCTGACCGCGCTGGCCATCGAGAAGTCGGCCAAGACCGCCGACATCCTGGCCAAGGCCGGCGTTACCGCGCAGGCCCTGAACGCCGTCATCAACGAGGTGCGCAAGGGCCGCACGGCCGATTCGGCCAATGCCGAGCAGGGTTTCGAGGCGATGAAGAAATACGCGCGAGACCTGACCAAGGATGCCCGCGAGGGCAAGCTCGACCCGGTGATCGGCCGCGACGACGAGATCCGCCGCACCATCCAGGTGCTGTCGCGCCGCACCAAGAACAATCCCGTGCTGATCGGCGAGCCCGGCGTCGGCAAGACCGCCATCGCCGAGGGACTGGCGCTGCGCATCGTCAATGGCGACGTGCCGGAAAGCCTGAAGGACAAGCGCCTGATGGCGCTCGACATGGGCTCGCTGATCGCCGGCGCGAAGTATCGCGGCGAGTTCGAGGAGCGGCTGAAGGCCGTGCTGTCGGAGGTGACCACCGCGGAGGGCGAGATCATCCTGTTCATCGACGAGATGCACACGCTGGTCGGGGCCGGCAAGGCGGAGGGCGCCATGGACGCGTCGAACCTGCTCAAGCCCGCGCTCGCCCGCGGCGAACTGCACTGCGTCGGCGCCACCACGCTCGACGAATACCGCAAGCATGTCGAGAAGGACGCGGCCCTGGCCCGGCGCTTCCAGCCGGTCTTCGTCAACGAGCCGACGGTGGAGGACACCGTCTCCATCCTGCGCGGCCTGAAGGAGAAGTACGAGCAGCACCACAAGGTGCGCATCTCGGACTCGGCGCTGGTCGCCGCCGCCACGCTGTCGAACCGCTACATCGCAGACCGCTTCCTGCCCGACAAGGCGATCGACCTCGTCGACGAGGCGTCCTCGCGCGTCCGCATGGCGGTGGATTCCAAGCCCGAGGAGCTCGACGAGATCGACCGCCGCATCATGCAGCTGAAGATCGAGCGCGAGGCGCTGAAGGCCGAGAAGGACGAGGCGTCGAAGGACAGGCTGGTCCGGCTCGAGCAGGAGCTGACCGGGCTGGAGGAGGATTCGGCCGAGATCACCTCCAAGTGGCAGGCCGAAAAGCAGAAGCTCGGCCTCGCCGCCGACCTGAAGCGCCAGCTCGACGAGGCCCGCAACGATCTCGCCATCGCCCAGCGCAAGGGCGAGTTCCAGAAGGCCGGCGAGCTTGCCTATGGCCGCATCCCCGAACTGGAGAAGAAGCTCGTCGACGCCGAGGCGCAGGACGGCCGCACCTCCATGGTGGAGGAAACGGTGACGCCCGACCACGTGGCGCAGGTCGTCTCGCGCTGGACCGGCATTCCGGTCGACAAAATGCTTGAGGGCGAGCGCGACAAGCTCTTGCGCATGGAAGACGAGATCGCTCGCCGCGTCGTCGGCCAGGGCGAGGCCGTGCAGGCCGTGTCGAAGGCGGTCCGCCGCGCCCGCGCCGGCTTGCAGGATCCGAACCGGCCGATCGGCTCGTTCATGTTCCTCGGCCCCACCGGTGTTGGTAAGACGGAGCTTACCAAGGCGCTGGCGTCGTTCCTGTTCGACGACGAGAACGCCATGGTGCGCATCGACATGTCGGAGTTCATGGAAAAGCACTCGGTGTCGCGTCTGATCGGCGCGCCCCCCGGCTATGTCGGCTACGAGGAAGGCGGCGCGCTGACGGAAGCGGTGCGGCGCCGGCCCTACCAGGTCGTGCTGTTCGACGAGATCGAGAAGGCGCATCCGGACGTCTTCAACGTGCTGCTGCAGGTGCTCGACGACGGCCGCCTGACCGACGGGCAGGGTCGCACGGTCGATTTCCGCAACACGCTGATCATCATGACGTCGAACCTCGGCGCCGAGTATCTGGTCAATCTGCGCGACGACCAGGACGCCGACGCCGCCCGCGCCGACGTGATGGGCATGGTCAAGGCGTCGTTCCGGCCGGAGTTCCTGAACCGCATCGACGAGGTCATCCTGTTCCACAGGCTGCGCCGCGCCGACATGGGCCAGATCGTGCGGATCCAGCTCAAGCGGCTGGAAAAGCTGCTCGTCGACCGCAAGATCACGCTCGAACTCGACGATGGCGCGATCGAGTGGCTGGCCGAGAAGGGCTACGACCCGGCCTATGGCGCGCGGCCGCTGAAGCGCGTGATGCAGAAGGAACTGCAGGATCCGCTGGCCGAGAAGATCCTGATGGGCGACATCCGCGACGGCCAGACCGTCGTCATCGCCTCCGGGTCCGACCGCCTGCTGTTCCGGCCGCGCGCCCAGATGCCGAGCGAGGCCGAAGCAGCCTGATCGGACGCCTTCCGCGATCCCGAAGAACAGACGCCCCCGCAGCGATGCGGGGGCGTCTCTCGTTTCAGATGGTTTCGTGCCGAGCCGAGGCTGGCCCGGCGAACGGTCACATCGCCGGCAGGATGGCGATGTCGCGCAGCGGGCCGGGCGCGCCGGTGATGTCGCCGGCCTTCGTCGCCGTGCCCGTGTCGACGTCGATGGTGTAGAGCGCGTCGCCAGCCGCGAGCCAGATCGTGTTGGTGCCGTCGGCCGTGGTCTGGATGTCCATCGCCATGGTCTCTGAAGCAGGAATGCCCAGGCTGCCGATCGTCTTCAGCACGCCGTCGTTCGGCTTGGTCTGGTGGATGAAGTTGCCGGCAGCGTCGACATTGTACATCGCGGTCGACTCGGGCTTGCCATAGGCGTTCATGTAGGACGTGGCGAGCACCTTCGGCTCGGTCTCGGCATTGGCGTCGCCGGCCTCGAAGGCCAGCCGGCCGTCCTCGATCACCTCGCCGGTGTCGATGTTGACGCGCAGGTTGGTGCCGTCCGACCCCATCAGCCGCAGGCGGTCCGCCATCGGGTTGAAGTCGACGCTGGCCATCACGCCCTCGGGCAAGTTGGTGGCCAGCTTGCCGCCGGCCGTCGCGACGCCCGTCTCGGCATCGATGGTGACGACCGTGCCATCCTTGGTAATGCCGTAGAGCATCTTGTCGGCCGGGCGCATGTCGATGCCCTGCAGCATCTCCACGCCTTCGACCTCCACCGTCCTGGTGATCTCGGGGCGGTCGGTGTCGAACCACACCAGCGTCCGGTCCCCGGTGAGGCCGATGGCGGGCGCGGCGGCGGCGGCGCCGGTCAGGGCGACGAGGGCTGCGGACGCGGCAAGGCTGCGGATGATCGATGAATGCGTCATGGCGTTTCTCCTGTTCCTTGGATCTCCGGCAGGCTGCGAACGCGGCGCGCCGGGGTTTACAGGGGCCTTACCCGCGGGATCGCAATGCGGATGCAGCGCGCACAAATTTTTTTCCCGGGCTTGCATCGGCGGCCGTCATCCCGTGTGTAAGGACGGAAAGGGAAATCGCGTGACAGGCATGATGGCGGCCGACAGGACAGACGACGATTGCGAGCAGCTTCTCGCGCGGGTGGCCCGCGGCGAGCGCGCCGCGCTGGGCGAGCTTTTCGCCGCCGAGGCGGGCCGGCTGATCGCGATCGCCCGGCGCATCGTGCGTCGGCGCGAGGTCGCCGAGGAAATCGTCCAGGACGCCTTCGTCGCGGTCTGGCGCAGCGCGGGACGTTTCGACCCGGCGCGCGGCCCCGGACGCGCCTGGCTGACGACGATCGTGCGCAACCGGGCGCTCAACGCCGTGCGCGACGGGGCGCGGCTCGATTTCGCCGACGAGGAGCAGCTCGCCCTGTTCAGCGACCGGCGCGGCGACGCCCACGCCGCCTACGAAGCACTGGCGGAAGGCGATGCGCTGCGTCGCTGCCTGTCGACCCTGGAGCCGAGGCGACGCGAATCGATCCTTCTCGCCTATGTTCTCGGCTGCACCCATGGCGAGATCGCCGCGCGGCTCGATGCGCCGGTCGGCACCGTCAAGGCGTGGATCCGGCGCGGCGTGATCGCGCTGCAGGAGTGTCTGTCATGAGCGCCGAGGAAGACCGCCTCGCCCGCGCGGGCGACTATGTGCTGGGCCTCATGGACGAGGCCGAGCGCCTGCGCGCCGAAGCCGACATGGCCGCCGACCCCGCCTTCCGCGCCGACGTGGAACAGCTTTCCGCGCGGATGGCGGCGCTGGACGACACCGCCGGCCGCGACCCGGTGCCCGATAGTTTGTGGGCCGCCATCGAAGCCAGGCTCGACGAACAACCGGCCGACCACGCGCCGGCGGCTTCCGCCACCCAGCCTTCCCAGGCCGCGCCGGTGGTCGATCTCGCCGCCCGGCGGCGCGCCGGCG
>NZ_RWKW01000095.1 GCF_003970795.1 Aquibium carbonis | reverse complement strand
TGCGGGGGCGCCGCACGCACCGGCTGCGGGGCTGCCGCGGCCGGTTCGCCGCCGCGCCCGGGCGTCACGTCGTACATGCGGCCGGACTTGGCGACGATGTCGGCAAGCTCCTTCAGCGCGGCGATCTGCTCGCCCACGGCCCGCCGGATGGCGCCGGTCGATTCGCGTGCCTCTTCGGGCAGCTGCAGCACGCCACGCTTCAGCTCCGAGCGCGTGTCCTCGAGTTCGGACCGGATCGTGCCGGCGGTGCGGCGGATCTCTTCCGTCGCGCCGGCAAACCGCTCCGTCGCCGATTCGATCACTTCGGTGATCGCATCGCGAATCTGCTGGGTGGAGGCGATGGTCCGGCCCTCGACCTTTTCCATGGCCTTGCCGACGATCCCCTCGAAGGACCGCATCATGCGCTCGATGTCCTCGGACTTCTTGACCAGGCCGACCGACAGTTCCTCGAGCGCGGCCTGCCGTTCCTCCATCGTGGTGGACAGGCTGGACTGAGCCGAGCCGAGCATGTCGCGCGCCTGGGCAAGCAGGCGACCATGCTCGTCGAAGCGGTTGGCGATCGCCGCCACCTCGCGCAGCGTCTGCGTCGAAATCTCCGACAGGCGGCTCGCATTGGTGTCGATCATGCGCGCGGAGCTGCTGAACGTCTCCGACGCCTTTTCGGCCGAGGCGTTGAAGTTGCGCGTCGTGTCACCCAGGCGGCTGTCGATCGCGCCGAGATTCTTCTCCGCGAGGCCGACGAGTTCGCCGAGCTGGGCGTTCGAGCGGGTCAGCCGGTCGAGCAGTTCATTGACGTTGCCCGACAGCGAAACCCGCGCGCCTTCCATGGCCGCCAGGGTTTCGGCCGTGCGCGACGCGAGCGCGTTGACGAGGGCGGCGTTTTCGGCCCGCAGCTTGTCGGTGGCCTTCTGCGTGGCCGCCTCCAGGCCCTTCTGCAACTCGCCGCCGCTTTCGACGAAGCGCTCGATCAGCGGCCGTCCCTTCTCGTCGATCACGCGGCCGATTTCCGACGCGCGATTGGTCAGCATGTCGTTGAGCTCGCGCGTGCGGCTGTCGATCGTCGAAGCCGCGTCGGACGTGCTCTGTTCGATGTGCTGGTTCACCGCAGAGAAGGTCTCGGCGATGACGTTGGCGCGCGAGACGAGCTGCGTTTCGGTCCTTGCGACCTGTTCCACGAGCTTCTGGCCCATGCGCTCCGAGCTCGCCGCGAGGAGATCCTCGACATTGGCGATCTGCTCGTTGAAACGCTCGGCGACCACGTCGGCGCTGGCGCCGAGGCGTGCCTCGACATTGGCCATCGACGCTTCGATCTGGGCGGCGCGCTCCCGGAGTTCCTCGGCGCTGAGCTGGGTGCGGGCGGCAACCCGGCGATCGGCTTCCGCGAAGACGTCGGCAACCGCGTTGGCCCGCTCGGCGAGCGATTCGACGGTGTTCTCGGCGCGCTGCACGACGACACGGCTCGATTCGTCGAAGATGCCGGCGAGGGCGTTTGCCCGCTCGACGAGCGCATCGGCGGTCGTTTCCGCGCGCTGCACCACGACACGGCTCGATTCGTCGAAGATGCCGGCGAGCGCAGTCGCCCGCTCGGCGAGCGCCTCGGCCGTCGTCTCGGCGCGCTGCACCACGACGCGGCTCGACTCGTCGAAGATGCCGGCGAGCGCACTGGCGCGCTCGGTCAGCGATTCGGCGGTCGTCTCCGCCCGCTGGAACAGGACGCGGCTGGTCTCGTCGAAGATGCTGGTGACGTCCTTGGTCCGGTCGATCAGCGAAGCGGCGGTCTGCTCGGCCCGGGCGGCCAGGCCTTCCTCGGCCTGTGCGTATGCCTCGATGATCTCCTTCGAACGATCGATCAGGGTTCCGGTCGTCCGGTCGGCGCGCTTGATCAGGCTGTCCTCGGCTTCCGAGAAGGTGGCGGCGACGGCGTTTGCCTTCTCGACCAGCGTGGTCGCGGTCTCGCCGACGCGCGCCATGATGCGGTCCTCGGCCTCGTCGAAGACCCCGACGATGTCCCTGGAGCGGGCGGCGATCGTTCCCGCGCTGGCTTCGGCGCGCTCGATCATGCGCTTCTCGGCCTGCTCATAGGCGCCGGCGATGCCCTTCGAATGTTCGAGGAGGGACTGGGTCGTCTCCTCCGCCCGGGCATAGATGCGCCGCTCGGCCTCGTCGAAGGCCTGCGCGATGCCCTGCGAGCGTTCCTCGAGGGTGCGGGCGGTGCTGTCGGCGCGGGCGAGCAGCCGATGGTCGGCATCCTCGAAGCTGCGGGCGATTTCCTCGGCGCGCGAGGTCAGGACGCTGGCGGTCTCGCCGGCACGGTCCGCCAGCTTGCGGTCTGTCTCGTCGAACACCTGCGACAGTTCGGCCGCGCGCTTGGCCAGGTGCTCGCCGGTCAGGTTGACCCGCTCGCTTAGGCGGCGCTCGGCGTCGTCGAACGTCGAGGCGAAGTCGCCGGCCCGCTCGGCCAGCACGCTGGAGGTGAGGTCGATCCGGCTGGCGAACTGCTGATCGGCATCGGTGAAGAGGCGGCCGGCTTCGTCGGTCAGCTTCGAGGTGACCTCGATCACCTTGTCGCGCAGCGACCCGGCCACGACGATGGCGCTGTTCTCGATCGCGCCG
Organism: Aquibium carbonis; assembly: GCF_003970795.1. Taxonomy (GTDB): domain Bacteria; phylum Pseudomonadota; class Alphaproteobacteria; order Rhizobiales; family Rhizobiaceae; genus Aquibium; species Aquibium carbonis. Next base: position 3,430 of record NZ_RWKW01000095.1, on the reverse strand, counting down.
CGCACGTTCTCGATGCCGGCGTTGAGCGCCCGCTGCATGGTTTCGGTGCGTTCCTCGATGACACCGGTCTGGCGACGGAAGGCGTCCTCGATGCGCTCGACGTCGCTGGCCAGCGCCTGGGTGATCTCGCCGCGGCTGGAGGCCAGCAGGCCTAGATGCGCCTGGAGCGCGGCATCGATCGCCGATCGCGTCTCGGCGAGCTTGAGCATGTCCTGCTCGAGCGCGCGCGTCATGATGTTGCGGCCTTCTGCGAGCTTGCTGACCTGCGCGGAAACCGAACCGTCGATGGCCTCGCTGGCACCGGTGATCTGCGCCAGGTCGGCGCTGAGCGCGGCGGTGAGCTCCTGCCGGCGGTTGGCGAAGGTCTCCATGTGCTCGCGCACGACCTGGTCGATCATGGCGCGGGTGTCGGCGAGCTTGGAGAGATCCTCGTCGAGCGCGCCGGTGAGAATGCTGCGGCTGTCGGCCAGGCGGCCGACCTGCTCGGCGACGGCGCGATCCAGCAGATCGCGCGTCTGGGCGAGACGATCGAGGTCCGCCTCCATCGACCGGGTGAGTTCGTCGCGACCCTGCGAGATCCGCGCCAGTTGGTCGGAGACGATGTCCTCGATGCCGAGACGGGCATCCCGGATCTGCCGCAGATCGGTGTCGAGGGCTTCCGACAGGGTCGACCGACCTTCTGCGAGCTTCGCGACATGACCGATGACGACTTCGTCGATCTCGGCCCGCGCCCCGGACAGGCGCCCGAGATCCTCGTCCAGCGCCTTCTTGAACAGCTTGCGGCCTTCCGCGAGCTTCCCGATATGGCCGATGACGAGGCCGTCGAGCTCGGAGCGGGCCTGATCGAGGCGCTCCATGTCCTCGCGCAGGGCGCCGGTCAGCGTGCCGCGGCCTTCGGCGATCTTCTCGACGTGCTGCGACAGCGCCTCGGAGATGCTGGACAGGTCGCCTTCGAGCGCCTGCGTCAACAGGCTGCGGTTCTCCGAAAGCCTGCCGATCTGGCGCCCGATGGAGCCCTCGATCTCGGCGATGCTGCCGGTGACGGATTCGTTGAGCGTGGTGCGGGCATCCGCCATCCGGTCGAGATGCTGCGCGATTGCGCCGGCGACGTGCGACAGGTCGCTCTGCAAGGCGTCTGCGAGCGAGATGCGGCCTTCCGACACCTTTTCGATCTGGAGCGCCACGATCTCCTCGATGGTGGCGATGTCTTCCTTGACCGAGGCCGAGAGGCTGGTGCGGCCATCCGCCATGCGGTCGAGATGGTCGGCGACCGACTGGGCGACTTCCGCCAGCTCGTCCTTCAGCGACTGGGTGAGCGAACCGCGGCTCGCGGCCACGCGCTCGAGATGCGCCATTGCGGCGGAGTCGATCTCGGCCCGGGCCTCGCCCAGACGGCGGAGGTCCTCCTGGTAGGCGGCGTTCAGCGTGATGCGGCCCTCGTCGAGCTTGGCGATCTGGCTGGCAACGAAGTCACCGACCGTCGTCAGGTCGTTCTCCAGTGCCGTGGTCAGCGTGGCCCGGCCGTCCGCCAGCTTGCCGACATGGTTGGCGACGACTTCGTCGATTTCCGTGCGCGTCGCCGCGAGATGGCTGAGGTCTTCCTCCAGCGCCTTGCGGAAGAGCTTGCGCCCTTCGGCGAGCTTGCCGATGTGGCCGACGACCGAATCGTCGATGCCGGCGCGCGCGGCCTGGAGGTTCTGCAGGTCGTCGTTGAGCGCGGCGGTGAGGGCGCTGCGGCCCTCGACGAGCTTGTCGAGGCTGAGGGAGAAGGCCTGCTCGACATTGGCGATTTCGCCCTGCATCGCCTTGACGACGTTTCCACGACCCTGCGACAGCCGGTCCAGGCTGCCGGCGACGAGCGTGTCGATGCCGGAGAGTTCGCGCTCCAGTGCGCGCGAGAACGCCTCGCGGCTGACGGAGAGCTTGTCGACCTGCGTGGTGAGCGCGCTGTCGAGCGCGTTGATGTCGCCTTCCAGCGTCCGCGTGAGTTCGCCGCGCGCATCGTGGAGATGGCGCAGATCGACGTCGAGCTGCTCGGTGATCCGGCTGCGGCCTTCTTCCAGACGATCGCCGAACTCGTTGGCGCGCGCCTCCAGGATGGTGGAGGTGGACGTCACGAGATCGCTCATCTGCGCCTCGATCTTGGCGCGGCTGTCGTCGGCGGCGGTGGAGATCTCGCTCACGCCGGAGCGGAACACGTCGGCGATCTCGCGGGTGCGTTCGGCCAGCGCCTCGTTGATCTGGCGTGAACGCGCCTCGAGCGCGGCGTTGAGCTTCTCGGTGCCGGTGTCGAGCGCTTCGGCGCGGGTCTCGAACTCGCTGATCAGCGACTGGCCGCGCTCGGCCAGCGTGCGCTCGATGGCGTCGATGCGCACGTCGAAGGCGCGGGTGAAGGTCTCGGTGGCGCCGCCGAGCAGCGACACCATGCCCCGCGTGCGCTGGTCGAGTAGCTGGGAGAGGGTGCCGGTGGCCGAATCGGTGCTTTCCACGAGCTTGGCGATGCGGGTGTCGAGCAGGCTGGCGAAGGCCTCTCCGGAGGTGGACAGCCGGCCCGTGATGCTCTCGACGCGCTCGTCGATGGCGCCATAGATGGCGCTGCCGCTCTCGTTGAAGCGCTCGATCAGCGATTCGCCGGCATTGGTGATCGTGTAGGTCAGGTGGCCGGAGGCGCCCGTCACCATTTCCTGGATGACGCCGGTCGCCGAGTTCAACTCGTCGCGGATCAGCTCGTGGGCGCCGGCGATGGAGGCGCGGACGCGCTCGGCGTGGCTGACGACGGCTTCGCGCTCGCTGCCCAGGCCGTCGACGAGCGTGCGGATGCGGCGCTCGTTCTCGGTGTAGGCGCGCTCGAGCTCGTTGACCTCGGAATGGACCAGCGTCTCGAGTTCCACGGCGCGGGCGAGCGTGCGCTCGATGCCTTCGCCCATGGCGTTGACCTCGCGGCGGACGGCCTGGCCGATGGACATGACGCGGTCCTGCGCGATCACTTCCGGTTCGCTCAGGTGATAGGCGAGGGCGGTCATCGACTGGGCGGCCAGGCGCATCTCCTGTGCGCGGCGAATCATCAGGGCGAAGGCCCAGAACAGGATGACCGGCACGAACACCCCGGCGGCGAGGCCGAGGATGCCCGGGGTCGCCAGGAGATCGGCGAACGACACGGCGCGCGCGATCGCGGGACCGTACAGGCCGTTGGTGAGGACGAGGCCGCCGACGATCCAGACGACGGAGATCACGGCGACGACCCAGTAGATGGAGCTGGTGCCGCCGCGGTTCAGCGCCGCGAGCAGGGCGCCGAAATCCTTCTGGCGGTCGTCGTTGGCGGGGGCGAAGGCCGGCGCCGTGCTGCGCGGGGCGGGCTCGTTCGACGCCGAGCGGAAATCGGACTTGCGCTCCGGCGCGGGCTTCGCGGGCCGGGCGGCCGCAGGGCGCG
>NZ_RWKW01000094.1 GCF_003970795.1 Aquibium carbonis | reverse complement strand
CCCGCGCCGTCGGCGGCGTGGAGGCCGGCGGCTGGCTGGTGGCCCGCGCCGGCCTGCTCGACGGCCGCGCCGCCACCACCCACTGGGAAGACCTCGAGGACTTTTCCGCCGCCTTTCCGGCCATCGACGTGCGGCCTGACCGCTATGTCATCGACGGGCCCGTCTTCACCACCGGCGGCGCTTCGCCGACCTTCGACCTGATGCTGCATCTCGTCCGCTCGCGGCTCGGCATGGCGGTGGCGCTCGATGTCGCCTCGGTGTTCATCTACGATCAGGCGCGCGCCGCCACCGATGCGCAGCCGCTGGTCTCGCTCGGGCGGCTCGACGGCTACGATCCGCGACTGGCGCAGGCGATCCGGCTGATGGAAAGCCATGTCGACCGCCCGCTGCCCGTGCCGGCCATCGCGCTGCGCGCCGGCGTCACCGCGCGCACGCTGGAGAAGATCTTTGCCGCCGCCATCGGCGAGACGCCGGGCGCCTACTATCTGCGCCTGCGCCTCAACGCGGCTCGCCGGCTGGTGCTCGACACCGCCGAGCCGATGGCCGACATCGCCGCCCGCACCGGCTTCTCCTCGTCAGCCGCCTTCAGCCGCGCCTTTGCGAAGGCCTTCGGCAAACCGCCGATGCGGATGCGGCGAGGCTGAGCACGCCTTGGCCGGACCGGCCGCGAAATGCTATGTGTTGTCTGAAGCGCGGCTGGCAGGAGGTTGCGATGGGTGAGATCGGAAAGCTCTTCAGGGACGGCGACAGCCAGGCGGTGCGCATTCCCGACCGGTTCCGCTTCGAGGGAACCGAGGTCGAGTTCCGCCCGGGCCCCATGCCGGGCGAGGTGATCCTGGCGCCGAAGCGGTTGGAGCGGACGGGCAACTGGGAGCGGTTCAAGGAAGCGGTCGGCGAGGTCACGCCCGACGATGTGCCCGAAGGGTTCCCGTGGCGCGACCGCCGGCCGGACGATCGAGACCCCTACGCCTGATGGCGCGCTATCTGCTGGATACCAACATCATCAGCTATGCCAGCTCTGGCCGTTCTCGAAAGGCCCTCGAACGGATAATGGCGAATTCGACCGAGCAGATCCTGGTGTCCGCGATCTCCTGTGGCGAGCTCTGGTACGGGCTGAAGCGAAGGGACGTCGGAGAGCGCCTGAGGACGGCAACGGCGGCGCTCCTGGCGGAAGCGACCATCCTCCCTTGGACCTCCGAGACCGCCGATATCTATGCGGACCTTCGCTACGCGATGGCACGCAACGGCAAGTCCCTCGCCCCCCTCGACCTGCTGATCGCCGCGCACGCGCTGGAGGCCGATGCGACGCTGGTCACCAACGATGCCGCGTTCCGCCACGTGCCGGGGCTGACCGTGGAGGACTGGACGGCGCCCTGAGGCGCCGCCCGTCTGTCGTCGCGAGGATCAGGCCGCCTTGTCGCTCCAGGCCGGATAGTCGACATAGCCCCTGGCGCCGCCGCCATACATCGTGGCGCGGTCGGGTTCGGCGAGCGGCAGGTCGCGGCGCAGGCGCTCGACCAGATCCGGATTGGCGATGAAGGGCCGGCCGAAGGCGACGAGGTCGGCCCGGCCGCTGGCAAGAGCTTCCTGCGCCAGTGCCTTGTCGTAGCCATTGTTGACGATCCAGGCACCCGTGCCGCCGGCATCGCGGTAGGCAGCCTTGAAGGCGTCCCAGTCGAATGCCTGGTCGCCCTGGGTGAAGTCGCGCGCGCCGCCCGTGGCGCCCTCAATGACGTGGATGAAGGCGAGGCCGCGCGCGGCAAGACCCTTGACGACGTATTCGAACAGCGGCTGCGGATCGGGATCGAAGGCATCGTTGGCCGGCGTCACCGGCGACAGGCGAATGCCGACGCGGCCCGCGCCCGCACCCTCGATCACCGCGTCGACGACCTCGAACAGGAAGCGCGCGCGGTTTTCGATTGAACCACCATAGGCGTCGGTGCGGTGATTGCTGCCCGAGCGCAGGAACTGGTCGATCAGGTAGCCGTTGGCGCCGTGGATCTCGACGCCGTCGAAGCCGGCCTCGCCGACTGCGGCCTTCGCGGCGCGGCGGTAGTCCTCGACGATGCCGGGGATCTCGTCCAGCTCGAGCGCACGCGGCTCGGAGGTCTCGGCGAACGTGCCCGAGCCGTCGGCGCCGACGAGATAGGTCTTGGACTTGGCGCGGATCGCAGACGGCGCGACCGGCTTGGCCCCGCCGGGCTGCAGGCTGTCATGCGAGATGCGCCCGACATGCCACATCTGCGTGACGATCCTGCCGCCGGCGGCATGGACGCTGTCGGTCACCTTGCGCCAGCCGGCGAGCTGGTCGGCGCCGTAGAGCCCCGGCACGTCGGCATAGCCCTGCCCCTGATGGCTGATGGCGGTGGCCTCGGTGATCAGGAGGCCGGCGGCCGCGCGCTGGGTATAGTACTCGACGGCGAAGGGACCGGGCACCGCATTGGGCGAACGGTTGCGCGTCAGCGGCGCCATGGCGATGCGGTTGGCGAGCGGAATGTCGCCGATCGTGATCGGGTCGAAGAGCGTGGTCATGGGAAGTCCTTTGCTTGGGGAGGATGCTCGAGGCAGACCGGTCGTCAGAGATCGTCGAGCGCGGCGCGGAAGGCGGCGATCACCGGCTCGTTGCGCTGGTAGAACGCCCATTGGCCGACCCGCTTCTGCGTGACGAGGCCGCTGGCGACGAGCGCCGACAGGTGCGACGAGACGGTGGATTGCGACAGACCGCAGCGTTCGAACTGGCCGGCGCAGATGCCCATCTCCAGTGGATGCATCTCGGCGGAGAAATGCCTGTCCGGCTCCTTCAGCCAGGCCAGCATCTCGCGCCGCACCGGACTGGCCAGCGCCTTCAGGATCGCGTCTCGATCAATCTCGATGTTTAGATCGGTCATGATCGATATATAGATCGGCGAGAGTCGATTGTAAGGGGTCGATCCGAAATTTCCGCCATGTCCGGCCGCAGGGCGCGGGTGGCCCTGAATGGCGGGGCGAATGTTTGACAAACCAGCCCGAGTTTTGGGAATGATGTCCGGACAACAAGGACCGCAACATGGCTGGCGATCGATATCCCAAACTCAAGGTGGCCGCAGTGCAGGCTGCCTGTCCGTTCATCAATCGCGAGGCCGCGACGCTGAAGGCCTGCGACCTGATCCGCGAGGCCGGCCGAAACGGCGCCCAGCTCGTGGTCTTCCCGGAAGGTTTCATCCCCTCGCACCCGAACTGGTTTCACCACCATGTGGCGACCGGCCCCAAGGCCAACGGCTTTCTTCTCGACCTGTTCAGGAACGCGGTGGAGATCCCCGGTCCGGTGACCGACCAGCTCGGCGAGGCCGCGCGCGAGGCGGGCGCGGTGGTCGTGATGGGTGTGTGCGAGAAAATCGGCGGAACGCTGGGCACCCTGTTCAACACGCAGATCTACATCGGCGCCGACGGCAGCGTGATCGGCAAGCACCAGAAGCTGATGCCGACGGCGGCCGAGCGGCTTGCCCATGCGGGCGGCCATGGTGACACCTTCGGAACCTTTCCGACGCCGCATGGCCCGATGAGCAGCCTGATCTGCGGCGAGAACAACAATCCGCTCGCCGTCTTCGCGCTCGCCGCCCAGCACACCCATGTCCACGCCATGAGCTGGCCGCCCTATGTCGGCCCCAACGCCGCGCCCGTCCGGCGCATCGCCGAGGTCGCGGCGCGCAACTTCGCCGAAGTGGCCGGCGCCTTCGTGGTCTCGGCCTGCGGCGCGCTCGACGACGACACCATTGCGCGGCTGGAGCCAAGCCCGGAGCACGAGGCCTGGCTGCGCAAGCCTGAATCGACGGGCGGCAGCATGATCGTGGCGCCGAACGGCGAGATCCTGGCGGGGCCGATGGGCAACGAGGAAGGCATCCTCTATGCCGATTGCGACCTGGAACAGGCCGTCCGGCGCAAGCTGAGCCGCGACTATGCCGGCCACTACAACCGCGCCGACGTGTTCCAGCTCGCGGTGAACACCAAGGCGCCCGTGCTGCATCGGCGAGAGGGCGGGCAGTAGCGCTCGCACCTTCGCGGGCGAGCGCGGATTCGCTTGCCGCGCGCGATCCCGGCATCACACGGCGAAAGCTGCGGCGGCCCTGCTGCGTGCAGGGCCGCGCGGCGTCATACCCGCTCCAGCGCGATGGCGATGCCCTGGCCGACGCCGATGCACATCGTCGCCAGCGCCAGCTTCGCGCCGCGCTCCCGCAGCTCCAGCGCCGCCGTGCCCGAGATGCGGGCCCCGGACATGCCGAGCGGATGGCCGAGCGCGATGGCGCCGCCATTCGGATTGACGTGCTCCGCGTCCTCGGGGATGCCGAGGTCGCGGAGCACGGCGATGCCCTGGGAGGCAAAGGCTTCGTTGAGCTCGATGACGTCGAAGTCGGAGGGCTTGAGGCCGAGCCGCGCGCAGAGCTTCTTCGACGCCGGGGCCGGGCCGATGCCCATGATGCGGGGCGGCACGCCGGCCGCGGCACCGCCGAGCACGCGCGCGATGGGCGTCAGGCCGTATTTCTTCACCGCTGCTTCCGAGGCGACGATCAGCGCCGCCGCGCCGTCATTGACGCCTGACGCATTGCCGGCCGTGACCGTGCCGCCTTCCTTCTTGAAGGGGGTGCCGAGCTTGGCCAGCGTCTCGACCGTGGTGCCGGCGCGCGGATGCTCGTCCTTGGCCACGACGACCGGATCGCCCTTGCGCTGCGGGATCGTGACCGGGACGATCTCCTTGGCCAGCCGCCCGTTCTCCTGCGCGGCAACCGCCTTGTCCTGGCTGCGCACGGCGAACGCGTCCTGGTCGGCGCGGCTGACGTTGAACTCGGCGGCGACGTTCTCGCCGGTCTCCGGCATGGAGTCGACGCCGTACTGCTTCTTCATCAACGGGTTGATGAAGCGCCAGCCGATCGTGGTGTCGTAGATCTCGGCGTTGCGGGAGAACGCCGTGTCGGCCTTCGGCATGACGAAGGGCGCGCGGCTCATCGATTCCACGCCGCCGGCGATCATGATCTCGGCTTCGCCCGCCTTGATGGCGCGGGCCGCGATGGTCAGCGCATCCATGCCCGAGCCGCACAGCCGGTTGACCGTCGAGCCGGGGATGACCGTCGGCAGCCCGGCCAGCAGCACCGCCATGCGCGCCACGTTGCGGTTGTCCTCGCCGGCCTGGTTGGCGCAGCCATAGACCACGTCGTCGATCGCTTCCCAGTCGACGCCCGCGTTGCGCTCGACCAGCGCCTTCAGCGGAATCGCGGCCAGATCGTCGGCGCGCACGAAGGACAGGGAGCCGCCGAAGCGGCCGATCGGGGTGCGGACATAGTCGCAGATGTAGGCGTCGCGCATGGCTCAGAGCTCCGGAACGTTGAGGTCGCCGACCGTCTCGCCGACGACGAGGGTCGCGCCGGTCACGGCCTGCAACGCCTCGATGCTGATGGATGGCAGTTTTTCGCGCACGACGAAGCGCTTGTCGATCACGTCGATGACGGCGAGGCTGGTGTAGATCGTCGTCACGCAGCCGACGCCGGTCAGCGGCAGGCGGCATTTCTCGAGCAGCTTCGGTTCGCCCTTCTTGGTGACGTGGTCGGTGACCACCCAGACCTGCTTTGCCCCGTGCACGAGGTCCATCGCGCCGCCGACGGCCGGAACGGAGCCCGGCCCCGTGCTCCAGTTGGCGAGGTCGCCGGTCTCGGCCACCTCGTAGGCGCCGAGCACGGCGACGTCGAGATGCCCGCCGCGGACCATGGCGAACGAGTCGGCATGGTGGAAGAAGGAGGCGCCGGGGTTCAGCGTCACCGCCTTCTTGCCGGCGTTGATGAGGTCCCAGTCCTCCTCGCCGGCCGGCGGCGCCTCGCCGAAGTCGAGGATGCCGTTCTCGGTGTGATAGGTCACCTCGCGGCCCTCGGGCTTGAAGGTGGCGATCATTTCCGGAAAGCCGATGCCGAGATTGACATAGGCGCCGTCCGGCAGGTCCTGCGCCGCGCGCCAGGCGATCTGCGCGTTCGAAAGCTTCTTCATGACTTCGCTCCCTCGCGCAGCAGCGCCTCTTCCTGGGCCGGGTTCGGCACCTCGACGATCCGGTCGACGAAGATGCCGGGCGTCACCACCGTTTCGGGGTCGATCGCGCCCGGCTCGACCACGCGGCTGGCCTGGACGATCGTCGTCTTCGCCGCCATCGCCATCAGCGGCGAGAAGTTGCGCGCCGCCTTGCGGAAGGTGAGGTTGCCCTTGCGGTCGGCCAGCTCCGCCTTGATCAGCGCCACGTCCGCCTTCATCCAGCGCTCCTGCACGTAGGAGCGGCCATCGAACTCCGCCACGGGCTTGCCCTTGGCGATGTCGGTGCCGAAGCTCGTCGGCGTGTAGAAGGCGGGGATGCCCGCGCCGCCGGCGCGGATGCGCTCGGCCAGCGTGCCCTGCGGCACCAGCTCCAGCTCGATCTCGCCGGCCAGATACTTGTCGGTGAAGGCCTTCGGGTCGGAGGAGCGCGGGAAGGAGCAGACCATCTTCGCCACCATGCCGGCATAAATCATCGCCGCGATGCCGATCGCGCCATTGCCGGCATTGTTGTTGATGACGGTCAGCCGCCCCGGCGACCCGGTCGCCTTGTAGCGGGCGACCAGCGCGTGGATCAGCTCGATCGGCGCGCCCGCGCCGCCGAACCCGCCGATCATCACGGACATGCCGTCCTCGATGCCGTCGAGCGCCTCTTCGATGCCCGGATAGATCTTGTTCATGCTCGGTCGAACCCTCCACCGCGCGGCAGTCTCGTTCGCTGCCGAATGTTCGCATTGCGAACAGATGTTTTGTATGCGATACGTATCTACATGGACCCCGAACCGAAGTCAATGCGCGCGCAGCCCACCGACCGCGACCTGGTCGCGCCCCTCGATCGCGACCTGGTCGGCTCGCTGACGCGCGGGCTGGCGGTGATGGAGATCCTCGCCGCGCATCCGCAGGGACTGACGCTCACCGAGATGGCGGAGAAGGCGGGCCTGACCCGCGCCGGCGCGCGCCGCTTCCTGCTGACGCTGGTCGCTTCCGGCTATGCCGTGCAGGACGGCCGCGTCTTTCGCCTGTCGTCGCGGCTGATCGCGGTTGCCCGGGCCTGGCTCGGCGGCGCCTCGCTGTGGAGCTTCGCGGAGCCTTTCATGCGGGAGGTCTCGCAGCACTTCGGCGAGGCCTGTTCGGCCGCGGTGCTGTCGGGGCAGGACGTGGTCTATGTCGCCCGCGTGCCCGGCCGCCACATCCTGTCGGTGGCGCTGCATGTCGGCACCCGGCTGCCGGCCTTCTGCACCTCGATGGGGCGGGTGCTTCTCTCCGACCTGTCGCCCGCCGACCTCGACGCCTTCCTCGCCCGCGCCGACATCCGGGCGCTGACCGGCAAGACCGTGACCGACCGCGCGGCGCTGCAAGACGCGATCCGGAAGGCGGGAACGGACGGCTTTTCGCTGGTCGACGAGGAACTGGAGCCCGGCCTGCGCTCCATAGCCGTGCCGATCCGCGACCGCACCGGCCGCGCCGTGGCGGCCATCAACGTCTCCACCCAGTCCGCCCGCCTGTCGGCCACGACCATGACCGCCGACGTGCTGCCCGCGCTGCGCGACGCGGCGCGTCGGATCGAGGATTTTTTCGTGGTGCAGTGAGGCATGGGGCGTCGCTGCCGCTATCCGCCTATCCGCGTTGCCCCCCCAGCACTCCCCCGCTATGCTTTCGTCGGAGCACCGCGCATGATCGCAAAAGTCGCCGAACGGAAGCAGAAGCAGGTCGACCGCATCCGCACGGCCGTCGCAACTGTCGAGCCGTCGCTAGCTGACTATGCGCGACGCCACGGAGGACGATTCGTTGTATTCGGCTCCGCAGCCCGAGGCGACCTACACCATGACAGCGACTACGATCTGATGGTGGATTTCGCATTGCCGATCGAGCGCGAGGCACGCGATTTTGCCGAGAGGCTTTGCATCGATGCCGGTCTCCGTCCCGACGTGCATCTCAAGCTTGACCTGTCGGCTGCCCTGTTGGAGCGGATCGTCCGCGATGGCCGGGTGCTGCAATGACCGACGCGCGCTGGATAGACATCGATGCCGACTTTGCTGCCGCCGCGGAGCATTTCGCGAACGGATGCACGCTCTACGACGTCGGTGGATTCGATGCGCCGGGGATCGACGGCTACCGCGCCAGAATGGCGCTGATGCATGCCTTGCAGTCGGCCTACACCTCGGCGGAAGCAGGAATGCTGCGGCTTCTCCGGCTGCTGTCCGAAGAGGCGCCCCAGGGCGAGGACTGGCACTACAAGCTGATCGAGCGACTCCGGGGTGGAATCGAAGGCGAGCGGTCCAGGCCCCCCGTGTTTTCAGACGACGTCGCGTCGGACCTGCACGAAACGAGGTCTTTCAGACACCGCGTCATTCATGGGTACGGCGACTTCAAGGCCGAGCGCGCGCTCCCCTCGATCGAGGCCGCTCGTCGGCTTTCGACTGCCTTGCCGATTGCAGTCGACGCCTTCAAGCGGCTCATCGACGACGGTTGAGGACTGCTCAGTCCCGAGCCTCAGATCTGCAAGTCGCCCTCGAACGCCCGTCCGCCGAGACCCCGCGCGGAAAGCGTGATCGCGGGCCGGCCACGACCGCTCCAGCGCTCCTCGGCGGCGAGGCGGACGCGGTCGGCGCTCCACGTCGCGGAGCACGCAACCAGCGAGGCGTCGCGGTCGCGGTAGCCGAAGCCGAGACCGTCGTCGAAGAAGATTTCGGCTTCGCCGGTCCCCTCGCCCGGCCCGGCGAACAGCGTCAGGTCGACGGCGCTCGCGTCGTGCGGCGCGGTGTCGGGCCAGGCGGTCGCCAGCGGCAGGATCGCGCCGGACCGCACCAGCACCGGCAATTGCCCCAGCGGCGCGGCGATCTCGACCGTCTGCCCGCCCTCGTGGACGTCGCCCGTGTGGAGATCGTGCCAGCCGCCGGCGACCCGCGGCAGCCAGGCCCGGACGTGGAAGTCGCCCTCCGCCACCACCGGCGCCACCAGCACGTCCCGCCCCAGCATGAAGACGTCGGCGTCGACAAGGCATTCGGCGTCGTCGAAATGGTAGAAGGTCGGCGCAATCACCGGCGTGCCGTCGCGATGCGCCTGGAAAGCCAGCGAATAGAGATGCGGCATCAGCCGGTAGCGCAGCGAAAGCGCGGCGCGCACCTTGTCGGTCACGTCCGGGTGCATCCAGGGCGTGTTGGTCGGGTCGGTGAGCTGCGGCTTCCACGAATTCATCACCGCGCGCGGGTGCAGCGACATCATCTCGATCCAGCGCACGAAGAGCTCGGGTCCGGCCTTCGGCCCGTCGAAGCCGCCGATGTCGTGGCCGGTGAAGGGCATGCCCGACAGGCTCATCGACAGGCCCTGGCGCAGGTTCCATTTCAGCGTGTGCCATGAGGTGCGGTTGTCGCCCGACCAGGTCTCGCCATAGCGCGCGATGCCGATCGGTCCTGCGCGGCTGATCGTGTAGGGGCGCTTGTCGGGCTCGCGGGCCAGCGTCGCCTCCCAGGTGGCGCGGCTCATCAGGAGCGCATGCACAGGCCGCATGTCGATGGCGGGAAGCGGCGCGCCGAAACCGGCCACCGTCGCCGTCTCGTCCCACAGCTCGCATTCGTTGTTGTCGTTCCAGGCCGCGGTGAAGCCGGCGTCGAGCACCTGGCGCGTGATGCCCTCCTTCCACCAGTCGACCGTCGCCTCGTTGGTGAAGTCGAGGCTGGAGCCGTTGCCGCCCCAGAACATCTCCACCGCCGGCTGCCCGTCGGCACGGCGGACGAACCAGCCCTCGGCGGCGGCCTGGGCGTAGGCCGGATGCTCGGTCAGGAGCACCGGCTTGACGTTGGCGCAGGTGTTGAAGCCGAGCTCGCCAAGCCGGCGAAAGAAGCCGGCGCGGTCGGGGAACTTGCTCTCGTTCCAGGTGAAGACGTAGCGCCGTCCGTCGGCCTTCGTCGTGTAGCCCGAACCGGAGTGGATGGCGCTGATGGGGATGTGCTCGGCGCGGCAACGCTCGGCGAAGCCGGTCATCACCGCCTGCGCGTTCGGCGCGTCGGCATGGTGCATGGTGGTGAAGGAAAAGCCCATCGACCAGCGCGGCGCGAAGGCCGGCCGGCCCGTGAGCGCCATCAGCCGGGGCACCACGTCGGACACTTTCGGCCCGGCGATGACGTAGAGCACGACGCCCTTCTCCTGCGCGTCGACGTGGCGGTAGTGCGGATGATAATTCGAATGCTCGGCGCCGAGATCGAAGGTGATTTCCGACAGCGTGTCGTAGAAGAGGCCCGTCGCGCCGCCCTCGTCGCTGTCGGCGATCACGAACGGCGCGTGCTTGTAGAGCGGGTCCTGCGTCTCGGCGTCGTAGCCGAGCGCGTCGGTCTGCAGGCAGCGCAGCCGCTTGCCGGTGTGGTCGAGCGGGCCGGCCTTGTCGCCGAGGCCGTAGTGCCGGTCGGCAAGCGAGCGCGCCTGGAAATGCCGGAACAGGCCGCGCTTTTCGAACCACTGGTACGCGCCGGTGGGCCGATCGGCGACGACCGTCTTCCAGCCGTCGCCGTCGCGGCGGCGGACGGTGAGCGCCAGCGGCGCGGCCTGGATTTCGACCGCCCAGTCGTCGCCGAACCGGACGCCGTGTCCGTCGGCGGCAGGCGTCGCGGCGAGCGGGGCGAAGCCCTCGGTCGAGAGACGGTCGCGCCCGGCCCAGGGCACGTCGCCGTCGGGCGCGATCATCCAGGTTCGGTCGACGGCGAGCCCGCCCTCGGGGACGACGGCGATGCGCAGCAGCCAGTCGGCGAGCGCCTCGACGCGGAGCGTGAAGCCGCCGGTCAGCGGGGCGGAGAGGGTGGCGGAGGTGGTGGAGAGTGGGGATGCGAGGGCGAGGAAGGTCATAGCTTTTCCGATATGTTTGCGTTCCGTCGCGCCCCCCTCTGTCCTGCCGGACATCTCCCCCACGAGGGGGGAGATTGGCCGTCACCTGCGGCTTGGCCAGTCGCCAGCATTGGAGAACGGGCGGCGTGGCCGAAACTGCCGATCTCCCCCCTCGTGGGGGAGATGTCCGGCAGGACAGAGGGGGCGCCGAAGAGTGCTTTGTCTTCGAATTCTGGTGCAGTGGCTACACCGCCTCCCCGATCACCAGCCGCTTCTGCGCCAGCCCGCCTTCCTTGGCGAAGACGTGCGTAAACTGCGGCCGCAGCACGAGATGGGCGGTTTCGCCGCGACGGATCGCCGTCTGGCCGGGCAGATGCGCGGTCAGCTTCGTTCCGTCGGCGGCTTCGCAATAGAGGTAGGATTCGCCGCCGAGCTGCTCGACCGACTGGACGGTGACGGCGGCGCCATCGCCGTCGCCGATTTCCAGATGGTCGGGGCGGATGCCGAGTTCGGCCGGCTGGCCGGTCGCCAGCCCGTCGCCGGAGACAGCCGCGCGGTAGGCATTGCCGGCCGCGTCGGTCAGCGAAACGCCTTCGCCGTCGATGCCGGTCACGGTGACGTCGATGAAGTTCATGCGCGGCGAGCCGATGAAGCCGGCGACGAAGCTGTTTCTCGGCGTGTTGTAGAGGTCGAGCGGCGAGCCGGCCTGCTCGATGCGGCCATCGCGCAGAACGACGATCTTGTCGGCCATGGTCATGGCCTCCACCTGGTCGTGGGTGACGTAGATCATCGTGTTGCCGAGCCGCCGGTGCAGCGTCGAGATCTCGCCACGCATGGTGACGCGCAGTTCGGCGTCGAGGTTCGACAGCGGCTCGTCGAACAGGAAGACGCGCGGCTCGCGCACCACCGCGCGCCCGATCGCCACGCGCTGGCGCTGGCCGCCCGAAAGCTGCTTCGGCCGCCGGTCGAGATAGGCCTCGATCTGGAGCATGCGCGCGGCCTCGGCCACGCGGGCTTCGATCTCCGGCTTCGGCGTGCGGATGTTTTCCAGCCCGAAGGCGAGGTTCTGGCGCACGGTCATGTGCGGGTAGAGCGCGTAGGTCTGGAACACCATCGCCAGCCCGCGCTCCGACGCCCGCTGCTCGTTGACGCGCTCGCCGTCGATCCTCAGTTCGCCGCCCGAGATGTCCTCCAGCCCGGCGATCATGCGCAGCAGCGTGGACTTGCCGCAGCCCGACGGGCCGACGAAGACGCAGAACTCGCCGTTCTCGATCCTCAGATCGACGCCGTGGATGGCGCGCACCTGGCCGTAGTCCTTGAGAAGCCCGTCGAGTTCGAGAACGGCCATCACTTCACCCCCGACTGCGCGATACCCGCGGTGATGTACTTTTGCAGGACGGCGAAGACCAGCGTGATCGGCAGCAGCGTCAGCACGGTCATCGCCAGGAGCGGCGCCCAGGCGGTCTGGAGATCGCCCTGGAAGGAGTTCAGCGCCAGCTGCAGCGTGAACTGCTCGGAGCGATTGAGCACGATCAGCGGCCAGAGGAACTCGTTCCAGCGCCACATGACCGAAAAGATGACCAGCACCGCGAGCGCCGGCGCCGACAGGGGCAGGACGATGCGCCAGTAGACCCGCCACTCCGAGGCATGGTCCATGCGCGCGGCATCGAGGAGGTCGTCGGGGATGGTGAGCATGTACTGGCGCAGGAGGAACACGCCCGTGGGCGTCGCCACCGCCGGCCAGATCACCGCCCAGGGCGAGTTGACGAGCCCCAGTTCGGAGACGACGAGGAAGATGGGCACGAGGTTGATCGTCGGCGGGATCATCAGGGTGGCGATGATCAGGATGAAGACCAGCGTTCGCCCGCGGAACTTGTATTTCGACAGCGCGAAGGCGGCCATCGAGTTGAACAGGACGGTGATGATGGTCGCCACGACGGTGATGAAGACCGAATTCCAGAAATAGAGCGCGAAGTTGAACCGGTCGAACAGCGTCGTGTAGTTGCCGATCGCCAGCGTGAACTCGCGCTCGGGCACGCGGTCGTTGATGTTGACGTTCAGGCGCTCACCGGGATTGGCGGGATCGACCATCTGGGCGTTGAGACCGATGCGGCGCACCTGCGCCAGCACCTTGCCCTCGTGCTCGCCGCCGGTCACCCGGAAGAGCTGCAAGGGGTCCTCGTAGCCCTCGACCGTGACCGTCACCGGCGCCAGCGGCAGCATGGTGGGCGGATACTCCTGGAGGGCGGATTCGGTCTTGAACGACGACAGCGCCAGCCAGAACACCGGGCCGAACATCAGGAAGACGGCGGCGAGCAGGTAGCCCCAGGTGAGCCAGTCTGTGAGGTCGAAGCGCTTGTGGCCGCGACGGCGGGTGAGGAAGGCGAGGACGGCGGTCATGGTGAGCGGTCCTGATCGGGGGCGGGCGTTCTCGACGTGCCGCAACTTGTCGTGCGCCATCGGGCGGAAACGGCGCGAGGCGTACCCCCACCCCTTACCCCTCCCCACAAGGGGGAGGGAGACCGGAAACGCCGCGGCCAGCAGCCAACGGAGCGACTGCAAACCTTCTGGTATACGGAATCGGACGAGTGGCTCCGCGTCGACGTCCCCCTCCCCCTTGTGGTGAGGGGTGAGGGGTGGGGGTATGCGACGCTCGAACGAGCGGAGAGAGCGACGTCCATCCTACCCCTCCGCCTGCTTGCGCGTCGCCGCGAGCTGCAGGAGCGTGAGCACCAGCAGCACCGCCGCCATCAGGAGCGAGGCCGCCGCCGCCAGACCGAAGAGCTGTGGCCGGAAGGCGAAGCCGGTCTCGTAGATGAACTGGAGCACCAGGAGCGTCGCCGAGCCCGGGCCGCCGCCGGTGAGCACGAAGATCTCGTCGAAGGCCTGCACCGCGCGGATCAGCGACAGGACGATGACGACGACCATGGTGGGCATCAGGAGCGGCATGGTGATCTTCGAGAACACCCGCCATTTCGACGCGCCGTCCATCTCGGCCGCCTCGTAGACGTCGGACGGGATGGCCTGGAGACCCGCCAGAAGGATCAGCGTGTAGAAGCCCATATGCGCCCAGATCGACACGAAGACGATCCAGAAGAAGGCCCAGTCGGCCTCGACCAGCCAGTTGACGACCGGAAAGCCCCAGCCCTCCAGCGTGGCGTTGAGCACGCCGTAGCGCTGCAGGATCCATTTCCAGATCAGGGCCACGACGACGGGCGACAAGAGCACGGGATAGAAGAACACGGAGCGGAAGAAGCCGCGGAATGGAATGTCGCGGTTGAGCACCAGCGCGGTGACCAGCGAAAACAGGATCATGAAGCCGACCTGCAGCACCACGAACCAGCCGGTGTTGTGGACGGCGCGCCAGAAGATGTCGCGGCCGCAGCTGTTGGGGTCGAGATAGTTCTCGCAGGCCAGCAGCGAGGCGAAGTTCTCGGCGCCGACATAGGGCCGCTCGGACAGCAGGATGCGGTCGCTGCCGGTGGTGGCGTAGAAGAAATTGAGGATGATCGGCAGGAAGGTGAAGAGGCTGAAGATCAGCAGGTTGGGGAACAGGAACACCCAGGCGATGCGCTGCGCGCCCGTCATCTTCTGGATCGCCAGCATCGGGCGTTCGAAGATCTCGAAGGCGCCGCGATAGAGCCAGGAGGCCGCCGTCGTCACCGGTGCGAACATGGCCGTCCCCTCCGTCTGTCCCCACGGGTTCCAAGGACCGCCTCCCCGCGCCGCGGAGAGACGGTGACCGGTCCGGCGCCGCGTCGCCCCGGCCCAACCTGCGGGAACAATGCTCCCCGCAGGCGGATGGGGGCGGCGCCGGGCCGCGTCGAAGCGGACCCTACTGGGCGGCCGCCACCGCCTCCTTCACGTCGGCGTCGATGCGCGACAAAGCCTCGTCCAGCGTGGACTCGCCCACGATCGCCTGGGTGATGCGGGTCACCGTGGCGTTCATGATCGCGCGGTTGTTCTTGTAGCCCTGGAACTGGAAGGCCACCGGCGAGAAATTCGCCAGCGCGCTGGAGAACGTGCCGAGCGCCGCCTTCTCCGCGTCGGTGGCGTTCTCGTAGTCGATGCCCTTCACCTGCAAGGCCTGGTTGGCGGGGATGTTCTTGGTCTTGGCCAGCACCTTGGCCTGCACGTCCTCGTTGGAGATGAACTCCAGGAGCTTGCCGACCTCTTCCGGCGCCTTGGTGTGCTTGAACGCCGCGATGGCCGCGCCGCCCGGGATGCCCGTGCAGCCGCCGGGGCCGCAGGGCGCCGGCACGGCCTGCCAGTCGAAGGCATCGCCGACGTCACGGCCGAAGCGGCCGATCTGCCAGGAACCGGAGATGTACATCACCAGCGAACCGTTGGTGAACTCCTTGGCCGCGTCCTGATAGGTCGCGCCGCCGGCGCCGGCCCAGACTTCCTTGGCCACCGTGCCGTCATTGTTCCAGGCGACGAACTGCTCGGCGAAGGCGCGGTAGCCCTCGTCGACCGTGATCGGGTTGCCGTCGGCGTCGAAATACTTGGCGCCGTAGGAGATGGCGGGACCGGCGAAGCGGTGGCCGGTGCGGTCCATCGCCACCGCATAGGGGGTCTGCGTCTTCTCGGCCACTTCCTTGGCGGCCGCAGCCCAGTCGGCATAGGTCGCGCCCTCGCCGGGAATGGCGACGCCGGCCTGCTCGAACAGCGTGGTGTTGATGAAGGGGCCGGTCGCGGTCTGCTGGTCCATGATGGCGTAGATGCCCTTGTCGTCGGGCGAGTTCACCCGCGTCCAGGCGAGCGTGCGGCCATACTGCTCCTCGATCCTGGCCGCGTCGGACACGTAGGGCGTGACGTCGAGCATGTAGCGGGCGAGGCCGCCGAGATCGGTGACGCGGGCGAGGTCGGGACCTTCACCGGAGGCGAGCTGCAGCGGCAGGCCCTCGACGATCGACTTGTAGGGCACGATGTCGACCACCACGGTGGTGCCCGGATTGTCGGCCTCGAAGGTCTTGAACGCTTCCGCCCAGGCGTCGCACTCCACGCCGTCCTGGTAGCAGGCGAAGCGAAGTTCGGCCGCGCTGGCGGGCACGGCGGCGGTCATCGCAGCAAAGGCGATGCCGGAAAGCAGGATACGGGTCTTCATGGTTTCCTCCCATTCAGGACATTTGTCGGACTGGTCTTCAAGAGTGCAAATTGCAGAAATGTCGTCAAAAAACGTATCTTATATCTTATATAAGAGTCAATCGAGCGGTCCCTCCGCGCGATCGAAGCTCTCATCGAGAACGCTCTCGATATGGCCCGTCATCAGCCCGGCCGCAGCGTCGCCATCACCGGCGCGGATGGCCGCCAGCACCGCGAGGTGATCCCCGAACGCCCGCGCCGAACGCCCCCGGATCGAGGACATCAGCATGTAGCGCTCGCGGTCGACATGCGCCTTGACCGACTGGACGAGATGCCAGGCGCCCGGCACCCGGGCCATCGTCGCCAGCAACTCGTGGAATTCCTCGTCCACGTCGAAGAAGGTCGCGTAGTCGTCGCGGCGGGCCGCATCCTCCTGACGCGACAGTACCGGCGCGAGGGCGGCTTCGTCGAGCCCCGTCTTTGCCAGCCGCCGCGCGATCTGGCTCTCGATGGCCGTGCGCACGAACAGCGCCTCGAGAAACCGGGCGCGATCCCGGCCGGCCACGGCCGACCCCACTTGCGGGCGCGTGACCACGAGGCCCTCGTTCGCCAATTGCTGCATGGCAGCCCTGAGCGGCGTGCGCGAGACCAGGCACAAGGCGGCGATGTCGTTTTCGTGAATGGGCGTCCCGGCCGGCAACCGCCCGTCGACGATGCGCTGCCGCAACGCGCGATAGATCTGCGGCGCGATCGGTTGGGCGCGGTCGATGCGGACGCCCGCCAGCGCTTCGGCGAGATCGAAACCGAGCGGAACGTGCTTCAGCCGCGGCATGCCACTGCCTCCGCGGCGATGGCCGCGCGCATGCCCTGCCGCAGCATGGTGTCGAGCTTGGCGACGACCATGTCGGCAAAACCGCCGGCTTCGACCAGACGGGCCGGGAACAGGCCAGGCAGGTCGAACAGCGCCGTCGCCAGCGCCCGCGCATCGCCGCCGGCGCCCGCCGCGGCGGCGCCGATCTCGGCCTCGCGCGGATCGCGCAGGGCATGGCTCTCGCCGTCGTCCCTGCGGCCGACCGCATAGCGCATCCAGGCCGCGACGGAGAAGGCGAACGGCTCGAGCGACTGGCCGCGCTCCAGCGCCACCAGCGCCGGTTCGAGCAGCCGTTGCGGCAGCTTCTGCGTGCCGTCCATGGCGATCTGGTAGGTTTGGTGCGCGATGGCCGGGTTGGCGAAGCGCAGGCGCAGGTCGCGCGCGTAGTCCGCCAGCTCGATTCCCGGCACGGGGTCGAGGGTCGCGGCCGCCGCCGCCATGTGCCGCCCGATGATCGCCACGAGATCGGCGTCGCCCATCACGTCGCGCACATGGGCGTGGCCGGCCATGTAGCCGGCATAGGCGAGCGTCGAATGCGCGCCATTGAGCATGCGCAGCTTCATCTTCTCGTAGGGCGCGACGTCGGAGACGAACACCGCGCCCGCCGCCTCCCAGTCCGGACGGCCGGAGACGAAGTCGTCCTCCACGATCCACTGCGTGAAGGGCTCGGTCTCGACGGCGGCGAGGTCGGCCCGGCCGACCAGCCGCTCGACATCCGCGAAGGTCTGCGGCGTGCTGGCGGGGGTGATGCGATCGACCATGGTGGACGGGAACGTCACCCGGTCGCGGATGTAAGCGACCATCTTCGGATCGCGCGCCTCGGCGAACTCGAGCACGAGCCGTCGCAGGACCCGGCCATTGTTTTGCAGATTGTCGCAGCAAAGCACCGTGAAGGGCGCGTAGTCCTTCATCATGCGAAGGCGCAGACCCGCCACGATGAAGCCGAGGGCACTGACCGTGCGGCGCGGATCGTTGAGATCGGCCGCGATCGCCGGATGGTCGCGGTCGAGACCGCCGGTGCGGGGATCGAGACCGTAGCCCTTCTCGGTGATCGTCAGGCTGACGATCTTCGTCTCCTCGCGCGCCAGCGCCTGGATCACCTGTTCGGGGCCGCGCGGCGCGACCAGCACTTCGCGCACCGAACCGATGACGCGCGGCGACACGCCGTCGGGACCGCGCACGAGAAGCGTGTAGAGCCCGTTCTGCGGGTTCAGCGCGTCCGCCACATCGGCGGACCGGAGGCTGACGCCGGTGATCATCCAGTCGCCGCCCGACGCCGCCATCGCCCCGTCGGTGTAGACGGCCTCATGCGCCTTGTGGAAGGCGCCCGTTCCGAGATGGACGATGCCGGCCTTCGCCGCGTCACGGTCGTAGCCGGGGACAGCCACGCCCGCGTTCAGCGCTGCCGTATCGGTGAGGCGGTCTGCCATGCGTATCCTGCCCATTCCGGACGCTGCGCCACCTTCGTTCGAACCGAAATCGAAAGCGGTACGCACTCTCCTCGCGCCCATTTCGATACTTGTATTCCAGTTTACGAAGGCATGGCAAGCCGAAATGCGACGGAACGAACCATACGGCCGCCGCCGGCCGTGCCGTGCCGGCCTGTCGCGCAGGGTCCGTCGCGCAGGGTCCGTCGAGGTTCAGCACACGGGCCGCGTCGGGAAAAGCCGTCAGTATTTTTGCGGGACGTAGAGTTCGGGCGGCAGGGTGGCACGCTCGTAATCGGGATTGAACACCCGATCGGGCAGTTCGACCTCCTCGTGCGGCACGGGCTCGTAGGGGATCTGGCCGAGCAGGTGATCGATGCAGTTCAGCCGCGCACGCTTCTTGTCGTTGCCCTCGACGATGTACCATTGCGCTTCCGGGATGTTGGTGCGGGCAAACATCTCCTCCTTCGCCTTGGTGTAGTGCTCCCAGCGCACGCGCGACTGGAGATCCATCGGCGAGAGCTTCCACTGCTTCATCGGGTCGTGAATGCGCATCATGAAGCGCATCTGCTGTTCCTGGTCGGTGATCGAGAACCAGTACTTGACCAGGATGATGCCCGAACGCACCAGCATGCGCTCGAATTCCGGCACGTCGCGGAAGAATTCCTCCACCTGGTCGGCGGAGGCAAAGCCCATGACGCGCTCGACGCCGGCGCGATTGTACCAGGACCGGTCGAACAGGACGATCTCGCCGCCGGCCGGCAGATGCGGCACGTAGCGCTGGAAGTACCACTGCGTCTTTTCGCGATCGGTCGGCGCCGGAAGGGCAACGACCCGGCAGATGCGCGGATTGAGCCGCTGCGAGATGCGCTTGATGACGCCGCCCTTGCCGGCGGAATCGCGGCCCTCGAAGACGACCACGACCTTCTTCTTGTGATGGGAAACCCAGTCCTGCAGCTTGATCAGCTCCGACTGGAGCCGGATCAGCTCGCGATAGTAGACCTGCCGGTCGATCGTCTGGGGATGCGCCTTCTTGTAGATCTTGCGCAGTTCGAGCGTCAGCGCCGGCTCGGAAAGCTCGAGTTCGATGTCCTCGTCGAACGTGTCGGCGAGTTCGGCCTCCAGCCACTCCATCCCGCCCGCTTCGCGCTTGGCCTCGTCCATTCATCCCTCCCGCAAGAGCCGGCAAGCCGCTCCCGGCGGCCCGCCCGATCCATATGTCGCCAGGATGACGGATTTATTTCAGCCGTCCCGCCCGTCGGAGCGGGCGGAACGGCGCGGTCGCGTCACGCAACCCGTCAGACGTAGCGGTTGACGACGTTTTCCAGATATTCCTGCCGGCCCGACTTCGGCTGCGGCTCGATGCCGGAGGACAGCACGCGCTGCGAAATCTGCTCCAGCGTCCGTTCGCCCGACAGCATGGCCTTCGCCTCGGCCTCGTTCCAGCCGGCATAGCGCTCGTCCAGCGGGCCCGACAGCGCCTTGTCCTCGATCATGCGGGCGGCGGCCTTGAGGCCACGGGCGCAGCAGTCGATGCCGCCGATGTGGGCGATGAGGAGATCCTGGGGGTCGAGCGACTGGCGGCGCAGCTTGGCGTCGAAATTCGTGCCGCCCGTGGTGAAGCCGCCGGCGCGCAGCACCTCGTAGAAGGCCAGCGCCATTTCCGGCACGTTGTTGGGGAACTGGTCGGTGTCCCAGCCGGACTGGTAGTCGTTGCGGTTCATGTCGATGGAGCCGAAGATGCCGAGCGAGGCGGCGAGCGCCAGCTCGTGCTCGAAGGAATGGCCGGCGAGGATGGCGTGGCCCTGCTCGATGTTGACCTTGACCTCGTTCTCCAGCCCGTACTCCTTGAGGAAGCCATAGACGGTGGCGACGTCGAAATCATACTGATGCTTGGTCGGCTCCTGCGGCTTCGGCTCGATCAGGATCGCGCCCTCGAAACCGATGCGGTGCTTGTACTCGACGACCATCGACAGGAAGCGGCCGGCCTGCGCCCGCTCGCGCTTGAGGTCGGTGTTGAGCAAGGTCTCGTAGCCCTCGCGGCCGCCCCAGAGAACGTAGTTGGCGCCGCCGAGCCGCCTGGTGACGTCGATGCAGCTCTTCACCGTGGCGGCCGCATAGGCGAAGACGTCCGGATCGGGGTTGGTCGCCGCGCCCGCCATGTAGCGGCGATGCGAGAACAGGTTCGCCGTGCCCCACAAGAGCCTGATGCCGGTCTCTTCCATCTTAGCCGCGAAGTAGTCGCCGATCGAGTCGAGGCGGGCGATGCTCTCCTTCAGCGTGTCGCCCTCGGGGCGCACGTCGGCATCGTGGAAGCAGAAGAACGGCGTTCCGAGCGCCGAGAACATCTCGAAGGCGACATCGGCCTTGAGCCTCGCCAGGTCCATCGTGTCGGCGCCGCCGGCCTTGGGGAACCACGGACGGTCGAAGGTCTGGCCGCCGAACGGGTCGCCGCCCGGCCAGGCGAAGGAATGCCAGTAGGCGATGGCGAAGCGCAGATGGTCCTCCATCCGCTTGCCCGCGACCATCTCGTCGGGATTGTAGAAGCGATAGGCCAGCGGATTGGTGCTGTCGGGGCCTTCGTACTGGATTTTGGCGATGTCGCCGAAGAAACCGGTGCTCATGTCAGATCCTCCTGATCGGTATCGGTCTGGACACCCCCACCCCCAACCCCTCCCCACGAAGGGGAGGGAGAGGCGAACGTCGGTGCCCTTCCTCTCCACGTCGTGGCGAGGCGCTTGGAAAATTCCCCTCCCCTCGTGGGGAGGGGTTAGGGGTTGGGGTATGGAAACTAATGCCCGGCATTCTTCACCGCCGGGTAGAGCGCGCGGAAGCGCCCGTAGGCATCGGCATAGGCGTCGGCCAGGCCGGCATCCGGCTCGATCGTTTCGGCGGTCGCCGGCGCGGTGCAGACGGCGAGCGGATCGGCGCCGGTGGCAGCGATCAGGCCCAGCCGGGCCGCACCGAAGGCCGCGCCGAAATCGCCATCGGCGGGCAGGTCGACCGGCAGGCCGAGCGCGGTGGCGATGGCCTTGAGCCAGATGCGCGAACGCGAGCCGCCGCCAATCGCCGTGACGCGATCGAGCGTCGTGCCGGCAGCCTTGAGCGCGGCGAGATTGTCGGCCAGCGCGAAGGCGACGCCCTCGAGCACCGCCTGCGCCAAGGCGGCCTGGCCGGATTCATGACCGAGCCCGACGAAGGCGCCGCGGATGGCGGCATCGTTGTGCGGCGTGCGTTCGCCCGAGAGGTAGGGCAGGAAGGTGACGCCCGTCGGCGCCTTCAGCGTGTCGCCCAGCGAGGCGGTGAGGTCGGCCGCGCTCTTGCCGGTGACGCCCGACAGCCAGTTCAGGCAGTCGGTCGCCGAGAGGATGACGCCCATCTGGTGCCAGGTTGCCGGCAGCGCGTGGCAGAAGGTGTGCACCGCGCTTTCCGGGTTGGGCAGGTAGCTGTCGGTGGCGGCGAACAGCACACCCGAGGTGCCGAGCGAGACGAAGGCATGGCCGTGGCCGACCGTGCCCATGCCGCAGGCCGAGGCCGCGTTGTCGCCAGCCCCGCCGGCCACGACGACGTCGCCGGACAGGCCCCAGGCCGAAGCGAGGTCTGGCCGAAGCGTACCGCCCGGCGCGGTGCCTTCGACCAGCGACGGCATGTGCTCCTCGCCGAGATCGGTCGCGGCCAGAAGCTCGGGCGACCAGCGCCGGGCGGCGACGTCGAGCCAGGCCGTGCCGGCCGAATCCGACATCTCGGAAATGTGCTCGCCGGTCAGCCAGAGCCGCAGGAAATCCTTCGGCAGGAGGACCTTCGCCACCCTGGCGAACAGGTCGGGTTCGTTCGCCTTCACCCAGGCGAGTTTCGGCGCGGTGAAGCCCGGAAAGACGATGTTGCCGGTGATGGACCGGAAGCGCGGGTCGGCGTCGAGCCGGGCGGCCTCCAGATGGCTGCGGGTGTCGTTCCAGAGAATGCAGGGGCGCAGCACCGTGTCCGACGCATCGAGAAGCGTCGCGCCGTGCATCTGGCCCGACAGGCCGATGCCGCGCACCGCGGCGAACTCGACCGGATGTGCGGCCTTGAGCGCCGAGACGGCGTCTTCGGTGGCGCGGATCCAGTCGGCCGGGTTCTGCTCGGACCAGCCGGCATGTGGTCGCGAGACGTCGAGATGTCCATTGGCGGAGCCGACGACGATCTGGGCGCCGTCCATGAGCAGCGCCTTGACCCCCGACGTCCCGAGGTCGAGCCCGAGATACATCGTTTCGTTTCCTCCCGTCCGGCTGGGCCGGCTTCACCTTTTCGTGGGCGTCCGAGGACGCCGCTGACAAGTGTTAGCAGAAGAAACGACGGCTTGTCGTCAATTATTTCGAGCCTCGGATTAAATCCCGCAGTGCAGCATTCCGGGCTGTCCGGAACGGGGCGCGGCGGTGGCGCGCTCAGGCGCTGTCGGTCGCCAGGGCACGAGCGCGATCGCGGAAAAGCTGCGACAAAGGGCTGTCCGGCCGGAGTTCGTGCCGCTCGGCGGCGAGCGCGGTGGCGAGCGCGGACTGCCTGCCGCGCAACGCCGCCTCGATCAGCGTCAGGTCGAGCACGTCGCGCTGGGCATGGCTGCCGCCGAAGCGATGCGCCAGCGCCCTGAGCGGCTTGAGCAGGCGAACGGTCGTGCCGAAGTCGCCGTCGCCGAACGCCCTGATCGCCAGCGTGGCCGGCAGCCCGACGTCGCGCGTGAAGGCGGCGTTGTCGTCCCCCCGCGAGACGGCTTCGCGCTGGGTGGCGACCAGCGTCTCGGCGAGATCGGACCGGCCGGCACCCACGAACGCCATCATGGCGTGGGCGTCGTTGAACGCGTAGTTCCCCGCCGAAGCGTGCGGCGCCCAGAGGTCCGCGAGCCTCGTCCAGCGCTCCCCCGCGTCGACGCCGCGCAGGTGGAGCCGCCACAGGAGCGCCGACGCATCGACGAGGTTGAGGACGAAGTCGGACCGTCCGCCGTCGACCGGCCCGTCATAGAGCGCCAGCACTTCGCCGTAGTCGCCGAGGTCGTGGTGAAACAGGCTGAGGTGCCACCAGTTGTGCACCCGCATCAGGCTGTCGGTCGACCAGACGTCCGGATCGGCGCGCATCCAGGCGATGCCGTCCGCCTGCCGGCTCTGCATTTCCATGACGTGCGCGACCGCATGCTGGCCCCAGCCGTCGCGCGGTTCGAGCTCGACGGCGCGCCGGCCGACCTTCTCGGCGCGGCCATAGTCGCCCGTCTCCTCCAGCCCGAAGGCATAGGCCGACAGGATCGCATGGCAGCCGGGAACGGACGCATCCCATTGCGGGATCGCCCGCGCGATGCGGTCGCGCAGCAGGCGCGCATTGCCGGTGAAGAAATCGATCTGGTGCCCGGCCTGCAAGGCGAGCGCGTCGCGCGGATGGGCGATCGTCAGGTCTTCGAGAAGTTCGCCCGCCCGGTGCCAGCCGCCATCGACCAGCGCGCCGAGCGCGGCGACATGGCCCTTCTCGCGATCATTGGCGGGCAGCGCGGCAGCCGTCGCGTGGATGTCGCGCGCCGCCGCGGTCGCGGCCGGGTCCGTCGCCAGCGCAAAGAGCCAGCCCTTCAGCACATGCGCCATGACGAAATCGGGCCGCGCCTCGATCGCCCGGTCGGCATGCCCCACGGGATCGCCGACGAAGGCCTGCAACCCGGCCAGCCCGGCCTCGTAATGGTCGAGGCTGGCGGCGTCGGCGCCAGACAGGGAAAAACCGAGGCGGTCGCGGATCATGGTCACGTCCTCACTGTCCCGAGCGCATGGCGACGGTCGCCACGCCGGCGCCGACGAGCAGGGTTCCGCCCGTCCGGTTGACGATGGCCAGCAGGCGCGGATTGGCCACCGCCTGCCGGGCCCGCGACGCGGCCAGCGCATAGCCGAGCGCGTTGAGGAAGGCGAGGACGAGGAAGGTGGCCTCGAAGATCAGCATCTGGGTCCAGAAATCGCCGCTCCGGTCGAGAAACTGCGGCAGGAAGGCGACGAAGAAGGTGATGCTCTTGGGATTGAGCGCGGTGACCAGCCAGGCGTGGCCAAGCATGCGCAGCGACGAGGCGGCCGTCTGGCGCGGCTCGGCCTGCAAGGCTCCGCCGGCGCGGAACAGCTTGATGCCGAGCCACACCAGATAGGCCGCGCCGACCCATTTGAGGAGGGTGAAGACGGTGGCGGACGCCGCCAGCAAGGCGCCGATACCGAGCATCGACAGCGTCATGGCGGTGAAGTCGCCGAGCGCGACGCCGACCGACATCGGCAGCGCGGTGCGCCAACCCTGCCCCAGCGCATAGGAGACGACGAGCAGGATCGTCGGGCCGGGAATGACCAGCAGCACGGCCGATGCGGCGGCGAAGGCGAGCCAGGTTTCGATCGACATGGGAAACTCCGTTCAGGCGAAAGCAAGTCACAGCGGCGGTGTTCTGTCCAGACGCCAAGACGCCGCGCGCTGCCGGCGCCCGGTGCTCATCGGCGCCGATCCGTCGCGTGGAGATAGTCATCGGCGATCATCCGCACCGTTTCAGGGTCCATGACGTTCCCGTGCCCGCCGCAGGCGAGCCTGATCGGCAGCGACAGGATCAGCCGCATCGTCGCGCGATAGGCCGCGCGATCCGAATCCGGCAGGTCGTCGATCAGGCCGCCGGGGTAGATCGCGTCGCCGCAGAAGAACAGGCCGTCGGCTTCGTCGAACAGACCGATCGAATCCGGCGCGTGGCCGGGCAGCGACAGCACGGTGAACGAGCGGTCGCCGAGATCCACCACGTCGCCGGCAACGAGCGCCCGGCCGAGCGGCGCGGGCTCCAGCCGGTAGTCCTCGGATCGCCATCCCGGAAATGGCGGGCGCGTCACGGCGCCGGGAAAGCCGCGAAACATGCCGGCATAGGTCAGCGCGTCCGGCATCGTGGCGAAACCCGCCGCCGAGACGCGTGGTCCGGCCCGCTCGTCGAACTCGTGCAGCCCGCCGACATGGTCGAGATGGATGTGGGTCGCCACCGCGATCACCGGCCTGTCGGGATCGAGCGGCAGCGCGGGGCGCAGCGGGACGAGCCCCATGCCGGCGTCGACGACGAGGTTCCGGTCCCGCCCGTTCAGCACGAAGACATTGGCGCGGAAATAATCGTGCACGGCCGGTTCGGTGACGAGCGTCAGGCCCGGCTCGACGACGCTGCTCGAATACCATGTCGACATGGCGGTTCCCTTCCTGACGCTGCCCGACCCTGGATGCTTGGCGCCCGGCACGATGCCAAGGGCCACGCCCGCGTCGCCGCTGGCCAGCCCCTGCCTCTCGGGTCCCTTGCCGGTCCCCGGTTGCCATCGGCGTCCATGGAAACGCCATGATGGCTTCACACAACTTTACATCCCCCCGCAATGGGAGACACGATGGGCGCCTAGGTTTCGACCATCGCAGCGACGGTCGCTGCGGATCGAAAGGACGATCCCCATGGACAACAACGTTTTCGACCACGACAAGACCGCCGTGACCGCCCCGCGCTGGCGCCGCCCCCTGACCATCGGCGCCGCCGTGGTGGCGGTGGTGTCGGGCATCGGCCTGGCCGGCGCCCAGGGACATGAATTCGGCAGCCGCTTCTCGTGGGACGATGCCGGACCCGGCATGCATCGCGGCGCCGGGCATGGCATGGTGCACGAGGCGGGCTGGGGCGGCGGCAAGCATGGCGGCATGCGCGGCATCGGCCACGTGATGAGCGAGCTCGACGTCACGCCGGAACAGGAGAAGAAGCTGTTTTCGATCTTCGACGGCGTTCGCGGCGAAATGCGCGACACGATGATCGACTTCCGCTCGACGCGCGGCGAGGTTCTCGACATTCTGGGCGCTGCGACGGTCGATCCCGCGGCGGTGGAAAAGCTGCGGGCCGAGCGGGTCGCGGCGCTGGACGCGGCGTCGAAGACGATGACCGCGGCCCTCGTCGAGGCGGCCGAGGTGCTGACGCCGGAGCAGCGCGGCAAGCTCGCCAAGCTGATCGAGGAACGCGGCGAAGGCGGCCGGCGCGGCGGCTGGGGCCGCTGGTAACCGTCTGACGCGAAAGGAACAGGACGCATGGCGGACCAGGTGCTGATCGTCGACGACGACACGCGGCTTTCCGCCATGCTGAGCGAATATCTCGCCGGCAACGGCTTCCACGTCTCCACCGTGGCGGCCGCGCTGGACGGCATCGCCGAGATCGCGAGACGGCCGCCGGACGTCGTCATCCTCGACGTCATGCTTCCCGACATCGACGGCTTCGAGACCTGCCGGCGCATCCGGCAGGTCTCGGACGTTCCGATCCTGATGCTGACGGCGAAGGGCGAGGAGACCGACCGAATCGTCGGGCTCGAACTCGGCGCCGACGACTACCTGCCGAAACCGTTCAACCCGCGCGAACTGCTGGCGCGCCTGAAGGCGATCCTGCGCCGCCGCGGCGCCGCCAACGGCGCGTCCGGCGTGCTGCGCTTCGGACGGCTGGAGATCGACCCCGGCTCGCGCACGGTGCGCCTGGACGGCCGCGCCTGCGACCTGACCAGCTACCAATTCGACCTGCTCGTGGCGCTTGCCCGCAATGCCGGCCGCACGCTGTCGCGCGACCAGCTCATGGACATGGTGAAGGGGCAGGAACTCGAGGCCTTCGACCGCTCCATCGACGTCCACGTCTCGCGCATCCGCGCCGTCATCGAGACCGACCCCAAGCATCCCCGCCGCATCGTGACCGTTCGCGGGCTGGGCTACGTCTTCGCGCGATATCAGGGCGAGGACGACTGAGGGATGATCCGCAACAGCCTGTTCCTGAAGATCTACGCCACGCTGCTGGCGGCGCTGGCGATCGTCGCCTTTGCCAGCGCCGTCTTCTGGTGGGTGGGCCAGAACCGGGAGGAGGAAGGCTGGCGCGGCCGCCGCGACCGCTTCATCGCCGCCATGCTGCCGCCCGCCGACGGGCCGGCCGCGCTGCGCCCGACGCTCGAGCGGCTGGGCCGCGCCTTCGATGCCGAGATCGCCGTCTACGGCCCCGACGGCCGCTTGCTGGCTGCCAATGGCCGCGACTTTCCCTCGCGCCTGCGCGGGCGGGAGTGGGAAGAGGGCAACGGCGACCGGATGCGTCGTTCCAAGGGCATGCACGCCATGCTGGTGCCGCTCGAGGATGGCCGCAGCGTCGCCGTCCGGATGGCGCGAAGCGATGGCCCCGGCGGCGGGCTGGCCTATCTCGCCATGATCGCCGCCGTCACGGGCCTCGCCTCCTACCCGGTCGTGCGCCACCTCACCCGGCGCCTGGAGACGCTGCGCCGCGGCGTCGATGCCTGGGGCGAAGGCGCGCTGGTGACGCGCGTGCCGGACAAGGGCTCGGACGAGGTCGCCACCGTGGCGAAGAGCTTCAACCGCGCCGCCGACCAGATCGAACGCATGATCGCCGCGCACCGGGCGCTGCTGGCCAATGCCAGCCACGAGCTGCGCTCGCCGCTGGCGCGGCTTCGCATGGCGATCGACCTCTACGAGACCAACCCCGGGCAGGCCCGCAAGGCCGAGATCGTGCGCAATCTCGGCGAACTGGATGATCTGGTGGAGGAAATCCTGCTCGCCAGCCGGCTCGACCACACCGAGCGACTGGACCGGACCGAGATCGTCGATCTGCTGGCGCTGGCCAGCGAGGAAGGCGCCCGCAACGGCATCGACGTCGGCGGCCGGCCCGCTCCCGTCGAGGGCGACCCCCGGCTGCTGACGCGGCTCGTTCGCAACCTGATGCAGAATGCGCTGCGCCACGGCGCGCCCCCGGTGGAGGTGCAGGTGGGGCGGGACGCCGACGCGGTGACGATCTCGGTGCGCGACCATGGCGGCGGCATTCCCGAAAGCGAGGGCAGCCGCGTCTTCGAGGCGTTCTACCGACCGAGCGGCCGGCAAGACCATCATCCCGCTCTGTCCCTTCGCCCGCGAACAGTTCCGCCGCCATCC
>NZ_RWKW01000093.1 GCF_003970795.1 Aquibium carbonis | reverse complement strand
CCATCCAAAGAATCCAGATCAAACCTCCACGCCAGTCCTATTTCTCAAATGCGATTCCCCTAATGGCATGTCCGCCGCGCCGCCGAAGATGCTAGTCTACATCCGCCGGCCGGGTGAGCAGATGACCGATTGCGCGCGACAGATTCTCCAGCAGGCCCTTGGTCGGCACATGGATGGCAAGCCCTATGCCCTCATCGACTATCCCAGCTATGCAAACCCCGGCGACGCGGCCATCTGGTGCGGCGCGCGGGGGCTGCTCGAGACGGCGGCGGGTCGTGCGCCGTCCTACGTCTCGACCCTTCGCCACTTCGACGCCGACGAATGTCGGCGCGCGGTGGCCGGTGGACCGGTCTTCTTTCTCGGCGGCGGCAATTTCGGATCGCTCTACGAGAAGCATCACCGCCTGCGCCTGCGTGCCGTGGAGCAGATTGCCGACCAGGTGATCGTCCTGCTGCCATTGAGCGTCGCGGAGAAACCGCTTCCGGCGTCCGACCCGGTATTGGTGGCGCGTACACGCGAGGTGTTCGGCGGATGCGCCCGGCTGACGATCCTGTCGCGCGAACACCGGAGCCGGGCGATCCTCCGCGACGTCTACGGGCTCGATTCGAGCCTGTGTCCGGATACCGCGCATGGCTTGGCGCCTCCGGTCCAGGCGCCGGTCGTGGGGCTGGTGCGGCTTGCGCGCTGCGACGGCGAGGCGCCGCGGCGAGAAACGGCGCACAAGTCTTCGAAGGACGATGCGTTCGACTGGTCGGACGACGCGTCGCTGCGATGGATCAACCGGGCCGGAAAGCTCGCCCCGCTCATTCCTGTTCAGCGATTGCGGCTCGCCGCCTTCGATCATGTCGCCCGACGAAAGGTCGCAGTCGCCTGCCGGCTGCTCGGGCGCGGCCGCGTCGTCGCGACCGACCGCCTCCACGGTGTCATCCTGGCCGACCTGATGGGACGCGAAGTGATCGCGTCGGACAACGCGACCGGCAAGGTCCGTTCCTACGTCGAGACCTGGGCGGCACAGCTGACGCGCGTTTCTCTCGCTGCCGGCGAGGAATGACCGTTCTCAGCCGAAACGCCGATCGCGGGGGAATTCAGCCGCATGACGTTCGCGCATGCGCACCGTGTCGAACTGGTAGCGCAGGTTGGTGATGAAGCGTCGCGCCGGGCTCATCCTGTTGTGCGACTCCCGGTCGCTGTCGAGCGTGCTGGCGGAAAACGGGTCGGTTCTCGGCACGCAGATGGAGGGCACGACGATCCTCGTGCACAGGCCGTGCACCCACCAGAACTTCAGCGCCATGTCCACCGGCAGGCTGAACGGCATCATGATGCGCGAGAGGTGCTCTGCGGCCGGCTTCGTTATCGCATAGGCGATGGTCGACATGGGATACTTGCGCGCCAGCGCAATCGAATGCCGGCCGTAAAGCGGTCGAACATCTTCCATCGGCACCGGCTTGGAGCAGAACAGCCGCACCATGTCCCAGTCGCGCTCGCGGGCTTCGATCGCCAGCATCGCTTCCCTCGCGCCGGCGACAAACGACACGTCATCCTCGAAGACCCAGGCCATCTCGGCCGACCCTAGGGCGATTTCGCGCCAAACCTTGATGTGCGACAGGAAGCAGGCGATCTCGCCCGGGCTGAGCACGCGCTTGAACGGGATCTTCGGCGAAGGATCAACCGCCTTTCGGAGCGCCCCCGGATCCAGGTCCCGGTAGTCGACGCCGGCAATCCGCGTGAAGCCTATTCCCAGCGCTTCCAGTTCCCGGATCGACGCCTCGCGCCGCTCCGGATGGCGGTCCAGATTGATGAAGTAGGCGAGATTCGAAAAACCGGTCACGAGCGGTCGCCCGGCAGTGCGACCGGCCGCGACGCTCCATCTTCGGCACGTCGTGCCGTTCCGCCGGACGAGACGCCGCCGCCCGGGTCGAGCGAACGCAGCTTCGTCATCATGCGCTGCCTCGAGCCTGCGGCGGGCCGCGGCTTGCCATGGAGGTGCTTGCAGTGTCTGCAGCCATACTGTCTGCCGCACGAGGTGGCACGGCACGATACCGGATTTGCGTGGTCGAGCATGACGCGTTCGAGATGATCCGCGCGAGAGGACTTGATGTAGATGAGATCGTTCTCTGTAAGCGTGTCCTTGAGAAAAGCCATCAGCGAATCGAATTCGTCGAAGATGAAAAGGCGGCTCTGGTGGTCCGACGTCAGGCGCCGAATGCGTTCGGCCTGCGGACCGTAGAAGATGACGATCTGAGCCGCGGCCAACGCGGATTTCGCGGCGTTCACGTATTTCGCTCTCGCGTTGCCGCGGTAGTCGGAGATCGTGCCGATGAGCATGATCTTTCGCGGTGCGTCGGCCGCGGCCAGGATCTCGATGCTCGACGGGATCGTCCAGTCCGGCGCCTTGCAGGAATCGACGATGAACGTCACGCCGCCATGGACGTGGACGCCGTCCTTGAAGGCGTCGGGTTCCACGGCCCCTATCAATTCCGCCACGTGTTTCTGGTCCAGGCCGAGCACATGCGCCGTCGCCACCGCGGCAAGGACGCTCGTCGCCCATCGCTCGCCGAGAAAACGCGTTCTCATGTCGATTTGCGCGTCACCGACTTGAACGCGCAGGGACAGCCTTTCGGGATGGCGGCTGGAGCAAGACACGAGCCTGATGTCCGCGTCGGGGTGTCGGCCGAAGGTGACGACCTTCGCCTTCGTGCGGCTGGCCATGGCGGCGACCAGGGGATCGTCGGCATTGAGGATGGCAAAACCATCATGGGGAAGCGATTCGACGAGTTGCGCCTTGGCGCAGGCGATGGCGTCCAGGGTCTTGAAGTGAGAAATGTGGTCCATGCCGATGGTCGTGACGACGCCGATCGTGGGGCGCACGAACGCGAGCGAAGACTTCATGGCGCCGCCATCGTGGCCGCTGATCTCCTGGACCCACAAACCGGCCTTGCGGGGCCTTCTCACGAAAGTCTTGCGAATCCCATCGGTCGTGTTGAGGCCCGATCCGAGATGAACGACGTGGTCGGCTCCCAGCGCCGCTGCAATCAGGCGGCTGGTGGTCGACTTCCCGGCGCTGCCGGTGACGCCCACGATGGCGTCGAACCGTGTTCTACGGCGCAAGAGGATCGCCAGCGGGATCTTCCACCTCGTGCGGACCGCGCGAACCGCCTTGCGGATCATGCCGTCGCGCGGATTGAGGACCTCAGCGAGCCCGCGCGCCCAGCCGCGATGGCCCAACGCGCCGGTCACGGTGAGTTCGCCATCGCTGCGCCGTCACCGGCACCGCTTGCGGCCGGCGTCGCGGCTTCGCCGGCCAGGCCGAGCATCTGGGCGAGCCTCAGGCGCTGTATCTTGCCCGTGGGGCCTTTCGGGATGGCTTCGAGGAAGACGACGGTTCGCGGCACCTTGTGCGGCGCGAGCACCTTCGCCAGGGCGCCGCGGATGTCGTCGGCCTTCAGGAGCTGGCCTTCCGCGCGTACGATCGCGACGGCGACGTCCTCGCCGAGCGTCTTATGCGGGATGCCGAAGGCGATTGCCTCCGCGATCCGGTCGTCGCGCGCCAGCACCGCGTCGATTTCCAGCGGCGCGATCTTCTCGCCGCCGCGGTTGATGATTTCCTTCGTCCGCCCGGTGATGGTCAGGCGTCCGTGGACGTCGAGATGTCCCTGGTCTCCGGTATCGAACCACCCGTTGCGGAATGCAGTCGCATTGGCGTTCGGCGCCTTCAGGTAGCCGGTGTGGACGTTCTCGCCCTTGATGACGATGGCGCCGACCGTCCCGGCCGGCACGTCACGCCAGGCGTCGTCGACGATGCGCACCTGCGTGCCGGTGGCGTGGCCGACCGAGCCCGGCTGTCGGTGCGCGAGTCCGTTGCTGGTGATCTGATGCGCCGCTTCCGTCATTCCGTAGGCCTCGACGACAGGGCAACCGAATGTTCTTTCCAGTCCTTCAAGCGTAGCGGGGGCAAGCGCCGCGGAAGAGGAACGTACGAAGCGCAGACGCGCCTTGCCGAGGATCCCGGGGTTGCGCTTGGCGCGCTGGAGAATGGCCTGGTGCATCGAAGGCACCGCGGAGTACCAGCTCGGCGAGAACTCGCCGATCCACCGGAAGACCTTCATTGCGTCGAAGCCCGCCGTGCAGACGACAGCGCCGCCGGCCGAGAGCGGCGCGCACAGCGTGGCGATGAGCCCGTGGATGTGAAACAGCGGCAGTATCGAAAGACCGACATCGTCGTGCCCGAGCCCGAGCGTGCCGACGATGTTCCGGATCGAGGCCTCGATGTTGGCGCGGGTCAGCCCGACCAGCTTCGGCCTGGCCGTCGTGCCCGAGGTGTGAAGCAGCAGGACGATGTCGCTGGCCTGGTTCAGGCTGCAAGGGCCGGCTTCGCCCGGCAGCCCGTCGGGCAGGTCGACGTGGAGTTCGTCGCAGCCGCCGTCGATTGCGAGGTCCACCTCCGCCACCATCATGCCGCGGGCCCGTGCCACGGACTTGGCCGCTTCAAATCCCGCCTTCGGGCAGATCAGCAGCTTGGCGCCGAGATCATCGAGGTAGAAGGCCAGTTCCGCTTCCCGATAACCGGGGTTCAGCGGTGCCGCGGTCGCGACCGTCGAGACCGCCAGGAAGAGAATGGCCATCTCCGGGCCGTTGGGCATCAGCAAGGCGACGGCATCGCCCGGCTTCAGTCCGGCCGCTGCCAGCCTCGTCGCCACAAGGGCGACCGAGGAGGCGAGGCGTCGATGGGAGCATGCTTGACGGCCCGGAGAAAGAAGTGCCGTCTTGTCGCCGGTGCCGTCGGAAACGGGAGGCAGGAACGGGCAGTGAAGGGGAGCCTTCGCCTCTCTCATCAAGTACCAACAATCATGGATTGAAATCTCGCCTTCCGCGCGCAAGCAAGATCCACCATAGCTGAAACAGATCCATCCTGCTTGGCCTAACGATGACAGACCCCTATTTCTCATACGACGTGGTGCATGAGGTTTCGTCTGGAGACGCTGGGCAGCCGATTGTATTCTATAAGAGAACACGTCTCAAGGTGGTGCCGCCGCGTCGGCTATCCGAAAAAGACTTGCGCGAAGTTCTCGGCTTGGGCGGGACCGCTGCGGCGACCCTGCTGCCGTCGCGGACGTGGCCAGCCCTTGGTCGCCTGGCGTCCAACTTGCGATATCGCCGCAAGCGCAGGAAAGGCTATGCTGCCTTCCTGGACGCCATGCAAAGGGTGCTCGGCAACGAGGTCGAA
This sequence comes from Aquibium carbonis, assembly GCF_003970795.1. Classification (GTDB taxonomy): domain Bacteria; phylum Pseudomonadota; class Alphaproteobacteria; order Rhizobiales; family Rhizobiaceae; genus Aquibium; species Aquibium carbonis. Next base: position 60,446 of record NZ_RWKW01000093.1, on the reverse strand, counting down.
GCCGAATGCGAGGCCTTTTTCCGAAACCACCTCGAGAACCTGGCCCGGCGGCGGTTCATGTTCACCATCGACGAACTCGCCGGCGGCCGGAAGCCGCAGATCGACGTGGTTGGCGCAGAGAGGCTGCGGGCCGCGCTCGATCGCGGCCGGGGCGCCATCGTCTGGGCGTCCCAGTTCGTCTACCAGACGCTGGCCGGAAAGCGCGCCCTTTGGGAACAGGGCTTCCGGCCGATCCAGATCAGCGACCCATATCACGGCTTTTCGGACACAATCTTTGGAAACGTCTCGATCAATCCGCTGCTGAGGCGCGCGGAGGGGCGTTACCTCAAGGACCGCATCACCTTCGACCGCGAGAGTGGCGCAACCGTCACCCGCAAGATCGTCAGCCTGCTGGATCAGGGCGAACTGATCATCCTCACCAACAACCTCCATGCCGGGTCGATGTTCGTGGAAATGCGGTTTGGCGAACGCGGCCACGTCAGCATGCCCACTGCGCCACTCTCGATCGTTGCGCGGCGTGCGACCCCGTTCTTCTCGATGGCCACACTGGAGACCGTGCCTTTCGCGAGGATGGAAGCGGTCATCGAGCCGATCGGCGATGCGACCCTCGAAGCCGCAGACCCACGCTCGAAGCGCGACTACGAAAGCATGGCGAGGTTGGCCCTGATCGCGCGCGACAATCTGCTGACCCAGTTCCGCCGCGCGCCGGACCAGTTTCTCCTGCCCGCAGGCCTGGGGCGCAGCAAGTTCGAGGCGGAATGAGCCGGATCGGTCGCGCCGCGTTCAGCGGGGGAGGCGCAGGCTCCGGCGCCCGGGGAGCAGGTTCACCCGGCACGCAAAGCTCGATCTGAACTGATCGGCCACGCGATCCTTCCACGGGGTGCGTCCGATCATGAAATCCACGGACGACAACTGCCGCCCGATCGCGAAGCGGATCTTTTCGAGGGTCAGCACCCAGCCGGGCGAGAAACGCTCCCAGGCGGGATTGAACGCCATCTTGGACGAAAAGATCGTCCCGTCGCGTTCGAGGCAAAGGCTGCTCGCGATCCATTCGTCGCCTGCTGCCAGCCGAAGGACGTGTGTGCGGTTGCGAGCGTCCTCCCGGGCGGCGACCCACTGAAACCAGGCTTCCGTCTCGGGCGGTACGATCCAGTCGGGCAGGTCGTGTTCCTTCACCCATTCGCGCTTCCGCGAGAAGATTCGAGCGATTTCGAGCCGTCGTTCATCCGGATCGGTGACGATATGAAGTGGCCCGGCGCCCGCCTTGCCCAGCCGGCGGCTGAGGTTGCGGTATTGCTGACGCCGGCTCGCCGGCATCGCCGCGAGGTACGCGTCCCAGGTCTCGTAGACCGTGAGGTCGACACAGGGCGCGACCGTGCGCTGGGTGAGCCGAAAACCGGCCGCGACGAGCACCCGGTGCAGCGCCGTTCCCTCGAGCACATAGGCGATCTTCAAGGCGCGCCGCGTCCAGGAGGCCTCCAGGTAGTACGTGAACAGGCGCGCCGCGGCGGTCGGGTCCATGCCGGGATCGACAAGCAGGCCGTCGTAAAACGGCGTCCTGGAGTCCAGCCACTGCAGCACATGCGTGCCCAGTCGGTCCCGGCGCCTGAGCATCGGCGCCCCGAAAACAAGCCTGCCCCTGTCGCGGATCACGAGGACGTTGAGGAACGTCCGCGGGTCTTTCCTGTGTCTGGCCCAGTTCGCGCGGACGAGTTCCATCCGCGTGAAGAACCCTTCCGGCCCGATCAGCGCGTTGACGGCCGTCCATTCCGGCGCAACCCTCTCCAGGCCGTTTTCGTCGGAGATGACCTCGAAGGTGATGTCGTGGTCGCCCTCGATCCTCCCATGCTCACGGGGCGGGGCTTGGGCCATCCGCGGCGGATCGGCGGCGTCGAGGCTCATCGGATCGGCCGTTCGACCTGGCGGATGAAGCGCCTCTGGCGCTTGAACCGCTTGAAACGGCGGGCGATCTCGTCGAGGGGTACGATCCGCGTCAAGAACTTCTTCACGTGGTAGCGGCGTATCGCACGGTCGGCGGCCGCCGCAATGGCCGCGTGGCCGCCGCCTGCCGCCACAGACCGCATGTAGCGCATTTCGGACAGGGTTCCCGGGCCGGTCACCTGGAGAGGGCCCGACGTCGACGCCAGGTGGCGATATGTCGGCGCCCCGGTGCGCATGTCGACCAGGTCGAGCGCGGCAAGCATGAACTGGCAGCTGCGGCACGTTCCGCAATGCTCGAAGCGCCGGTTGCAGACGCGCAGGTGGTCCATCAAGGCCGGTTCACGGCTTATCCGCTGCACCTTGGCAAGGCGATGCTCCAGTCCGTGGTGCTCGATGCGTGCGCCGCCCGTGCCCCACAGATGATCGAGCGCGGGGTGCGATCCCCACCGGAAGGTCCAGGCGGAATCGTCACCCGACGAAGCGATCAGCTGGTTCTCGAATGCGTGCGCCAGCATGTGCCGCACCGCCGCCAGCACTGCGCCGTGATACTCGACCCAGCCGATCAGGCGATCGGAAACCGAACGAATGTCCGTCGTCACCAGAATGTACCCCACGCCGAACCGCGCCGCGACGTCTTTGGCGAGAGCTTCGAGCCGGGCGACGCGCGGGGCGTCGGTGAGCGCCACGTCGGCCCCGATGAGCGTGACGAGACTGGTGATCCGGTCCCGTTCGGTCGCAAGCGAATAGCTGGAATCGACGCCGCCCGAAAAGAAAAGGCCGGTTCCACGCCCCTCTGGATAGGTGCGGTGGATGATCGGCCCGGTGTCCACCGCAACGGTCCTGTAGCCGGGATACCATTCGCACAGCAGCGCCTGGATGTCGCGTGTGTTGTCCAGCAGTTCCCGGTCGACCTCCGCTTCGATGTACAGGTCCACGCCCAATTCCATCGCCGGAACGAGGCCGAGGCAAAGGAGCGCGTCGCCGTTCGCAGCCAGTGTCGCGCCCTGCGCCGCGAAATGCACGATCCTGTCGTAGCCGCCGCACCTGAACCGGACCGCGAGGCCGCCCGACGCCTGCGTCGCCGCGTCCGGCGCGACGAAGGAAAGGCAAAGGCGGTCGATCGTGGTCATTCGGTCGCTGTCTTCGGGCTATGCGGGCCGGCCGTCGCAGGCCGCTGCCCTCTGATACAATGGCGGCGGCGATCCACCAATCATCATCATGCCGAACGAGGCGTTCCGACGAGAAGGACGCCCGACGTCGCTCAGGCGGCGTCGTATTGCCCCATGGCCAGCACTGGCGAGGACGCCGCCGAACCGAGCGGACCGATCGATCGGATCTTTCTGGCGACGACCCCGCTCAACAGCGGCGCCGGGTGACAGGACATCAGGGCTCCGCTTGCGCCTCCGAGACGACGCGGCAGCACCGAGGCCTTGCCGAACTCGCAGGTTCCCAGGATCTCGAAGCCGGATTCGGGGTGCAGGAGCCCTTGCCAGCTATGGCGGCTGAACCGGCAGAAATCCCACGGCTCCGCATGCAGGGGCCAGGTGGTTGGCGCGCGGCAGATGAACAATCCGCCCTGTTTCAGAACGCGGTTCGCCTGCGTCACGAACGACACAGGGCTGACGAGATGCTCCAGGACCTCCGATGAATAGACGACGTCGACCGAGTCTTCGGCGATATGGCGCGAAAGCTGATGGGCGTCTCCGACGATGTCGACGTTCGGCGACGACGCGATGTCGAGACCCGCATAGCGCCAGCCGAGCGAACGCGTCCAGTTTCGGATCGACGCGCTGATGGCGCCGCGAGCGCCCACTTCCAGAAAGACCGGATCCGCACCGGCCGAAACGATCCTGTCGGCGATGAAGCGATTGACGATCGCCAACCATTCGTCGTCTCCGCCCTCTTGGAGCAAGGCGGCGATGTCGATGTCATGCGTGGAGCCGTCTTCGAAGACCGCCTTGAGAAAGACGTCGCCAAGCTGCCCGACCTCCTCGACAGGGCGAGACTGATAATCCGGGAGATCGTCCAGCAGCATTGTCACGGCATGACCGTCGTGCACGAAGGCTGGACCATAGCGGTCGACCAAAGCGGGAGCCATGATGGGCGAGGACGGCTTCCGCGCCGCCGGCCAGCAATAGGCGTCATCCCGTCCCGGCGCGGGTGCTCGGCCCCCGAGCGGCCAGCTCCACCACTGGACCTTGGCAAGCGCCATCGACCGATGGCGCACGCCAAGTGCGCGCAAGGCGGTGCCGGGTTTGTGAATCTCGAACTCGACCTTGATGAAGTTCTCGATGACGACGCATTCCTGGATGGCGCAGACGACATCTCCGAGCTTCGATGCGCTACTGTGCTCCATCGACCGGAAGACCTCCGGTGACGGCCAGACTTCGAACAGGGCGGGCGCTGTTTTGAACGCGCAGCGATCGGATTCGGAGTTTGTGGCGCCCTTGGCGAACACATAGAGATACTCCAGGCGTGTGCGGAATGGCTCGAACGCGAAACTGATCGCGAGGCGCCCGTCGGACAGGGGGCTGACGGAGAGGTCGCGGATTTCTTCCGAGACGCTGAGGATCGATCCATCCGCGGCCACCGTCGCCACGGCCTTCTGCATCTTCGTCACCCTTCCGTGGACCTCGAGGCGGAAGCTTGCCGCCGTACCGGTCGACAATTCGAGTGTCACCCGATGCCTTGCGCCCGCGATGAAGGTGAACTGGAAGGCGAGCGCCGCCTCGTCGCCCGTGCCGGCGATCTCGAAGGTCCGGCCATGCGCGGCCAGAGTGGTGCTGGCGGGATCGATCAAGGTCGGCGTCACCTCGATCACATCGCGGGGCGGCTGCGCCGGTGGGGGCACGGACGATTGCCAGGAATAGGACTTCACGACCCTAGAAATCCCCGAACTTCAGATGCTCGACGACAGGCGAAAAATCGCCGCCATTGCCGGTGACGATGTGCTCGATCCTGTCGAGATTGGGAACGCCAAGGGGGTTCTTTCGCAGCAGGTCCTTCTTGACGAGCGGGACCTGAAAACGCTCGATCAGCCGATCCGCGAAGCAATGCGTGGGATTCATCGGGCGACCACGGAGCAGACAGCTCTCGAGCCATTCGACGAACTCGCGCTCGCCCGGGCGATCCGAATAGCGCTGCTTGCCATGGGCGTGCCAATCGGAGACGAGTTCCTTGTAGGGAACGAAGCAGTCGGTCGAAAATCCGTGGCGGAGGAGGTACTGCGTAAGGCCCACTTCGCCTGAATGGATGACACGCCTCCGGTCCGTGGTGTTCGGCAACCGGTCGAGAAACCTCCAGAAGCTCTTGGTTCCGAAGAGTTCGGCCGATAGGCGCATGAAGTAGCTCTGGATATGGTAGGCGGTATCATAGGAGTCGGTGATGCCCCACAGCGCCGCGTCCGAAGCACGCGAAGCCTGCAGCATCCGGCCCAGCCCGCCGAAGTAGCCGTAGCAGGAATCATTCGTCAGCAGCACTTCCGCGGGCTGAAAGCCCTGGCTGCGAAGCCATTTCAGGCCGAAACGATAGGCGCCGAAGTCATGTCCCAGATTGCGTCTGTGAACGAGTTCCAGGCAGTGGGGCGCCAGCGACTCCAGGTCCGGCCTCGACCGCGCGTGCGACACGAAGACGACCCGGTATCCGTGATCACACAGGGCGGCAATCTGATCGCGTACGTAGCGGTGCAGCAGCCGTCCGCCATCGTAGTGGACATAGATGCACATCGATGTCGACGCGCGGCATGGATCTGCGCCGGCGATGCGGGAGCGAACCTCGCCGAGGAGCAAGGAGCTCGCACGAACGCGGAGATCACGGGTGAGAATGCGCGCCGCCTGCGAGAGTGGATATCTGGCCATGGTCAGTCTTCCAGACCGGAGATGAGCGTCTGAAGCGAGTCGAGGTTCCGGCGCAGATCGTCCGGCAGGGGCTTTTCCACACCCGGCAGCGACGTCTGGAGGTTTTCGCACAAGGCGATCTGATACTGACGGCGCGCAAACGGCAGGAAGTGGGCAGCTTCCTGGCCAAACTGCCGTTCAACCTCCGCACGCCGCTCCAGCACGCGCACTGCGGCATCGAGCATGCGCAGCTTGGTGCGGTAGTCTCCTCGCGTAAATCCGACCTGCAGCGCGCCGAACAGAAGCGCGTTGCCGAGCCATGCCGGAAAGCGATCGAGCAGGGCCAGCGGCAGGCTGTTCTGGAGCAGTTCCGTCAGATTGGGCTCTTCGATCTCGAAAGCATAGATGCGCCTGGTCGCGGTCAGAAGACGCTCGTAGGCCCGACCGGCGCGGGCGGCATCGCCCGTGTTCAGCGAATCCTTGAAAAGTCGGCAAAGGGCGCCCGTCGAGACGTGCGGATCCTGTGCTGCCGCGAGGTTTTCGAGATAGTCGAGGTAGAGCGGCCATTGGGGCTCGTTCACGACGACGTCCGGCATCTGGCGACGCCGTGCCCAGACGAATGTCTGGACACCCTCGGTATGGGTTCTCACCTGCAGGCCGTGGCGGCTCAGCATGTCGCTCAGGGCCTGGGGGGAGATGATCGTGTAGTGGAAACCCGGAGAAAGCACCGCGATCAGGCTGGAACTCTCCGTTTCAGGCGAGACGGCCGCGGTGGAAGGGGTCGTCAGGATCAGCGTCCCGTCGTCAGCCATGAGGGCGACGAGAGAATCGATGAAGCGCTGCGGGTCAGGTGTGTGCTCGATGACCTCGCTGCTGTACACGATGCCGAAACGCTGGCCCGGATTGGCGGCGATGAAGGCGTCGAGATCGCCGGGTCGGTTGTCGATCCCGAGTTTTTCGCGCCCGAGTTGGCCATAGTGCGACGGTTCGATGCCCACCGCCGCATGGCCCCTCCGCCGCCAGAAGTCGACGATGAAACCAAAACCGGCGCCCACGTCGATCAGTGATGTGTCAGGCAGGGGGCGCAGGGCGAGGAGCGGCGCGAGCATGGCGCTGATGCCGGCCCCGACCTGCACATAGTCGAGCCAGAACGTCTCGGAAAGTGGCATGTCCTCGTAGGCGCCCGCCGGTTCCTCGCCGTCGAAATAGAAGGAGGCGCAGGACGGACAGCGAAACAGACGCAGCGGCGCAGTGCGCCCGTTCGGACCCGGCGAGAGCGTGAGGTGAAGCGTCGCCCCTCCCGCACCGCAGACCCGACATGGCTTCACCGGCACATCGCCGGTGTGCGCAAAATCGACGTTCATGTCAGGACATTCCTATTCTCACCCGCCGCAAGGAACCAGGCTTGGAGCTTTCTCGTGCATTCCGCTGGAAGGAGCACCCGAGCCATTGCCAGGCCCGGGGGCCGGGCAAGCCATCGTTCGACCGGGACTCCAGACCAGACCGTCGAACGGTCGATTGCCGCGAATGGGGGGCCAATGTCAATTCGCACCTCCTGCGCGCCTTTCGCCGCCGTTTCACTGGCGGCGGACGAAAGAGCGAACATGCTTGCGCTACCAAGGGTTGCGAGCGTCTCGAAAGAAACGGAAATGATGTCGGCGGACGATGCCGGAGCCGGCAACGGGTCCCGGCTTTCGGCTTGGGGTCCTCGCCCGCCCAGCGACGAATCACCATCGGGATTGGGCGCGGGATGACCGGGCCCGGTGATCGAGCGCATCGAAGTGCGCCGGGATCGTCACGCCCGTTCGGGAGCGGAGCCTACGCCACGCTGCCGCCGCCATCGACCAGGATGACGCTGCCGGTCATGAAGCCATTCTGCATCAGGTGGACGATCTGCGCCGCGATCTCCTCGGGCTTGCCTACCCGCTTCAGCGGCAGCGCCGCCGCGGTGCGTTCGAACAGCGCCAGCCGCTGCTCCTCGGGCAGGTGATCCCACCAAGGTGTATCGATTCGCCCGGGAGAGACGGAATTGACCCTGACGGGCGCCATCTCCGTCGCCAGCGCCCTGGCCAGCGTGTCGATGGCCGCATTGATCGCGCTCAGCATGGTCGCGGCGCCGGTGGGACGCGTGCCGATCATCCCCGAGACCAGCGTCAGGCTGCCGCCGGGCCGGATCCGCGCCGCATGAGCGACGTTCGCCGCGCCCCAGAACTTGCTGTCAATGGCCGCGTGCGCGTCGGCTAGCGGGAGGGCCCGCAAGGGGCCGACCGACAGTTCCGCCGCCGAGACGACCACGTGATCGAACGGTTCGCGTTCGTCGAAGAAGGTTTTCACGGCCGCGGCATCGCGCACGTCGATCGATGCGGTCGCCGCGCCGCCAAGCGCGCTGCTGGCCCGCGCGAGGCGCTCGGGCGTTCGCGACACCAGGCTGATCCGTGCGCCGAGCGCGAGCGCGGCGCGCGCTGCGGCGAAGCCGATGCCGGAGGAACCGCCGAAGATGGCGACCGACTGGCCTGCCAGCGGCGCGGCGCTCAAGGCCGGGCGTCCTCGTGGTCGGCTTTCGCCTCGAGCGTCGAGCCGGCCAGAAGCTCGCAGAACCGCGCCAGCGCGGTGTGATCCTGGCCGGGGCCGAGCACCTTCTGGGCGCCGCCCCACATCTCCTTGCACAGGTTGGCGAAGGGGGCCGGGGTCGAGGTTCCCTGGGCCACACCCATGGCGATGCCGAGATCCTTCACCATCAGGTCGAGCCCGAATCCGGCGTCGAACTTGCGCGACAGCACGAACTGCTTGAATTTTTTCTGCGTCGAGTTGTTCATTCCGGTCGAGACGTTGAGCACGTCGACCATCAGCGCCGGATCGAGGCCGAAGCGCTGGCCGATCAGCAGCGCCTCGATGCCGATCAGGAAGCCGCCCGCGCTGACGAGGTTGTTGAGCGCCTTCATCGCGTGGGCGCTGCCGATCGGGCCCGTCCGCACGATCGAGCTTCCCATCTGCTTCAGGGCCGCCTCGGCGCGATCGATGTCGGCCGCCTCGCCGCCCGCCATGATCGCCAGCTCGCCGGTCCTCGCCCTCGAAACGCCGCCGGAGACCGGCGCGTCGATCATCGCGATGCCCTGGCCGGCGATCCGCGCGGCGATCGACCGCGTCGCATCCGGCACGCCGCTGGACATGTCGATCACCAGCGCGCCCGGTGCCAGGCCGGCCAGCGCTCCGTCCTCGCCGTCGAGCACCTTTTCCACGATGGCGCTGGAGGGAAGCATCGTGATCAGGATCTCGCAGCCGGTCGCCGCATCCCGTGGCGACGCCGCCGCCCGCGCGCCGATCGCCGCCGCGATGCCGCCGGTGCGGGCCGCGTCGGCGTCAAAGACCGAGAGTGCGAAGCCCGCCGCCACCAGGCGAGCCGCCATCGGTTCGCCCATGGCTCCCAGGCCGATGAAGCCAATGCTGGTCTTGTCGTCCATGGTCATTCCTTGCTGGTCAGTTGAACATCTGGCGCGGCAGCCAAAGCGACAGTTCCGGGAAGGACAGCAGCAGCGCGAGAACGACCGCCTCCATCGCGATGAAGGGCAGGATGCCACGATAGATGTCGGGCAACCGCACCTTGCCTTCGGCCGCGCCGATGACTGCGAACAGGTTCATGCCGACCGGCGGACTGAGGACCGCCAGCTCCACCATCTTCACCATGATGACCCCGAACCACACGCCATCATACCCGAGCGCGGTGACCATCGGATAGACGAAGGGCAGCGTCATCACCTGCATCGCCAGCGGATCCATGAACATGCCGAGCACGATGAAGACCGCGATCAGGATCAGCATGAAGACGATGGGCGACAGTTCGAGCGCCTGCAGCAGATCGGTCGCCGAGGTCACGGTGCCGGCGACGAGGAAGAAGCGCGTGAACATCAGCCCGCCGATGATGACGATGAACAGCGCGGCCGTCACGCCTGCGGCCGAGCGAAGGCAGTCGGCGAGGTCGGCGGTCGACAGCCGACGCCGCGCGACGGCGATCACCAGCGCGCCGATCGCGCCGAGCGCACCCGCGCCGGAAGGCGTCGTAAAGCCCAGATAGATGCCGCCGATGACGAGGCCGGCCAAGAGGAAGGTAGCCCACAGGGCGATGGCGCTGCGGCCGATCTCGCCGAAGCTGGCGCGCGGCTGCGGCGGCGGCGCCAGGCTCGGCTTGGCCCGGACGAGGAAGGCGGAACCGATCATGTAGGCGGCAGCCGTGAGGATGCCCGGCACCACGCCGGCGATCAGGAGCTCCGCGACCGATTCTCCCGTCAGCAGGCCGTAGATGACGAAGCTGATCGAGGGCGGAATGAGCGCGGCGATCGTGCCCGCGGCGGCGATGCAGCCCGCCGAGAAGGCGCGGTCATAGCCAAGGCGAAGCATTTCCGACAACGCGATGCGCGTGAACAGCGCCGCATTGACGAGGGTCGATCCGGAAATGGCGGCGAAACCGGCCGAGGCGAGGATCGTCGCCTGGTAGAGACCGCCGCGCGTCGAGCGCAGGATCAGGTTGGAGAAGGAGAAGAGTTCCTGCGTGATCCCGGAGGCGGAGGCGATCGCCCCCATCAGGATGAACATCGGGATGACCACGAAGCTGTAGTCGGAGGCCATCGCGAAGGGCAGGTTCATCAGCGTGTTGAGCGCGAACGCCGGCCCGCCGGTCGTCCAGAGCCCGACGACGGCGACGCCCGCCATGGCGATGCCGACCGGCACGCCGATGATCGAGAGGGCCAGCATCGCGGCGATCGCGATGAAGCCGATCGTCAACGGATCAAGCATCCTGGCCATCCTTGGTCTCGGTCGCAGGCGCGTCGACGCCGGCGATCAGCCGCAACAGCTGTCGGGCGAACTCGGCGGTGGCCAGCCAGGCGCCGACCGCGGCCAGTGTCTTGAAGGGGGCCATCGGAAAGGCCAGCGCACCCAGCGCCGCCTCGCGGATGGCCCATGAATTGATGGCGAGCTTGGTCGTCTGCCACGCGACGAGGCCGATCAGCACGCCGGCGATCGAAAGGGAGATGATCCCGGAGACGCGCTTCAGGCGCGGACCCATGTTCTGCGTGGCGACGTCGATGACGATGTTGGAGCCGCGCGCCTGTGCTTCGGCCAGGCCGAGGAAGACGATGACGGCCAGAAGCGCGCCCGAAAGTTCCACCATGCCCGGGATGGGCTTCAGGAAGATGTTGGTCGACACCACATCGGTCGCGCCCATCAGCCCGACGATCAGGAGAAGCGCGGAAGCGGCAAGAAAGCCGACGTAGGAAATCCGCCGCAGCAGACGGTCGAGAAAGGCGAACAGGGCCATGGAGTCACCGGACTGTTGGAACGCGCCGGCCCGACGAGGCCGGCGCGGTGACACGTGATCAGCGATTGGCGCGGATGTAGTCGGCGAGTTCCTTCGCCTCGGCGCCCTTGCCCATCTCTTCCATCTTCGCGGCCCAGACGTCGAGCATGTCGGGAACCTTCGCCTTCAGCGCGTCCGCGTCTTCGAAGGGAACGATCTCCATGCCGACTTCCCTCAATCCGTCCTCGGCCTTGGCCTCGTCGCCGGCGATCAGATCGTTGCCGAAGGCCTCGGCGTCGGCCGCCACTTCCTCGAACAGCGTGCGCACGTTGTCGGGCCAGCCTTCCCACTTGGTCTTCGAGATGAACAGCGTGTGGGCGCTGATGACGCCGAAGGACAGGTCGGTGCCGAATTTGGCCACCTGGTCGATCTTGAAGGCCTTGACCGCCGAGTTGAACATGTAGGTGCAATCCATCGCGCCCGACTGCATGGCCTGGATCATGTCGACCGGCGGGATGTTGACCGGGACGGCGCCGATGGCGCTGAACATCACCGGCACGAACGAGCCGTAGGAGCGGATCTTGGTGTTCTCCAGATCTGCCATCGTCTTGATCGGCTTGGTGCAGTAGACGCGGTAGTCGGGCAGGTAGCGATAGAGCAGCGGGTGCATGTTTGCCGCCGCGAGTTCCGCCTTGATGGTCTCGTTCGTCGTGAAGATGTCCGCCGTCAGCCGGTTCAGCTTCGGCCCGTCCGTGTAGGTGAAGGGCAGGGCGTTGGTGACCGCCGTGAAGGGCATGCGGGAGAACTGGTTGCCGGTCACGATGAGGCCGAGGTCGACCGCGCCGGAACCGACCAGATCGACCATCTCGGCCTCGCCGCCCAGCGTGTTGGCCCAGAAATGCCGAATCTTGATCTTGCCGCCGCTGCGCTTCTCGATCTCGGACGAGAAATACGTGTCGATCTTCGACGTGTTCACCACCTCCGGGATGTTGGAGGAGTAGCGAAGCGTCATTTCAGGATAGTCCTGTGCAAATCCGGCGCCGACGCCGAATGAGCAGAATGCAGCGATGGGCGCCAAAAGGCGTGAAAACTTCATCGGAATCCTCCCCGGATCGTACTGCGCAGCGCGCAGGGCTGGTATCACGCATTGCGGCGTCCTTGCCGCAATGGCAGTCTGTCATACAACATGACGGTATGATAATGCAAGCAGGGTAGCAGAGGCGAGGAGGAAACGGTGAATCCCCATTACGAGGTGCTGGCACTCAGGTTCGCGCAGACCGCGCCCGACCGGCCGCGGAGCGAGAACTTCATGCCCGGGATGGACCTGCACGACGGTCCCATGCCGCTCGACTACTACATCTGGGTGATCCGGGGCGACGGACGCGTGGTGGTGGTCGATACCGGTTTCGGCGAGGAAGCGGCGCGGGAGCGTGGCCGCAACCTGATCCACTCGCCGGCTGCGTTGCTGGCGCGGATCGGAGTTGACAGCGCAGGCGTCAAGGACGTGGTGCTGACGCATCTGCACTACGACCATGCCGGTTCGCTCCACGACTTCCCGGCTGCGACCTTCCATCTGCAGGACGAGGAGATGCGCTATGCCACGGGGCGTCCCATGTGTCATGCCTGCCTGCGCGCGCCATTCAATCTGCGCGACGTCATCGATGCCGTCACGCTGGTCCATGGCGGGCGGATGAAGTTCCACGATGGAGACGCGCAACTCTTTCCCGGCATTTCGGTGCACAGGGTGGGCGGCCACACAGGCGGCCTCCAGGTGGTTCGGGTGTCGACCGCCAGGGGACCGCTCGTGCTTGCGTCCGACGCGTTTCACTTTGCGGAGAACCGCAGGCGAAGGGCGCCGTTTCCGCTGGTGCATCACGTCGGCGAGATGCTCGACGGCTTCATCCGGTGCGAGGAACTGGCGGACGGCCGCGAGGATCTCCTCATTGCCGGGCACGATCCCGAAGTCCGCGAGCGCTGGCCCGAGCTCATTCCGGGCTTCCCCGACATCGTGCGGCTGGATCTGGAGCCGATTTGATCTGCCTGTAGTGTTGACATACTGTCATACAAACTGATATCCGCTCGAAGGTAATTCCGGGAGGACACATGCAGTTCGAACAAACCGTCAGCGCCCGTGGGCACGCCTATCGTCTTCAGGGCACCTATGACGCGGCCTTCGAAGGGGTCGCGGAAGCCTTCGCGGAAAACTTCGCCGTGGAAGAAGAGATCGGCGCGGCCACCGCCGTCTATGTCGACGGCCGAAAGGTCGTCGATCTCTGGGGCGGCTATCGCGACGCGGCGTCGAGCGAGCCGTGGCGGGAGGATACGATCCTCTGCATGATGTCGGTCGCCAAGGGCATCGCCGGCATGGCATTCAACATCCTGATCGATCGCGGTCTGGTCGATCCCGAAAAGCCTGTCGCGCATTACTGGCCGGAATTCGCGCAGAACGGCAAGGAAGGCGTCCTCGTACGCCATGTGCTGGACCACACCGCCGGCCTGCCGGTCGTTCTGGAGCCCTTGTGGAAAGGCGCGGTGTTCGACTGCGACGCCATCGTGGGCGCGCTGGAAAGACAGGCGCCGCTCTGGGAGCCCGGGACGACGGCGGCCTACCACATTCATACCCAGGGCAATCTCCTCGGGGAGATCGCCCGCCGCGTCACGGGCAAGCGCTTTCCGCAATTCATCGCCGCCGAGATGACGGGTCCGCTGGGCGCCGACTATCAGTACGGCAATCTTTCCGACGAGGACCTTGCGCGTTGTGCGACGCTGGTTCCGACCGTGGAAGGCACGCTGCTCGCCAAGCGCGATTCGGAGCCGGACACCCTGGTCGCGAAAGGCTTCACCCAGTTTCCCGACGAGCCTTTGCCGGTCACCTTGAATTCCACCGCCTGGCGGCGGGCGGAAATCACCAGCGCCTCCGGGCACGGCAACCCGCGCGCGGTTGCGCGCATCTATGGCGCCGTGGCTCGCGGCGGCGAACTCGACGGCGTTGCGCTGATGTCGGCCAAGACCGTCGAGGACATGCTCGTCGAGCAGCACAACCAGTTCGAGCGCATGCAGCAGCGGCCCTACCATCAGGGCCGCGGCATCCTCCTGAACACGCCGGTCTCCGTCTGGATGGGGCCGAACAGCCGCGCTTTCGGGCATCACGGCTTCGGCGGCTCGATCGGCATGGGCGATCCCGACGCGAAGATCGGCTTCTCCTACGGCTGCAACAAGATGCATGCGCGCGGGGACAATGGCCCGCGGGCGCGCCGCATCATCGAAGCTCTCTACGAGGCGATCTGACCATGGCCGCATCCTCCTCCCAGGAACGCGTCGCGGCCATCACGGGCGGCGCAGGCGGCATCGGCGAGGCCTGCGTCGCCCGTCTGCGCCGCGACGGCTGGCAGGTCGTGGTTCTCGACCGTGACATGGATCTCGCCCGACAGGTCGCCGATCGTCATGGCGCCATCGCCCACGAGATCGACCTTGCCGATACAGCGAGCATCGACGCCGCCGCCGCCTGGGTCGAACGCGAGGTCGGGCCGTGCTCCGCGCTTGCCGCGGTCGCCGCGCATCTCGAGAACCCGCATATGCCCGAAAGGCAGGACGAGGCCGAATGGGACGCGATCCTGCGCGTCAACCTGACGGGCACGTTCCGCACCCTGACCGCCTTCGGCGCCGGCATGCTGGAGCGCGGCGCCGGCTCGATCGTCACCGTGGGCTCGATCACCGCCTTCAATTCCAGCCCGCTTCAGGCCTATGGCCCGACGAAGGCGGCGATCATCAACATGTCACGGAACTTTGCGGTGGCATGGGGCCGCCGCGGCATTCGCGTCAACTGCGTCTGCCCCGGGCCGACCCGCACGCCAGCCGTCGAGGCGAGCTATGCGCGCGGCGAGCGCAACCCCGATACGATGATCCGCCAGACGGCGCTCGGGCGCCTGGTGAAACCGGAGCAGGTGGCGAACGCAATCGCGTTCCTCCTGTCCGACGAGGCTGGCGCCATCACCGGCATCGAACTTCCCGTCGATTCGGGCACGCTGGCCACCCAATTGTGGAGCCTCTACGGCGGCGTGCCGGATCCGCGGACCTGATCGAGGGAGGATGACCATGTCAGAAAATCTCACCAGCCAGGTCGTGCTGGTCACCGGCGCGGGGCGCGGCATCGGCGCGGCGACGGCGCGTCTTCTGGCCGCGCGCGGCGCCAGCGTCGGCGTGCTGGACATCGACGGCGACCTCGCTCATGCGACGACCGAAGCCATCACCGCCGCCGGCGGCAAGGCGCTGGCCATCGTTGCCGACGCCTCCGACCGGCAAGCCGTGTTCGACGCGGCGGCCGCGCTGGCCGGTGCCCATGGTCCGCTCACCGGCATCGTCAACGACGCGATATTCATTCGCTACGGGCCCATCGAAGGGGTCGAGGAAGAGGTGCTCGACCGCATGTTCGCGGTGGGGATCAAGGGCGCCTTCTGGGGCGTCCAGGCGCTGCTCGCCCATCGCGGCGACCAGCCGGCCTCGATCGTCAACCTCGCCTCGCCGGTGGCCGATCTCGGCACCGCCAACACCGCCTCCTACACCGCGGTGAAGGGTGCGATCGTGGCGCTCACCCGCCAGCTTGCCGTTGAACTCGGGCCGAAAGGCGTCCGCGTCAATGCCGTCGCGCCCGGCGCCGTGCCGACGCCCGGCGCCCGTGCGATCGTCGACGAGGCTGGCTATGCCAAGCGCCGCGCGCAGACGCCGCTCGGCCGTCTCGGCGGGGAGGACGAGATCGCGGCCGCGATCGCTTTCCTGATCGGACCCGACGCCAGTTTCGTCACCGGTGAAGTGCTGCATGCGGATGGCGGCATCACCGTCAAGTCGATGTAGGCCGCGCGATGACCGTGACGCCCTCGCGACGCGCTTCAGGGGTTCTTGGCGCCGATCGTCTTCAGCGCCGCAGTGGCCGCCGCCTCCACATGCGCGACGCAAACCTGCCAGGCGCGTTCCTCGTCACGCTGTTCCAGTGCGTCGAGGAACTCCCGCAGCTCCCGGATCGACTGCTGCGCCCGCGTGGCGCTCGACAGGGACACCACGCGAAGTTGCGAAACCCGCGTGTGGATACGCCGGAGCATGTCGGCGGCAACCGGATTGCCGGCGCCTTCGAGCAGGACGTCGTAGAAATGCGTCTTCGCCGCGATGAACGCCTCCGAGGAGAAATTGTCGTACACCTCCGCGAGGCGATCGACGCTCTGCCGCAGTTCGCGCATCTGCTCGGCCGTCGAGTGGCGCGCGAACAGGCGCGCCGCAAGACCTTCCAGCATCGCGCGCACCTCGTAGATCGATCGGGCGGTCTCTTCCGAAACGACGCTGACGCTGAGGCCCTTGTTGGGCTGCAGCGTGATCAGGCCGTCAGCCTGCAACTCGCGGAGGGCTTCGCGCAGCGAGGTGCGGGATACGCCCATCATCTCGCAGAGTTCGCGTTCGATGAGGCGCGCGCCGGCCGGGAACTTGCCGGTGGCGATGGCCATGCGCAGCCGCTCGGCCACCTGCTCGCGCAGTCCCGGCAAGGTCTGCACCTTCATCGACATGTCGTCGCTCGTGCTCGTCATCAATGCCATTCGCGCGCTCCTCTCCGCGGTTTCGATCCGGATCGTTTGAACGCACGGCAAACGTCACCGTAAATCCAGGGCGAATCTGAACATCGCCATATTGTATTTTTGTATGTCAAAGAACAAGAGGGACCTATGACCAACCCGTCAAAGACCATCGGCGACCTGTTCGAGGAGGGCCTCGCCTTGCGCCGCCAGGTGCTGGGTCACGAATATGTCGACCGGTCGATCAGTTCCGCCAACGACTTCATGATGGCGTTCCAGCACATCACGACGGAATGGTGCTGGGGCTACGCGTGGGGCCGAGACACGCTCGACCTCAAGACACGCAGCATGCTCAATCTCGCGATGCTGACGGCTTTGAACCGCGCCGCGGAGATCAAGCTGCACGTTCGCGGTGCCGTGAACAACGGCGTCACCGTCGAGGAGATCAAGGAAGTCCTGCTCCATGCCACCGTCTATTGCGGCATTCCGGCGGGTCTCGACGCGTTCAAGGCGGCGAACGAGGTGCTGACCGAAATGAAGGCGTTCGACAGCCCCGCCAAGTAGACGCGGGACCGGTCAGGGTGCCGACGTCGATGCCAGTCTGGCTCGACGTCGCGGCAGGTCACTCGACCCAGGCCGTGCCCGGCTTGGCCGCAGCGCAGAAGAGCGCGGCGGCGCGGCGGCTCTCGTCCGCCACCGCGCGAATGAACTGCTGGTGCGTCAGTGCCTGGTAGCTGGCGACCACCGGCATGGAAGGAAAGTGCTTCGTCACCTTCATCGATACCAGGCGACCGTTCGCGAGTTCGCGCCGGATCGCCACCGAGGGGAGCGCGGCGACGCCGAAGCCGTCGAGGATCAGGCTGACGATGGCGTAGAGCGAGTTGCAGGACGTCAGCTTGGACGCAAGCACCTGCTCGTCGTGGAAATAGGGCGCCACCATCTGGAATGGCGGCGAATCCTTCGGGAACGAGATGATCGGCATCGCCGCCAGATCCTGCGGCGTGTAGGTCCGGTCCGGATTGATCAGCCGGGGTGAGCCGACCCACACGATCTGCAGCACACAGGCCGTGAAATTGCGAAAGCCTTCGTCGACCACCGGCTGGATGGCGAAGATGATGTCGAAGAAGCCCTTTTTCAGCCCGAGCGCGAGCGCCTTGGTGCCGTCGACGGTCAGTTCGACGCGCAGATGCGGATAGCGGGCGTGCAGCGTCTCGATCAGGCCCGGCAGCCAGGTGGCCGCCACCGTGTCGATCGCACCGATGCGCAGCGTGGCGGCGACAGGCTCCGGCTCTTGCCGCAACCGGGCGCCGAGCCGGTCGAGTTCGGCCAGAACGGTCTCGAAGGTCACCAGCGCCTGCTCGCCGGCCTCCGTCAGGCGGAAGGCGCCGTCGCCGCGTTCGATGAGCCGGCAGCCCAGTTCGTCCTCGAGCGCGGCGATGCGGGCCGAAATGGCCGGCTGGCTGGTGGCCAGTTCCTCGGCCGCCCGGCGGAAATGGCGTGTCCTGGAGAGCACGACGAAGGTGCGCAGGTCGACGCTGCGAACCTGCAGGCCGCGGCCGGCCCGGCTTGGGGGCCGCTCGTCGCCGCTCACGCGGGCAGGATCCGTACGCGATCGGGCGCGATGCCGATGCGTGCCTGGGCGCCGGGTTCCAGCATGACGGACGCAGGCGCCAGCACGCTGATCTTCTGGCCGGCGAGGTCGAGGATGTAGCGGTGCCGCGATCCCAGATAGACCCGCGTGATGACCGTTGCCGTGAGGCCGCCCTCGTCGAGGAAGTCGACATTTTCCTGCCGCAGGGCGAGCGTTGCCTTGCCGTCCGGCGACCCGGCGGAAACCGGCAGCGTCTGTCCGTCGGCCAGCCGCGCAACGTTGCCCTCGATCCGGGCGGGCACGAGGTTCGCGGCGCCAAGGAACGAGGAGGCATAGGCGGTCGCGGGCGCATCGTAGATCTCGCGCGGCGAAGCCTCCTGCTCGATCTCGCCGGCATTCATCAACACGACCCGATCCGACAGCGACAGCGCCTCGTCCTGATCATGCGTGACGAAGAGCGTCGTCAGGCCGATGCGGCGATGGATCTCGATCAGTTCGACCTGCATCTCCTCGCGCAGCCGCGCGTCGAGGTTTGACAACGGCTCGTCGAGGAGGAGTACCTTCGGGTTCGACACGATGGCGCGGGCCAACGCCACGCGCTGCTGCTGTCCGCCCGAAAGCTGGCGCGGCGCGCGGTCGGCCAGATGCGTCAGTTGCACGGTTTCCAGTGCCGCCTTCACCTTCGCATCTTGTTCCTCGCGGTTGCCGACGCGGCGCATCCGGAGCGGAAAGCGGACGTTGTCCGACACGCTCATGTGCGGCAGCAGCGCATAGCTCTGGAACATCATGGCGATGTCGCGCTTCTCGGGCGGCAGGTCGGTGACGTCGCTGCCGCCGATCTCGACCTTGCCCGAGCTGACGCCCTCCAGTCCCGCCACGATTCGCAGCAGGGTGGTCTTGCCGCAACCGGACGCGCCGAGCAGCGACACGAACTCGCCCGACCGGATGGTCAGGTCGATTCCGCGCAGAACCTCGACCTTGCCGAAGGACTTGGTGATGTTGGTCAGCGTCAGGTCGGACATCGCTCTCTAACCACTCGCGAAACGGGTGAGGCCCAGCATGCGCTCGAGGATCAGCATGAGAGCAATCGTGATCAGGATCATCAGCGTCGAAACCGCAGCCACCGTCGGGTCGGGAGAGAATTCGAGCTGGCCGTAGATCTGCACGGGCAGGGTCGTGAGGTTGGGATTGCGCAGGAAGAGCGACAGCACCGCCTCGTCGAAGGAAATGTTGAAGGCGAAGAAGGCGCCGGCGAGAAGGCCAGGACGGCATTGCGGCAAGGTGACGAACCAGAGCCGCTTCAGGCGCGTGGCGCCCATCGTGCGGGCCGCCTCCTCCAGGAAGGGATCGCGTTCGGCGAGCACCGCCAGCGTGGTGCGGATGACGTAGGGGATGGCGATGACCGTGTGGGCAAGCCACAGAGCCTGGAACGAAGTGGGTCCGAAGACGGCGCTCCACAGCATCAGCAGGCCGATGGCGAAGATGATCGAGGGCAGCACGAGAGGCGACAGGAAGAAGGTTTCGACCGCTCCACCCGACCGCCCGCCGCGCGACAGCCCGATCGCCGCCGCGCCGCCCAGGAGGCTGGCCGAGATCGTGACCAGGACCGCGAGGTTCAGCGACAGCCAGAACGCGTTGAGATAGGCCGGTGAGCCCAGCGCCCTCTCGTACCAGCGGAACGAGAATCCGTTCGGCGGAAAGGCGATGAACTGGCTCGCGGAAACCGAGACGCCCATCACCACGACCAGCGGCGCCAGCATGAAGACGGCCGCCAGTGCCACGAAGACCCACGCGCCGACGCGCAGCCAGCCGGGAACCGCCCTAACCATGCGCGCGCCTCCCCAGCCTGAGATAGGGAACCAGCAGGAGTGCGATGCCGGCGAACAGGATGACTGCCTGAGCCGCGGCGAAATTCCAGTCCAGCGTCTGGGTGACGTTCTTGTAGATCGAGCCGGCCAGCACCTCGATCCGCGGTCCGCCAAGCAGCGCCGGTGTCACGAAGGACGATGCGGAGAGCGTGAAGACGAGGATCGACCCGGCCAGCAGGCCCGGGGCCGCCAGCGGCAGCACCACCATGCGCATCGTCTGAAGGAAGGAACAGCCCATCGTGCGCGCCGCCTCCTCCAGCCGTGGATCGAGGCGGACGATGACGCCGAGCAGCGACAGCACCATGAACGGGAGAAGCACCTGCACCATGCCGAGCAGGATGGCGGTTTCGGTGTGCATGAGCTGGAAGCTCCGGCCCACGAGGTCGAAATCGCGCAGCGTCGAGGCGATCAGCCCGTTGCGCCCCAGGAGCACCATCCAGCCGAAGGTGCGCACGACGACGGAGGTCATCAGCGGCAGGATCACCATGATCACCAGCCAGAGCCTCACGCGAGGACCGCTGCGCGCCATGATGTAGGACAGGGGGAAACCGATGACGGCGCAGACTGCGGTGATGATCGCCGACAGATAGACGGTGCGCCAGAGTATCGACGGGTAGAAGCCGTCCTGGAAGAATCGTGCGAACTGGTCGGTGGTGAAGCCGTCGGGGCCCTGCACCGAGAGCACCAGCATCCGGGTGATCGGGAGAACGAATCCGAGGACCAGCAGCGCCAGTCCGGGGAGCAGGAACAGCCATGTTTCGCGACGGTCTGTCATTGCTTTCGCTTCTGTCGCGCCGGGAACCCGGCCCGCGCCTCGGCGCGGGCCGGGCCGGTCCCGCTCAGCGGGCGATCGTCTTTGCGAAGGCCTCGGTCCAGGCCGAGCGATTGGCCTCGATGACGCGCGGATCGAAACGCATCAGGCCCTTGGCGGCGTCGGCGCCGTAGACGACGTCGGCGGCGACTTCATCGGTCAGCACGGTCTTGGAGTTGGTCGGCGTGTAGCGCAGCGCTTCCGAGAAGCAGGCCTGCGCGTCCGGCGAAAGCGACTTGTCGATGAACTTCGACGCCAGCTCCACATTGTCGCGCCCGGCGACGAGGTTGGCGGTGATGAAGCTTGCCGGCGTGCCTTCCTCGCCCTGGATGAACTTCACGTCCAGGCCGGCCTTCTTCAGCGTGAAGGCATAATCCGAGGCGTAGGGCGCGATCCACGCGTCGTTCTGCGCGAACTCCGCCTGGATTTCGGGCGATGTCGAGACGACGACCGCGCCCGCGTCGAGAAGCTGGCTCACGGCGTCGAGGCCCGGCTGGATATCGTCGCCGGATCCGCCCGCGATCTGGTTCAGCATCAGGAGGCCGATCATGCCATAGCCGTTGGTGATGTTGGTCAGCACCAGATGCTCGGCATATTCCGGCTTCATCAGGTCGGCCCACTTGGTCGGCTCGCTCGGAACCTTGTCCGCGGCGACGACCAGGCCGACGGCGGCGATCTGGTAGGCCGGGCCTTCGCCGTTGGCTACGCCGGCCTTGGCGAAGTCGTAGAGGTCGGCCAGCGAAGGAACCATCTCCTCGGTGACGGGCAGCAGCAGCCCTTCGGACGCGCCGACGATCTCCTGGCCGCCCGAGAAATGGATCACGTCATACTGCGGCGCGTCCTTCTGGGCGCGCAGCTGTGCGAACGCATCGGCCGAGTAGGCGGTGACGATGTTGACCTTCGCGCCGGTCTCGGCCGTGAACGGATCGATGACGCACTTGCGGTGGGCCTCTTCGTAGGCGCCGCCGAAGGAGTTGATGGTGATCTCCTGCGCCAGCGCCGGAGCGGCGAATGCACAGAGCGTGGCAGTCAAAGCAAGACGTGCGGTGGCGGTCATGACGGTTCCCTTTGTTATGCGTTTTCGGAAGAGGCTTTACGCCTGATGTCTTCGAAGTCGACGGCGCGCCGGAGCGCGCCGGCAGCCTTACTTCACCCGGCCGAGCTCGACCATGCGCTCGCCCTTGCGACGGATCACCCGGCACTGCTGGACCACGGCGTCGAAATTTTCGGTGACCTTGCCCCAGAAATTCGGGGCGGTCCATCCCGTCGGACCGGCGGTGCGGGCGCCTTCGCCATAGACCAGGCCGATTTCCCAGAACTCGTCCGGATCCATCTTGAAGTAGTTCTTGGGCTGGTAGAACCAGAGCAGTTCGCCCGGCGCCGGGAAGCTGGTGATGTTCTCGGGTCCGAGAGACTTTGGATCGAACGTCTGGGCGCTTTCGGGAAGGCCCATCATGATCTCGGGTCCGGTGAAGGAGGCGTGCAGCGCCGGCCACTGGATGGGCTGGTGCAGCGCACCCCAGATCGCGTCGCAGGTCTTGGGCGCCACATCCTCATAAAGAGAAATGATGCCAGTGACGTCAGCTTCGAGAAACTTGATGTAGAGCTTGCGCTCGGACATGGGTCCATACTCCCTGTTAATGCCCAATGGGAGCAGAAAACAGGGGATTGGTCCAATTCAATCGCAAGATCGGATCGATCAGAAAATATTATCAGCCGCTTTCCGCCGATGCGGCGGCATGCCTCGGGTGACTTCCGGGAAACGGGCAGGCGAAATCGGCCGACCTGTCGCCTGCGTTGCCCGTCGTCGCGGCTACTGCCGTATGTAGGCCCGCCGGGCACCGTCACTCGGTGTGCCGATATGCCCCGGCGTTGCCGCGCGGCGGGGTACGGGCAGCCATCCCGGTTGCGGGGTAGGCCGTACGAAGGACGCTCGACGCGTCCTACTGAAGTTCCCGCCGCACGATCGCTGCGCCGTCGGCCATCGCCTTCATCTTGCCGAAGGCGACCTCGCGCGGCAGGTACTTCAGCCCGCAATCCGGGGCGATCACGATCCGCGCTGCGTCGACGTTCGGCAGTGCCCGTCGGATCCGGGCCGCCACCGTCTCCGCCGTCTCGATCTCGTGGGTGGACAGGTCGAGCACACCGAGGATGATCTTCTTGTCGGGCAGCGTCTTCAGCACGGACGTATCGAGGTTCGACTGCGCCGTCTCGATCGACACCGCCTTGCACGAGCAGCCCGAGAATTCCGGCAGGAAGGAATAGCCCTCCGGACGGTGGTGGATGATCGCGGCATAGCCGAAGCAGATGTGCACGGCGGTCTCGCCCTCGATGCCCTCCAGCGCCCGGTTGAGCGCGGCAAGCCCGTACTGGCGCGCCGGCTCCGGCCGCGCCTGCATGTAGGGCTCGTCGATCTGGACGATGTCGGCGCCTGCGGCGAAGAGGTCGCGGATCTCCTCGTTCACCGCCGCCGCATAGTCGAGCGCCATCTCGGCCGGGTCGTCGTAAAAGTCGTTCTGCGCCTGTTGCGACATGGTGAAGGGGCCGGGGACGGTGATTTTGATCGTCCGGTCCGTGTTGGCCCGCAGGAACGTCACGTCGCCGACCTCCACGGCATGGCGGCGCGAGATCCTGCCCACCACGCGCGGCACAGGGTTGGGGTGCCCCGACCGGTCGAGCGCGGAGCCGGGATTGTCGATGTCGACCCCGTCGAGCGCGGTTGCGAAGCGGTTGGAGTAGCTCTCGCGCCGCATCTCGCCGTCGGTGATGATGTCCAGGCCCGCCCGCTCCTGGTCACGGATGGCCAGAAGCGTGGCGTCGTTCTGCGCCTCTTCCAGATGCTCGGGCGCCACGCGCCAGAGTTCGGTGGCCCGCACGCGTGGCGGAAAGCGTCCCGCCAGCTTGGCGCGGTCGATCAGCCATTCCGGCTGGGCGTAGGAACCGACGAGCGAGGTCGGCAGAAGCGGCAAGGGCCGGGCCATCGGTGGTTCTCCCAGGGAAGGATGGACAGGGCGGCGCCTCCTGCGCCGCCATGCCAGGGTCAGCGGAAGAGGTTCCTCTCGACGCCCGCTGCCGCGAAGAGATGATCGCGGCTGGCTTCCAGCTCGCGCTTCAGCTTGGGCAGGTCGACGTCGAGCAGCTTGCCTTTCCACTTGCGCAGCTTGCCGGCGACCATGACGCTGTCGACGTTCGACCGTTCCATCAAGGTGACGACGGCGCCCGGCACATGGTTCAGCGGCGTCACGTTGATGGCGGTCGCATCGAGCAGCACGATGTCGGCTTCCTTGCCCGGGGTCAGCGACCCGGTCCGGGAACTGAGCTTGAGACCCTTCGCGCCTTCCAGCGTGGCATAGCGGATCACGTCGTGCGACGTGATCAGGCGCGGCACGTCGGCGTCGCCGGCCAGCGCCTTTTCGTTCGCGAAAGCGCGCTGCAGGGTGAAGGTCGAGCGCATCTGCGTGAAGGGATCCGCCGTCATGGTGCATTCGACGTCCGACGACAGGGACGGCTGCATCCCCATGTCGAGCGCCTTCTGGATCGGCGGCATGCCGTGGCGCATCGCCATCTCGATCGGCACGGCGAGGGAGACGTGGCTGCCGGCGTCCGCCGCCTTCTGCCAGGCCATGTCCGACATGCCGGTCATGTGGATGAAGATGTTGTCGGCTCCGAACATGCCGGCCTCCGCCAGCTGGTCGAAGGTCGGCCGCATGCCGAAGGTGCCGACCACGTGCAGCGCGACCGGGATGTCGAGCTCGCGGCCGATCTTCCAGGCCTCCTCGTAGCCGGGAATGTAGATCTCGCCGCCCATCACCATGGTCAGCAGCTGGTCGTCGGAGGAGAAATACTGCTCCTTCAAGCGCTTCGCGTCGCCCGGATACTTCGCCCGGTCGCCCCAACCCTCGAAATAGCCGAAGACCGAGCGGCGTCCGGCGTCCTGCAGAGCCTTCACCACCGCATCCGAGTGTTCCGGGGAATGATGGATCTGCGACACGTCCATCACGGTCGTCACGCCGGCGTCGAGCTGGGCCAGCGAGCCGAACAGCTCGTTGATGTAGACGTCCTCCGGCCGGTAGACCATCGAGAACTTCTGCAGGATGTATTCGTAGTAGTTGATCGCGTTCTCCGGCCGGCCGTCATTGACGAGGATGCCGTCGGCCAGGAAGCTGCGCAGCGCGGTTTCGAACTGATGGTGATGCGTGTCGATGAAGCCGGGCATGACGATCATGCCGGTGGCATCGATGATCTCGGCCCCCGTCGCGTCGAGGTTCGGTCCGATCCCCTCGATGCGGCGGCCGACGACGAGGACGTCGGCTTCCGCGAAGTCGCCGACTTCCGGATCCATGCTCAGCACATGCCCGCCCTTGATCAGCACGCGCCGCCCGTCTTCGCCCGTTCCCGATGGCGCGTCCTGGGCCGATGCCACGCCGGTAGCGGCAAAGACGCCGGCGGCAGCCGCGCCCGCCACGAGCGACGCCTTGAGGAAGTCGCGCCTCGACTCGCAGTCGACCGCCGGACGTCCCTGATCACATAACCTGCACATGGTCTCTCCTCCCGAGGACATTCGTTTTCATGACAGGTGGCATCGACTTTCCAGTCAATAAACCTGCGGTCCAAGTTTTCGCTAAGCGAAATTATTTTCGGAAAGTGTATGCCGCGGCACGAACCGCTGTCAATCGGAGTTTCCGTAGCGGCAACATTGGAAGGGACGATCTGGCCGAACAGGTCGCTCAGCGCGTGCCGATGATTGATTCCAGCACCGGATAGCGCGACAGCGTGCTCGCCAGCCGCGCGGCAGAGGCGCGCAGCGGTTGCAGGCGTTTCTCGAGCAGTTCCTCGGCGGTGACAAGGCCGGTGTAACCGGACGTGTTCAGGGCCGCGATCGGCCGGCCCGCCGCGCCGCGGATCGGCACGGCCAGCGCCGTGATGCCATAGTCGAGCTGGTCGGTCGTGGTCGAATAATTGTTCTCGCGCACCTCGACGATGATGTCCTTCAGCGCCGCCTTGTCGACGACCGTCTTCTTGGTGAGCGGCACGGGCTCGACCTCGCGCAGGTAGCGGTCGAACTCGGCATCGGGAAGCCCGGCGAGCAGGACGCGGCCGAGCGATGTCGCATGGGCCGGATAGCGTGCGCCAACCACGGCGGTGGGCCGCCGCGCCCGCTGCTCCGAATAATGCGCGATGTAGAGCACGTCGTGGCCTTCGAGGGTGGCGACCGACGAGGCGTCGCCGAAGGTTCCGACGAGATGGCGCAGCTCCGGCTGCAGGATCTCGTCCACGCGGGCGGAGAAGTAGAAGGCCGAGCCGAGGCTCATCACCTTCGGACGCAGGTGGAAGCGCTTGTTGGTCTGGCCGACATAGCCCAGCGCCTGCAAGGTGATGAGGCTGCGCCGGGCGGCGGCGGGGCTGAGCCCCACCCGCCGCGCGACGTCGCTCAGCGTCATCTCGGGATGCTCGGAATCGAAGCTCTCGAGGATCGAGAGTCCCTTGGCAAGCGCCTCGACGAACTCCGCCGGCCGGGCCGCGTCCAGATTGTCTTCGAGCATCGAGGTGGTTCTCAGTCCCCTGGGGCCAGGATGAAGTCGAATTTCAGCATCGCGTCCGGCTTGCGCTCCAGCGGCAGGTCGCCGACCTTGTCCGCCTTGTAGGGTGCGATCCTGGCCAGCAGCGACTTGCGGACCCCGAACACGGCATCGTTGTCGACATATTCGGTGTTCTCGAAGAAGACTTCCGTCGTGATCGAGCGCATGCCGGGCGACCGGATCATGTAGTGCAGGTGGGCGGGGCGCCACGCATGCCGGTCGCCGGCCCGCAGCAGTTCGCCCACCGGGCCGTCATAAGGCACGGTGTAGGGCTTGGGCAAGACGGTCGTGTAGTAGTAGCGGCCCTGTTCGTCGGCCTCGAAGATGCCGCGCAGGTCGTACTTGTCCTGGCCTTCCTCCTGGATCGGATAGGTGCCCGAGCCGTCGGCCTGCCATGTGTCGACAATGGCGCCGGGCAGGGGATGCCCGAGCGAGTCGCGCACGATGCCATGGCACAGGACCGAAACGCCTTCGCGCGGGCCGGCCAGGTCGGCGCCCAGCGCCTTGCGCGGCGCGTTGTCGAGATAGAACGGTCCGAGATTGCTGCCTTCGGTGGCGCCACCGCGGGTGTTGATCATGTCGACCAGCGCCGACAGGCCGAGCACGTCGGACAGCAGGATGAATTCGTGCCGTTCGGGGGTGGAGATCTTGCCGCAGTCGTAGAGGAAGGTGAGCATCCGCATCCATTCCTCGTGCGTCATGTTCGTCTCGCGTGCGAAATCATGCACGTGATCGATCAGCGAGCGCAGCAGGAACTCGAAGCGCGAACCCTCCTCGGTGCGGAAGCTCTTCTTCACGGCCTCGGTGATCGTGAACTGGTTGATGTCGGCCATCGGCGCTGGTCCTCCCCTCATCTTCGACGGATGCCTGACACCCGGAACGGGCACGGCGGCACTTGACAGGAGCGTAAAGGCGCCCGTACTTTCCGACAAGAGAAAAAGTTTTCGGAATGCGAAAATTCTACGCAGGGAGGCACGATGCGCATCGGCAAGCAGGAGGGCGCCTTCACGGCGATAGCGACCTCCGACGCGCACTCGATCACGGTGCGGGGCCACGACCTCTGCGCCGACCTGATCGGCAAGATCGATTTCACCGACTATTTCTGGCTGCTCGTACTGGGGCGCAAGCCGACGGAGACGCAGCGTGCCATCGCCAATGCCTGCATGGTGGCGATCGCGGAGCACGGGCTGGTTCCGAGCGTGCAGGCGTCGCGCATGACCCTTGCGGCCGCGCCGGAGGCCTGGCAGGGCGCCATGGCCGCCGGTCTTCTGGGCATGGGCAGCGTGGTGGCCGGCAGTTCCGAGATCGCCGGACGCTACATCGTTGAAGTCGTCGGCGATGCCCGCCGCGACGGTATCGACCTGAAGACCGCCGCGCGCCGCAGTCTCGAGGGCCTGAAGGCGAAACGCGCCAAGGTGCCGGGTCTCGGCCATCCGCAGCACAGCGCCGGCGATCCGCGCGCCAACGTGCTTCTGTCCTATGCCGACGAGCTCGGCATTTCGGGCGATCATGTCGCCTGCCTGCGTGCATTGGGCGAGGAGGCACCAACCGTCATGAACCGTCCGCTGCCGATCAACGTCTCCGGCGCCATCCCCGCGCTGATGCTGGATGCCGGCTGGCCGATCGAGGCGATGAAGGGCATCCCGCTGCTGGCCCGCGCGGCCGGCCTTGTTGCGCATCTCTACGAGGAATCGCAGCGCTCCATCGGCTTCATCATGTCCCACAAGGCCGATGTCGCGATCAGCTATGACGGCCCGGCCAGCGGACACGCCGCCGACCGGAAGACCGCGTGAGGTCGGCCAGATGACCAAGATTCTCAAGGACATCCGTGTCATCGAGATGGGGACCTACATCACCGGTCCCGCGGCCGGCATGCATCTGGCCGATCTCGGCGCCGATGTGGTGAAGGTCGAGCGGCCGGACGGCGGCGACCCGTTCCGCGCCTTCAAGGGCGGGCTCTACTCCCCGCACTTCCAGACGTACAACCGCAACAAGCGCTCGATCGCGCTCGACACTGGCAAAAGCGGCGATCGCGCGGTGTTCCACGACCTGATCGCCGGCGCCGACGTCTTCATCCAGAACTTCCGGCCGGGCGTGGCCGATCGGCTCGGCGCAGGCGCCGACGAGTTGCAGCGCATCAACCCGCGGCTCGTCTACTGCGCCATCACCGGCTTCGGCCAGACAGGCCCCGCCCGCGACCGGCCTGCCTTCGACACGGTGGCGCAGGCGGCGAGCGGCTATCTTCGCCTGCTCACCCCGCCGACCAATCCACGCGTCATCGGCCCCGCAATCGCCGACGCGGTCACCGGGCATTATGCGGCGCTCGGCATCGTCGCGGCCTTGCTGGAGCGTTCGACCACGGGCAAGGGAAGACTGCTCGACATCTCGATGCTCGAGGCGATGTGCCACTTCAACCTCGATTCCTTCACACACTATTTCTCGATGGGCGAGGTGATGGGACCGCTGAGCCGGCCGATGGTCTCGCAATCCTACACGTTCCCCTGCTCCGACGGAAAATGGGTGGCGATCCATCTGTCATCGCCGCAGAAGTTCTGGGAAGGGCTGACCAAGTCGATCGGCCTTGAGGAACTGCGCATCGACCCGCGCTTCGAGGACCGGCTCGACCGGATCCGCCACCAGCAGGAACTGATCGACATCATGGCTCCGATCTTCGCCGGAAGGACGCGCGACGAATGGTGCGCCATCCTGCTCGAAAACGAGGTGCCGCACTCGCCGGCCTATGATTCGAACGAAGCGCTGGAGGATCCGCAGGCGCGTCATCTTCATATTGCCGTCGAGGCCGAGCACCCGACCATGGGCGCCTTCAAGACGGTGCGCGCGCCCTACAGCTTCGACGGCCAGCCGGACCTCGACGTCCTGCCGCCGCCGACGCTCGACGAACATGGCGACCAGATCAGAGCTGAAGTGGCCAGGCGCAAGGCCGGCTGAGGCCGCCATCGGGGAGGAGAGCATGGGCATTCCGGTCGAGGGCGTCATGCAGGCCAGCAGCGCCATGCTGCAGAAGCAGTTGTACGCCATTTTCACGACCCCTGCCGGCGCCATCGAGCCCGTTCTTGCGAACATGGAGGAGCATCTCGCCTTTCAGGTCTCGCTGGAAAGGGAAGGCGTCCTCTACGCCGCCGGGCCGATGTGGTCGGACGACGAGAAAACCTGGGAGGGAGAGGGGCTCGTCGTGGTTCGCGCCGGATCGCGCGGCGAGGCGATAGCCATCGCCGAGCGGGATCCCATGCATCGCAGCGGCGCACGCAGGTTCACGGTGAGGCCGTGGATGATCAACGAGGGAACGTTGTCGATACGGCTCGACATGTCGAGCCAGACATTCGCTATTCTGTAGAAGAAACCGGGAGGAATGAACATGAGAAAGCTGACTGGACTGCTGCTGGCCGCGACGATCGCCTTTCCGACGGCAGCACTCTCTCAGGAAACGATCAACCTGACCGTGGCATCGAGTCACCCGCTAGCAATCCCATGGGTGGGCATGATCAAGACCCATTTCATGGCCGAGACGGATCGTATCCTGGCGGAGAAGGGCAACTACAAGATCGAGTGGAACGAGGCCTTCGGCGGCACGCTCTACAAAGCCAATGCCACGCTCTCGTCGGTCTCGGAGGGCGTGACGGATGTCGGCTGGGTGTTCTCCTTCCTCGAAGTGCCCAAGCTGCCGCTGAGCCAGGTGTCGAGCTATGCGCCCTTCTCGACCGCCAACCCGCCGGTCCAGCTCGAGGTGATGTGGGATCTGCTGCAGACCAACGACGCCTTCCGCAACGAGTGGGAGCAGCACAACATCAAGGTACTGGGGTTGACCGGCACCGACGGCTACGACCTCTACACGAAGCAGCCGATCAACAGCCTGGCGGACCTGAACGGCATGAAGCTTTCCGCGCCGGGCGTGCTGGGCTCGTGGCTGCGCGGCACGGGTGCCAACGCCGTCGACGGCGCGCTGACGACGTTCTACACCGACATCCAGACCGGCGTGTCCGACGGCGTGCTGTCGCTGGCGCTCGGCGTTTTCCCGGCCAAGATCTACGAGGTCGCCCCCTACATCACCCGGGTCCGGATCGGCACGGCCTTTTCCGGCGCGGTGGCGGTGAACCAGGACAGCTGGGACGGCCTGCCCGAGGAAGTGCAGGAGGCGATGGTCGCCGCCGGCCAGTTCTACACCGAGTCGCACGGCAAGGATCTCCTCGAGCGCCATGAAGCGGCCTTCGAGAAGATGGTGGAAGCCGGCGCCAGCCAGAACCCGCCCGTGACCATTTCCGAGATGTCGATGGAAGACCGCCAGGCGTGGGTTGATGGTCTGCCCGATCTCGCGGGCGAATGGGCGGCCGACGCGGAGACCCGTGGCTTGCCGGGCAAGGAGTTCCTGAAAGCCTACATGGAGGGATTGCGCGCCCGCGGCGAGACGCCGGCCCGCAACTGGGACCAGGCGCAATAGCCGAAGGCGACCGGACCTGGGAGGGGGACGATGCGGCCTGAAACGGACATCCCGAGCGAGGACGCCCCGGCGCCCTCGCGCGAGCCCCTCCCTCTGCGGCTCTGGAACCATGGCGTCGACGGCCTGGCCGCACTCGGCACGTTGATGATCGTCGTCCTGATGGGAATGATCTTCGCCGACGTGCTCGCCCGCAATCTCATCGGCGGCTCCCTGCCGCTGATCTCCGAACTCGGCGCGCTCACGCTCGTGATGATCGTCTTTCTCCAGCTCGGCACGACCGTGCGCAACGATCGGCTGGCACGTACGGAATTCTTCCTCGACGCGGTCGGAGCGCGGCGACCGCGCCTGGCGGCCTTCGTCACCGGTTTCTGGCATCTGTCCGGAGTGGCGGTGTGCGCCGGCATCGCTTGGTCGACCTGGGGCATCCTGATGCGCGACCTGTCCGCCCGCAATTTCATCGGCATCCCGGGAGTGGCGACGATGCCCACCTGGCCCTTCCGGTCGCTCATCCTGCTGGGCATCGCGGTCGCCACGCTCCAGTTCGTGGTGCAGGCTGCCATCGCGTTCCGCCGCGCGGCCGGCCGCCCGGAGCGACGCGCATGACCGGTATCGAGATCGGCGCTTTCGCCATTGCCGCACTCATCCTGCTGATCGTCCTCGGCATGCCCATCGGGCTAGGCATGATCGTCGTGTCGTTCGTCGGAGTGAGCTTCATCCGCAACGAAACGGTGGCCATGCGCATGATCGGCGCCGTCGCCAACGACAGCCTGCGTGAGTATCTCTATGCGGTGGTGCCGCTCTTCGTGCTGATGGGCCTTCTGGTGACGGCGTCCGGGGTGGGCAAGGACACGTTCGACGTGTTCGAGCGGCTGTTGCGGCGCGTGCGGGCCGGGCTCGGGATCGCCACCGTCTTCGCCAACGCGGTTTTCGCGTCCATCACCGGCATCTCCATTGCTTCGGCCAGCGTGTTCTCGCGCATCGCGGTGCCCGAAATGGTGCGTCACGGCTATCGCCGACGCTTCGCGACCGGCGTGGTGGCCGGCAGTTCCGTGCTCGGCATGCTGATCCCGCCCTCGCTTCTGATGATCGTCTACGCCGTGTTGGCCGAGGAATCCGTCGGCCGCATGTTCCTGGCGGGGATCGGGCCGGGGCTGCTGCTGTCCGTCCTGTTCTCCATCACCATTCTGTTGATGGCCTATCTGAGCCCGAAGAGCGTTTTCGATCGCGAGCCCGATCTCATCCATCAGGATCCCGTGTCGGCGCTTGCGCTGGCTGGCAAGGGCGTGCCGATCGTGGTGCTGGTGACATTGGTGCTCGGCGGCCTCTACGGCGGCTTCCTCAACCCGACCGAGGCCGGCGCCGTCGGCGCGCTGGGCGCGCTCGCCATCGCGCTTCTGCGTCGCTCACTGACGCGGGGACGCTTCTGGTCGCTGCTGGTGGAAACCGGTCAGGTCACCGTGTCCGTGCTGTTCCTGATCATGGCGGCGACGTTCTTCTCGCGCATGCTGGCGATGTCGGGGCTGCCGAACGCGCTGGCCGAAACGCTCCTGCAGAGCACGATCGGCCCCTATGGTTTCCTGCTGATCTTCCTCGTGCTGGTCATCGTGATGGGCTTCCTGATCGATTCCATCTCGATCATGCTCATCCTGCTGCCGATCGCGCTGCCGGTGGCCAAGGCGGCCGGCTTCGACCTGATCTGGTTCGGCGTCCTGACCGTCGTCGCGGTGGAGATCGGTCTCCTGACGCCGCCCTTCGGGCTGTCGGTCTATACGATCAAGTCCGCGCTCGGCGACCGGACGCTGAAGGTCGGCGAGATCTTCATGGGCGCGACGCCCTTCGTCTTCGCCATGATCGCGGCGCTGGCCATCATCATCGCCTTCCCGCCGATCGCGGTGTGGCTGGCTCGCCTGTGAGGTGAAACCGGGCGACGCCTGCGCCGCCCGGTTCCGGATCCGGAAGGAGTGTCAGCTGAACATGTCGGCGACGATGCCGTCGTACCAGCCGATCGATTCCTCGTATGTCGCCTTGCGCAGCGCCGCATCCTCGCCCGTCTGCGAGACGAAGCCCTCCACGGACGTGATCTTGCCGTCCTTCGGCTCGTACAGGGCGCCGACCTTGACGCCGTCATCGGTCTCGATCAGCGACCAGCAGGTGTTCGAGTACTTCGCCGGGAAGGCCTTCGAATCCGTCAGGTCGGCCCGGATGTTCATCGCCGCCACCTTGGCCTGGCTGTTGGCCGAGAAGCCCGATTTCGGCATGTCCCCGGCGATCGACGCGTCGCCGATGACGAAGATCGCCTCGTCCATCGTCGAGCGCATGGAGGCAGCGTCGATCGGACAGAAGCCGGTTTCGCCGGCCACGCCCGCGGCCGTGGCGATCGCGCCGGCCTTCTGGGCGGGGATGATGTTCAGAAGCGCGCCTTCGAAGGTATCGAGGTCGGTCTCCACCGTGCCGGCCGCGACGTCGATCGACTGGATTCCACCATGCACGTCCGGTCCGTACCATTCGACCATGCCTGGATAGTGCTTCTCCCAGCCTTCCTGGAAGAGCGCCTGCTTGGAGAACTGCGGCTTCGGATCGATGACGAAGATCTTCGACTGCGAATATCCCTTCGACTTCAGCACATGCGCCATCATCGAGACCCGCTCGTAGGGGCCGGGCGGGCAGCGATACGGGTTGGGCGGCGCGACCATGACGATGTTCTGGCCATCCGTCAGCGCATCGAGCTTGGCCTTGAGGAGTTCCGTCTGCGGGCCGGCCTTCCAGGCATGCGGCGCCGTCTGCGCTGCCTCTTCGGAATAGCCCGGCACCGAATCGTAGACCATGTCGATACCGGGCGACAGCACCAGCCGGTCGTAGGGAACGACGGCCCCATCCGCCATGGTGACGGTTTTTGCCGCCCGATCGACCGACATCGCCATGCCGGTCACCTTGCGGATGCCGTAGGCCGAAACGAGCGCGTCGTAGCCATGGGTGATCGAGGCGAAGTCGCGGTAGCCGCCGAGATAGAGGTTCGAGAAGAAGCAGGTCGTGAAGGTGTCGTTGTCTTCGATCAGGGTCACGTCGAGTGCGCCCTTCGAATCCTTCGCCAGATACTTGGCCGCAGTTGCGCCGCCCGCGCCGCCGCCGATGATCACCACCTTCGCCTTGTCCTGCGCTCGCAGATAGGTGGGCAGGGCGAGGGTCGCGAACCCCGCGCCCGCGAGCAGTCCAAAACGCCGTCTCGAGATCGTGCCTGTCGGTGTCGTGCTCATGGTTTTCCTCCCGGTTGAGCCGTTTCAGGTCATTCTTCCATGTCCGCGATGTAGACGGCCAAGGCCGCGATCTCCTCGTCCGAGAGACGGGCGGTCATCAGTTTCATGACGGGATTGGTGCGGGTGCCGAGCTTGTACTCCACCATCGCCTGGACGGTGTAGTCGACCGGAAGTCCGTGAATGGGCGGAATGCCGCTGGCGGCGCCGGACGCCTGGTGGCACGTCACGCACTCGCCGCCGAGGTACTCGCCGTAGGCCGGGTCGCCGTCGAGGGCGAGAATGCGGGTCACGGCGTGCTCGACCTCGAGCGCCAAGGCTGCGTTGTCCGACGCGTTCGCCGGCAGGGGCCATGCCATTGGCACGGCGACCGCGATCGCCCCGATCAGCACCGCCATGCGGGTGCCGGCAGCGGCCCGCGAGGGCGGCATGCAGTGTCGGATCACCAGGCACTCCTCCCAAAGGCCCGGGCCGGCGGAATCGTCAGTCGATGCCGCCTCCCGATGCGTTTTCCTCTCCGCCATCCTCCGGCGTGACGTCGAGCACGGCCGCATGCATGGTGATTTCCGGTGCGCCCGGCTTGCAGTCGGTCATGCAGGGCTCTGACTTGTCGGCGTAGAACGGCTCCTCGTCGCGATCGTCATCGAAGAAATTATCCTCGTTCGGCAGACGGATCGAGGTGAAGTTCTCCTTCGACAGTTCGAAGGATTCATCGTCGACGATGTCGTTCAGGTAGAGAAGGTAGGCGGTCAGCGCATAGACGTCGTCATTGCTCAGGGACCGCGCGTCGCCGAACGGCATCGCGCGATGGACGTAGTCGAAGACGGTGGACAGATAGGGCCAGTAGGAGCCGATGGTCTTCTCCGGCCGCTCCGCCTGGAGGGTGCCCTGTCCGCCGGCAAGCACCGGCCAGCGGCCGATCGCCTCGCCGAAATCGCCATGACAACTCGCGCAGCGTTCGTCGTAGATCTCCATCCCGTGCGCCACGGTGCCCGAGCCCTCTGGAAGGCCTTCGCCATCCGGCCTGACGTCGGTGTCCCATGCAGCGATTTCCTCGGGCGTCGCGGTGCGGCCGAGACCGAGTTTCAGACCGGCCGCTTCAGTCACACTTCCGGTGGTCTCGCGCGACGGTCCGGCTGCATCGGCGGTGGTCACAGCCGCAGCCGCTCCGGCTGGCGCCTGCGACTGCTTTGCGGGCGTGGCAGGCTTTCCGTCGGCATCGAAGCTTTCGAGATAGGCGATGACGTCCACCACCTCCTCGTCCTTCTTGAGACCGGCAAAGGCCATCTTGTTGCCCTTCAGGAAGCCTTTCGGATCGCGAAGGTAGCCGGACAGGTTGGCTTCGTCCCAAAGGAGGCCGTCGGCTCCTGCCTTGGCCATTGCCGGGGAGTACTTGAAGCCGTCGACGGTTCCGGCCGCGCGACCGACGATGCCGTTCAGGATCGGGCCGACGCGGTTCTTGGCATTTTCGCCGACCATGTGGCAGGCCTTGCACTTGGCGAACACCTTCTCGCCCGCCGCGATGTCCTGCGCCTGCGCCGCGCCGATGGAGACGGTCGCGACCGCGGCGGCCAGCAGGAGGGATTTAGGAGACTTCCACATTCTCGATCACTCCGTCGGAATTGACGTGCCAGGTCTGGATGCCGTTGTTGTGATAGATCGAGTTCGCGCCGCGCACGGAGCGGAGCTGATCCTTCGTCGGCTGCACGAAACCATGTTCGTCGATCGCCCGCGACTGCAAGAAGAGGTCCGAACCGTCCCAGTCGAACTCGTGGTAGAAGCGGTGCAGCGCCTTGGGCAGGCTCGGTCCGTCGAGCCGCGCCGTCGTCCAGTTGCGGCCGCCGTCCATCGACACGTCCACCCTGCTGATGCGCCCCTTGCCCGACCAGGCGAGGCCGGAAAGCACCAGAGGCCCGCGTCCATGCAGGATCGGCGCCTGCGGGCTCGGATTCGTGATGACCGATTTCACATCCATTTCGAAGGTGAAGCGCCGCGCCTTCCCGTTCGCCATCAGGTCGGTGTATTTCGAGGTTTCCTCGCGGTGCTGCCAGGGCTGGTCGCCGATCTCGAGCCGGCGCAGCCACTTGACCCACATGTTGCCTTCCCAGCCCGGAACCACCAGGCGGATCGGATAGCCCTGTTCGGGCCGCAGCGCCTCGCCGTTCATTCCGAAGGCCACCATGCAGTCGTCCAGCGCCTTGTCGAGCGGGATCGAGCGGGTCATGCCGGAGGCATCGGCGCCCTCGGCAAGCAGCCACTTACCTTCGGTCTTCACGCCCGCCTCGTCGAGCAGGTGCTTCAGGCGAACGCCGGTGTACATCAGGCAGTGGATCATGCCGTGAGTGAACTGGCAGCCATTGAGCTGCGCACCGCGCCACTCCATGCCCGTGTTCGCCGCGCATTCCAGAAAGTAGACCTTGTTCTCCCGCGGGAAGCGCTTCAGATCCGCCATGGTGAACACCAGCGGGCGTTCGACGAGCCCATGGATCATGAGACGATGGTTGGCCGGTTCGATCTCGGCAATGCCTGCATGATGACGCTCGAAGCAGAGCCCGCTGGGGGTGATGATGCCGTCGAGTTCATGCAGCGGGGTGAAGTTCACCGAGGAGATCGCGTCCGACGTGAGCCAGGGCACGTTCTTGCGGACCACATGCGCCTCGAACTCGGACGGCTTTCCATAGGGTCGGGCATCCACGCCGTCGCCGGGATAGCGGTTCCAGTCCTGGATCTCGGTGATCAGGCTCTCGCTGGCGCCGGCGCGGCTGGCCGTCGCTCCGCCCGCCAGGGCGGCGGCGCCAATGAGCCCGCCCTTCAGAATGGCGCGGCGCGACGCGCCCGCATTCGTTGTCATCGGCTCCTCCCAGACATCCGAAGATAGTTACATATGAATTTTTATATGTATTAGCGCGGCAGTCAATCGCTTTGTTGCCGTTTCTGCCGGCCGGCGTCCGTGCTCGGGCCGACCGGTCAGAGCACGATCCTGACGGTCCGCTCGTCGGGCACTGTCACCGTGCCCTTGCGCCGGATGAAGCCTTCCATCAGGTCGTAGATGGCCGGGCCCTCGACGCCCTCGTTCACCGATGCCCAGCCGCCCACGACATAGGTCTTGCCGGGATCGATCGGCTCGCCTGTCGCCGTAAGCTGCATGTCGGAAATACGGTTGCCGATCGTGCCGTTGACGGCGCAGGTGTAGGTCATCCCGCCGACGCGCACCATGTCGCCGCCCTGCTGCAGGAAGGGATCGGGATTGAAGAGGTTGTCGCAGACGTCCTCCAGCACCTCCTTCAGCTGCTGACCGGTCATCTCGTTGCGATAGACTGCCGGATAGCTCATCGACGTCTCGGTGTAGAGATCGTCGCGGGTGATGTCCTGCCCGGGCAGAAGCGTCGTGCCCCACCGGAATCCGGGCGACAGGGCAATCTGTGTGTCGCGCTCCTCGATGATCCCCTGGCAGATCAGATCGTCCCATGTGCCGTTGAAGTTGCCGCGCCGGTAGAGCAGGGACTCGGTGCGGCCGAGCACCTCGGCCGTTTCGGCCTCGTAGGGCGCCCGCACCTCTGCGATCTTCGCCGCCATCTCGGGATCAGACGCGATGACGTCCGAGAACACCGGGATCAGGTTCGAGCTCGACCCGGTCACCTTGCCGTTGGCGACCTCGAGGTCGACGCGCCCGAGGTATTTCCCGTGCGAACCCGATGACAGGATCAGCGTCTCGCGCACCCGCACGGCTTCCGGCACGGCGTCGTGTGTGTGGCCGGTCAGGATCACGTCGATCCCGGACACCACCGTCGCCAGCTTGCGGTCGACGTCGAACCCGTTGTGCGAGATCAGCACCACGACCTCGGCACCGGCGGCGCGGGCCGCGTCGACGTTCGCCTGCAGGACGTCGGGGCGGATTCCGAACGACCATTGCGGAAACATCCAGCGCGGGTTGGCGATCGGCGTGTAGGGCATCGCCTGGCCGATGACCGCGACCTGGACGCCGCCCTTCTCGAACATCTTGGTGTGCTCGAACACCGGCTCGTCCCATTCGGCGTCGAAGATGTTGGAGGCCAGGAAGGGATAGGCCTGGCTTTCCACGATCTCGGTGAAGCGATCCTCGCCGAACGTGAACTCCCAGTGCCCGGTCATCGCATCGGGCTTCAACAGCGCCATGCAGTCGACCATGTCCTGGCCGGCGGTCTTGAGCGAGGTGTAGGAGCCCTGCCAGGTGTCGCCCCCGTCGAGGAAGAGCACCTTGTCGTCGCCCCGGTCGGCGCGGATCGCCTTGACGAGGGTGGCGGTGCGGTCGAGGCCGCCGAGCCGGCCGTAGCTGCGCGCTAGGTCGACGTAGTCGAGGAATGTATGCGCATAGGCATAGGCGCTGCCGCGCTCGATGCCGAACTCCTTCAGGAAGGCTTCGCCGACCAGATGCGGCGGAATGCCGGCAAAGGCGCCGACGCCGATGTTGGTGTCCGGCGGGCGGAAGTAGACGGGCAGCAGCTGCGCGTGCACGTCGGTGAAATGCAGCAGCGTCACCTGCCCCTTCGCATCGAAGCGCAACAGGTCTTCCTGCGTCAGCTTCTGCTGGGCCAGCGCCCGCAGCGGACTGGCCGCATAGCCGGCCGCGCCGAGCGCCACGCTCGCATTGAGGGCGAACTGGAGGAAATCGCGTCTGGTGTGGCTCATCGTCAGTCCTGTGGACGGCGCAAGAGTGCAGTGATCCGGTCCCGGCGGGCGGCTCCCGCCGGGTGCGGCTGATGCGGCCGGTCGTTCCTATTGGCGGACGGCCGGCGTCTCGACCGACAGGCCGGTACCGCGCCAGGTCACGTAGACCTCGAGCGCCATGAGTTCGTCCGAGAACGCTTTCGGCATTTCGGCGCGCGTGTCGCGGATGCAGCCGCGGAAGCGGTTGTGCAGCGACACCATCCCGGCCGTGTTGAAACGGTAGGTCGGGAAGCCGTTGACCTGGCCCTGGCTCAGATGGTCGGCCCGGATGTACTTGCCCATCGAGGCTTCGTGGCACGAGGCACAGGCGAAGTTGAGCTGGCCCGTGCGCGTGTAGTAGACGTCCTTGCCCTTCTCCCACCACGTCTGCAATTCGCCCTGCGTGAGGTCGATGGCAAGCGGTTTGCCGAGAGACTGGTGCTTGACGAAGGCGGTCAATGCGACCTGCTCGGCATCGTCGAACTTGTAGGGTTCCGCGCCCATGTTCTCGACGCGGCACTTGTCGATCTGCAGCTCGACGTTGATCGGCCGCTGCGCGTCCGCGTCCCACTTGGGATAGGTCGCGCCCACGTCCTTCATGGACACCGCCGCGTCGTCGTGGCAGGACGCGCAGGACTTGCCCATCGATCCGTCGACCGTTTCCCAGATCTCGCCGCCGCGTTCGACGGCGAGCATGCCCGGGTTCTCGAAGGAGTCTTCCTGCGTCGCCCGCGTCTCCGCCTCGCGAAACAGCCATCCCGACAGGACTTCGTCGAAGGGATGTCCCTCCGGCGCCGCCGCCCGGGTTATCATCGGCACGCCGTCGATCTCGAGCGTATCGTCAACCGGTTCGCCGAAAGCCCGCTCGACCGCAAGTCCGGTCAGCAGCAGACACAGGGCGGTACCGGCCGCCAGTGAAATCCTCTCCACGTTCATCCTCCCGCTGGACCGCGGCCCCTCTGCCGTGTCTGGCCTATTCCACCGTGATGGGTTGCTCGTCGCTGTAGACGGATCCGTCATCGTCCACCCAGGTGAACTTGAAGGTTCCGCTTTCCGGCACCTTGGCGCTGAACTCGAAATACGGGTTGGCGGAGATGGCCGGGTCGAGGTCGCAGGAGAAAACGGGCTGGCCGTTGAACTCGCACGTGAACTTGTTGATGATCTTGCGCGGGATCGGATTTCCGTCCTTGTCCTTGCGCTGGCCGGATTCCATCTCGTGGCTGATGAGCGTCTTGATGACGATCACTTCGCCAGCGGACGCGGTCTTGGGTACCTTGACCCTGGGCTTGGATGACATGTTCTCGTTCCTCCGAAGATTTCTGCCTCAGCCGCCGCAGCCGCCGATCGTGACCTTCACTTCCTTCTTGTCCATGTAGACCGAGCCGTCCGCCATCCTGGCCAGCGCGATCACGTTCTGGGTCCTGGCCAGACGCATGCGCGTGGTGGCGGCCGCGCTTCCGCTCATGGCCGTGAAGTGGAAGGTGGCGACCTCGGGACGGGGGTTGCCATCGGCGAGGATCAGGACGGCATCGACCATGTCGTCGCCTTCCATGGCGCTCGCGACGTCCACGGAGATCGGCACGGTGTTGCCGTTCTCGGCGATTTCCGGTGCCGTCAGGGTGATCTTGCCGGCCTGCGGCTCCTTGCCGCCGGAAAAATCCGCCATCATCGCGGCAACGTCCTCGGCCGCGGCGAAGGCCGCGCCCGGAAGAAGCTGCAGGGCGGGAATGGCCGCCGCTCCGGCGGCCAGCATCAGCACACGACGCCTCGACAGGGGCATGCGAACCTCCTTTTCCTATTCCTTGAGCGTGGCCAGGAAGGCCACGACGTCCTCGACCTGCTGCGCTGTCAGGACCGTCTTTCCGACGAGATCCTTGCGCACGTTCAACCCGACGTTCAGGCTGTAGAAGCCCGGCATCATGGTTTCTTCCGTGAAGACCTGCTTGGCATCGACGATGATGGCCCGAAGCTCCTCGGGCGACCACCGGTCCGCCACACCGTCGAGCGTTGGCGCCACGTCGCCGTGAAACTGCTCCTTGGAGAGGGCTTCCAGCGCATGGCAGGCGAGACAGTTGCCGAGACCCCGGTTCGCGAATGCCTTCGCGCCTTCCTCGGGATTGCCGGGCACGCCCGTCAGCGACGTCGTCACCTTCATGTCGTCGAACGCGACGTCGGCGGGGGCGATCTCGTCGGCGAATGCCGCCAGCGGATGGACGGCCAGCGCGATGGCACAGGCCGCGCCCGCGAGAATGCGCCTCATGTTTTTCTCCTCCAACCTGTCGGATCGCCTGGGTGATCCGTTCCTCCATCGACGACGATAGATCGGGTCATGATGCTAATCAATACAAAAATATGAATTTCTGCATGTATTGAGAAATGCGCCCGCCGACAGCCCTGCGGGGCGCCCGGTCCCGGGCTGCGACCTCAGTTCTCGCCTTCGCCGAGCCGGCCTTCCGCGCGCAGTTCGTTGATGATGCGGGCGTGGTAGTGCTGGAAGTGCTCGCCGCTCTCGTAGCCCTTCTCGTTGACCCACTTGAACATGTTGAGGAACGTCCACTTGCCGAAGGCCCCGGGCATCGTCGCGACCGCCGCCTGCGCCGCGGTGCCGCCCTCGGGGGCCACTTCCGGCAAAAAGACGATGGTCGGCGTGAACACGTAGCCCCATTTGCGCGCGGCGGTCTTCTCGGTCAGGATGCTGCCGTCGAGGTCGGTGACCTCCTCGTCGCCGAACATGTTGTACTGAACCATCATGAAGTTCTCGCGGATGTAGTCGCGCACCTCGGGGTCGGAGAGCAGCTTCTCGTGCATGTCGCGGCAATAGATGCAGCCGCGCTGCTCGAAGGTGATGGCCAGCCGCTTTCCCTCGCTGCGCGCCTGCTCGATGTCCTCGGCCATGTCGCGGAAGGTGATGGTGAACCACTCCTGCTTGTGAAGGCCGTCCCCGCCGATCTCGACCGCCAGGGCGGGCAGGGCGAAGGTTGCCGCGACGAGGGTGACGACGAGCGATGCGATCCGGGACATGGGAACCTCCTATCCGATGGTCTGGAAGATCGGGAACGTTTCGAGGAGCCAGAACGAAATGGTCGACATCTGGCCGGTGATGAACAGGATGCCGGTGAGGACGAGCAGGGCGCCCATCGCCATCTCGACCTTGTGCATGTGGCGCTTGAAGCGTGCGGCCCAGCCGAGGAACCTGCTGGCGAACAGGGCGGCGAGCACGAAGGGAATGCCGATGCCCAGAGAATAGGCGGCGAGCAGAAGCGCGCCCTGCGCTGCGCTTCCCTCGCTTCCGGCGATGAACAGGATGGCGGCAAGCACCGGCCCGACGCAGGGCGTCCAGCCGAAGGCGAAGGCCAGCCCGATGACATAGGCCCCCATCACGCCGGCCGGCTTCCTGGCCACCTGCACGCGCGCCTCGCGATACAGCATCCCGATCCGGAAGACGCCCAGGAAGTGCAGGCCCATGATGATGATGATGACGCCGGCGATGACCGACAGCGTGTCGAAGTACTGCGCGATGGTCTTGCCGACGACGCTGGCCGTTGCCCCAAGCGCGATGAACACCGTGGCGAAGCCGAGCACGAAAGCGATCGCGGCGACGACGACGCGCCGCCGTTGCGCAGTTCCCGGTTCGTCGTCCCTCAGCTCGTCGAAGCTGACGCCCGCCAGCCAGGCGAGATAGGGCGGTACGATCGGCAGCACGCAAGGCGAGACGAACGACAGCAGCCCCGCCAGCAGCGCTGCCCCAAGACTGACATCCAGCATCGTTCCTCCCACCGCCGTCCGACAGGGCATCACCTTGGCAGAAGCATTCAAAAAATGCTATATTTATATGCAACGGAGGACTGCTGGATCATGAAGCTTGCGGGATTGGCTCGGTGCGGCCTCGTGGCGGCGAGCATTGTTGCGCTGTCGGCGAAGGTGCAGGCAGCGGAACTCCTGATGCTGGAGCAACCGGGCTGCGTCTGGTGCGCGCAGTTCAACGCGCAGATCGCGCCCGCCTGGCCGAAGACGCAGGAGGGGCGCCGCGCGCCGCTCAGGCGGGTCGACATCACCAGGCCTTGGCCGGCCGACCTCGACGGTATTGCGAAGGAACGGTTCACGCCGACCTTCGTCCTCATGGACGAAGGTCGCGAAGTCGGCCGCATTCGGGGCTATGTCGGCGACGAGTTTTTCTGGTTCCGCATCGGGGAACTCCTGGCACGTCTCCCGGAGCAGCCCTGACGCTTCCTGACCGTGGGCTTGGGAAATCACGACCGCTTGACCTGGATCATGCCTCGCGATCTGGACATTTGGCACGGTTCGCGCCATGTCGAAATGGCGCCAAAGAAACCGATGAACCTTTCCGTTCTCATGAGCCTTCCAAACATCAAGGATGCCCAGACCCCCGAGCAGTTCAACGAGCTGCTCGCGCAGGCGCGCGAGGCGAGCGAACTTCTCAAGGCGCTCGCGCATGAGGGGCGCCTGCTGATCCTGTGCCTGCTCTCGGAAGGCGAGAAGTCGGTGTCCGAGCTCGAGGAGGCGATGCGCCTGCCCCAGGCGGCCGTGTCGCAGCAGCTTGCACGCCTGCGTTTCGACCGACTGGTGAACACGCGCCGGGAAGGGCGGGTCATCTACTATTCGATCGCCAGCAAGGAAGTGTCCTCGGTCATCGAAACGTTGTACAATCTCTTCTGCGCTCCGGTTCGAAATCCGGAGAAGAACGACAAGAGTGAGGCGTCGGCCAACGACGCCAACTGAACGAGGCAGGCTCGAGACCTGCCGTTGGGCGCAAGCCCGAGGGAGGGATGGATGAGCCTGGCCACCCACGCGTGGTTCCTTCCGGTTGCCGGCCTGTGTGCGGGCGCCGTTCTCGGCTTCGCCGCGAGGGCAAACCACTTTTGCACCATGTCCGGTCTGGAGCGTTACTGGTACGCCGGTGACGGGCGCGGGCTGAGAACCTGGATGCTGGCGGCGGTGGTCGCTCTGGTCGCGACCCAGGCGCTCCAGGCGGCCGGCTACGTCGACACGGCCGAGAGCTTCTACATCCGCTCTGACTTCGCCTGGATCGGAGCCATCGTCGGGGGAATAGGCTTCGGCTTCGGCATGGCGCTGG
Source organism: Aquibium carbonis (assembly GCF_003970795.1). Classification (GTDB taxonomy): domain Bacteria; phylum Pseudomonadota; class Alphaproteobacteria; order Rhizobiales; family Rhizobiaceae; genus Aquibium; species Aquibium carbonis. The sequence continues at coordinate 16,481 of NZ_RWKW01000093.1, read as the reverse complement.
TGGGCACATGCGGGTTCGGCGCTCTGGTCAGGCTCGGCGGCGGCAGCCTGCGTTCGCTGATCGTGCTGATCGTGCTGGGGCTGGCCGCCATGTCGGCACAGAAGGGCGTTATCGCGCAGGCGCGTGTCGCGCTCTCCGACAACTTCGCCATAGACCTCTCTGGCGTCGGCGGGCAGTCGCTGGGCGCCATCGCCGGACACTTCTCCGGCGCGGACATCAACCTGGCCGTCGCTTCGCTCGTGGCCCTCGTCCTGACGGGCTGGATCTTCTCGTCCGCCGACTATCGACGCCATTTCGATTCCATCGCGACGGGCGCGACGGTCGGCCTCGTCATCGGATTCGGTTGGTGGGCGACCAGCCACGCCGCAGCGCATTCGTTCGAGATCGTCCAGATCGAGGCCGGTTCCTTCGTCGTCCCGGTCTCCGACACGATTCTCCAGTTCGTCACCTTCACCGGCGTGCTGCCCGACTATGGCGTGGGGCTCGTCGTCGGGGTGGTGCTCGGCGCGGCTGGCTGCGCGCTGTGGAAGCGTGACGTGCGCTGGGAGGCCTGCGACGACGCGCGCGAACTCGGTCGCCACCTGGCGGGCGGGGTGCTGATGGGGGTCGGCGGCGTTTTCGCCATGGGCTGCACCATCGGTCAGGGCGTAACCGCCGTATCGGCGCTGGCGATATCCGCCCCTGTCGTGCTGGCCTCGATCTTCCTCGGCGCCCGCATGGGCCTGGCCTATCTCATCGAGGGCTCGCCCTTCGGCGCCTTCCGCGCCGCGGCCGGCCCGGCGGAGTGATCAGGCCGGCACGTAGCGATAGGCGCCTTCGCTGCGTTCCACGTACCCCGCCCCCGGATGCGGAAAATGGAAGCCGATCGCGCGCGCCTTGTCCGCGGCCAGGCGGTCGAGCAGCGACAGTCGCGTCTGCGCGCCGAGCCCGGGATCCTGGTCGCTGCCCGACGGCCAGTCGGGCCGCGCAAACGAGATCACCGAATTGGTGATGGCGTCGCCGACGATCAGCACCGGCTCCGCGCCGTGGATCATGAAGGACAGGTGCCCAGGCGTATGGCCTGGCGTCGCGACCGCCTCGATCCCCGGCAGCACGTCCTGCCCGCCCTCGATGAAGATCACGCGGTCCTCGATCGCCGCGAACCGGTTCTGGGCGCCGATCACGAAGGTCTGGCGATCCTCCGGCACCCGCGAAATCGCATCCGGTGCCGACCAGAAATCCCATTCCGCCCGCCCGATCCGATACTCGGCGTTGGGGAACACCAGTTCGTCGAAATCGTCGATCAGGCCCCAGAGATGATCCGGGTGCGCATGCGTGAAGATCACGTCCGTCACGTCTGCCGGGTCGACGCCGGCCGCAGCCAAGCTGTCGGCGAGCTTGCCGGCGCTGGGCATGAAGTTGGCGCCGGCCCCGACGTCGAAGATGACCAGCCTGTCGCCCATCCGCGCCAGCGTCACGTTGCAGTCGGGCAGCAGTGCGTCCGTGGCCATTCCGTTGTCGGCGAGCAGCTTCGCCAGTTCGCCCTGATCGACGGCGGGAAACGCAAAGCCCATCGGCAGCACGAGATTGCCGTCGCTGAGAATCGTAATCTCGGCCGAGCCGGTCGACAGCGGCTGCGCGCGCGCCGTGCGCGTCGGAAGCAGGCCGCCGGAGAGGGCAATGAGCGCCGCCGAACCCGTCGCAGCGAGAAAGCGTCGCCGGTCGACGCCCGGCAGGGGCATACGCGTGAAGTTCATGTCGTCCTCCCATGCAAATATATTATTTTTTGCATATTTATGAGGACTGGACTACGCTTGTCGAGGGGCAATGAGCCTCACGGGAGGAAAAGATGCGCGCAAATGTGATGGCAGCGGCGCTGGCCGCAGCCCTCGGCCTGGCCAGCCCGGCGCTGGCGGACGACATGGTCACGACTCACGAAACGCAGTCGCCCTTCGCCAGCGTGATCGCCGATCTCGAGGACGCGGTGGTCAACCGCGGCTACGTGATCGACTATCACGGCCATATCGGCGAGATGCTGAAGCGGACGGCGGGAGATGTCGGCGCCGCCATGCCGCTCTATCGTGAAGCGGAGTTTCTGCAATTCTGCTCGGCGGTGGTGTCGCGCAAGGCCATGGAAGCCGACATGGGCAACATCGCCTTCTGCCCCTATGTCCTCTTCGCCTACGAAACCGAGGCGGAGCCGGGCAAGGTCGTGGTGGGCTTCCGTCGGCTGCCGGCCGGGCCGGGGCGCGACGAGGTCAACGCCTTGCTGGACGAGATCGTCTCGGAGGCTGCCGAGGGGCTCTGAGCGGCCGCAAAGGAAGGCCTGAGCGTATCAGAACTCTTCCCAGCCGTCGGACTCGGCCTCGATGTCGAGCGCGTTGGCGCCGAGGGTGGCCGGGCGGGCGCGAGGTGGCTCACGCCAGGTGTTCGCGGGCTCGGGCCGGCGGCTCGTGGCAACGGTCGCAAGTGCGGGCGCCCGGCGGGCCTGAGCCGGGCGATGCGCCGCCGGGCGTTCGTCGACATGGCTTTCCGCGCCGCGGAAATGCGACATCAGCCGGTTCAGCTCCTCGCCGTCACGGGCGAGGCCGCGGCTGGTCGAGGTGAACTGCTGCGCCATCGCCGCGCCTTGCTGAGTCGCGGTGTCGATGCCGTTCATCGCCGAATTGATGCCGCGCAGGGTGGCGGCCTGCTCTTCTGCGCCGCGGGCGATCTCGGTGACGATCGAACTGATGCTTTCGACCCGTGCCGCGATGCGGCCGATGACGTCGCCGGTCTCGCCGACCAGCTTCGCGCCCGTCTTCACCTGGCCGGCCGACGTCTGGATCAGCTGCTTGATCTCGCGCGCGGCGTCGGCCGAGCGCTGCGCCAGGCCGCGAACCTCCTGCGCGACCACGGCGAAACCGCGGCCAGCTTCGCCGGCGCGCGCCGCCTCGACGCCCGCGTTGAGCGCCAGGAGGTTGGTCTGGAATGCGATCTCGTCGATGACGCCGATGATCTTGGAAATCTCTTCGGACGATTTCTCGATGCCGCCCATCGCCGAGATGGCGGCGCCCACCACCTTGTCGCTGTGGCCGGTGTCGGTCGTCATGTCGATCACGGCTGCACGGGCCTCCCCGGCTCCGGCCGCGGTGGCCGAGACCGAACGGGTGATCTCGCCGACGGCGGCCACCGTCTCCTCGATCGTGGCCGCCTGCTGCTCGCTGCGGCGGGCGAGTTCATCGGCTGCGCGGCTGATCTCGTCGGTGCCGTATTCGAGCTGGCGCCCGGTGGCGACGATCTGCTGCATGGCGTCCTGCAGCCGGTCCATGGCGGTGTTGAAGTCTTCCTTGATCTTCCGGTACTCCGGCGGGAAGTCCACCTTGAGCCGGGTCGTCAGGTCGCCATCGGCCAGTCGTGCGAGTGCTGCGCCGATGAGCTTGACGACCGCTGCCTGCAGCTTGGCGGCCGAACTGCGGGAGGCGTCGTTCTCGTCGCGCTGCTCCTCCATCTGGCGGCGCTGGGCGTCGAGTTCCCGATCGGCCTCGAGCTTGTCGAGCGAGGCCTTGCGGAAGCCCTCCAGCGACCGCGCGATCACGCCGACCTCGTCGGATCGATCGAGGTTCGGCACGGTCGACTCCAGGTCGCCGTTCGAGAGCTTCTCGATGCGCTGGGTGATTTCGCCCAGCGGACGACCGACCACGAAACGAATGCTGATGAACAGCAGGACCACCAGGATGAGGGCCGAGATCGACTGGACGCCGGTGGCGCCGAGCCAGAGCGAGGACCGGACGGCCTCCAGGGTGCTGGTGTTCCACGCAACGGCAACATAGCCGAGCGGCTTGCCTTCGGCGCTGGTGCCGGCCGGGGTCACCATCAGCACGTTGCCGCCCACCGCCTCGACGGCCGTGCCTTCGCTCGGCGCGGCAAGCAGACGCCGCAGCGACGTGTCGATCGCCGCGGCCGAAACGCCGGGAGCGGTGAATTCGGCGATCACGTTGCCGGTCGTATCGAAAGCGACCGCACGCGAGAGAATGCGGTCCGGGTTGTTCTGGTAGGCCGCCCAGGCATCGGCGACGACCTCGGGCTTCTTCCAGCGGATGCCGCCTGCCGCGGCCGTGGCGATCTGGCCGGTCTGGATGATCCAGGCGTCGGTGGCCAGATCGTGGAGGCTGCTCTTGGCTGTCCGGTCGATGAGGGTCACGGATGCACCGAGGCCCGCGAGGCTGACGCCGAGCGCAGCCAGCACGAGCTTGAACGTGATCGATCGCTTGCCGAACATGCCAGACACAACCCCCATACTCTTCGCCCGATACAACGCGCCCCGCGAAGGCCTCAGAGGCCTTCGACGTCGATTCCGAGCGTGATCGCGCCGATGGCCTGGCCGGTGGCCGGATCGCTGATGGCGACGCTGACCTGCGACTGCAGCCTCTGCGTGGACTCGTCCTTGTCGACATCGTCGACGAAGATGGTTCCCGCGCCGAGCGCATAGGACTTCTGCCATTTCGCCTCGTCGCCCTGCCAGTAGTCCGAGGTGATCTCGCTCTGGCCGACATTGAGGCCCTTGTTGTCCATCACGAAGGCTTCGGTGATCATGCCGCCCGCTTCGGCCTGCTTGGCGGCGAGGAACTTCGACAGCGCATTGCCCATGACCTTGTCGATGAGCGGCTTGGATCCGGCATCCACCTCCGCGCGCCACTGCTTGTCGAGAGCGTCGATGTCGGCCTGGGTCAGCCCGGCATGAGCGGCGTTCTGTTCGTTGATCGCGCCGATCACGACGGGATCGGAGAGCCAGGGCTCGATGTTGGCCTTCACGTAGTCGGTGATCGGACCGACATGGTCCTGCGCCAATGCCTGGCCGCCGAATGCACTTGCCCAGATGACGGCCGACATGGCCGTCGCTGCAAGAAATTTCATGTTTCACCCCCTTGGTGCCTGACGATTCTCCCGCTTGGAACACGCCGTGTCCCGGCCGCGAATCGCCTCACCCGACGGAGCATCCGCGAGAAAAGTTTCGCGAAACTTAATCAATTATGAACGAACCCTTACATGGGTGGAAATCCAATGGTTTTATAAGAATAAACCCCGGCGCGTCGCGCCGGGGCGGGGTGGTCAGACGGGCGGTGGCCGCTATTTCTGCAACTCGGTCCAGATCGCCGTGTAGAGGTTGCGGGCTTCTTCCGGGCAGGTCAGCGCGAAGGTTCCCGCCGCCTGAAGCTCTTCCGGAACGACGATTTCCGGCGCGTCGCTCATGTTGGCCGGCATGAACTCCTCGGACCCGTCGATGCCGTTGGCGTATTTCGCGAAATCCGAGATCATGGCCGCGTTCTCCGGATCCATGATGAAGTTCATGAACAGCTTGGCGTTCTCGACGTTCCGTGCGTCCTTCAACACGGCCACGTTGTCCATCCAGATCGGATAGCCCTCCTTCGGATAGCCGTACTTGATGTTGGGATCCTGTTCGCGCATGCGCAGCGAGGCGCCGTTCCAGTTCACCGTCGCCAGGAAGTCACGCTTGGTCATGGCTTCGATGTTGCCGTAGTTCATCGAGATCCACTTCGGCTTGGCCTCCAGCAGCTTGTCGCGCACCTGCCTGAGGATCGTCCGGTCCGACGTGCAGGGCTCGCCGCCCAGATAGGTGATGGCCAGATGCATCACGTCCGCCATCTCTGGAATGACGTTGATCTTGCCTTCCAGTTCGGCGGGCGGATCGAGGAAGATCGCCGAGGTGTTGATGTCGCCCTTGTAGTCGGCGGTGTTCACCGACAGGCCGACGGTGCCCCATTGCCACGGCACGGTGTACTTGCGGCCCGGATCGAACGGCACGTCCTTCCAGCGGTCGGCGACGTTCTTGAAGTTCTCCATCTCGTTCGGATTGGTTTCGAGCAGCAGGTCTTCCCGGATCCAGATCGGGATGACGCTCGCCGACGGCACCACGATGTCGAAGCCGTGGCCGCCCTGGCGCACCTTGGCGAGCGCGGTGTCGTTGGAATCATAATCGGTGAGCGTCACCTTGACGTCGTGCGCTTCCTCGAACTTCTTGATCAGTTCGGGACTGGTGTAGTTGCCCCAGTTGTAGATGTTGAGTTCGCCGGCGGCGTTCGCCAGCCCGGAAGAGGCCAGCATAGCGACGCCCGCAGCGGTCGCGGTCAGTTTCCAGTGCATCGTCGTTCTCCCATTCATTGGCGTCGTTGTATCGTTGCTCAGGTCTTCTTCCTGCTGATGAGGAAGAATACGGTGACGATAGCGACCGATATGCCAAGGAAGGCGGTCGATATCGCATTGATCTCGGGCGTCACGACGCGACGCAGTTGCCCGAGCATGTAGGTGGGCAGTGTATCCTGACCGGCCGATTTGACGAACTCCGTGATGACGACGTCGTCGAGCGAGATCACGAAAGCCAGCATCAGGCCGGCGATGATGCCGGGCCACAGCAGCGGCAGCGTCACGCGGCGGAAGGCCTGCCAGGGCGTGGCGTAGAGGTCGGCCGCGGCGGTCTCCAGCGCGGTATCCATGCTTTCGAGCCGGGCCCGGATCGGGAGATAGGCGAAGGGAATGCAGAAGGCCGCGTGCGCGATCATCAGGTAGCCGAGGCCGGAATAACCGGTCGCGATCTTGATGCGCGAGAAGAAGATCAGCAGCGCCACCGCCGTGACGATCTCCGGCACCATCAGCGGCTGGTTGATGAAGGCATATTTGAAGGTGAGCCCCCGATAGGGCCGCGTCCGGGTGGTGGCGAGCGCCGCCATGGTGGCGGCCACCGTGGCGATCACCGCGGCCACGCTGGCGATCTGCACGGAACGGATCGAGGCGTCGACCACCTGCTGGTTGCTCCACGCCTGCACGAACCAGCGGAACGAGAACCCTTCCCACACGGCGATCGACGTTCCGGAGTTGAAGGCGAAGATGACGACGACCGACAGCGGCAGGTAGAGCAGAAAGAAGCAGAACAGGGCGACCGTCGGGAAGCCGGTCTGCCGGCGGATGTCGAACCGGCTAGCCATGATTGCGCGCCCCGGTGCCGGCATAGCGGATGTAGATCAGCAGAGCCGCCAGCACGATGATCAGAAGCGTGATCGACAGCGAGGCGCCGAGAGGCCAGTTCCGACCCTGGCCGAACTGCAACTCGATGAGGTTGCCCAGCATCAGGTTGCGTCCGCCACCCAGGATCCGCGGCGTCACATAGGCGCCGAGCGAGGGGATGAACACCAGGATCGAGCCGGCGACGATGCCGGGCTTCACCATCGGCAGGATGATGCGCCGAAGAACCTGGAAACGCGTCGCGTAGAGGTCGTAGCCCGCCTCGACCAGCCGGAAGTCGAGTTTTTCCATGGAGGCGTAGAGCGGCAGCACCATCAGCGGCAGATAGACGTAGATCATGCCGATCATGATGGCGGTGTCGGTGTAGATGATCTGGATCGGGGTCGAGATCAGCCCGAGCTTCAGGAGCACGATGTTGAACAGGCCCTCGTTGCGGATCACCTCCTGGATCGCGAAAGTGCGGATCAGGAGGTTGGTCCAGAACGGGATCGTGATCAGGAACAGCCACAGCGCGCGCGTGCGCTCCGGGCGCGTGGCGATGAAGTAGGCCGTCGGGAAGCCGAAGATGAAGGCGAATACGGTGGTGGCCAGCGACAGCGTCACCGATCGCCAGAAGATCGCGACATGCGCGTCGGCGATGGACAGCGTCTCGTCGAAGATGTCGCGTTGCAGGACGACGCTCACCCAGGCGTCGGTCGAGAAGCTCCAGCGCACGTCTCCGTAGGAACCGGGTTCGAGGAACGAGTAGACGATCACGATTCCGAGCGGCCCTGCGGCGGCGAAGAAGATGATCAGGAGCGCGGGAGCGGAAAGTAGCCAGCGTTTGCGGATGTCGTCGCGTTCGGCCTTGCGGGCGGTTTCTGCGGCGCTCGCCATGCCGTCAGTCCCTCAGAACCTGGGCGGCGCCTGTGCCGACCACGATCGACACCTTGTCGCCCTCCTGCGCGCGCCTGCTCTCGTCCCGGGTGTTCTGCTGGCGAACGATGAAGCTGCCGCCACCGTCGAGATCGACGTGGAAATGTGTGTCGGTCCCGAAATAGACGATGTTCGCCAGCCTGCCCGAGAGTTCGCCGCCGTCGTCCGCCAGCCGCGCATGCTCGGGCCTGATCACCACGGTGACCTTTCCGGACGGCGAAAAGCCCTTTGGCACCGATGCGTCGATGACGGCCCCGGAGCCGAGCCGCACGCTGGCCCGGTCCTTGGTCGACGACACCATGGCGGCCTCGAGAAAGTTGGTTTCACCGATGAAGTCGGCCACGAAGCGCACTGCCGGACGATCGTAGATGTCCTTCGGTGAACCGACCTGCAGGATGTTGCCCGCCGACATGACCGCGATACGGTCCGACATGGTGAGCGCTTCCTCCTGGTCGTGGGTGACGAAGATGAAGGTGATGCCGGTCTCGTGCTGGAGGCGCTTGAGCTCGATCTGCATCTCCTTGCGCAGCTTGAAGTCGAGCGCCGAGAGCGGCTCGTCGAGGAGCAGAACCTTGGGCTGCGGCGCCAGCGCCCGGGCCAGTGCGACGCGCTGTTGCTGGCCCCCCGAGATCTGGGCGGTCGACCGGTTGCGCAACTCTTCCATCCGCACGAGCGTGAGCATCTGACTGACGCGCGCATCGATTTCGGCCCTTGGACGGCCGAGCATCTCGAGGCCGAACGCAATGTTCTGCGCGACCGTCAGATGCGGGAACAGCGCGTAGCTCTGGAACACGGTGTTGACGGGCCGCTTGTAAGGCGGCAGCGGCGCGATGTCCTGACCGTGCAGGAGGATTTCGCCGTCTGTCGGGAAATCGAAACCGGCGATCAGCCGCAGAAGTGTGGTCTTGCCGCAGCCGGACGGACCCAGAAGCGTGAAAAACTCGTTTTCCCGTATCGCGACGGAAACGTCCTTGAGGGCGTGAACCTTGTCGGGGCCGAAGCCGAAGACCTTCGTCACATGCCTGACGTCGATGGCGATCTGGTCCGGTTTTTCCGGCAAAATGCACCCCTCTCGCGAACCCGTCTCCGCCGTTGGCCGCGGATGGTTGTTCTTGCGGCCAATGTCACCACATGGCATCGCGCTTGGCAACCAAGCCTTCGGCGCAGACGACGGTGGTCACCACGCAACGACCATGCCAGCTTCAGGCCTGGTAGGTGATCCTTCCCCCGCAGATGGTGGTGACCGGCCGCACCTCGTGCAGCGCTTCGGGCGCGACCGCTTCGATATCGCTGGACAGCACCACGATGTCGGCGAGGTAACCCGCCTTGATGCGTCCCTTCCGGTGCTCCATGAATTCGGCATAGGCGCCCTCGACGGTGTAGGCGGCGATCGCCTCGTGCAGGCTGAAGGCATGGTCGGGCAGGTCGTCTGCCCATCGTTTGCGCAGCACGGCAGCCTGGATGCCCGCAATCGGGTCGATCGGCGACACCGGCCAGTCGGAGGCAAAGACGACATGGGCGCCGGTCTCCTTGATGGTGCGCCAGGCATAGGCCAGCCGCCAGCGGTCGCGGCCGATCTTCGAGACCGTCGGCTCGAGCGGCAGGCCCATGGATCCGGGCGGATGCGGCGGCTGCATCGAGGCGATGACGCCGAGATCGGCAAAGCGCGGCATGTCGGCGTCGGTCGTCACCTCGATGTGCTCGATCCGGTGGCGGCTGTCACGGGGACCATTCGCCTCGCGCGCCGCAGCATACCCGTCGAGCACCGTGCGCACGGCCGCGTCGCCAATCGCATGCACCGCGATCTGCAGCCCGCGCCCGTCGATCTCGGTGGCGAGATCGGCGAACTCGGCATCCGAGAAATAAGGTTCGCCGCGCCATCCCGGCATGTCGGCATAGGGCTCGATCATGTGCGCGGTGCCCGAATCCAGCACGCCGTCCATGAAGACCTTGACCATGCCGGACGACACCCATTCGGAGCAGTAGTCCCTAGCCATCCCTGAGGCTTTCTCCAGGTCGGCGAGCGTCATCGGCTTCTTGAAGTGGAACGGGACCTGTCCGCGACAGAGCAGCCTGCCTTCCTTTTCGATCTCCGCCAGGATCTCGAGCTGGTAGAGATTGCCGTCCATGTTGTGGAACGAGGTGATGCCATGGCTGGCCGCATATTCCAGGCCGCGGCACATGATCGCCTTGTCGGCCTCCCACTCCTGCGGCGTCGGCTTGCGGTCGGGCTCGCCGCCGGTCTGGATGCCGAGCCGCACCCGGCTTTCGCCGGCCAGGTGCACCACAGGCGTCATCGCCTCGGATTCGCGCAGCTCGCCCGTGGCGAGCCCGTCTGTCCCCATGACGACCTCGTTGCCGGGGTTGCAGGCCTTTCCGTTGAGGATGCCGGCCAGTTCCAGTGCCTTCGTGTTCGCCCACATCGTATGGTGGTCTGGCGCCACCAGAGCGACCGGGCGGTCGGCGATGATCCGGTCGAGGTGATGCCGCGTCAGCGTCTCGCCGCCACCGAGCACCGTGTAGTCGCAAGCCTGCCCGAATAGCACCTTGTCGTTCGGCCGCTGCTCCGCATAGGCCTTGAGCTTGTGGCTCAGCGCATCGAAGCCGTGCACGCCGAAGAGCTGCAGGTGAACGAGTTCGGCCGCGCCCATGAACAGGTGAACGTGGCTTTCGATGAAGCCTGGCAGAACCGAGGCGCCCCTGGCGTCGATGATGGTGGTTTCCGGTCCGGCCCATTTCGCCGCCTCCGAGGCCGCGCCGACGAAGGCGATTTCGCCGTTCGACACCACCAGCGCTTCCGCGCGAGGGGTGTCGTCGTCCATGGTCAGGACACGGGCGTTGGTGACGATGAGATCGGCGGGACTTGGCATGGTGTGATCGTTCCCCGGTTTCTGGGAAAGGCTAGCACCGACTCCCGCCTCGGCGCCATGCCAGCCCGCCGGGGCGCTTTGGCCCAGTCGTCCATGAGGGGACGCGCGGGATCGTGGCTGCCGCGCCTCGCGACGCAGTCTGACCGTTTTCCACGCGAAAAGCGGATGCGGAGAAGGGTGCCGGCGGGCGCGACGTTGGCGAAGCCGCACAAGTCTGATTAGGGTTTTGCCGCAGTGACGATCGACCAGTGGGGACAGCATGAAGACCATCTTTTCGCCCCGGCACGCGGGTCATGCCGGCAATGTCGAGTTGATGACGGGCAAGATCATGCCGGCCTTCGAAATGCCGTCGCGGGCCGAGTTCATCCGGGCGCGGGCCGAAGAGGTCGGCCTCGGGCCCATCCTGCCGCCGGACGCGTTCGACCTCGACACCGCCCGCCGCGTCCATGACCCTGCCTATGTCGACTTCATGCCGACGGTCTGGGAACGCTGGACGGCGGCCGGCTTCGACGGCACGGCGCTGCCCTACACCTGGCCGACGCGTGGCCTGCGCGGGGACGTCGTGCCCGACGCCATCGAGGCGCAGCTCGGCTATTATTCGTTCGACGCGGGCGCGGGCTTCGTCGAGGGAACCTGGGATGCCATCAGGTCGTCGCACGACGTGGCGCTGACGGCCGCCAGCCTGGTCTCCGGGGGCGAGCGTGCCGCCTTCGCGCTCTGCCGGCCGCCAGGCCACCACGCCGGCCGCGCCTTCATGGGGGGATATTGCTACCTGAACAACGCCTCGATCGCTGCGCAATGGCTGCTCGACCACGGGGCCGGCAAGGTCTCGATCCTCGACGTCGACTATCACCACGGCAACGGCACGCAGGAAATCTTCTACGGACGCGGCGATGTCCAGGTGCTGAACCTGCACGGCGACCCGAAGGTGGAGTACCCCTATTTCCTCGGCCATGCCGACGAACGCGGCGAAGGGGAGGGCGAAGGCTTCAACCACAACTATCCGCTGCCCTGGGGCACGGATTGGGACGGCTGGGGCGCGGCCCTCGTCGATGCCTGCCTGAAACTGGTCGCCTATGGGCCGGACGTCGTCGTCGTTTCGCTCGGCGTCGACACGTTCGAGCGCGATCCGATCTCGAAGTTCAAGCTCGTCACCGAGGACTACCCCAAGATCGGCCGCCGCATCGAGGCGCTGGGCCTGCCGACCCTCTTCGTCATGGAAGGCGGCTACGCCGTCGAGGAGATCGGCGTCAACGCCGTCGGCGTTCTGACGGGCTTCGAGGAAGGCAACACGTGAGCAACACCGTCACGCTCGGCGTCGTCCAGTTCGCCTGCACCGACGACGTGGCGCAAAACCTCGCGACCGCTTCCAGACTGGTGCGCGACGCGGCGGGGCGCGGCGCAAACGTCGTGCTCGTGCAGGAACTCTTCGAAGGGCTCTATTTCTGCCAGGAGGAAGACCCGAGCCACTTCGCCCGGGCCCGGCCATCGGAGGGGCATGCGACGATCGCGGCCTTCTCGGCCCTGGCGCGCGAACTGGGCATCGTGATCCCCGTTTCCTTCTTCGAGCGCCGCAACCAGGCCTATTTCAACGCCGTCGCCATGGTCGACGACACCGGTTCGGTGCTCGGCGTCTACCGGAAGTCGCACATTCCAGACGGGCCGGGCTACGAGGAGAAGTACTATTTCACCCCCGGCGACACCGGATTCAGGGTCTGGCAGACCCGCTTCGGCGCCATCGGCGTCGGCATCTGCTGGGACCAGTGGTTTCCCGAGGCCGCACGGGCCATGGCGCTGATGGGCGCCGAGATGCTGCTCTATCCGACCGCCATCGGCTCCGAGCCCGGCCGGCCGGATTTCGATTCCATGGAGCACTGGCGCATCACCATGCGCGGCCATGCCGGCGCCAACCTGATGCCGGTGGCCGCCGCCAACCGGATCGGCGTCGAGATCGTCGGCGGGCGTGTCCAGACCTACTACGGCTCCTCCTTCATCGCGGGCGCGTCCGGCGAGCTTGTCGCCGAGGCCGGGCGGGATGGCGAGGCGGTCCTCACCGCTCGTTTCGACCGCGCCGCACTCGCCCGCCAGCGCGCGGCCTGGGGCCTGTTCCGCGACCGTCGGCCCGAACTCTATTCAGCGCTGGCGACGACCGACGGCGGTTGACCGCTTCGTGATGCCTGCCATGCGGCAGGATGCTACCACCGGCGGCGCAACTGTGCTGTATCGAGGCTTCGGCGTAACGGGATCCGGCGGCATGGCTGGCGAGGCGGGCGGCAACGAACTGGTCCAGGTTGTGGTCCTGCTGGCGGCCGGTGTCGTGGCGGTGCCGATCTTCAAGCGGCTCGGCCTCGGCTCCATCCTCGGCTATCTCGCGGCCGGACTGATCATCGGCCCCTTCGGCTTCGGCCTCTTCGACGATCCCGAGGCGATCCTCCACATCGCCGAACTGGGTGTCGTGATGTTTCTCTTCATCATCGGCCTCGAAATGCGGCCTTCCCGGCTCTGGGGCCTGCGCCAGGAGATCTTCGGCCTGGGCCTGCTCCAGGTCGCGCTCTGCGCGGCGCTTCTGACCGGCGTCGGCATGGCGCTCGGCCTGCCGCCCGTCGTCGCCTTCGTCGCCGGGGCCGGCTTCGTGCTCACCTCGACGGCGATCGTCATGCAACTGCTCGAGGAACGGGGCGACATCGCGACCCAGCCCGGCCAGCGGATGGTCTCGATCCTCCTGTTCGAGGACCTGATGATCGTTCCGCTTCTGGCGCTGATCGCCTTCATGGCGCCAGGCGGCGAGGAAGCCACCCTCTCGTCGCGCCTGATCGACGTCGGCATCGGCGTCGGCGCCATCGTCGGCCTGCTCGTCGCCGGGCGCTGGCTGCTCAACCCGATGTTCCGGATCCTGGCCGACGCACATGCCCGTGAAGTGATGACGGCAGCGGCCCTCCTAGTCGTGCTCGGCTCCGCGCTCGCCATGCAGCTCGGCGGCCTGTCGATGGCCATGGGTGCGTTCCTGGCCGGCGTGCTCCTGTCCGAATCGAGCTTCCGTCACCAGCTGGAAGCCGACGTCGAGCCGTTCCGCGGCATCCTGCTCGGCCTGTTCTTCCTCGCCGTCGGCATGTCGCTCGACCTGTCGGTCGTCGCCGCCAACTGGGTCATCGTGGCGCTGTCGGTCGTGGTCTACATGATCGTCAAGGCGGCCGGCATCTATGCTGTCGCCCGGCTTTTGCGCCACGGCCATGGCCAGGCGCTGGAGCGGGCCGTCGTGATGGCGCAGGGTGGCGAGTTCGCCTTCGTGCTCTATTCGGCGGCGGCCGGCGTCGGCCTGATCGACGGCGAGACCAATGCCGTGCTGACCGCGATCGTCATCATCTCGATGGTGCTGACCCCACTGGCGATCCTGGGCCTGCGCGGCCTCATGCCGCGACCGACGCCCGACATGAACGGCGTCGACATGGTCGACGGGCTCGACGGCAGCGTGCTCGTCATCGGCTTTGGCCGCTTCGGCCAGGTCGCCAGCCAGCCGCTGCTTCTGAAGGGCATCGACGTGTCGATCATCGACAACGACGTCGAGATGATCAAGGTCGCCGCCACCTTCGGTTTCAAGGTCTATTATGGCGACGGCGCCAGGCTGGACATCCTTCACGCCGCCGGCGCGGGCCGCGCGCGCGCCGTGCTCGTCTGCGTCGACAAGGCCGAGACCACCGTGCGGATCGTCGAGCACCTGAAGGCGGAGTTTCCGCTCGTTCCGGTTCTGGCCCGCGCCTGGGATCGCGGCGCCGCGCTCGACCTGATCCACGCCGGCGTCGACTTCCAGATCCGCGAAATGCTCGAATCCGCCTTCGTGTTCGGCGAGGCGACGTTGAAGACGCTCGGTCTGGACGAAACCGAGGCGAACGAGATCATGCAGGACGTCCGCCGCCGCGATTCCGAGCGGCTCGAGATGCAGCTCACCGGCGGCCTCTACGCCGGAACCGGGCTGTTGAAAGGAAATGCTCCGACGCCCGCGCCGCTGGCCCAGCCGAGGCAACCCGGTCAAGTGATGAACCCCGGCGCGGCACCGTCCTCGCCGGAAGCAGGCGGCTGACCGGCCGAAGCGGCCTAGCCCGGTCCGGCGCGGCGCTCGGCCGGTTTCACCACCCACTAAGAATTCATAAGACTTTTCGCGACCGGCGGCAGGGTCGTTAAGGTTGTGCTGCTAGACATCTTCGCGCAGACGCCGCTTCGCGGCATTGAACGGAATGGAATGTCGTGACGACTGGCAGGCTCCACTATGTCGATTGGCTCCGGGTTCTCGCCTTCGGCCTTCTCATCCTCTACCACTGCTCGGTCGCCTTCTTTCCGGACATGTCCTGGCTGGTGAAGAGCGCCCAGACCAGCCAGGCCCTGTCCTGGGCGATGGACTTCCCGCGCGCCTGGCGGCTGGCGCTGCTTTTCTTCGTCTCGGGCATGGGCACGTGGTTCGCATTCCGCTCCTCGCCCGGCCGGGCTTTCCTGCGCGACCGCACCGTGCGCCTGCTTGTGCCGCTCCTGTTCGCCATGGCGGTGGTCGTGGTGCCGCAGGTCTGGCTCGAACGCGTCATGGAGGAGGGCTATCGCGGCTCGCTCTGGACCTTCTGGATCGAGCGTTACTTCACCGAGGGCAAATATCCCGCCGGCAACATCACCTGGGCGCACATGTGGTTCGTCGCCTATCTGCTGGTCATGGCGGTCGGGCTGTACCCGATCTTCCGGTTCCTGCAGTCGGGGCGCGGGGCGCCGGTTTCCCGCCTGTTCGTCGCGGTCGTCCGCTCGCCCTTCGTCCATCTGGTCTTTCTGGTGCCGCTGGCGCTCAACCTGGCCCTGTCGCCGTTCTATCCGCGCCAGACCAACGCGCTCTACAATGACGGCGCCTGGTTCGCGGTCTGGGCGTCGTGGTTCGGTTTCGGCTTCCTGTTCGCGCGCCATCATGCCGAGATCATCGGCACCGTCGTGGCCCGCCGCTGGGTCAGCGCCGGACTGGCGCTCGTCCTCACGGTTGCGCTCTACACCTTCTGTTTCGTGCCCGCCGCCGGATCGGCTGGATCGCTCGGCTCGTGGGAAAACCAGACGCCTGTGTTCAAGGCGCTGGATTTCGCGCTCGCCTGGACGATGATCCTCACGGCGGTCGGCTTTGCCGCGATCCATCTCGACCGACGCAGTGCTGCGCTGTCCTGGCTGAACGGCAAGGTGTTCGCCCTCTACATCGTTCACCAGACGGTGATCGTGTGGGCGCTCTACCACGTGCTGCCGATCGAGGCCGGCGCCTGGACCAAGCTCGGGCTGGTGGTCTTCGTCACGGTCGCTCTGTCGCTCGCCATCGCGATGGCGGCCGAACGCCTGCCCTGGCCGTTGCGGCTGGCCTTCGGCTTCGGCGATCGCCCGGCGCGTCGCGCCGCGCCGGCCGGGCCGACGACCCGCACGGTGCGCTAGAACCGACATCGGCTGTTGAAGCGCCGCGCGGCTTCGGCTATGTAGCCAGTGCCCGTGCCGCTTCCTGGCGGACCGGGCCGATGCGGGGATCCGATCCTCGCGGCGCGCACCCGTAGCTCAGCTGGATAGAGTGCTGCCCTCCGAAGGCAGAGGTCGTTGGTTCGAATCCAACCGGGTGCGCCATTTCTTCCCGTGTACGACTCGGAGACATGGGTGACAGTTTGTACCTAAGACATGGGTGACAACCTCGTGCCG